>CAXBCW010000006.1:0-80352 GCA_963974325.1 uncultured Rhizobiaceae bacterium
AGATCCATGTTGATAGATCTCATAGTTTGTAGTGCTGCTAACGCAGAATTGTTTGTCATGATACTAGTCATTTTGACTGCCCCTTTGACTCTTATACTTAATGAGGGACATACCGGATTGTTTTACCGGTAACAGCAAGTTTGGCATCATGCCTTCTACACCTTTCCCTACAAAAGTTATAGACCGCTGTTACTTGCCCTTATAAAAACAGATCGTGGTTACCAGAGACTTAATTTAATTCAAATAATTTAATCAATTTAATTTTGCATAAAAAAATAGCCACACTTCACGAAGAAGATATGGCTATCTTTTATTTGTAATCCGCAACTCATAAGCAACAAAGAGCGGATGAGAAATATTAGTTTATCTAAACAGTGACATGATATTTTGTGTACTAGAGTTCGCAATTGATAGTGCTTGAACACCCAATTGTTGCTGTGTTTGCAACGCTTTTAGTCGGGTCGATTCTTCATTCATATCAGCATCAACCAAACGGCCCACACCTTTATCAATTGAATCCATCAATTTGCCAACAAATTCATCTTGCATTTCGATCCGCTTGTTCACGGAACCAAGATTGGACGCGGCGGTTGTTACATCAGAATAAATATCATCAACAACACGAATCATCGCTTCAATATTGGCATCCGTTGTTGTTGCAGTAAGCGCGATTTCAGTACCGGTACCTGCGGTACCAGATGCGGTATCATGAGCATCGACCAGGAAGAACATTGCCGGTGTAGATGTAGGTGATGCAAGAAGTAAATCCGCATCACGATCTTTTGTCAAAATACCATTGCCAGCTGTATATGTATCAACAAGAATTGAACTTGATACATCAACCGTCAACTTTGTTAGAGATACTTTGCCTGCAGAATCACGGTTAAAACCACCAATAATGTCTTTATCAGCAGCTGTTGTAGCAGAAGCATTTTTCAACCAATTTTCACCGGAGAAAGACGCACTGTCTGTAATACTGATTAGTTGATTTTTAAGCTCTGTAAGTTCAGAATTGATCTTTGTTTTATCAACACCTGGCTCACGAGCGGCAACTAGTTTTGCTTTGATTTCTGAGACAACTTCAAGCGAAGCTTCCATACCTGTATAGGCAGTGTCCACTTTGGCGGCACCAAGACCAAGTGCATCTTGCACGGTCGATAGTGCTTTATTATCAGATCGCATTTCAGTTGCGATAGACCAGTAAGCTGCGTTGTCTGTTGCTGTTTCAACACGGTAACCAGATGAAATACGGCCCTGTGTTGTTTCAAGATCCATGTTGATGGATCGCATAGTTTGTAGTGCTGCTAACGCAGAATTATTTGTCATGATACTAGTCATTTTGACTGCCCCTTTGACTCTTTAACTTAGAGGGACATACCGGACTTTTTTACCGGTAACAGCAAGCTTGGCATCATGCCTCTGCACCCTTCCCTACAAAGATTACAGACCGCTATTACATAGTACTCAAAGGTCACAACATAGTTACTATAGGCTTAACATTTAAAATCATGGGAAATATTAATTTTTGCTCAAAGCAAAAAAGCCATATTTCAAAAATGAAATATGGCTTTAATTACAACAACTTACCCAATATTTAAACTGGCCAGTTAGTCTTGAGTAAGTTTAATAAGTCATCTTATCTAAAGAGTGACATTACGCTTTGCGAGCTTGAGTTCGCAATTGATAGGGCTTGAATACCCAATTGCTGCTGTGTTTGCAGCGCTTTTAGTCGCGTAGATTCTTCATTCATATCAGCATCAACCAAACGGCCAACACCTTTATCAATTGAATCCATCAACTTGCCGACAAACTCATCCTGCATTTCAATACGTTTGTTCACAGAACCAAGGTTTGAAGCAGCACTTGTCATGTCTGAATAGATATCATCAACAACACGGATCATCGCTTCAATATCGGCATCAGATGTAGTCGCTGATAGGGCAACTTCTGTACCAGTACCACCAGTACCTGTAATATCTGCATTGATCAGGAAGAAGTTATCTGCAGTACCTGTTGCTGTTGCAAGAAGTGCATCGGCATCACGATCTTTTGTCAAAATACCAGCAGAAGCCGTATTTGTATCAATTAGAATTGAAGCTGATACATCAACTGTCAATTTCGTCAAAGATACTTTACCTGATGAGTCACGGTTAAAACCACCAACAATGTCTTTATCAGATGCTGTTGCGGCCGTATCGTTTTTCAACCAGTTTTCACCGGAGAAAGACGCACTGTCTGTGATACTAGAAAGCTGATTTTTAAGCTCTGTTAGTTCAGTGTTGATTTTTGTTTTATCAACACCTGGCTCACGAGCGGCAACCAATTTAGATTTGATTTCAGAAACCACTTCCATCGAAGCTTCCATACCTGTGTAGGCTGTATCAACTTTGGCAGCACCAAGACCAAGTGCATCTTGCACAGTCGATAGTGCTTTTGTATCTGAACGCATTTCTGTTGCGATTGACCAATATGCAGCGTTATCACTTGCTGTTTCAACGCGAAGGCCTGAAGAAATTCGACCTTGTGTCGTATCAAGATCTGAATTGATTGATTTTAGTGTAGATAGTGCAGCTGTTGCAGCTGTGTTTGTCATAATACTTGTCATGAGATTGTCCCTTACATTACTCAATACTAAAAAGTGGGACATACCGGACTTTATACCGGTGAAGTCGGAAACGCATCATGCCGCTTAGCCAATGAATACTGTTTGAAGCTAAGCCCGTCTTGTGAGGTTAAAATGACTCCGATCCTTTACAAAAGTCTTAATTTTAGCGCGCAAATAGGGCTCAAACCCGAGAAGTAGGATTCAAAGTTAACAAGTTGACTCCAACCATAACGGTACCGAATCTGACTAGAGATATTAAAGAAAAATGAGTGGATTTTAGGCGAATTTGAGTAAAATATTACACAAATGAGCGGACGAGACTGCCAACCAACAGGTTCCAGCCATCTATTAACACAAAGAACAAAATCTTAAACGGCAACGAGATTGCCGTCGGGGGGAGCATCATCATACCCATCGCCATGGTGATTGTTGCGACAACAAGATCAATCACAAGGAAGGGCAGAACGACCAAAAAGCCAATTTCAAAGCCACGCCTGATTTCTGATATCATAAAAGCGGGAACGAGCACGCGCATATCGATCTTTTCATCAGTCTCAATCGGCTGACCTTGCTCACGCGCTAAATCGACAAATAGCGCAAGATCTTTGGGCCGTGTATTATTGAGCATAAATTCTCGAAATGGATCAGCGATAAGTTCAATCGCTTGTGCTTCTGTAATCTGATCCTCTAACAGCGGGCCCACACCTTGATCCCAAGCTTTATCAAAAGTCGGAGCCATTACATAAAATGTCATGAACAAGGCAAGTGAGATTAAGATCATATTGGCAGGCGCTGATGGCAGGCCAATGCCTGTGCGCAGAATTGAAAAGGCAATAATAAAACGCGGGAAGCTTGTGACCATGACAAGAATGCCAGGCGCCAAGGACAGAACTGTTAACAGCCCGAAGGTTCGAACGATCCAGCTAGCCACAGATCCAGTCAGAGGGGTTTGGAATAAACCACCATCTATCGTCTGAGCGCTCGCGGTCGTCATCAAAGCTATCATAGCTAAGATAACCCAAAAAAATCGAATCATTCGATTACAAATGTCCTTATCAAAATATTCTCTATATTGCCTTTGGACCTTAATATAGCTCGCTCGATCAAATCATCACGTACATATCTGAAACCACGAGCACCTTGGATTTGTTGCAAAGACAGTGTTCGCAAGTAACCTACCATATCTTGGTGGACAAGTTCGACCATTTCGATGTCTGGTTCACCTTTAACCACAAGAGATACTTCTAATCTGACCCAACTTTCAGCTGGGAACGCCAAATTTGTAGTAATTGGCTGAAGTCGAATGAGATTTGGACCTTCGGCACCAGCGATTGGAACTTCTTCTTCTTCGCCTTTTTCCGCTTTTTTGTCCATTTTTTGGGCAGCCGCAGCTGCGTCTTGCATCTCAATAGCTGCCGGTGCTAGCATGCCACCAATGACCCAGCCACCGCCTGCTGCGATCACTGATGCGATAACCACACCAATAATGGTGATCTTTAGCGTCGACTTATTCGCGCCGCCCTCTCCATCACCATCTTCAGGGTCCATAAGCTCTTGCATATCAATTCCCTAAAATGGTGAGGCTGCATCAACAAGCTGTTGACCGATTGGTGGTTGCTGAACTTCTGTCAGACGGCCACGGCCACCATAGGAAATTCGAGCTTCTGCAATTTTCTCATAGGCGATCATATTGTTGGTATCGATATCTTTTGGTCTGACAATACCTGCAACATTCAATATACGAAGTTCAAAGTTCACGCGAACCTCTTGTGATCCGCTAATGATCAGATTGCCGTTGTCCAATATGCCTGTCACAATAGCAGCAACTTTGATTTCTAAACTCTCAGATCTCTTGGTTGAGCCATCGCCAGAACTTGACGTGTTGGAGCCGTATGTAATGGCAGAAGGCCCCGCATTAATATCACCCAATAATGTACGAACGGAACCTGCGGCATCAAAGCCGCTTGAATTGGTTCTCGAGCGATCTGATTCATTATCAAAGGATGCGCTTTCATTCAGTGAGATATCTACGGTTAAAATATCGCCGACAGACATTGCGCGCGTATCTTGGAACAATGTACTTTTATGATCGCTCCAAAGAGAGAACTTATTGGTCCGCTGCGGCTTTTGTTTTGGATAGGTCATTACTTGGGCTGTGTTGCTATATTTCATGCCTGTGCCAACGGGAGACAATTCTGGCGCTTTACCCAGTTCACGGTATTTTTGCGCGCCGCCACAGCCCGACACAAGAATTGCAACGGCTAGAAGACCTGTGAGTTTTTTCATGTTTGGTATTTGCGTCATGATTGCGTTTCGCCCAACCTGCGGTCAGCCGCGCTTGCAATAATTGTTGCCAATTGTGCCGCAACGTTTGCATCCATTTCATTGAAAATCTGGCTAGATAGACGTGGGCTCAGCTTCATAATGATGGCAGCTGCAATATTCTTCTCAATGATCTCTAGCTGTTTTGCTGCAGCATCTGGTTTCATCTTTTTGAAGATATCAACCAAACTGGCTTCCGCTGTTGCTAAAAACTGATTTCGTTTATCCAGCCAGTTTTTGTAATCATCGCGATACACACGCAGCTTTTCGATGCGCTCATCAACACCAACCTGCAATTTTGCTAATTCTTCGCGTTGTAGCAAATATCTTCTATCGCGCGCAGCATCGGCAATATTGCCACAAAACTTACGAATGTCTTGATTGATGTCAATGTTACCTGCTGTGCCATCTGTTTTTAAAGAGCCATTGGTTTGCGCAAAAGAACCCGCAACGGGGTTGGAGCCAACAACGATCAGAGCCAGTGCCGAGATTTTAAAAAGCGTTTTCACATTTGCTGTGCTTATTTTAAATAACGTGATCATTGTAATACCAGCTCCGCCTGCAGTGCGCCTGCAGTTTTCATTCCTTGTAAGATGGCAATAACGCCGTCTGGTTTAACGCCAATTGTATTAAGTCCAGCAACGAGTGAGCGCAGATCGGTTCCGTTCAAAATAGCGACCTGACCACCATCTACTCCGGCTGTAATATCTGTAAGTGGTTCAACGGCGGTTACCCCATCTGAAAATGGCAGAGGCTGCACGACCGTTGGTGTTTCATTGACTTGCACCGTCAGCGCGCCATGGCTGACTGCAACACGAGAGATTTTCACATGATGACCAATCACAATTGTGCCGGTCTTCTCATTAATCACCACACGGGCTGGCATGTCAGTTTCAACCACTAAAGATTCAAGCTCAGCCATCAGACGCGTGATATCTGCATTTGCAGGTTTCATCACTTTAACTACCGCTGAATCATTTGCGCTTGCGATTGCTTGACCGTAGCGATTGAGGGCATAAGCATTGATCACATCGGCAATACCGACTGCGGTTGAGAAATCTGGATTGCGCAATTGAAATACTAATTCGTTTGTCGCTTTAAATTTTGCTGGAATTTCACGTTCAATAATCGCGCCGCCCGGCAAACGACCCGATGTTGTTACTCCGGTTTGTAATGTTGCAGCATCGCCTTCAACACTGATACCAGAGACAACAACCGAACCTTGAGCTACCGCATAAATTTCGCCATCAGCACCCGCAAGCGATGTCATGACCAAAGTTCCACCGCGCAATGAAGATGCATCGCCTAATGAAGATACAGTCACATCGATACGTGAGCCCATGCTTGCAAAGGGTGGCAAATTAGCTGTGACCAAAACGGCTGCGATATTTTGAGATCGCGTCGCACCGCCTTCAGTTGCGATACCTAAATTTTGCAACATGGCGCGCATGGATTGTTCGGTAAAGGGAGAATTTCGCAATCCATCGCCTGTACCTTGCAAGCCAACAACCAAGCCGTAGCCCAATAATTGATTGCTACGACCAGATTGTAATGAGGCAATATCTTTAAGACGCGCTGTTGGGCCATTTGCGACGCAAACAGTGACAGATAGCAACGTTAATATGATTGATGAGACTAGGCGTTTAAATGTCATTGGGACATCACTCTCAAGGTGCCATCTTGCATCACGGTGCCAAGAATAATGGTGCCTGAATCTAAATTGCGCGCCCGAACACGCTCGCCCAATGTCCCGTTTTGCAACGCGACACCTTGAGCTACGATCATCAAGCCGTTTGTTGAAAATACCATTGAGATGTTTTTACCGCGTTCCATCATATACGCTTCGCGAAGTGAGTTCACAGGGATAATGCGACCTGGAAGAAGTGTTTTTTTAGACACAAAGCCTTCAACTTCAGCAATGACTTTTGCATAGCCTGGGCGAAGATTGGGATTGATAACATCCACAAGCTTGACCATTTCAAATGATATTTTTTCGCCGGGATAGATAATTTGATGCGGAACCACAGCCGTTGGCTGCGCCATTGAGATCACCGGGGCCAATATAACAGCTGCGGCACCTAGTAAAGCTGACCATAGTTTTCTTTTAAATTTGCTTTTTGGCTTGCTTGGCTCAAACATCATGTTTGCTTCCCTGGTAAAGTTTATCTCAACGATTGTGTCACTGTGCTGGCCATCTCATCTGCGGCTTTGATGACTTTAGAATTCATCTCATAGGCACGTTGCGCCGAGATCATGTCTGTGATCTCTTTGATCGGATCCACGTTTGAGGCTTCTAAATAACCCTGTTGGACATGGGCAAAACCTGGATCATCTGGTGTGCCCAATGTGGCGCCGCCGGAGGCTGCTGTTTCGCGGAATAGATTGTCACCTAAAGGTTCAAGGCCAGCTTCATTAATAAAGTTTGCAAGCGTCAATTGCCCAAGCTGGGTTAAGTTCGCATCATTACCGACCCGCGCAAAAACCTGCCCTGATCTGTTGATGACAACTTCAGATGTGTTGTCTGGAAATGTAATTCCACCGGCAACTTCATAACCATCAATATTAACAAGTGCGCCTTCTGCATTGGTATTGAATGTACCAGCGCGGGAATAAAGCGTTTCGCCAGTTGGTGTTTCAATCTGAAACCAACCCCGACCCACAAGTGCAAGATCAAGCTTATTCGATGTTCCAGACAAGCTACCTTGAATATGTAAATTACGAACGGCAGATGTTTGCACACCTAGGCCGATATGTGCGCCCTCAGGAACGATAGCTTGGTTACCTGTGTTTGGCACACCTTGGCTACGTTCAACTTGATAGAGCAAGTCGCTAAATTCTGCTCGAGAGCGCTTAAAGCCTGTCGTATTAATATTGGCGATATTATTGGCAATAACTTCCAAATTAGTTTGCTGCGCATTCATACCCGTTGCTGCAATTGACAATGCCTTCATGACACTACTCCTAAATTTGCATTCTCGTGACATCGAGATATGCGGTTACAATTTTGTCTCTGATGGCAATCGCTGTTTTAAGTGATTGTTCTGCGGTCATTAAACTGTCCACGACTTCACGCGTATTGGCTTGGCCTTTAACGGCAGCAACTGAGATGTTTTCAGCTTGATTTAAATTGCCCATGACTTGGCCTGCCATTCCGGACAAGACTTCGGTAAATCCTGGACCTTGTACATTGCCAGTAGATGCGCCAGCGGCGGCCGTTGCACCAGATAGTGAAACAAGATCTGGCTTTTGTGCGGGCGTTGTCGGGCCGACGCTCGATATGCTTTGCAATAAAGAGTTCATTAAGTTGCCCGCAGAAGTTCGAGTGTCATGGAGACAAGTTCACGCGTTTGCTTAATCGTCTGAAGATTGGCCTCATAGGAACGGTTCGTCTCGCGCATGTCTGCAAGTTCAATCAGCGGGTTTACATTTGGCATTTTGACCATGCCCTCTTCATTTGCCGCCGGATGGCTTGGATCGAAGGTGAGCGAGAAATCTGATCTATCATATCCCAAACGGCTGACGCGCACTTTGGATGAGCCTGTGTCATTATCTAACATGGCAGCAAAAGAGATTGTTTTTCTGCGAAAAGGATCTGCCCCGGGCGTATCACCCGTTGATTGCGCATTGGCCAAGTTCTCTGCAACAATGCGCAGCCGCGTTTCTTGCGCATGCAAACCGCTTGCTGCAATCTTGGATGAAAGTGAAAGTGGATCGACCATCATAATTCAATACTCCGCATCATTTACCTAACGTTGCCATCATCATCCGGTTCATTGTTTTCACAATTCCGGTGTTGATTTCATAAGCGCGTTTAATGCCGCTACCTTTGGAAATTTCATTCGCCAAATTGACGTTATTGCCGGACGGATTGACCGCAATACCATTAATCTCGTTGCTACGAATTCTGCCTCTTGCGCCATCGCTGGAGAAGTGGCCAGGATTTGTTGCCGCCATTTTACTTGAAGAGTCCAAAACAGCTTTGAAACTTTCAACATCTTTGGCCGCATAACCTTGCGTGTTCACATTCGCAATATTCCCTGCGACAACAGTTTGCCGAACAGACAACCATTGTGCTTGTTGAGATGCGAGTTTGAATAATTGGATTGGTTGCATAAGACTTTCCCATCAATTCTAATATTAAGAATATGGTAATAATCTTGCGTGGGACTTGCCACTTGTTGGGCGACCCATTGGACGACTTGCTGGGCCACGTGCTGAACAAGTCATCTCAAAGCCCAAAAATCAGGGCCTTAGTTCTGAATGACATCGCCGTTTGAGGTTACAATTGCCCAGCCATTGCCGCGTTCTTCCAACGATGACAAGATGCTATTATCTGGCAAGGTTGATCCCACTTTGACCATATACATGCCCGACATATCCTCAATAAGAGCGCGCCCATTGACGACATGAAGTAGCTTATATCGTGGACCGGGAAAGGCTTGAGACCCGCCGCTGCCATCGCCTGCATCCGATGGAATGGATGCTGTTGTAATACTATCTGGTGACGGGGCGAAATCTGGTGCATTTGGATCACGACGGACAATTGCCGATGGCGAGGTGTTGACCACGGTTCGCCCTTCCCAATTGGGTAGAACGCGGTCTTTTCCATAGGCCATTTTTTTGACACTAAATTCTTCTTGGTTCAAAAACACATACCATGGAAGAAAGGCAGCTGATCCGGCAAGGCAAACGCCAAACACGGCGAATAAAATATCAAAGCTAAATTTTTCTTTTTTAACTTTTTTGGCCGTGGCAACTTTTTGCACTATTTCTTCTCCCACTTCATTAAAGTCATCTTCGAAATCATCGTAAAATTCAGTCATTAACCTGGTCTCCTGACTTGGTTATCGCCCATATTATTCATCGCAGATGCGGCAGCTTTCATCGCCTCGGCAAGCTCGCCAAAGGAATCTTTAGACGGCGGATCGGATGGCGTTTGGCGCAAATTCTCATAAATGACAGGAACCTGAATAACGGCCATATCAAGATCGGCATCAGTTCCTGGTCGATAGCCGCCGATTAATCTTAGATCTCGGGTTTCTTCATATCTATGGATCAATGCTTTGATGCGGTTCACAAGTAATTCTTCATCACCCTTCCACGCCTTTCGAGCCAGACGTGAGATTGAACTGAGTGGATCAACCGGTGGATATCTGCCCGCATCGGCTAATGCTCTATCTAAAACCAAGTGGCCATCTAAGATGCCGCGTGCATTATCTGCAATCGGATCATTGTGATTATCGCCATCGATCAAAATCGACACAATCGCTGTGATCGCACCTTTAGGTCCAGCGCCGGGTCCTGCCCGTTCTAGCAATTGTGGAATTGCGGTGAAAACCGATGCCGGATAACCGCGCGCAACGGGCGGTTCGCCAGATGCAACACCAATTTCGCGCAAAGCATGTGCATAGCGTGTTAGACTATCAATGATCAGCAAGACATTTTCACCCTTATCGCGAAAATGTTCTGCAATCGCCATCGCCGTCAAAGGCGCCATTTTGCGCAAAGTTGGGCTTTCATCACTGGTCGCAACAACCACAATGGACTTGGACATATTCTCGCCCATCGTCTCTTCAATAAATTCGCGAACCTCGCGGCCACGTTCGCCCACAAGAGCAATCACGGCACGATCAAAATCTGCTGTTTTGGCAAACATCGACAACATGGTGGATTTACCAACACCGGAGCCGGCAAAAACGCCCATCCGTTGGCCTTGGCAAATGGGAGCAAAAACATCGACAACGCGAACACCTGTGTGAATAGGTGTGTCCACACGACTTCGCGACATGGATAAAGGCGCTGGCGCTTGCAATGGCATATCTTTATCGCCTTGCATTAATGGCTTACCACCATCAATGGGTTCAGCCAGAGCATTGATGGTTCTTCCGCACCAACTCTCATGGGGGCGAATTTGAAAACTACCGCGTTTATAAACCTGATCGCCGATATGGGCCGGATTGTCCGAGTTTAATGGACAGATAATAATCTCTTCTGGACCAACATGAACAATTTCACCGGGGTGCAATTCCCCACCATGATCAAGTTCGACAAAATCACCCAAACCAACATGACGTGATAAACCAACCACAGAATATGATCCGGCAGAGATCGCGGTGACGCGTCCACCTGTTTTAAGCAAGTTTTCTGGGGCTTTAAATGATTTAACGGCAGATTCAAGCTCAGTAAGCGATAGTGCTGCGGTCATGAAAGCCACCCTTCAAGAGAGTTATACATCGCGCAAGCAAATATGTTTTCGCAACACATGGCCGATACATCTTAACGAGAACCACCCAATGTTTGGATAGCTTGCTTGAATGTTTTATCCGCGTCTCGCATCAATGCTGATGTGTTTTCAAAGGCGCGAGAGACTTGGATCAAACGGCTCATTTCTGTAATGGCATTAACGTTAGATTCTTCCAAATAGCCTTGAACAATGCCAATCTCGGCACGATCAGCCACAGGCTCAGGCGGAATATTTGATAGAATACCAAGTTCATTTACCCGTTGATACCCAGCTGTTAGATCGGCTGTGAACAAACCAATATTTGCAACAACCACATTATTTTGAATAAGCGCTCCATCTTTTGCTGAATCGGGAGGTCCACCATTTGGATTAAGCTGAATTGGACCACCGCCAGCATCTAAAACTGGAAATCCATTAATTGTTACAAGCTCGCCAGCTTCGGTCATCGTAAAGCGACCATCTCTGGTCAGCATCGGTCCGGCAGGTCCTTCAACCATCAGCCATGCATCGCCTTTAACCGCAAAATCAAAATCATTACCGGTATGTTTTAGCCCACCATTATGGGTCGCAAGATAGTCTTTACCTTGGTTCACATAAGATGTTTTGACCTTGCCAGCACCGTCCATAATTTCGCTAAACTTGATTTCGGTGGCGCGATAGCCTGTTGTATTTGAGTTTGCAACATTGCCTGAAATTGTTTCCAAACGACGTTCAAGCGCCAATTGGGATGATAAAGAAACGTAAAGTGCAGTTTGCATTAGCGGCCTCCAAGTTTCAAATTATTGATAGAGAGCATCAGGTCTGTGGAAATTCCGAAATTGGACCCCGAACCGAGCAAATCTGCAGCAGATGCATAGCCACCTGTTGGATTGTTTACTTCCCAAAGAGATGTAAATCGCTCCATAAAATCAGAGAGCCCTTCAGGATCTCGAAGATCATCAAAGTCTAACTTGCTCATGATGGCCACTGCTTGATTATCGATATTAGCTGCGGCGGTTTCAGGCGGGATGCCTAAAGCTGTGCGCACGACATCTGCCATTGCGTTATCGCCAAGAATGGAGAAGACAATCGATCTATTGCGCGCATCTTCATCAAAGTCAGAATTCTCCGCTGAAAACTCTGCCAAAAGATCTGGCATTTTGCGTTCAAAATAGAGTGCAAGACGAACGCCCTGATTATCGGCTCCTGCATCCTCTTCCAACCTTTGCTGTAGATATTTGTCAACCGTGCCTTGAGAGGCTGCGGTGAAAATTGTTGCATTGTCTTTGTGCGTTACAAAGTCAAAGGCTTCGGCAAAGTCTTTGTATCTTGTATCGGTGAATTTATTGGCCAGCGCATCATCATCATCTGTGCCGCCTTCCAATACTTTTCGCATAAGACCTTTCGCATAGGACATTTCTTCCAAGCCATGGGCTTTCATCGCATAATTAAAAAGACGATCATCTTTCAAAAAGTCCTCAATGGTATCTGCCTTGCCGATATTCTCCAGATAATATTCGGTTTCGCGCGCAACAGTTGTCTGTTCCGATACACGTTGCAAGGACGTGGGCATGTCCCTTGCGATAAGGCGATAGTCGGTAAATGTTGTCATGTTGGTTCCTCTTACGAGCAGCGCGATAGATCATACTGAACAGGGTCAGCCTTTAAATATAGTGGTAAATTAGGCTAATATTCTTGCGCGAAACTGTTCGGCAAAAAATCCAAAAATGAGCGAAAGGCAGCTTTGAACAAACTTAAGAATATCAAGGTCCATATAAGGTTCACGCAAGCATCGAACCGTAACTATAGCAAAGATAACAAAGGTGGACGTTTGGTATGAATATCATAATTGGGATGGTTATTACTTTTGGCTGTATCTTAGGCGGCTACATGGCCATGGGCGGCAAGTTAGGCGTACTCATGCAACCCTATGAGTTGGTGATCATCGGCGGCGCAGGTATTGGCGGCTTTATTATGGCCAATCCAACCAAAGTTATCAAAGATTCCGGTAAAGTTATCGTCGAAGCTTTCAAGTTTCAGGTCCCGACGGAAAGACATTACCTAGATACTTTAGGTCTTTTGTACCAGCTTATGCGCGACCTTCGGACCAAATCACGCAACGAAATTGAAGCCCATGTTGATAATCCAGAAGAATCAGAAATTTTTCTATCCGCTCCAACAGTGCTTGCGAACAAAGAACTTACATCCTTTATCTGCGATTATATTCGCCTGATTATTATTGGTAATGCGCGTCCTCATGAGATTGAATCGTTGATGGACGAAGAAATCTCCACCCTAACGCATGATAAAATGCACTCGCATCATTCCTTGGTAACGATGAGTGATGCTTTCCCCGCGATTGGTATTGTCGCGGCGGTTTTGGGTATCATTAAAGCGATGGGCGCGATTAACGAGCCACCAGATGTTTTGGGTGGCTTGATCGCTGCAGCTTTGGTGGGTACGTTCCTTGGTATTTTCCTATCTTATTGCATCATGCAACCACTGAACCACCAAGTTGAAGTTGTTCGCGGTAAGCAATTACGCCTTTTCATCGTTGTTAAACAAACCTTGCTTGCCTATATGAATGGCTCTGTTCCACAGGTTGCGCTAGAGCATGGCAGGAAAACAATCTCATCATATGAGCGTCCTTCAATTGATGCTGTTGAGCAAGAAATGATGAACCCTGGTGGCGGCGGCGAATAGTTAAATCATGGCTGATGAAGATACAGACAAAGTGGTAGACACCGCACCGGACACGCCTGAACCAGCTGTAGATGCTGAAGTTGCAGCAGATGAGGTAACTATGGAACCTGATGCCAAGGCATCAAAAACGGATGATAAAAGTACAAAAATTCGCCCGTTTGATCCTGCTTTATTGTCATTGATGGTTGGTGAATTGGGAAACCCCTCCAATATCAGTGAAAAGTGTCACCATATTCAGCTCTCTTTTGCTCAAGCTTTCATGTTACTGTTTAAAGAGAAAAACGGCCTGAAGATCGAAGCCTGTGCGGGGGAAATCTCGCTAGGTACCAGAACTGAATTATTGGAAAAAATAACCGGCGAATATTCTTATTGTCAGTCTAAGATTGAAACTTGGTCGGATGATATTGCCATTTATTGCAATAATGATCTGATTATTGCCATTGTCGAATGTTTACTTGGTGGCGATGATCCAGAAAATTTGGACGTCATATCGCGCCCACTTTCATCTCTTGAGCTTGACCTATCCTGCGTATTTTTTGAAATCGTCAATGAAGCGCTTAAAGCTGCCATCACACGAAATTCGACTTTGGAGCAAAGTGTTGCCAAACCGTTTTCACGTACCCCTGATATCAAAGATGAAACCTATAAAGAGTTGCATGCGACAACGTTTTCTCTCAAATTATTGTTTGGAAAGCTTGAAACCTCTGTCACGGTGATGGTGCCACAAGCCAAGATTATCAAAACCGATATTGATGTTATTGCAAGCAGGCGCCGCAAGACTGAGAAAAAAACCGAATGGGCAGAGAAAATGTCCAAACAGGTTTATAGCTCGGACATCCTTTTACAAGCCAATATTCCGCTTGAAAAACTCCGACTTGAAGAAGTTGGCCGTTTGCAAGTTGGTGATGTTTTAAGATTTGGTGATGAGGGCGATCCAACTGTGATTTTGGAAGCCAATGGCCAGCAGCTTTATAATTGCGCTTTGGGAAAATCTGGCAAAAGATATATGATCAAAGTCGAAAAGCCCTGTGGTGATGAAGACTGGAAAGATGTATTTTAACCAATTGGACTGTTTCTGTGAAAATCACAGTTCAGTTGATCATTCTTTCCTATCATAATCTTATTTGGAAAGGTCCCGACAAGCTTGGGATGAAATAACAAAGTTATGGATACGAAAAGCACAGAAAAAAACGAACCGGGTATCGATGCGCAAAATCCAGACAATATGGATACTGCCATTGACGGGTTGCATGATGTGCTCAAACAAGATGCGGAGGGCTTAGATTTGTCAAGCAGTGCTAATGCAGGCGACGGGGCTCTAGATATTGGTGCTGATTTTGCAAGTGATCTGGGTTCAGATTTCGGTGGTGACATCGGAGGTGACTTTGCAGCTGGTGGTGATTTTGGCGGCGATTCAGGCATGGGCCTAGGTGATGATCTGGGTTCAGATTTTGGCAGTGGCATGACTGGGGGCATGACTGGTGGTTTGGACAGCGACTTTGGTGCGGCAGCGCCAAGCATCGGTGGCAGCGCAGATTCAGCAATGAGTGATTTTGGCGCAGGTGGCGCACATGTTACTGGCGCAACAGGCACCAAAACGCGAGCTGATCTTGTTCTCGACATCCCCATTGAAATTCAAGTTGTTTTAGGCACAAGCCGGATGCAGGTTGCAGATCTTATGGATTTGAGCGAAGGTGCAACGATTGGCCTTGATCGCAAAATTGGCGAACCAGTTGAAATTATGGTCAATGGGAAACTGATTGGCCGCGGTGAAATTACAGTATTAGAAAATGACGATACACGGTTTGGCATCAAGATGATTGAAGTCATCGGAGCAAAACGAGAAGCAGGATAATTTCGTGGATATTTACGACGACTTTGAGCATGATGCTCACACAGGTAGTCATGCTAAAGACCTTTCTCCTCCTGAGAAGGCAGCAGCTGTTCTGCTTGCAATGGGCAAACCCATTGCCGGAAAGTTGCTCAAGTTTTTTGAACAAAGCGAATTGCAAATTATTATCGACAAAGCTCAAAAGCTACGTCCGATCCCTCCTCATGAGCTTGAAGATCTTGTTACCGAATTTGAAGAACTTTTCAGCGAGGGCACAGGTCTTATGGACAATGCCAAAGTTATGGAGAGTATTCTTGAAGAGGGCTTAACGCCTGATGAAGTTGATGGATTACTAGGCCGCCAAGCGCAATTCCAAACAGTTACCAAAACCATTTGGGATGAGCTGAAAGAAGCTGACCCTGAATTTGTAAATAACTTTTTATCTAAAGAACATCCACAAACTGTTGCTTATATTCTGTCTATGTTGCCATCTTCTTTTGCTGGTAAAACCTTGATGAAAATGTCTGACGAACGACGCGTTGATATTGTTCATAGAGCCGTCAACATGAAAGAAATTAACCCGCGCCTTGCTGAAATTATCGAACGAAAAGTTAAAGAACTTGTTGATCAAATTGAAGCTGAGAAAAATGCAACTGGGTTTGTAAAAGTTGCTGATATTATGAACGAGTTGGACAAACCAGTTGTGGAATCACTCTTGGGTGCACTTGAGAATGTAAGTGCTGAGGCAGCTAACAAAGTTAAACCGCGTATCTTCTTGTTCGACGATGTTCTTTTGATGTCACAACAATCTCGTGTCACACTGTTCAATGATATTAGTGGTGATGTCATCACCATGGCCTTGCGCGGGACATCATCAGATATGCAGGAAGCTGTCTTGTCTTCCATTGGTGCGCGTCAACGCAGAATGATCGATTCCGAACTTGGTGATGGAAACTTAGGCAAACCCGAAGAAGTTGCCATTGCTCGCAGAACCATTACCCAAGAAGCCATTCGCCTTGCAGGTGAGGACAAACTTCGGTTGCGAGAAGACAAAAAGGCAGCCTAATGATAGGTTAAATTCTACGATTCGTTTTGTATCGATGGAACGCACCTCATGTCAGATGATGATGACAAAGACTCCAAAACCGAAGACCCCACCGAGAAAAAGGTCAGTGATGCCTTTGACAAAGGTAATGTGCCGTTTTCAAGAGAAGTTCCAGCTTTTGCATCTGTGCTAGGCGCTCTTTTATTCATTGTGTTTTATCTACCCGAAGGGGTTGGCCAGGTTACCCAAGGGCTCAAAGGTATTTTTGAAAAACCCGAGGACTGGCGCATCATCAATGCAGAAGACGCAATGGCAATCTTCACGCATCTATTTTGGGTATCCAGCGTCATTATGGTTCCAATTTTTACCATTTTAGTGCTCTTTGGTATTGCCGCATCGGTTTTTCAAAACGTACCGCGACCTGTTCTTGATAGAATTCAACCCAAATTTAACCGACTTTCCATCCCCGGCGGTTTTGGTCGAATTTTTGGTAAAAAAGGTATGGTTGAATTTGCAAAGAACATTGCAAAAGTGATGGTGATATCCATCATTATCGTGATTACGATGCAATCTGATTATTTTGAAATTCTTGGACTTATGCATGCCGACCCCACTTCAATTATTGAGGTCATGTCGGAGCATGCCGTTACAATTTTTGTTATTGTTTTGATTTCAACTGCGGTTTTATCTGTGGTCGATATATTTGCATCACACCATTTCTGGTTTGAGGACTTAAGGATGTCCAAGCAAGAAATTAAAGATGAGATGAAACAATCTGACGGTGATCCTGCTGTTAAAGCCAGGCAAAGATCACTTGCGCGCGATCGGGCAAGAAAACGGATGATTGCTGAAGTGCCAAGAGCCACACTCGTTATTGCAAATCCAACGCATTATGCCGTGGCATTGCGATATGATGCGGATGAAACAGGGGCTCCAATGGTTGTTGCCATGGGGCAAGATTTGATTGCACTTAAAATTCGTGAAATCGCAGAAGCTCACGATATTCCCGTTTTTGAGGACCCGCCATTGGCACGCTCAATGTTTGCGCAAGTCTCGCTTGATACTTTGATTCCACCGGAGTTCTACAAGGCGGTTGCCGAGCTTATTCACCGGATATACGACCAATCGCCACGATAGCAACCATGATCTAGGTTGCATAATTTACGCGAAATGTACGAACTGCGCAGTTGAACTACCCCACAAAGTGCAAATAGTTTTGCATCATTAGCTCACGCTGAATACTTGTAAAAGGATCATAGTAAATAGTTATGAAAAAGAGCCCCCTTTCTTATGAACACGAAAAAATCGTTGCACAGGCCATAGCGCCAATTGCACGGGAATTACGGCTGATTGATATTGCAGATCTCATTGCAATGTTGCGTTTTGAGCGTCATGCCAGCTTGTCGGATCTTGTCACGTCAGCTGCAGAATTATACTTCCTACCAGGCACCATTAAGCTTGGACAAGGTGGCGATCTTATTGTTGATTGGGATTATAATCCAAAAATCGTATTCGACTTGGAGATTTGTCCTGACCAAGTTATGGTTTTTGCACGTCTTACGTTGGAAAAAGATCATTGTGGCATTGAAATCAGTCACATTCAATTTGATAGATATTTTGCAACGGAAGAGGAAAGCGCAAGGTTTTTGCGTGAAAGCATTGAAAATGCTGCTTTTTCTATGCATAAAATGCAAGAAGTACCAGACCTATATCGCGTACTTAATCATTCAAAAATTTAAACTAAATCAGTTTTTAACTGATCAAGCCAAGGCGTATAGCCTTGGCAATTGCTTGGATCCTATTCACAGAATCAAGCTTTGTCGTTGCCGAACTTAGATGCGCATTTATTGTGTGGACAGATAGTCCAAGATGCACAGCAATATCATCACTTGTCATCCCATTGCCGGCAAATTGCAGACATTCTGCTTCACGATTATTGATCGATACTGCATCCGTTTTCACAGAAGCTGAAATCCTCAATAATTCGCGCATAATGAGATAGGACCTGCGATGAATATCGATCTGCATTTCCCGTGTGGTGGTGATTGTGGGTGTAAAAAATATCGCCAGACCAGATTGTTTACCGCCTAAATGCACTGGAAAAGCAAGACCACTGACTTCAGCACCCTCTATCTCTACGCGTCGGGCAGGTTTTGGCAGTTCAATATTATCATGATTGTCTGGAATGGCGGCCCAATAGATTGGAAGTGACGATTTTCGAACGTGAGCTGCAAGCATTGTGCTTGCTTTTTTTAAAACACTATTTGCCGCTTCATCTTGCAAAAAGCTGGAATTACTCATGATAATTTTAAGGGGTTCGATACTATTTAACCCACGACTGGCGGCCGCGATAACAAAGCCCTTTGCGCCAATTCGTTTTTGCAACTCAATAACTTTTGGATAAAAATCCGCTGTTGAGTGGTGCCCAGACATTTCCGAGTTCAATGTCCTTGGGACCTTGTTTCGTTAACTCTATTCGGTTCGTTCATGTCGTTCACCCCCGGGTAAGTCGGACTAAATAAGTTGGCCGCGCACCGCCTCAGCGACAGCTTCCGCTCTCGATTTGGTGGCAGTTTTATTCATAATACTGGTTATGTAATTATTGACAGTATTTCGTGAGATCCCAATAATGAGTGCGATTTCGTCGCTTGTCTTGCCTCGAGCAATCCATGCCAAACACTCCATTTCGCGCTCGGTTAATTCAGCATGTTGATTTTCAGCACCAGCAAAAGACGCAAATTCAGATAAATAGTAAGAGCAAGCCAGAGCGGCGTCTCGAAGACGGTCTTGGCTGTGTGAATTATTATTAGGAAATAGAAATGCCAGCATGTATTTTTGCTCACCACAGGTGATGGGCAACACGCATATGTCACGCGAATACATGCTTGGAACTCTAAATTTCTCTGCCGCTTCAATGAAGGATGGCTCGAAAACTAAATAAGAAGGCGAAGGTTGTGGCGCATCAATGCCCTCTGATGTAATCGCATTACCAAAGACTTTGGCAAGGTCATGAGGCCAGTTGGAGGAGATGACTGAATCTTCTGATCCATTCTCTCTTGCAAGTAAGTATCCTGTTGCCCCGATATATTGGCACGCAACTTCAAAGCCGTCGCTGATGATCAGTTCCGAGGAATTTTCAATACGCTCTAAGAACTCGCCACGGGTCATCACTGCCACACTTGTATCTCCATCGGTGGTAGCGCTATTGAACATTGCGGTTTATCTAAGCCTCATCGGGTTGGTACTTCTTTCTTTCAACTTTTTGTCATTTAAATATCTTACAAAAATGCCATAACAATATTTTTGGTTGAAACATTCAAACTGCATCAAGAACTTCTCATTCTCTTAAAGCTTATCGAATCATCTGCCCTAGTGTCGCGGATGGCTTTGCAAAAAACTATAGGTATCTTTCAGTACTTGACATATTATTATTTTTCTGAAGCAAGAATACTTCACCCTTGTGGATTTAAAAACCTTCTATTCCAAATATTTAGAATTTTATACCTATATAATATATACCTTAAAATATAAAACTAAAAAATATTTAGAAGGTTTTTAATAAAAAGCACCCATTAGGTAATATGAGGCAAATCTCAGAGAGGTCTATTGAATTTTTATTTCTATATAGGCAATATTCCAACCATATTTACAAATATAAATTCGATTACAGCAACATAAATAGAAATATTATTCGGGAAAAATAAAATGGCTCAAATCAAGGAGTCTCATTTATTCGTATTCTGTAAAAGATCTGATTTTGATCGTTTGATTATGAGTTATGCAGCATCACCAATTGCCCATTTACGCAAGACTTTTGCAGCACGTTCTTCGCTAATTTCAACCATTGAAGATAGTCTTTTCTCAGGGCCACCTTTAACACGTCCGGTAAAGCTTATACCTTCTTCAATAACAGCGCCACTGTCGCCAGTACCAAATTCGCTTTCAGCGTCAAATCCAAAGTCAGCACCGAAACCTTCCATTGCAGCGCCGCCAGGCATGCCACCTGCCATTGGATCCATACCACCTGGAGAGAAGTCAGGAAGTTCTAGACCATCTGCATCATCCAAGCTTTCCAGCGTATCGCCACCTTGAGCTGCAGCCGTTGCAGAACGTCCACCACTTACGTTTAGGATAGGACGGAAACCGAACCAGACAACAAGGAATGCAACAATAATAAAGGCCACTGCGTTGATGATTGTACCAAGTTGGGCGACCAACATTTCCATAAAGCCATTTGATGCGGCAGCATCAGACAACATTTCTGTTGCTAGAAATGCCATTCTTGTAAGTTTCACAACATCACCACGTTCAGCATCAAGGCCAGCGGATGTTATGATAACTTGTTCTAACTCTTGTAAATACGTCGCGATCTGTTCTTCGGTCGCTTCAGCACCCAACATGGCAAGGACGCGGGCATCATTGACAACAACGGCAATGGAGAGTTTTTCGATCTCATAACTATTGCGAACAGTTTGGGTGACTTTTGAATTGATCTCGTAATTGGTTTGCTCTTCTTTTCGCTCAGCTAATTCACTTGATTGTGGTGCCCCCGCGCCAGCTTGTGCTTGATCTGGAATATTTTGCTCAACCGTTGCAGGTGCATCAGCATTTGTGGAATTAGATGTCTGGTTTTCTCTCGTCACACGTGTTGAACGCTCTACACGAGATTCAGGATCGAAAACTGTCTCTTGTATCTGTTGGGTATCCGTGTTGACACGCGCCATGACGCTTGAGCGGAAATTGTCGATGCCCAAAAACGGCGACAATGCTTTGTCGATATTGTTTTCAATTTCGTTTTGGATGATCTGAATAACCGACATGGACCGATTAAGTGTACTGTTTGAAAAATCATCACCTGATGCAAGCAGCTTGCCAGTGGAATCCAATACGGTGACTTCGTCGACCGATAGGCCCGGAACAGATGAGGCAACCAAATGACGAATGGAATCAGCAGAGCGCTGAGCAACGGCATTGCTTGTTTTCACCATGACTGACGCAGACGGCTTTTGTTCACCGCTTCTGAAATTACCAGTATCTGCCATCACGATATGAACGCGGGCTGCATTAATGCCGTTGATTTTTTGAATTGTGCGCGCGATTTCGCCTTCAAGCGCTCTTACGCGCGTTACTTCTTGCATAAAACTTGTCAGGCCGAGCGATCCAACATCGTCAAACAATTCATAACCAGCAGTCGAACTATTTGGCAATCCGCGCTCTGCAAGGATGGCACGCGCATGTAGTGCGGTTCCTGCGGCGACTAAGACACTTGTACCATCTGCACCAACAGAGAAATCAATGCGAGCCTCTGACAGGCTTGTGCCAATTTGATTGACGTCATCGCTCGAAAGACCAATGTACAATATTTCTGATGTAGGTTTATTGAGAAAGATGCCGGCAGTTATGATCAAGCCGATCGCAAGAAGACCAACGCCGACGAGCGCCATCAAGCGCCCTTGTCCTAACTCTGACAGGTTTTTTCCAACCTGTGATAATTGATTGACCAGATTCATTCCACAACCACTTTATTCCACAACCATTTGTGGATTCCTATAGATGCGAAACTAGGCACCGAAACTTGTGTGAACGTGTCGAGATTGACCTTTAGAACACAAAAAAGAAGCAAGGCATACCAATTCATGTTGGCATATCTAACTTCTTTTTATTGATTTTGGGGCTCATACACTGCAAATATTATGAAAAAATTACAGTAACAAGAATAAGAATGTAGGTGGGAGCGAACGAATCTAACTAGAAAAAGTCCAAATCTCCGGATGCTTTTTCATAAGCGTCGGCTGAAACAACCGTCTGATCGGCTGATGAAAGACGCTTTTTAAGGTCAGATAATGTGATCAAGTTCAAAGCTGTGGTTAAATCGATCAACAGGTTTTCATCGACATCAGTGGATATGGAATCAACGAAATCAGCCAAACCACGGGCTTTTTGAACCGCCAAATCCACACCTTGTAAAAGCTTCATATGCTCCACAGTATCGATAGAATTTGCGACTTCCTCGCTATCGAGCAATGGCTCCAAACGTTCGATTAAAACAGCAACATCTTTTAGTTCCGTTCCAACTCTGGATAATATTTCGGTCAAAGGTTCGTTTAAAACCCCGCCCTCGCTTTTCAAATCATTCGACATAGCGTGCGTCCTCCTGCAAACTTACATACAATAACAATAGTGAACTCAGAAAAATTCAATATCATCTTTCGGTGCAACAATAGCTGCTTTGATAATTGGCTTACGCTCGCGAGCAACTGCTTGCTCTGCCTCGCTACCATTTAGAATACATTGCCAAGCACGACCACTTACGGGCCAATATTCGAGCTTGCGCCCATGATCGCCGCCGACATTGGTACCAACGATTTTGATTCCCTCATCTTGAAGAAACGTTTTGGCAAATATCGCGTTTTTCTCACCAACATTGGAAAGACCAGGTATCGTCTTACCACCGCCAATAATTTTTGCTTCAAGCCTGTCTCGGCTTGCGCCTTTTTTCAAAAGACCGTTGATCAAAAGCTCCATGAGATGGACGCCATAGCGGGCGACTTCACCGCCCCCTGCACGCGCGCCATCACCTGGCAATAGGAAATGATTCATCCCACCAACTCCGGCAATCGGATCACGTAGGCAAGCGGCAACACATGACCCAAGTATAGTTGATAAAACCACCTCGTCATCATCGGTTACCTGAAACTCGCCTTGAATCACGTGAATTCGTTTAGATCTCACATCCATATTCTACAGAGCTCCGAACACTGCCTCAATAGCAGCCTTCATTTTCGGAATTGTAAACGGCTTAGCAAGAACGTTATTGGCTCCTAGTGCTGCGGCTTTTTTAACAAGCTCACGATCACCCTGCGCCGTTAGCATAATAAATGCTGCACGTTGCGTGGCTGGATTTTTCCGAACACCTTCAAGAAAGCCAAGGCCATCCATCACGGGCATATTGAAATCAGAGATGACCAAGTGGTGTGGTTTAGTTTGCATAATTTTCAAACCCTGCGCACCATCTGCGGCAACTGTGATATTTTTAAAACCCAGTGTTTGAAGCGCCTCCCCTAAAAGGAGGCGACTTGTGACCTGATCATCGACGATCAGCACTTTAATTTTCTGCGCAATAGACATTAGGCTACCCTGTCCCTTCTAACTGCTGTTAGCTTATATATTTGATCTGTTATTTGACTGATTGGGTGCTGCGTTTCCACCGCACCAATTTCGAAAGCTACTTTTGGCATTCCATAGACGACACAAGATTTTTCATCTTGCCCGACCGTTCTTGCTCCGCCATTCCGCATGTTCAACAGACCGCTTGCGCCATCACGACCCATGCCCGTTAGAATGACCCCAATTGCATTTTTTCCCGCAATTTTTGCAACTGAGTTGAACAAAACATCAACTGAAGGACAATGACCTGAAACAGGATCTCCTTCACTTAAACGAATTTTTGGTGCCGATTGATTAACGACTTCCATTTGACGCGTTCCGCCAGGTGCTAGGTAGACTTTACCTACTTCCAAACGATCCCCGTCTTCGGCTTCTTTAACCTGAGGTGCTGACAACTTATCCAAACGGTTTGCAAAACTACCCGTAAATGCTGGAGGCATATGTTGGGTGATCACTGTTGGCGGGCAATTCACCGGGAATTTAGAAATCACTTGAATAAGCGCTTCCACACCACCTGTTGATGACCCAATCGCGATAACTTTGCGCGCTGGAATATAATTATCAAACTTTGGCTCTGCCATGACTGGAGCTATTGCTTGCGCTGGCTGTCTATAGCTTGAATGTTTTGATCGGCCTGCGGCCTTGACCACATCTGCCAATCCTGAAAACGGCGTACGATCACCAGGGACAGGTTTGCCAATACAATCAAATGCGCCAATTTCTAGTGCTGACAATGTGGCCTGTGCACCACAATTTGTGAGCGTTGAAACCATGATGACTGGCATTGGTCGAAGCGTCATGATCTTCTCAAGAAAATCCAAGCCATTCATATTTGGCATTTCAATATCAAGCGTAATCACATCTGGATTGAGTGTTTTGATCGCGCCGCGTGCTTCTAGGGCATCGCCAGCTTCACCAATCACGTCAATATCTGGGTCAGCGCTCAGTACAACGCGGATTAACCCACGCATTGTCGCAGAATCGTCAACAATTAGAACTCTTACTTTATCGTGCATTGATCATTACCCTTCATACCTGAACGTCGTGATGCCTACATTTTTAAATTTGTCTTTTGCTGGACCGGACAATCTTTCCGAATGTCCAATGAACAAATGACCTTGTTTTAAAATCACGTCCGCATAACGCTGCCAAATTTTGGATTGCGTTGGGTCATCAAAATAAATCACGACATTACGGCAGAAAATTACATCGAATTTTCCTTTGAATGGCCAGCTTGCGATTAAGTTCAGCTCTCTGAAGGAAATCAGGGCTTTGACGTTTGCATTCACTTCAAATTTATCATCACCAATATTGGTAAAATACTCGCGTTTAAAAGCTGCTCCCACAGGTTCAATTGCATCGCCGGTATAGATCCCTTGGGTCGCTGTTGCGACAACTTTTGGATCAATGTCGGAAGCCAATATTTTAAAATCATATTTCATCACATCAGGAAAGGCTGATAATATGGTCATTGCCAATGAATAGGGCTCATGTCCGTGTGAACATGCAGAAGACCAAATACGTACGCGTCCGCCTGCACGTGCACGCTTAATCAAATCGGGAAGGATTTCGGTTTCCAAATGCTCAAAATGATGGCGTTCACGGTAGAATTTTGTGAAATTTGTTGTCAGTTGAGACAACATTTCACGTCGTTCTGCAGCGCCTTGTTCGGAACCAACCAATTCACAATACTGGCGAAATGAAGATAACCCAATTTTACGCAAGCGTTTTGATAGCCTTGAATAAACAAGGGATGCCTTGCTTTCATTCAGAAAAATACCTGCATCAGAATAAATCATATCGGCGATTTCCGATAGATCGCGACGTGTTAGAGGTGATTCACCTTTAACAAGATGCTCTGAGGGGGAACCGTTGGCCATTATTGAATTTGGATTACTCATACCTTGTACTATCCTTAGCCTGCAGCCATAAGCATTTTATCAAGATCCAAAGTTTGGCCTTTTGATGCTTCAACAATCATGTCGACATCCAGAATGAGAGCTACGCGGCCATCACCCAAAATTGTCGCCGCCGCAATGCCTGGAACGTTTGAATAGTTGGATTCAAGGCTTTTGATCACCACTTGACGCTGACCTTGGATACCATCGACCATCAAGGCCTGCTGGCCACCGCCTTCAGATTCAACAAGCAACACCACACCTTCAATAGGATCGGCAGGCTCATCTCTAAAGTGCAAGATCTCACCCACATCAACGAGTGGGCAGAATGTATCACGAATGGAAATCAAACGTTTCTTTGCGCCAAAGCCATGGATATCTGATTTTTCAGGCTGCAATGTTTCAACAATAGCTGTTAACGGCACAACAAGTGTTTGATCCGCAACAGACACAACCATTCCATCCAGCACCGCAAGTGTTAGCGGCAAGCTCATTGAAAAGATTGAACCTTTACCAGGCGTCGAATGAATGCTTATGCGACCACCCAAAGATTGGATAGACTTTTTAACCACATCCATACCAACGCCACGACCTGAAATATCAGACAGTTTTTCAGCTGTTGAGAAACCAGGGTGGAAAATCAGATTATCGATTTCCTCGTCTGACAGATTAGAATCGCTTGTGATAAGACCATTTTCAATGGCTTTGCCTTTAACGCGCTCGCGGTTGATACCGGCGCCATCATCTTCAATTTCAATAACAATGCGACCAGAACGGTGCTTGGCAGAAAGTTTGACCATGCCCGCAGGATCTTTACCCGCAGCTTTTCGAGTTTCCGCATCTTCCAAACCATGATCTACTGAATTTCGGATCATGTGTGTCAAAGGCTCAGCAAGCTTATCGATCACAGTTTTATCAACTTCAGTATTTTCACCCTCAGTGACAAGACGAACCGTTTTGCCAACCATGTCGCCAATTTCGCGAACGATACGGGACATACGCTGGAAGACAGGTTTAACCGGTTGGGCACGAATGGCCATCACACTATCTTGGATTTCGCGGGTAAGTTGGTTCAACTCATCCAGACCAAGATTAATATTATTGCCCGAACCGCTGACAGTTTCTTCGCTCTCGCCAACGCTTTGTGCAAGCATGGCTTGATTGATCACAAGTTCGCCCACAAGGTTGATCAAGCGATCGACACGTTCAAGATCAACTCGAATTTGTTGAGCAGGGGCAACGGATGCCACTTTTGGTTTTTTCGTCAATGGCTCATCTTTTTTCACAACAGGTGCTGCAGATGGCTTTGGCGCAACGGCAACAGGTGCTGCAGGCGTTGGCGTTGGCGTTGGGGCTGCTGCAATAGGTGCAGGCGTTGAAACAACATCTTCCACAACGTCTCCTTCCAGCATCGATAGATCAAACGGCACAACAACCATTGCATCATTGTCGCTGTTTTCTTCGTTTCTACCGGCTTTGATATCTAGCTTACAATCCCATTCAGCAAACTCAAAGATTTGACGGATGGCATCTTCATCATTTTCTGTTGTCAATGTAATGGACCATGTCAGATATGAATCTTCTGGGTCCAAACCTTCCAAATCAGGCAAGGCTTCTGTATTACATCTAACTTCCATTTTACCCAATTGGGCTAAATCTCTTAGCAGAAGCGCTGTGTCATTGCCTTTGGCATAAAGCCCGGCATTGGGTTTGAATTCAATTGAGAAGACATTACCAACATCGGGACCAGCATCAGCTTGCTCTTGGGTTTCTTCTTCATCAACGCCCATATCATCAAAGGAAAATGGTACGGGTTGAAAACTACTATCGTCTGTCGGTGCAGCTTCTTCGGCAACAGGCGCAACCTCTTCAACAACAGCTACAGGTGCAGCAGGTGCTTCTTGGCCACCATCTGCATCTGAAAGCGGTTTGCCATTTGCCAGAGCGTCTAGATCTTTAACCAAAACTGCCGAACGTGCTGCATCAACAGAACCACCGTCTCGTGCAGCTGTTGTCAAATCAGCCAAAACATCAGCAGATTTCAACATGACTTTCATCACGGTTGCATCTGCTTCCAGCTTATTTGATCGCACACAATCTAGTGTTGTTTCAAACACATGGGCAAAAGCAACTAGATCATCAAGACCAAAGGCGCCAGCCCCACCCTTGATTGAGTGTACAGCACGAAAAACAGCATTCACAGTTTCGGAATCATCGTCGCCATCATTCATGGCAAGCAAGCCTGTTTCCAGCTCTGTGAGTTGCTCTTCGCATTCTTGGAAAAAGATTTCCTTGATTTCTTCCATATCCATGAGGATTTAGTCCTATCGCGGCAGTTAGTTATTACAGATTAGGCAGTTACACGCTCAATCGCGGAAACAAGTTTTGTTGGATCAAATGGCTTAACAATCCAACCTGTTGCACCAGCTTGGCGCGCCCGGTTCTTTTTCTCATCATCACTTTCAGTTGTGAGAACAAGGATTGGAACACTACGATAACGCTCATTTCGGCGAACACCTTCAATAAAACCAAAACCATCAAGGCGCGGCATATTGATATCAGTGACGATGACATCAGGATTGGACTCTTCTAAAACTTCAAGACCCTCTATACCGTCTTCGGCTTGAACAGTTTCATAACCAGCACTATTCAACGTGGCTAGAAGCATGCTTCTAATCGTACGTGAATCATCAACGGTTAATACTTTCGTTTTCATTATGTCGTCTCCTTTGAAGGCAATACGTCGCCCGATATTCCTAGTAATTTTAATGTGTTTTCAAATGCTTCTGATACGGTTCCAATCAGAAATTCTTTACCGTCTGCATCCCAAGATTTTTTTGCAGCTAAAAGAACTTGCGCACATTGCGCTCCAACTTTACGTACATCGGATGCGTCGATTTCGACTGGACTTCCCTTTAATTCGCATAATTGTGTGTGCATCGCACTCACTGCATTGAGGTCCATATTTTCGGGCAGTTTTAGAATGCTCGGTGTATCGCTTCCGTTACCCATGATAATTCCTTTTAACGTTTGAAGGTCTCATTTGTGTTTGAATTGGAACCAATACTGGCTCCACTGAAAAAAATGTGCCGATTGATAAGATTTGCGAAATGAAAGATGATGAAAAAGCTGCACCATATAAAGACACGATGGTTCTTTGGATTACTTTTGGTCTTGATATCTCAGTCACTATTTGAGCCCCACTCATCACATATTAACGCAAATCGAACTCATCAAAGTTCCTGAATACAAATCATGTGGGAACGCCAACACGATTTGTATTCAGGACACAAACAACATGCCCAATAAAACTATGGAAAAATATCCGGATCAAAACCGGTGCGATGATGGAGCTTCATGCAGGTGTGTGACTGTCTCAACTAAGGAGCGGTTACACAAATCAACGCAGTTACAATTTTTATGGTTAATTCCTTGCCCGAAGGTTAACGCATCTAAATGAATTCTAATAAGTTAGCATTGATATGACGAATTATGTTTTTTTACTGCATTTATACTGCTTTTACGAACCAAGAGACTTGGGCCAGACTGATGAAAACCAGTGGAAAGCCTCAGGAAAGCTTAATGCACGATTATACGAATGACAGAAAACGACGCATTTATTAAGTCGACAGGTTTTTAGGAAAGTTCAGTAATGGTTGCTTTGGGAATTACATTAGGTATTTGTGCCGCAATAACAGCTGTTACAACGCTTGCAATTATCACGACACTATTGATCATTGAACGCCCACGCGATCGACTCTCACGCGACGCGTTTTAAAGAACTGAACGAACAGCCAGAAACCGGCTGTTGTTAGGTTTAGTGGCCGCCGCCGCCAAGAGCGCCACTATTGATTGAATAATCAACCGCAATCTCATATTCAGGATCATCATCTGAATCGACCATCAACTGACCTGCTTTTTCTAACAGGCGGTGACAATCTTGCGATAGATGGCGCAATTGAACCGTCTTACCTTCAGCTTCATATTTAACTGCGATCGCTTCAATCGCTTGAAGCGCTGACTGATCTGCCACACGGCTGGCAAGAAAATCAATAATCACCAATTTCGGATCGTCTTTTGGATTGAATAGTTCAGAAAAACCTTCGACTGAACCAAAGAATAAAGGTCCGTTGATCTGATAAACCTTCGCGCCTTCTGGCGTAAGATAGGCTGTGCCTTGAATGCGAACAGCATTTGTCCATGCATAAGCAAGGGCTGAAACAATAACACCCACAACAACGGCAATGGCCAGATCGGCATAAACCGTGACAGCTGTCACCAACACAATGACCAATGCATCAGTTAATGGAATTTTGCGGAATAATCTAAGGCTCTGCCAAGCAAAGGTTCCAATCACCACCATGAACATCACACCAACAAGAGCTGCCAATGGAATCTGCTCAATGAGACCTGACGCAAATATGATAAAGCTGAGAAGGAAAAGAGCTGCAGCAATACCTGATAAACGTGTCCGCCCACCAGATTTCACATTGATCATGGACTGACCAATCATTGCACAACCACCCATACCGCCAAAGAAACCAGTGAGCACGTTTGCGCCACCTTGGGCTAGACATTCTTGCGATGCGCCGCCTCTGCGATTGGTAATTTCACCAACCAAGTTCAATGTTAGCAGGCTTTCGATCAAACCAATGGCCGCCAAAATAAGGGCGTAAGGGAAGATGATTTGTAGTGTTTCAAGTGTGAATGGAACTTCAGGGATATGGAACATTGGTAGTCCACCTTGAATCGAAGCAAGATCGCCAACACGCGGAACTTCAATACCAAACGCAATCACGATGATTGCAATAAGCCCGATACCAGCCAAAGGCGCTGGAATAATGTTGGTAAATTTTGGCATGCCCCAAATGATCAACATTGTAAGACCCACAAGACCCAAGCTCATGATCAACGGAAGACCGGTCATCCAAACTTTGGTTCCATCGGGACCCGGCACTTGAAATTGGGTCAATTGCGCAAGGAAAATAACAATCGCCAAACCGTTCACAAAGCCAAGCATTACAGGGTGCGGTACCAGACGGATGAACTTACCTAAGCGGAAGATACCCGCCAAAAGCTGTAAAATACCCATGAGAACAACGGTTGCGAACAAATACTCAACACCATGTTGGGCAACCAATGCCACCATTACAACCGCCAGCGCGCCAGTTGCACCAGATATCATGCCCGGACGTCCACCAAAAACAGCTGTAATTAAGCCAACCATAAAGGCCGCATAAAGCCCAACAAGAGGGTGAACACCGGCAACAAAAGCAAAGGCAACAGCTTCTGGAACCAGCGCAAGCGCTACGGTTAGACCAGATAAAAGTTCTGTTTTAATCTGCATCGGTGACAACCGAACGGCTGTTTCATCTTTGTTTTGATTAGACATGATGCGCTGCGCAAAAGCTTTAAGCATTGTTATAGCCAAAGTTTATCTCATTATATAGGAGGACGATTTTCCTGCTTTTAGAGGGAATTGGTGGAAATGCAAAGTATTTAAAGTCAAAAACTACATTTCTGAATCAGTTAATTCGCTTAAATTTGGGCAAAACTCGACCATCGATCATCACCAAACCGGACATGATAACCAATGCTCCGATGATTTGGCTCCACGTTAAAGCCTCATCAAGAATGGTTATTCCAAACAATATTGCGCTGATCGGCACCAAAAATGTCACCAATAAAAGATTGGTTGCGCCTGCACGTTCTAAGATTTTGAAATATAAGATGTAAGCCAAGACGGTCGATAACAGCACCAATCCGGTGAGTGACAACAAAGTTTCATGCCCCGGCATAGGTAATGTCCATGGCTCGTCCATGATAATGACCATCGGGAGGATAATCAGACTTGAAGCTGTGACTTGTCCGGTTGCTACATTTATGGGTGATATTTTCATCTTGCCAAATCTGCGGCCGAAAATTCCTGAGACCGCATAACTTAAAGCTGCCAGCAAAATGGCGACTTGCGCAAAGACGTCATTTCCCACATCTGCAAAAACATCTGCCCCAATCATAATGACAACACCCAAAAACCCTAAAATGACACCACCGAATTTATGCGGTTTTAGCTTTTCATCGCTTGTATAAAAGTGAGCGACGATCACAGCAAATATTGGTGTTGTTGCATTTAAGATCGAAGCTAATCCTGATGCAAGATGGGTTTGCCCCCAAACAATAAGGGTGAATGGAATGACATTGTTAAACAGGCCCAAGATGAGAAATGCCGTTAGAATTTTAATTTCGCTTGGGAAACTAATTTCTTGAATTTTCAGAATTAAATGCAAAATAAGTGCAGAAAACCCAACCCGAATGAGAACGATAGTCATCGGCGGTAGATCATCAACAGCAATGCCAACAAAGAGGAATGAACCGCCCCAAACAATTGAAAGTGTGATCAACATGATCCACTCAGCCAAACCCATTTTTAACGCCATACGTAATTTCTTCCATTAAAGCATTACAGCTTTCATAATGTCCTTATCGGATATAGCAATTTGGCGCGATGCACATTCCGTTTCTTGCAGTTTTGATCATTTTGGCAATTTTAGGCACAAAAAAACCCCAGCCAATCAAAAGCCGGGGTTTAATTTGCGAAAATTAGAAACTTACTTCTTTAGCAAGTCGCGAATTTCTTCAAGAAGCACAACGTCAGCTGCAGGTGCCGCTGGTGCAGCAGGAGCTGCGGCTTCTTTTTTCTTCAAATTATTCACTGCTTTGACGATCAAGAAGATGATCCAAGCAAGAATTACGAAGTTAACGGCAACAGTTAGGAAGTTACCCCAAGCAAGAACGGCGCCTTGCTCTTTAGCAGCGTCAAGTGCTGTTGCTGTTACAGCTTCGTTGAGTGGAATGAAGTAGCTTGAAAAATCAAGACCACCGAAAATTGCACTCACAACTGGCATGATGATGTCGTCAACGAGTGACTTTACGATAAGGCCGAATGCGCCACCGATGATGATACCAACTGCCATATCCATGACATTGCCCTTGGCAATAAAGTCCTTAAATTCTTTCAACATTGTATTTCCCCCGATTAGGTGATGGTTAATTAAGTGTAAACTGCGCACTAACTGCCAAACTATGAAACCAATTTCAACTTATTTATGCATTTATGGTAAATTTATAGGCAACCAGAACAAAATGAGCCTATCCTATACAAATGTGGTTTTTTTGGGATAAGCGCCATCAGGCATCTTTCGGAGTTTGCCTTAAACTGATAGGCGATAGCTATGACAAAACACATTTATAAAATCAGTCCCAAAGACCTTTGGCAAGATGCAGAAACTAATGGCTGCTTTACCGGAGCGCCTATTGATATTGCCGATGGCTTCATTCATTTTTCAATTGCCGAACAAGCACGAGAAACAGCCGCCAAGCATTTTGCGGGCCAAACGGACCTCCTTTTGATCGCGATTGATGAGAAACTATTGGGTGCTGCGCTTAAATATGAAGTATCGCGTGGTGGCGCTTTGTTTCCTCACCTTTATGGCACGCTTGAAATGTCGGCTGTTGTTTGGGTCAAGCCTTTGTTGCTTGATGATAACGGCGATCATATTTTCCCTGAGATGGACCAATGAACAAAATCTATACAAAAATCGGTCAGAAAGCATTCTTCTTACTTGATGCTGAAACCGCACACGGCCTGTCGATCAAGGGGCTTAAACTCTCCAATAATGTGAAACTGGGACGCTCTTGCGCCAACACGGATGAACGTTTGGCCCAAGACATTGCTGGGCTGCATTTTCCAAATCCGCTTGGACTTGCAGCAGGATACGATAAAAACAGTGAAGTGCCGCTTGAGGTATTAAATCTTGGCTTTGGCTTTACGGAGGTGGGAACCATTACCCCCTTGCCGCAAGCTGGCAATCCAAAACCACGCATTTTTCGCCTCAAAAAAGATAAAGCTGTCATCAACCGTTTGGGTTTTAACAATGATGGTCATACAGCAGCTCTTGAGCGATTGAATAAATTACCAAAAAAACGCGGGCTTATTGGTATAAATATCGGCGCTAACAAAGACAGCGCAGACCGAACAGAGGATTATGTCAAAGGCATTGAGCTTTTTTATCAGGTAGCAGGTTATTTCACCGCCAATGTATCCTCACCCAACACACCGGGTTTGCGCGATTTACAAGCACGAGAAGGCCTGTCTGAGCTCTTGACGCGCATCATTCAAAAGCGTGATGGTATGGCGACCAAATTTGGCGTTTATAAACCTATTTTCTTGAAGATTGCGCCTGATCTCACCGAAGAAGGTTTGGATGATATGGCCGCCGAAGCCAGCTCTCATGCGCTTGATGGTCTGATTATTTCCAATACGACACTTTCAAGATCAGGCTTGATCGAACAAAAATTAGGGACCGAAGCTGGCGGTGTGTCGGGCAAGCCTGTTTTTGAACGATCCAACATTATTTTGGCAAAAATGCGCAAACGTTTGGGTGTCGATTTTCCGCTGATTGGTGTTGGCGGTGTGGATGATACAGAATCTGCTGCCGAAAAATTTCGTGCAGGCGCGGATTTGATCCAGCTTTATACAGGTCTTATCTATCAAGGGCCAAATCTACCAAACACAATTACGCGCGGTTTAACTCAGTTGTGTGATCGTGATGGATTGAAAAATATAAAAGACATTCGCGATCAAAAGCTTGATCATTATGCAGATAAGCCGATCCCAGAATAAAGATGTTAGCTTATGGCCACTTCAACATTGAGCTTGTGGCCATCGGGGACGACGCGGAATGAGCTGATAGCTTTTTGGCTAAAGCGTGCAAAGCCTTCGCACGCGGCACGAATTGCATTGACGGGGCCTTCATAAGTGGCGCTAAATTCATTGTCTTCTGGCGTCACGGAAATCACATTTTTAAATATGATAGATTGTGCATCGGGAGCAAATAGCTCTGCAACCGCTTTCCGCAAAGCAATATTGAGTGTGACCTGCGGCAAATGCCCAGGATTGAAATCTGTAACAATGATGTCTGAAGTTTCAGTTTTTTTAACGCGAACCCAAAAAAATGGATCGGTTTTTGAGGTGACTTTAACAGAGTAATCATCTGCAAAAACAGACAAGGACTTGCTTCCAGCTCTTTTCTGGAGATCCTCAAGATGAAAAATCTGAGCAGACATAAATAAACTCACACAAAATACACGTTAATACTTTCTTAACTATATCGTTTTGTACAAGATCTACAAGTCTAAGCGCTTTTTATAAAAGTAGCGTTTTCAGCATGTTAACAGAAAATTATATTAACCTTACCGAATATGAGCATAATGGTTGAGGCAAACTTGTGTGTTTTATAATGGGACAGCGTCTTATTGATGTTAGAAAGCCAACAGGCTAAGAGGGTTGAGTGCTCCAGTTTTGATGAAGGTAGAATAGTTTGATAGCAGTAACCGCACAAGATGTTGCCGACAAAGCCGGCGTATCAAGATCGGCCGTGTCGCGGGCATTTACTCCCGGCGCTTCGGTTTCTGCTCGTATGCGCAAACGTGTTGAAGATGCCGCCAAAGAGTTGGGCTACAGCCCCAATGTTCTTGCAAGTAGCTTAACAACGCGGCGCACCAAGCTGATTGGCCTTGTGTCGGATAACTTTCACAATCCGCTTTTTCTAGATATTTTTGATTTGTTCTCCCGTGGTTTACAAGAAAAAGGCTTACGCCCGCTTCTTTTGAACCTATCTGGCGAAAAAAACCCTGAAAATTCCGTTCATCTCCTTCGCCAATATTCTGTTGATGGCGTGATTGTTGCATCGTCAACGTTGCCACCCGGATTTGCAAAAGCGTTTTCTGATGAGGGCATTCCAATTGTCCATTCCTTTGGTCGCCATTCTATGTCGCCTGCGGTGACAATTGTTGGGATTGATAATGTGGAATGCGGACGCATGGCCGCGCGTACTCTGCTTGAACGCGGCTATAAATCAGTTGGCTTTATCGGCGGACCAGAGCTTGCAAGTTCAACCCAAGACCGCGTGGCTGGATTTCGAGAAGAGCTTGCAAAACACACTGACATTGATGTGACCCATAGTTATGCCGAAGCCTATTCGTTTGATGCAGGTCGCGCTGAAATGTTGCGGCTTTTGCAAGATAGATCACAAGTTCAAGACGCATATTTTTGTGGCGATGATGTTTTATCTGTTGGGGTGCTGAGCGCCATTGCAGAATCTGGATTATCCGTGCCCGATGATATCGGGGTGATTGGTTTAAACGACATGGAAATGGCCCGTTGGCAGAATATAAACCTGACGACAATTCGCCAACCGATTGAAGATATCATCACATCATCTTTGGGTGTGATGTTTGATCTATTGGAAAACCCTGAGCACGAACCAAAAGCACTTTTGTTTCCGTGCAATATTGTCGAACGCGGCACATTAAAACCAATCAAATAAAAAACGCCGCATCAAGTTTTAAAACTCAAATGCGGCGTTGTTATTTTCAACGAGATATCAGGCTTTTGTTCACTATTGGAACATTGGTGGCCTTGCATCTAGCCATTTGCCATCTTCTTTGCCGGACTGAGCAACAGCAACAACAGCTGCCATAGAGCGCAAACCATCTTCCGCACGCGGGTAAAGATTTGCCGCCGCATCCATTTCACGACCTTCTTTTTGCGCTTTAATCGCTTCTGATAAATCAAGATAGATATTGGCAAATGCCAATGGCATACCTTCTGCATGACCAATTGTGACACGCGTTGTGCGGTCAGCTTCTGGTGATAGGTTGGCTTCGCCACGTTCGATAATTTGCGTGCGGCCATTTAGCGGTGTGTAACGCAGTTGATTTGGATGTTCTTGCTGCCAAGATAGGCCACCAGTTTCACCAAACACTTGAATGCCAAGACCATGTTGACGACCAATTGCAATTGATGACGTCCAAAGACGACCAACAGTGCCACCATCCATACGGAAGTTGACCATTGCATCATCTTCAAGAACGCGCATCTTAAGACATGATACGCAATCGGCAGATAGATCAGTGACCTCTTGGCCCGTTACAAAGCTTGCCATGTGCAAAGCATGAATACCGCAATCGGCAAATTGTGCCGACACACCTGCCAATTTTGGATCATAACGCCAGCGAACACGCGGGTTATCAGCATCTTCAGCATCAGCATGATGACCATGAGAAAATTCGGCTTTGACCAAACGAATGGCACCCAAATCCCCACGAGCAACCATTGCTTTCATGTGGCGAACAAGCGAATACCCCGTGTAGCCGTAATTCACTGCACAGATTTTGCCAGATGCTTTTGCCGTGCGAACGATGTCTTCGCCTTCTTCAACAGTCATTGTCATTGGCTTTTCGCACAAGACGTTAAAGCCGGCTTCCAAAAATGCTTTTGTGATTTCATAATGCGTTGAATTTGGCGTTGCGACCGTTACAAGATCAATGCGATCTTCGCGGTTTTTCTCGCCTTCAAGCATCTCTTGCCAGCTACCATAAGCACGATCTTCTGCAAGACCTAAACGCTGGCCATAATCACGACCTTCTTCTGGACGGTGATCAAGAGCACCTGCTGTGAATTCAAATTCGCCATCTAGGCCTGAGCCCAAGCGGTGTGCCGGTCCGATTTGGCTGCCTTCGCCGCCGCCAATCATGCCCCATTTTAATTTCGCCATTTTATGATCCTTCTTTAAAACCGATAGACGATAGATATTCTCTGTTCAAACGTGCATCCCCAATCGGGTCCACTTCTAAAGTCGGATCGCAATCCTGCTCTACAGTGCACCAACCTTGGAAATTATTGTCTTTAAGCAGCTTATAAACAGCTGGGAAATCGACATCACCTTTACCCAAATTGCAGAAAATTCCTTGGCCACAGGCCTCGTAAAAATTCGTACGATTTTTAACAACGTCAGCCTTCACAGCTGGATCGATATCTTTGAAGTGCATGTATGAAATACGGTCAATATGACGTTCCATAAAGGCGATTGGATCAAAGCCAGCATAGGAGTGATGGCCCGTGTCAAAACAGATTTTTAAAATGCTCTCATCAACTTCGGACAATAAACGCTCAAGCTCTGGCTCAAAATCCATGAAACCTGCAGCATGAGCATGCATACCAACTGTTAGGCCATATTCTTCGGTACCCATTTTTGCAATTGTTGCAATACGGTCACGAAATGCAGTCCATTCGGCTTGATCTATTTGTTCAGCTTCTGCTGCACGGCCGGCAGTTGGTGCACGACGTGGAGAAATGGAATCAATGAGTACCAAATGTTCAGCACCGTGGGCTTTTAACGCTTCGCATGTGCGTTTAGATGCATCTTTAACATCATCCCACTGGGCTGCATCGTGGAACGGGCGAAAAACAACGCCGCCGATGAGCTCCAATTGGTTTTCAGCCAAAGCATCGCCTAAGATTTTTGGATCTTCTGGCATATAACCAACAGGGCCAAGTTCGATGCCTTTATAACCTGCATCAGCGCAACCTTTTAGCACATCTTGCCATTTTGGATTACGCGCATCATCTGCAAATTCCACACCCCATGAACAAGGTGCATTACCTATTCTTATTGTCATGTCTTTATCTTTCAGAATTAAAAATCATCAACGTTTTGCCACGTTTTATCTGTGGCAGATTTAAATACTGCTGCAACAACTTGTGCAACATCTAGGCCGTCTTTAAATGTCGGCCAAATTGGTGTTCGTGTCGCGATTGCTTCCAAAAAGTCTTTCGCTTCAATAATAATTTGATCTTGATAGCCCGTGCCATGGCCTGGACCTTGGCAAAACGGTAAATAATCAGGATGTTCTGGACCTGTCAGGATTTTCTTAAAGCCTTGCTGGCTCGATGGCCCATCCATCTCATAAAGCCAAAGTGCGTTTTGATCTTCTTGATCGAACCGAATTGCACCTTTTGATCCTGTGATCTCATAGGCGTAACCCATTTTCCGACCCGTTGCGACGCGACTTGAATAAATATGGCCCATAATGCCATTTTTAAATCGGACCATCATTTGCGCATGATCATCGTTGGTTACATCTTCAATCGCACCAGTTTCTGCATTTTTGCGTGTTTTATGAACGGTTTCAATATCCGCCATCAAGCTTTCGATGGGGCCGATTAACGCCAAAGCAGCATTGATGATATGCGGTGCTAAATCGCCCATATTACCATTAGCATTTCCCCTTGTGCGCCAAGTGGATGGTGCATCGGGGTCAGCTAGAAAATCTTCTGTGTGTTCGGCACGAAACCACGTGACATCGCCTATTGCACCATCTGCAATGAGCTTGCGCGCATATTGAGATGCCGGTGTGCGAATGTAGTTATAGGCCACCATATTGGTTATGCCGGATGCTTCTGCAAGTTCAACCATCCGGCGGCTTTCTTCAAGTGAGGCCCCCATTGGTTTTTCACATAAAACAGGTTTTCCAACAGCAAAAGCTGCTTCTGCAATTGCTAAATGCGTATCTTGAGGTGATGCAATTACGATTGCGCCAACAGCTGGATCATTGACCAGTGCACGCCAATCAGTGGTGCAACGCGCAAAGCCATAGGCTTTTCGGTAGCGTTCTGCCGATGATGTTGAAGTTGCACAAACAACTTCTAAACTTGGACGGAGTTCTGTGTTGAAAATAGCACCAACAGACGCCATCGCAACAGCATGGGCCTTGCCCATGTAACCTCCACCCACAATTCCAATCCCGATTTTAGACAAGCCTGTCTCCCAACATATTTGCACACGGTTGCAAATTCTCTAACATTAGTTTTCATTATTGGTCAACTGAACTCTTTCACGTCAATGATTTTTTTCTTTACCAAACCACTATGAACAGCCAAAGTCTGACATGCATGACCAAGGAGGGTTTCATTTGATATCGCAACCAAAAATTAAGGCTGTTATTTTTGACGCTTATGGCACTTTGTTTGATGTCTATTCCGTTGGCGCACTAGCCGAGAAACTTTATCCCGGTCAGGGCAAAGCGCTGGCCAATATTTGGCGCGATAGACAAATTGACTATACCCGCATTCGCACACTCTGTGATCAATATGTTGATTTTTGGCAGATTACAGAAGATGCATTAGTCTTTGCATGCGCGCATCTTAACTTGAATTTATCCGATGTTAACAAGGCAGAACTTCTGCAGCAATATAAACACCTTACGGCATTTTCTGAGAACAAAGCTGTCTTGGAGCAATTGAAGTCTGATGGCTATCGGCTTGGGATATTGTCTAACGGTACAAGAGAGATGATCGACAGCGCTGTGACCAGCGCTCAGATGAATGACTGTTTTGAGCATATTTTAACAGTTGAGACCGTTCGTAAATTTAAAACTGTCCCTGAAGTCTATCAACTGGGGTCAGATGCTTTTGAGCTTAATGCATCTGAGTTTTTGTTTGTCTCATCAAACTGTTGGGATGCGTGTGGCGCAACTTGGTTTGGCTTTCAAACCCTGTGGGTTAATCGCGCCAACATGCCACTTGAAGAACTGGGTGTGATACCAAATCTGATCGGCAAAGACCTAAATGATGTTATTGAATATTTGAAATGAAACGATAATTATTAATTAGACGCCAAGCTTCTTACTATCAAAATCACCCGTTGCAATCAGCAATTGGAAAGCTGTGAGATACGAATTGGTTTGGGCGCTATCTGCATCAATGCGAGCTTGAGCAAGCGTTTGTTTTCGCTGTAGCAACTGGTCTAAGCTACCCACGCCTTTTTCATATCTTCGTTCTTCGGACTTTACAATTTGGCGCATATATTTAACGCGTGAATTTGCAAGTTTGATCTGTTCTAACCCAGCATAATATTGGCGGGCCAGTTGACGCACTGACAGCTCGATATTTCGCTTTGTATCTGAGGCTTGGTGGGATGCGACTTGCGCGCGCTGTCTGCCTTCTGCGATTTCAGATACCGTTGCCAAATCGAAAAGTGGCATAGACAGTTTCAAGCCAACTTTCCAATCAGAGGTTTGCTGCGCTTTTGTGTAGCTATTGAGCGCAATATCATGTTGACCATATAGATTAACTTGCGGAAGATACTTGCCCATCGTTGCTTGGCTGATATGACGTTGCGCATCAGCTGTGTGATTAACGGCTCGAATGGCTGGATTATTAACCAGCGCATTTTGCACCAAAGCATCTTCTCTTTGGGTAATCATTTTATCGAGTTTTTTAAGCTTGGGTAACTTTGAAACTTTGCGCCCTGTCATGCTTTCAAGTTGAGCACGTAATTGACCAAGACCACCTTTTGCTGATGAATGCTGTTGCTTCATACTCGCTAAATTTGCGCGCACATAAGCCACATCTGAGGCGCTTGCGATACCGTGTTTTTCACGGTTTCGAACGGCGGTTAACAGCGTTTGCAAGCTTCCAACATTTTGGCCTAGAAGACGAATTGTCTTTTCGGTTTGCAAATATTGCAAGTAGACAGAAATTGTCTCTCCCATGACATCATTGCGTGCAATTTCAGCTTGGTTTTGTGCAGCCATTTTGTTGCTTTTTGCTGCACGCAGGGAAAAAATTCTTTGACCACTGGTAAATACAGGCATCGATAATGCAAAACTAAGTTCTGATGAACTTATGCCATTGGGTATCTTATAAATACCCGTGCCTGATAAAGACGTATCCAATGTGACGTTGATCGTCGGAGTGAACCTTGCAAGTTCTTTCCAAACTTTAATATCAGCGATTTTCACCTGAGTGTCTGCGATTTTGATCGTTTCGCTACGGTCAACGACTTCGGTTAGGAGGCCGCGCAACTCAAATTCTGGTGCTTTTTCTTCTAACGTTCTGACGGCAGGATGCGGAACCGAATTCCTCACCCGATTGGAATAGGATTGAAAGCTTGATTTATGCGTAGGTTTTGGCACAGATGCCGTAGTCTCGTGACTTGGCGCTAACTTCTTTTTGCTAAAAGCGGACACCAATTTTTCATGGGTAGACTTTTCATATTTGACGGAGCGTTTTGATTTGGCGTTTGCTTTTTTTGCAACAAATTTTGATGCATCGTTCCGCTTAAATATTTTAAATCTAGAGAAAAAATTACCTGTTTTACTGCCTTCATCAAGATCAACAGTTTCAATTTTGGGTTTGGGAATTGGGATTGGCAATTCCTCGGCCATTGAGCTTTGAGCTGTGAGTAAAAACACCGAACAAAGCGCTGCGCTCATGAACAGCTTGGCACACTGACGCGAAGACGTGGATCCGCATCGCACTGTTTTATCAGTACGTGGATCTTGTGTTAAAGAAAACACTCCCGTCTTGAACATCGATGACTCCAAATTCTTACCCTTCAATAGGTAACCAAACATGGTTAACAATCCTTTAGGTTTTTATCCCAAACGATGATAATAATTCAAAGAAAACAAAGACTTCTAAATTGAAAAAATAGTTTTAATTTTTCGCGGTAAAATCATACCAAGTGATACACCACGGATCAGCATGAATAGATTAAGGCTCAACCACAGACCATGATTGCCCCAAATATCAGCAAGTAAAATTGAGGCCACGACGAAAATAACCAGAGAAATCAACATCATATTTCGCATATCAGATGACCATGTGGCACCGATGAAAATACCATCCATTTGAAATGCCAAAACACCTGTTACTGATATAAGGGCTGCCCAAAGGTAATATTCATAAGCAATCTCGCGAACAACCGGTTCTGTTGTTGTGATATTGATGATCAAAGGCCCGAAGGCGATTAAGACCAACATCATAATTCCAGCCAATGCAAAGCCCCACAAAAGGGTAAGCTTTACGGTTTTCATAAAGCCCTCACGATAATTGGCGCCGATGGCCCGTCCCGCCATTTGCTCTGCAGCTGTTGCAAAACCATCGAGCAAATATCCCGCAAGCAGAAGGAAATTGATCAAGATTGCGTTTGCTGCAAGCGTTGTATCACCAAACTGGCCACCCACACGGGTGAACCATGCAAATGCGCCGACCAAAGCAAGGCTTCTGATCATGATATCGCCATTGAGCGCCATGAGTTTTTTGGAGGCTTGGACATTAAAAATGTATGCGAACTCTGGCCGTTCGGCGTGTTTATAGCTTCGTAAACCGACAAACAGACCAACAATAACACCTAAATATTCTGCAAAGAATGTACCATAGGCAACGCCTTGAATGCCCCATTGCAATGTAAGACCCAGATAGAATGACAAGATAATATTGGACCCATTAATCAGCGTCTGCAAAAGAAGGCCCAATCGCCCCTGCCCTTTACCCAAAACATAGCCTAAAATTGCAAAATTCATCAATGTGGCGGGTGCAGAGAACATTCTAATTTTGAAATATTCAGATGCTGCACTTGATACATTTGCGCTTACATCCATAAGAAACAAACCAGTTGATAAGATGAGTGGGTACAACGCAATGAGCACACACCCTGCCAAAACTGCGATGGTCATTGAACGCCAAAAAACAGCTTGCTGCTCAATAGCATCATCCCGCCCTAAGGCTTGGGCAACGAGACCCGTTGTTGCTGCACGCAAAAAATTGAACATGCCAAACAGTAGAGCAAATATCAGCGTTGCGATTGCCAAACCACCGATTAATGCGGCATCGGCAAATTGGCCAACAATGGCAGTGTCGGCCATACCCAAAAGCGGCGTTGTCATAAAGGCAAGCGTCATTGGTACTGCGATTGAAAAAACGCTTTTACTGGTGACTTCAAATGGCCGGACGTCTGAAGCGTCCTTTGGAGATGATTGGGTGGGTTGGCTCACAAGACCCAACTAGTTTTTACGATAATTGAGAACTCTGAGCAAAAGGAACACTGGGATCACGATTGCAGCGCCCAATGCTAAATATTCGCCAAACCTGCCAAGTGCGGCAAAGCCCTGTTCCCAAATGCGCGTGATGAAATCGCGAACCGCATATAAAATATCTAACGGATACCAGTTCATAGCCGCCATGATGACACCGACGACAAACGAAATAACGACCAATTTTAAAATTGTACGGCCAAGTGTATCACCGAGAAAATTGTTCATTCGTCCTGACATGTCATGTCTCCTATCATTTCCCCTGACATAATGATGCGCGGGCCGGTATGCAAGTAAATTGATCTGGCAGGGCATAGGAATAATGTCTTGAGCGCTTGCATAGATCAACGTCGCAACGTAGCTTTGTGCCGAACAATAAGGCGATTCTTCTTTATTATGGGTATTTCACACCACATTTTACCCGATATTTTTCAAAATTGGTTTGATACCCAAGGCTGGCAACCTCGTCCGCATCAAATGGAACTGCTTGAAAACTCACATAATGGAAAATCCACGCTCCTCATTGCGCCAACAGGGGCTGGTAAAACTTTGGCAGGGTTTTTGCCCTCTCTTACCGATCTTTCCAATCGTGAAATTCATAAACCCGGCATGGTTCGGCCGCGTTTGCACACACTTTATGTATCGCCATTGAAAGCACTTGCGGTTGATATTGAGCGGAATTTGACAAAACCTGTCGCTGAGATGGGACTCCCGATCAAAATCGAAACCCGTACCGGTGATACGCCGCAACACAAACGCCAACGCCAAAAACTTGATCCGCCTGATATTTTGCTGACGACACCTGAGCAAATCTCGCTATTGCTGGCAAACGGCCAAGCTGAGATTTTTTTCAAAGATCTCAAATATATTATCTTTGATGAATTGCATTCGCTGGTCACATCAAAGCGCGGTCATCTTTTGTCACTTGCGCTTTCAAGGCTGCGCCGCCATGCGCCAGATCTGCAAACCATCGGCCTATCGGCGACAGTTGCAGAACCTATGGAATTGCAAAAATGGCTTGTCCCGCAAAACAAAGATACGGCATCGAAAGCTGCTATCATTCATGTCACGGGTGGCGCTAAACCCAATATTTCAATCTTAGAATCTGCCATGCGCATTCCATGGTCTGGTCATGGTGCGCGCTATGCAATGGCGGAGGTTTATGAGCAAATCAAAGCTCATAAAACAACATTATTATTTGTAAATACCCGCAGCCAAGCAGAAATGCTGTTTCAAGATTTATGGACATTAAACGAAGATAATTTACCGATCGCACTTCACCATGGCTCACTTGATGCGGGCCAAAGACGCAAGGTAGAAGCTGCTATGGCGCGGGATGCTTTGCGCGCTGTTGTTGCAACATCTACGCTGGATTTGGGGATTGATTGGGGTGATGTAGATCTGGTCATTCACATTGGTGCGCCAAAAGGTGCAAGCCGATTGGCCCAAAGAATTGGACGATCAAATCACCGGATGGATGAACCCAGTAAAGCCATTTTGGTGCCTGCAAATAGATTTGAAGTGATGGAATGCCAAGCAGCTCTTGATGCAAATTATCTGGGCGCACAAGATACGCCACCACTGTTGGATGGTGCGCTCGATGTATTGGCGCAACACGTGCTTGGGATGGCCTGCGCAAAACCCTTTTATGAGGATGAACTTTATGAAGAGATATGCTCCGCTGCTCCTTATGCTTATTTGGATCGCGAGACCTTTTTAAGGATTATAGAATTTGTGGCCACAGGTGGCTATGCGCTTAAAACCTATGAGCGATATGCACGCATTCGCAAAACACCTGATGATACGTGGCGTATTTCCAATCCTCAAATTGCCCAGCAATATCGACTGAATATTGGAACGATCATCGAGGCACCCGTGTTGCGTGTTCGCTTAACAAAGCGCAAAACCAATGGGTCGATTGGTCGTGGTGGTCCAAGCTTGGGAGCGATTGAAGAATATTTCTTAGAAACACTCACCCAAGGCGATACGTTTCTGTTCAGCGGAAAAGTACTGCGCTTTGAAGGTATTCGCGAGAATGAATGTTTGGCGTCAAAGACCTTTGATAATTCACCAAAAATTCCATCTTATGCGGGGGGTAAATTCCCATTATCGACCTATCTTGCCGAGCAGGTGAGGAAATTGCTGATGGACCCAAAGCAATGGACCAAATTGCCTGATCAAGTACGCGAATGGTTGGAACTGCAAAAGCGGCTGTCTAAATTACCATCGCATAATGAGCTTTTATTGGAAACATTTCCCCGATCTGACAAACATTATATGGTGATTTATCCATTTGAGGGTCGGCTTGCACACCAAACATTGGGCATGCTTTTGACCCGACGTTTGGAACGTATGCATGCGCGGCCGCTTGGATTTGTGGCGACAGATTATGCACTGGCAATATGGGCTATGGACGATCTTGGTGAGCTGTTGGACAATGGGCTTTTATCATCCGCAGAGCTTTTTCATGAAGATATGTTGAGGGATGATCTGGAAGCATGGCTTGATGAATCGTGGTTATTAAAACGCACCTTTAGAAATTGCGCTGTTATTTCTGGTTTGATTGAAAGACGGCATCCGGGCAAAGAAAAAACGGGGCGCCAGGTCACCATTTCAGCCGATCTGATTTATGATGTTTTGCGCAGTCATGAACCTGATCATATTCTGATGGAAGCAACGCGCAGTGATGCAGCAACAGGATTGTTGGATATTCGGCGATTAAGCGATATGCTTTTGAGAATCAAAGGACGTATTGTGCATCAAAAACTGGCCCGAATATCACCGCTTGCCGTGCCCATCATGTTGGAAATTGGTCGCGAAACGGTCAATGGAGAGGCGCAAGAAAGCATTTTGGCAGAAGCTGCCGATGATATTTTATCTGAAGCCATGGGTGGTTCAAAGTGAATATCATTCATCACAAAATCAATGATGGAACTCAAATAACTGCCATCGAGACCGAACTGAACGGCTCAACGATTGTGTTGGATCATCGGGGGATTATGTATCTACCCGATAGTCAAACATTGATTGTTTCAGATTTGCACTTGGAAAAAGGGGCAGCGTTTGCCCGGCGTGGATTTTTGCATCCGCCCTATGATACCAAACTCACGTTGAACGCCTTAACCGCCTGTATCAAAGTTTACGATCCAAAGGTTCTTATAAGCTTAGGCGATAGTTTTCACGATGTTGATGGCTCACTACATTTGCCAGATAAGTATCACCAACAATTGGTCGCGCTGCAAGCTGGTCGTGAATGGATTTGGATTTCAGGAAACCATGACGCTGAACCACCAAAGGACCTTGAGGGCCAGTTTATCAATGAGTATATCGTTGAAACACTGACCTGCCGTCATGAACCATCAAAAGATAATGCTCTTGGTGAAATCTCGGGACATTTGCACCCCGCTGCGGTTATATCGCGGCGCGGGAAATCTGTGCGACGGTCTTGTTTTGCAACAGATGGAAGCCGGTTGATTATGCCTGCATTTGGCGCAACAACCGGTGGATTATCCCTATCACATAAAGCATTTCATGGATTGTTTGATCCAAAAAATCTATACGCTCATATTTTGGGAAAAGATCGAATTTACCCAGTGCATGCGCTTAAGATGCGTGGTTGAAACCTATCCGATTTAGCCGTTACGTTTGAGCAATTCCTGCACCAGCTTATCGGTAATTTCGCCATCAGCTTTCATACCAATTGAATTTTGAAAGCCTTTGATCGCGGTTTTTGTTTTTGCACCGATGACACCATCTGGTTTGCCCGCATCAAAACCATTATTATTCAAAATTCCTTGAATATTTTTGATGGCTTTTTTCATGTCGATAGAGGCTGTATTTGTGCCTTTACCAATCCATGAATCTGGAATTTGAACATTATTTGCGATCAAATCTGGTGTTGTAACTTTCCAACTCTCTGCCTTTTGACGGGCGAGCACACCCTGATCTTCTGGCAATGCATTGAACACTTCATCGCGTTTTAGCGCTGCATCTGTGTCGCCTTCATTGGCTGCAATTGCAAACCACTTATAGGATTCAACAAGATCACGAGGAATGCCTTCGCCGCGCGCATATAAAATGGCCATATTGACTTGGCTATCACGCACACCATGTTCGGCGGCAGCTAAGAACCATTCGGCAGCTTTTGAAAAGTCGCCAACAGTGCCATTGGATGCATATAGCACGCCAAGATTATGCATGGCGTTGATGTTGCCATTACCGGCAGCGGCTTCATAAAGGCCTTTGGCTTTTTCGATATCACGATTTACGCCAGTGCCTTTTTCATAAAAATTACCCAAGCGATATTGTGCTGGTGCAAAATTTTGATCTGCTGATAATTTAAGCCATTTCGTTGCTTTATCCAGCATAACCGGTGTTCTACGGCCTTCTGTATAACGTGAACCAATTTCGTAAAGCGCAACAGGGTCGCCTGTGAGTGCGGCTTGCTTGAGCGCGATTGGAGCGATTGCATCGCCCAATTCTGCAGCTTCTGCATAGAGGCTCACATCAAATTCATTCACAACATCTGTTGTTAAATTGCCTTCATCGATAAGTGGTTGGTCCAATTGATCAGGTGCCATAAGTGGGTTTGGCACGTCCAATTGACCTGCAAGCAGATCATCTGTTTTGGTGTTGATAACACGTGGACCAAATTCGCTAATCGTACCTGTTTCATTCATGTCTTTAGACATGCTCAATTCGTTTGGCAAAGCACTATTACCAATGCCGCCATCAATGCCACCACCAGTGCCGCCATCATTAAAGCCATTCAAACCAGTACCATCTAAATTATCAGTTTGAGGAACAGCTTCGGTGACTTGTGGTTCAGGAGCTACATCATCAGATCCGATAAAGTTCATTGCCAATGGGATAGCCATCATCGCTAGCAAGATCGCGCCAGCTGCAATCAGAACCGGCTTACGAATAAGCGATTTTCCCTTTTCGCCTTCCGGACGCTCTAGACTCTGTCCGCGATTACGTTTCCATTTTTTTGGCTTCTGATCATCGGCAGGAACCGAACCAACTTCGGCAGCAGCTGCCATTGCGGCTCTGCGGGCTGAGGCTATATAATCATTTGGCTCGGCTTGTCGCGCAGAACCATCTACTTCTGGATTTGGTTGGGTGGCGCGCGCTCTTTGTACATCGCGCACTTTTTGCATGATAGAATTAATATCTGGCGCACCAGATCCTGGTTCTAGCGGCTCATCAGCAAATTCGCTTTCAAGCTCATCCAATGCAGAAACATGATGCGAAACAGGCGCTTGTATAGGTGCTTCTTGCTCGACAGGTGCTGATTTATCACGTTTGATTTTGCCTGTAAGTCCCGCCAATAGTGAGCTGGCCCCTCGTGCTGAGTTGTCTTGGATCAAGTCATCATGATAATCTTGGCTGTGGTCGACAGGCTGCCGGAACTGTGAGGCCGCCGCTTCAACTTGATTTTGTAGATCGCGCGATGGTGGATTAACCGATGGCTGATGATCATGAACGCTCAATTGTTCTGTACTTGGCATTTGAGCTTGGGCAGTTGGTGCTGCAACACTCATATGCTCTAGGCGGTCTGCAATTTTGATCAAAGTTTGTTGCACAGCTTCAAAGGCTTGCGAGCTGCGATTATCTGATGATCTGTATAGGCTCTCTAGATCTTTCAGATCTGAGGTTAACGCAGCCATCATTTGATTATCTTGCGCAGGCGCTGCGACAGAAGAAGCATGAGATGAGTTATTATAGGCTTCAAGCGTTGCTTCGGCTGCTTGGCGAGCGGCTTCTAGCACATATTCATCATTGGTATTTAAATGCTCTTGCAAATTTGCGAGCGTTTCTGAAACATCATCAACATTAGTTCCTGAAATTCTCTCCGAGAGTTGAGCAATCTGTTCTTGCAGGCTATCTGTATTAAATTGCGCCGAAGGTCCATCATTTGTATGATCTAACCGTTCAGCAATTGCTGTGAGCTGGTGCTCTAAGCGTTCCAAACCTGGAAGCTCAACCGGAGCTTGGGGCTTGTCTTCAAAACGCTGAGCAATTTTAGTCAATTGCGCGATTGGGATGTCTAGCCCCTGATAATTGACATCATTTGTGGCCGCAGGTGCTTGATCTAAACGATTTGCAATGGCTGCAAGTTGGTGTTCTAAACGGTCAATACCTGGAATATCAGTGCTGGCTTGTTTTTCTTCAAAACGTTGTGCAACTTCAGACAGCTGCATCATAAGTTTATCGATGCCGGTGCTCTCAACAGAGGCTGCGCGGCTATCTAATGCATCCACTTTATTAACCAACTCGACCAAACGTTCATCAAGCTGCGGTGAATGTGTAAGGGTTTGATTAGTGGCCAGATTAGACTGCAGGCTTAATTGTAGGTTTGAAATTCGTTCTTCAAGACCGCTCAATCCTCTGTCTTCAGCAAGATCATTTAAACGGCTGGAAATTGATTCAATGCGCTCGCCCAAACCATGATCGATCATACCTTGGTCACTGCGTTGCGACAGGGCTTCCATTTGTTGTGCGAGTTGGCTTAGTCTTGCGTCTGTTTGGTTGGTTAGCTCAACAAATTGACTGCTTTGATCCATTTGTTGAGGGCGATTGATAAGCTCTGCAAGAGCATTTGTAATCATCTCAACTTTGTCTTCAAGCGGCCCCAAAGCTGCATGAGATTGCGGCATGGTTGACATTACGTGCCGGATATCTTCAAGGCGCATTGCAAGATTGGCTAATTCGCCATGCATGACATTTGGATCAAATCCACTGAGCGTGTCTTCAATTGCGCCCCAACGGTTTTCTAACCCAATCAATGTTTCTTGTTTTGCAACAGTATCAACAAGTGTGCGCAGGCTATCAACTTCAAGACGGAGCGAATCTAACTCACCACCTGCGATGAATGTTGCTTCTGGTGGTGTTTGAGTTTCAAGCTGTTTTAAACTAAAGGCGATTTGTTCCAAATCAGCGCCGATGGATGCGGGGACACTTGGATCTGTTGCAGATGAACGCAAGGCGCTCATTTCAGACTGAATATGACCCAGCTCATTGTGGAAAGTTGATTGCATGTCTTGTTTTAGCTCTTGACGCAATTGTCCAAGTATCGCTGAAATTTCATGCGACGCCAAACCTGATTGTCCGGATGATCCAGCTTGCGACGCCATTTGTGGAATTGGTGCAGACTGGGCAGCTCTTTGGGCTGGCTGACCACCTGTGCGGTTCAATTGAAAATGTGGTGCTGGACGTTGGCCAGCTTGAGCTAGTGGTGGATTAGACGAAGCAGGAGCCGGAGCAGGAGATGATGCAGCTGAATGTGCGCGATTGTCCCGTCCGGACAGACTTTGCTGACGGGCTCTGATTTGTTCGCCCATTGAATGATCCGATGAAGGATAGGCTTGAGCCTGAACATGGTTGTGTGCTTGCGCCTGTATTGGGGCCTGCATTGTAAAATGAGCGGGGCCAGATTTCGAACGACCAAGAATTTTTTCTTCTAAATCTTCAATTGTACGGCTCAAAGTATCAAGAGTCGTCTCTTGTGAATCTGAATTGAAATTATTTGATCTGTGTCCGGTCATGCTATCGCTCATCTCACCTGTTGGCGCCAGTTGTTCGGGTTGATCTGTTCTACATTCTTCATATTAAACCCGTTTTTCGAACGGCAATGAGGCGTAAAACAAATCACTTTCACAATCTTAACTTCTGCAACATCGTCGAAACATGGTAAACAAGCCGTTAACTAATCTTACTTTTTGCATTTATTAACCATATTTGAGCCTGATAATGCAACATTTATACGGTTAACAAGTGAACCTTGCCGGAACTTGGTCTTCTTACACTTACCAATCTGCGTGTCTTTTTACTCAAATACACGTGTATTATGCCAAAAACACAACTTTTAATACCTTTTTTGATTATTTATAAAGGGATATTTTTCCTATTTTCTTTACACCCACCCATCTGAGAGCTAGGTTCATCAGGTGAAAAACTGATTGAAAACTCTATTGGAGCAAGTTTACATTGTTATCACATGCGCACATTTGGGGAGCGATTGAAGCCCTTGCATCTCGGCACAATTTGTCCCCTTCTGGGCTTGCCCGATTAGCTGGTTTGGACCCCACGTCGTTTAATAAATCGAAGCGAAAAGGTGCGGACGGGCATCTTCGATGGCCATCCACAGAATCAATATCAAAAATAATTCATGCGACACAAACACCATTTCATGACTTTGCAAATCTGGTTGGGGACCCGGCGCAACATGACTATGATGGCTTGCCCGGTGGCGCGTTTCCAGCGCAACAAAGTGGCGTTCCATTACTAGGTTTTGCCCAAGCTGGAGCGGGTGGATTTTTCGATGATGCAGGTTTTCCTGCGGGAGAAGGCTGGGAGCAAGTTGATTTTCCGGCAAGCCAAACGCAAAAAGCAAATGTGTATGCGCTCGAAATCCAAGGCGAGTCTATGATGCCACTTTACAGAGATGGTGATGTTTTAATCATTGAACCCTCAGCCCAAGTCCGCAAAGGTGACAGGGTAGTTGTTCGCACCAAAGAGGGTGAAGTCATGGCTAAGATTTTGGCTCGTGATACCACAACCTCAATTGAATTATTGTCAGTTAATCCTGAACATCCCAATCGTCAATTTTCTAAAACAGAAATTGATTGGACCGCCCGTATCATATGGGCAAGTCAATAGAATCAACGTCCAATTCTTTAACAATTTTTTGACCTTAAGCCCTGAAAATTAAGCCTTATGATAACTATCTATAGGTAAATATAAAAGCCTCCAAATAGAGAGAATGAGTTCATGATACCCAGTATTACAGTTCAAGAAGGCCTGATTTATCTTATGGTCACCATGTCAGCGGTTGATCGCCATATGGATGATAAAGAGCTTGCTCGAATTGGTCGTTTGGTTCAGTTTTGGCCGGTGTTTGATCAGTTCGATGAAGCTGATATCATGCCAGCGGCACAGACTTGCCATGAGCTATTGTCCGAGCCAGAAGGCTTAGACATCGTCCTTGAAATCATCAAAGAAGTTGTTCCGCAGCGCTTGCATGACACAGCTTACGCTATTGGGGTCGAAATTGCGTCAGCCGATTATGATGTCAAAGTCGAAGAAATACGTTTGTTGCAACTTCTTCGTGATCGTCTTGGCCTTGATAAATTGACCTGCGCCGCATTGGAACGCAGTGCCATTGCACGATATCGCAACGCTAGCTCTTAGCTCGCAAGCAGACTGTCTAGTCTTTGTGATCGCGTTCAGCCGATAAGAGCTACGTGATCACGTTTGGATTTATCTGATCACGTTTGATTGTAGTGCATTTTAATACCTGCTGATGTATAGAACTTGAAGATATCATTTTCGATGGATTAGTATCATGTCATTTTTTGGACTTTCAGAGCCGACAATCCGATTATCCGTTTTTCTTACCGTTCTGATCGCAATGGCGATTATAGAACTGGTTCATCCTCGGCTTGAGCGGGATGAGATGCGCGGCGCAATGAAAACTGAGCGATGGTTCACCAATCTTTCTATGGTCGTGTTGTCATCTTTATGTCTACGGGTGATCTTTCCAACGGCTGCCGTTGGCGCTGCATTGTGGTTGGAAGGTCAAAATATAGGCCTGTTTAATCTGATCAGCGTGCCACCAATCATTGCCGGTATCATCTGCTTTGTTGTGCTTGATTTCATTGTGTGGCTTGAGCATTTGGTCAGTCATAAATGGCCAATTTTATGGCGTATCCACCGTATGCATCATGCTGATAATGGATTTGACGTGACGACAGCTTTGAGGTTTCATCCGCTAGAAATCGTATTATCCATGGCTTGGAAAATTCTCATTATCGCACTTTTGGGCGCGCCCGCAGCTGCTGTATTGGTCTTTGAAATTGTGTTGAACGGCATGGCGATGTTTAACCATTCCAATATCAAACTGCCACAATCCATTGATCGATTTATTCGACCAATATTCGTGACCCCCGATATGCACCGCGTCCACCACTCGACAGACCATGTGGAGACGGATTCCAATTATGGATTTAACTTCTCATTCTGGGATCGCCTATTCTCAACCTATAATGCTCAACCTAAATTGGGTCATGAAAAAATGGGAATTGGGCTCAACGAATTTCGTGGTCGTCAAAGCTCAAAATTGCTTTGGACACTGATGTTGCCATTTCGTGGGAAAAGTTAGAACCGTTAGTAAATACTATTTGGAAAATATCTAAGATATAGTTCGGAAAACTTGCCATCGCGAGCCAATGTCGCCAATCCATAATTGATAGCTTTGATAAGCTCTGGCCTATCTTTGGCTACGGCTATTGCTAGCCCCTCGCCTAAGAAATCCTGCGACAGATAGGGACCGCCGACAAACTTACAGCAATTTTTGGCCTCAACACTTTGCAGCCAAAAGGACAGCTGCAATCCATCACCAAATAACATGTTGATTTTTTTCTGATCTAACGCTTTGAGCAAGTCTTCTTGGCTGGTGAACAATTGTCGTTTTGTTGTTGGGAACCAACTTTTGAGCATCGCCTCATGGGCTGTTCCTTTTAAAACACCGATGATTTGTGTTTCGTCTGTGTTGAGATTTTTAAGATCTGTTGTATTGTCAGCACGCGCTACAAAACGTGCCGGTAACTCAAGATATGACCGCGAAAATAAATACTGACTGCGAGATGTTTCTGAAATCGCAAGGCCTGCGATAATTGCCTCACCATTTTTATTTTTGATTGTTTCAGCAAGCTTATCCCATTCCAACCCTTGAATTTGGCAGCGCTCCAAAATCTTTAAACTTGAACAAATGGCACGTGCCAAATCGACATGAAAACCGGTTAGGCGCCCATTTTGATCTAAAAAACTAAAAGGAGGGAAATCAACCGTGGTTAGAAAACGCAATCGATCAATTTTCGATAGGTCGCCGATTGGGATTCGCTCTTGGGAATCAAAGTAGTTCGGTACTATAGACGTTTGTGCGAAAGCCAAACCAAAGTTAAAAACAAGTATTAATATCGCAAAACGTGTATTTAGTAGTATTTTTTTAATTATACTTATATATGTACAGTACACCATCTACAACAATTCCGTGTATTACGATTAGAGTTCTTATTCACTTATGTCATTCAACAAAGACAGCGACAATGATTTAATTAAAAATTCTGAAACTATGTCGACACTTTCGCACATCAGAAATTCGATGGGCGAGGTTTTGGAACTTGATTATTTTGGAAAAAATGGACTTTCAACTTACGCCTTAAAACAAGCAAAAACAGCAACAAGACGCTATCAAACCTCTATTGAGATCGAACTTATTGCGCAAGGATGCCTGAACTCCGAAGCTCATTTTAGAACCTTGGCAGCAGAGCTTGAGCTTGACTATCAAGACGAGATTAATCCAGCTTCAATCATCAAGTCAGCATCGATAGACGTGCTGCTTAAGCGACGAGGCCCACTTAGACTTGATTGTGGTTCGAACAACATCACTTTGGTCTCGCCAACCATTGCAGAATTTATACGACTTCAAGAACTTTTCGAAACCAAACCAGAACTGAGAGCGTCTTTTGCCATCACAACGCCTGAACTCATCAGAGAAGCAGTATGGCGTTTAGACAGCCACGCACGAGCAGAAAAAACAATCGATGAGCTTCCACAAAACTACCCCCATATGAGCGCTAAATATCTTCTAACAAGTTTGCAGAGTTTCATTATTGGTGTGTTTGTAGCTAGTTTTTTCGTATTTGTCTTTCTTGAGCCTGACCTGTTATTCAACGGTTTGCATGTAGTTTTATCTGTGATGTATTTATCATTCAGCTTGCTGAAACTATCAGCGGGGTTTTTCCCAATTGCCAACGCACCCAAAATTCGTTCGCATCCGAACGAAGAAGACTTACCAACATACACAATCTTGATCGCACTTTATAAAGAAGCGCCCATTGCCGCTCAACTCATCAAAGCCATGACCCGGCTTAAATGGCCAACCAGTAAGCTGGATATAAAACTGATTTGTGAGGATGATGATTATGAAACCATAACAGCACTTAAGGCATGTGCACTTGGTCCGCAGTTTGAAATTGTCATCGTTCCAGACATACAACCGAAGACAAAACCCAAAGCCTTGCAATATGCTATGCATGGCACACGCGGTGATTTTATCGCGGTTTATGATGCGGAAGATCAGCCCAACCCCAATCAACTCTTAGAAGCTTATGATTGGTTTCGAGCATCGGGGGGTGATCTAGCTTGTATGCAGGCACCGCTGGTGATTTTAAACACCTCATCCGGCTGGCTGCAAGCGCTTTTCGGTTTGGAATATTCAGGCCTTTTCCGGCGTCTTATCCCATTGCTTGCGCATTATGGACTTCCGATACCCCTGGGCGGAACATCTAACCATTTTCGCAAATCTGCGCTTTTGGCAGCGGGCGGATGGGATCCTTGCAATGTGACTGAAGATGCTGATTTGGGTATACGCTTATACCGAATGGGGTATCGAACCGGTGCTCTTCGTCGTCCTACGTTAGAACATGCACCAAGCACGATTGATATTTGGATAAAACAACGAACACGTTGGCTCAAGGGCTGGATACAAACTTGGCTCGTTTTGATGCGTCACTCGGTAAAACTTGCAAATTCGGTTGGTTTTGTTGGCTTTATAACGATGCAAATCTTAGTGGCAGGCATGTTGATTGCAATATTAGCGCACCCTTTTGCATTTGTCTTCATCGCCTACACATTGTCCCAAATTACAACGCATCAGTTTGCTAATATAGCAACGACAGATTTGGCTTTTATGGGGGTCGATATATTCAATCTTATTGGCGGCTATTTGATATTTGTCTTTGTCGGCTGGCGGGCATTCATTCCGCATGAGAGGAAATCCATTAAACGCAGATGGCTGCTTCTACCACCACTTTATTGGATACTCATGTCATTTGCAGGCTGGCGAGCCTTATCGCAATTGCCAAGAAAATTACAGCTCTGGGAGAAAACACCCCATGAACCGATGTCAAAGACCAAGAGATTAAAACGCCATTAGACGAGTTCAAAAAGAAGACACGTAAAAACGGGGCACATAAGCGAGCCCCATTCTGTATCTTTATAGGGTAATTAGTACGTTGTGAGCTTTAAGCGATAGTCTTGAACGTCTGTTTCGGCCAAAGCCAATTGACCGCTCAGTCTTGAAATCTCAACTTGATCATCTAAATTCTTGCGGCTTAACTCAGCCACCTCATACTTAAATGCGACTTGCTCTGCTGGTGTCAAAGTCACACCAGATCTGACTTTCTCATCAATTTGGGATTGGCGTGAACTGATCGAGCTTTTGCGGCTCGCAATCGATGCTCTAATATCATGAACTTTTTTACCCAAATTATAGGCTTGAATAAACTTTGGCGATTTATCAAGTGGGCAAACATTTGCGTAAGGTTTACCTGCCTCACCCACGTTCAAACCATTGGTCGGTGTGCAATAACGAACAAGCCCTGATTGATAGCCTTGGTTCCAAAGCGTTTGATCCGGCGTAACCCCAATTTTGGAACAGGCTTTAACATGGCCTGCAAAACGCTCTTGCGGTGCAAAGCCGTTTGTACCGTCGTTTTGACCAATAACGCGCCAATCTGCTGCCAGGCATTCTTCTTTTGATAAGGTGGCGCATGCATTGAGCACAAAAGCACCAATAACCAAAAGCATGATAAGATTTAACTTTGAAAAATACGTTCTCAACATAACACCCACCCCATTTATGCAAAATACCGCCCTATCATCTCGATAGAGCGGTATAAAAGTCAAGTTCAATCTTATTTAACCGACATATCAAAATCTCAAATTAACGAGAACGACGACGGTCCGAGCTTGGCTGATAAGCTAGTTTTGAATGATAGGTGCAATAAGGCGCAGCCTCATCTGAATCATTGCCACAGAAGTGGAAATCAGCCAGCATTGGATCGCCAACAGGCCATTTGCATGTCACTTCACTTAGCTCAATCAATTTCAACTTTTTAGAGATTGGCACGACAACATCTTCGATTGGGCGCGTATCAATGCGTTGAAATGCAACAGCGTTGACATCAGTTTGCATGGCTGTTGCAGCCGCTCCACCACCTCCACCGCTACCAGTGCGCGGAGCACTTGTGCGAGATGATGGGCTTGCAGTTGTTCGTGCTGCAGTAAATGCGGTGCTGCGCGGAGCTGTTGCTGTAGCCACTGCTGGGCGCTTTGTACGAGGGGAGCGAGATCCACCCGACTTTGCTCTACCTGGCAAATGGAGACGGTGAACCTTACCAATAACGGCATTACGGCTAACACCACCAAGTTGTGCAGCAATTTGACTTGCGCTCAAACCTTCAGCCCACAGTTTTTTGAGCTGTTCGACGCGTTCATCAGTCCAACTCATAATATCTCTCCGATTCATTTATAAAAACAGACTCGATCACCCTTGCGCCAAACAGGCACACTAAAACTCAACACGTTTGGGTAGCTGGGTCCGTCGCTTATTTTCCAACTAAATACAAGGTAGTGGCGCGGGGACTCCGTGACAAGGGGCTAGGATTCATACTGATTCGGAATTTTTAGTTTTCCCCAACTTACATTGAAAATTCAGCATTTCAGACTGAGATTTGTTATATAGCAGCACAAAACCCAAGTTTTCTGGTGAAAAACCAATTCAATTAACAAATAAAGTTGACACCGACTAATGCCGACAATCTCATTTGACATTATATACTGAAAAAGCGATAAGGAGGCAGCCGTCCTGATTGGGGCGGCTTTTTATTTTCCTGCGCTAATTTTGGCTGCATTTAATTTTCACTTTGATCTCTCACATAGGAGGCGGACATGGCACCAGCCACGTCATTATTTTCAATTCTGCCAACCGGAGGCGTTAATTTCGTTTCTGGTGAAGGCGCTTGGCTAACAACAGACCAAGATGAAAAATACTTGGACTTTACAGCTGGCATTGCCGTTAACGCACTTGGGCATTGCCACCCACATTTGATTGAATGTTTGAAAGATCAATCTGAGAAGTTGTGGCATGTTTCAAACCTTTATCAAATTGAAGGTCAAGCCAAGCTTGCTGATCGTCTGGTTGAAAATACATTTGCCGATAAAGTGTTCTTCACAAATTCTGGCGTTGAGGCTATGGAATGCGCGATTAAAACAGCGCGTCATTATCACTTCTCAAATGGCGAACCTGAGCGCTATGAAGTTATCTCGTTTGTTGGCGCCTTTCATGGCAGATCCACAGCGACGATTGCAGCTGGTGGCCAAGAAAAATACATCGAAGGTTTTGGTCCCAAAGCGCAAGGCTTTACCCAAGTTGCAGCAAATGACCTTGAAGCGCTCGAAGCTGCGATGACTGATAAAACAGCAGCGCTGGTTATTGAACCGATACAAGGTGAAGGTGGCGTCAAACACATGTCATCTGAATTCCTTCAGGCTTTGCGCGCATTATGTGATGACACTGGCACCTTGCTTATTTTTGATGAGATACAATGTGGTGTTGGCCGAACTGGAAAATTCTTTGCCCATGAATGGTCCGGCGTCACGCCAGATATTATGGCTGTTGCTAAAGGTATTGGCGGCGGGTTTCCACTTGGCGCATGTCTGACAACAGAAGCTGCAGCACACAGCATGACCCCCGGCACACACGGCACAACATTTGGCGGCAACCCGCTTGCGATGGCTGTCGGTAATGGCGTTCTTGATATCGTGCTTGAAGATGGCTTTTTGGAGCATGTCCAAGATGTTGCGTTGGTATTGCGTCAAGGTCTTGCCGAATTAATCGACACCTACCCAGATTTGGTTGAGGAAATTCGCGGCCAAGGCCTTATGTTAGGGCTTAAATGTAAAGCATCCAATATTGATCTCCTCAATGCGATGCGTGACAATAAACTGTTGGGCGTTCCAGCAGGCGACAATGTTGTGCGACTGCTTCCCCCACTTAACTTGTCCAAAGATGAAGCGCGTGAGGGTCTATCGCGATTGAACACCTCACTATCACATCTTAAAACCAGCTCTCAACACTAGATATTTCTTCAGGATACATCATGTCTATTTCGGATAATATGAACCACTTTCTTGACCTTGCTGAGATCAACAAGGATGCATTGCGTCATATGATTGACCATGCAAAAGTGACAAAAGAAAATCTGGTCAACGGCATTGCCCATCGTCCGCTTGAAGGCAAAGTAATGGCGATGATTTTTGAAAAGCCATCCACACGTACACGTGTTTCTTTTGATGTGGGCATGCGCCAATTGGGTGGTGAAACTTTGATGTTGTCTGGCACTGATATGCAGCTTGGCTCATCAGAGACCGTTGCCGATACGGCGCGTGTTCTATCTCGCTATGTCGATATCATCATGCTTCGCACTATGGAACATGATCGTCTATTGGAAATGGCTGAATATGCCACAGTTCCTGTTATCAACGCGCTGACTGATGACACGCATCCATGCCAAATCATGGCCGACATACAAACCTATGAAGAACATCGCGGTCCGATTGCGGGCAAAACTTTAAGCTGGGTGGGAGATGGCAATAACTTAACGCATTCACTTATGGAAGGTGCGGTTAAATTTGGCTACACGATGAATATTGGAACCCCTGTTGGGTCTGAACCTATCCAAAGATATATTGACTGGGCTCGAGATAATGGCGCAACGGTGAACATGAGCCATGATGCTGTTGAAACTGTTAAAGATGCCGATTGTGTGATTACTGATAAATGGGTATCGATGAACCAAGAGCACAAAGCGCAAGGTCACAATGCGTTCCGTCCGTTCCAAGTGAATGCAGAATTGATGGCCCATGCAAAACCTGATGCTTTGTTTATGCATTGCCTTCCTGCAAAACGGGGTGAAGATGTGACTGATGAAGTGATTGATGGGCCGCAGTCCGTTGTGTTTGACGAGGCAGAAAACCGTCTTCATGCGCAAAAGGCAGTGATCGAATGGTGTATGGGTGTGCTTTAAAATTTAGGCCCGACAACGCCTCTATTGCATTTTGGTGACACAAACCCCAAATGCCCAAAGCATCCAATGTTGTAAAACCCTGAATGCAGCAAGAAACCTGATGCTAGCCAAAGACGCGCGATCTAAAACAAGTCACGCTTTTGGCGCATCCAGTGGAATTGCAGTTTAACTTTTTGAATAAGATTGAGAACCCAAATGGACGCTTTTGAAAACGCGCACGATATTCAACTTTCTGGTGATGACCACGTCGTACCTTTTCAGGTTGATGGTTTGGATGTCCGTGGCCGCGCGGTTCAAATTGGGCCCATGCTCGATCAGATTTTAGCCCGTCATGAATATCCAGAACCTGTTGCTCAATTGTTAGCTGAAGCCATGGTTTTAATCGTGCTTTTGGGAACATCGTTGAAGTTTGAAGGTCGTTTGATCATGCAAACAAAGGGCGATGGCCCTGTTGATTTATTGGTCGCAGATTTCCAAGCGCCAAGTTCCATTCGTGCTTATGCTCAATTTGATAAAGACAAAGTTGATGCAGCACTGAGTTCTGATCAAAACCTGCCGCATCAATTGTTGGGCAAGGGCGTTTTGGCTTTTACAATTGACCAAGGTGTGCACATGCATCGCTATCAAGGCATTGTTGAAATGAACGGCGAAACATTGTCCGAAATGGCTGAAAGTTATTTCCGTCAATCTGAGCAAATACCAACAAAAATTAAACTTGCCGTGGCTGAACTGTTGGCCAAGGATGAGGACGGCACCACCTCGCGTCAGTGGCGCGCAGGCGGCATGCTTGTGCAATTTCTACCGCAATCAAATGAACGTATGCAGCAAGCAGATTTACCAGGCGGCGATGCACCTGAGGGCGCTGATGAACATGAAATGCAAATTGATGATGCATGGCTGGAAGCAAAAGCGCTTGTGGAAACGGTATCGGCAAGCGAGCTGACCGACCCACAAGTTGGCAGCGAACGCCTGCTGTATCGATTGTTTCATGAACGCGGTGTTCGGGTTTATGAGGCAGGTGAAGTGAAAGACAATTGCAGCTGTTCGCGCGAAAAACTTTTGGGTGTCCTAACTCAAATGGATAAAGATGATGTGGCACAGAATATCATTGATGGCAAAATTGCCGTTAAATGCGAATTTTGCTCAACTGATCATGTTTTCACACCCGATGAGTTTGGTCTTTAAGTCAGAGACTTAACCCATATGTTGACAATAAGCCTTTGTTGACAATCCTTTTTATGATTTAGTCCGTAAATCGTTTATGGGCTGTTTGCACGTGTCTTGGAATTTTGCGATTTCGCCGTCATACCGAACATGACAAAAAGTTAACTTGTATCAAGATTTCCTTAGGTTACATATTGGCCCCTATATTGGGGTGATGTGAAACGGCGCAGACAAGTAAGACCTTAAGCAATGTCTTAAGTAAGACTACTGGAGCGCGTCGCTTTAAAAGTTAGTGTAAATCAGATGAGCACCACGGAAACACTCACATGCTAGACAAAACCAATCCTGAACCTACTGAACCAAACAAGCAAAATTCTAAACCTGATGCGCCTGCTGACACTACAATAGCCGCTCAACCCGTCAAGACTGAACCAACACCTTCTGAACAGTTAGCTTCACCAACGGCGCAAACCTCAGAAACAGCTCTGGCACAACAGGATACAAAACGGTCATTTTTCATGACTTTTTTCCGTGCAATTTTTCAAATCATCCTCATGGCTGCTGTTTTAATTGGCGCTTACATCATGATGGAACGATTGGCCGCTAGCCGTGAAGAACCGCAAAAGCGCCCTTTCCGACAAACAGCCTATACGGTTGAAACATTGACCGTTGAACGTACGGACCACAGACCAAGCGTCTTGGTGTATGGCCAAGTTGAAACCTCGCGCAATGTTGATCTTCGCGCTTTGGTGAGCGGCGAAATTATCAATGTAAATCCGAACCTTTCTGCCGGTGCACGCATTGAAAAGGGCGACCTTTTAGTTGAGGTCGATCGTTTCAGCTATGAAGGTGCGATCATCGAAGCAAAGGCAAACCTGACGCAGGTTAGCGGCGCCATTCGCGAGATCGATGCCCGCTTAGCATCTGAAAGCGAACAGATTACATCAGCTGAAGAACAGTTAGAGCTTGCAACTGCCGATTTGGAGCGGGCCCAATCTTTGGTACGCTCTGGAACTTTGACGAAAAAACAAGCGGACGACCGGACTTTGATTGTCTCGCAGCGCAAGCAATCGGTCAATCTAAGACGCAATAATATCCTGATTGCTGAAGCCCAAAAAGAACAGCAGATGGCCAATGCTGAACGTCTTGACTGGAAGCTTCGCGAAGCGGAACGTCGCTTGGAAAATACAAAACTCTTTGCACCATTTAGCGGCATTATTTCTGCGTCCAATGCAGAGCCTGGTCGCTCCGTTGGGACAAATGATGTGCTTGCCTCCATCTATGATGATGCAGCATTGGAAGTTCGCTTCACACTGACCAACGCACAATATGGCCGGATGGCATTGGATTCAGACCCGTTGATTGGCCGTTTGGTTGATATCAATTGGACAATCGGTTCCATTGCTTACGCCTATCAAGGAAAGATTGACCGGATTGGTGCAACCGTTGTTGCGGACCGCGGCGGTGTCGAAGTTGTGGCAGTTGTTGACCCTGCAGATCATGCAGTTCAAATTCGCCCCGGTGCATTTGTCGAAATCAATGTTCCTGATCGCATGTATAAAGACGCGATCAAAGTGCCTGAAACTGCCATTTATGATCAATCACATGTTTTTGTTGCTCAAGACGGACAACTTGCGCAGAGAGATATTGAGATTTTAGCCTTTGATGGTGACAGCGCCATTATCACGTCATCACCCGATGCCAATAACTTAATTGCCAATGGTGATCTTTTATTGATTACACGCCTGACGGAAGCCGCTGAAGGCGTTCGCGTTAAACAACCAGGCGCAAGCGGTCGGCCAAATGGCAAACCTACGGATAAAGCCAAAGGCCAAGGCGAAAACAGTGATACGGGTGCCCAAAAGTCTGGTAGTCAAAACCAATCTAACACACGTGGTCAAAACCCAAATCGCCCCCGCGCTGTTAATCGCGGAATGGGAGGATAATCAATGGCTTTTGATACATCCGGGACTTCTGAAACATCTGAGGCTTTCAATACATCTCGCGCAGATATGGTAAAAAGTGGATGGGCTGGTCTTATCAGCACATTTATCCGCCATCCAAATGCTGCAAATCTCTTGATGATTTTGCTGATTATATTTGGCTCATTTGCCATTGCAAAAATCAACACACAATTTTTTCCAACTGTTGAACGGCCAACCATTGGCGTGATTATTGCGTGGCCCGGTGCCAGTGCGCAAGATGTTGAGGTCAACGTCTTATCGGTTGCCGAACCAGAATTACGATTCATCAATGGCGTTGATAAAATGACATCCACCGCATCAGAAGGTAATGGCGCCATAACGCTTGAATTTTCTGAAGGCGTGGATATGCAACAGGCTTTGTCAGAAGTCGAAGCTGCCGCCAAAGCTATCGGAAACCTGCCAGAAGATTCTGAAACGCCCCAAGTTCGTAAATCTCAATTCTTTGACGCTGTTGCTAAGATTTCCATTGGCGGCACAGCATCTGAAAGTGTGAAACGCGATTGGGCAAAACGTATTCGTGACGACCTGATTGATCGCGGAATTGATAAAATTAATTTTACCGGATTACGGTCGCCAGAAATCTCAATATCGGTTCCCGAGCGCGAGCTCCGCCGCATTTCAACAACGGTTTCTGAAATCTCACAAATCATTTCTGCCAATTCTCGCGACCTACCGTCAGGTAATGTGGAGGGTGATATCGAGCGTCAACTCCGCGCCCTTGCCAATGCCCGTGATCCTAAGGCTTTGCGCAATGTGGAGATTAAGTCTTTCCCAACAGGCGAGAAAGTTAAACTGGGTGATATCGCTCAAATTGAAGAAACGTTTGATAGCTCGCAAACGCGTGGTTTAACTGATAATCTTGCAGCTATCGAGCTTGATATTCGCCGCGCACCCACTGCCGATACGCTTGAAACAGCAGCTATTCTGTTTGATTATTTAGAAGAAATTCGCCCTCAGCTTCCATCCAATGTTGAATTACAGACTTACAACATCTCCTCAGAAGCGCTTTCTGAACGCATATTGCTTTTGGTCAATAATGCGCTTGGTGGTCTGGTGATCGTTGTGATCATGTTGTTTATTTTCCTCAATGCCCGCATTGCTTTTTGGGTGGCAGCAGGTATTCCCATTGCGCTTTTAGCAACCATCGGCGTCATGATGATGATCGGTCAAACGATCAACATGATTACGCTGTTTACGCTGATTATGATGCTGGGTATTATTGTTGATGATGCCATTGTGGTTGGCGAACATACAAATACCCGACTTGAAATGGGTGATGATCACATAACGGCGGCAGAAAACGGCGTGGGTATGATGATGACGCCTGTAATGGCAGCCATGCTGACCACATTGGCAGCGTTTAGCCCAATCCTTTTGATCAATGATACAATTGGCCAGATTATGGGTGTATTGCCCTATGTGGTGATTGCTGTGCTTTTGGCCAGCCTTGTCGAATGTTTCTTCATTCTACCCGGTCACTTGGCCCATTCCTTACGGGCAAAAAAAGCAGCTCACTGGTCCTATTGGCGTCAATTTTTTATTGCACTTGTCACAACGCTCGCCGCTGCTGCGATCTTAAACCGCTTTAGTGTTGGATCATCTTCGCAAGATTCTGCATCATTGCTGACGCAATTGCTTGAGCAACCGTTTTACATAAGAGCTGCGATCATCGCGATCTCGGCATTGGTATTTGCTACACTTGTTGAATTTATCATCTTGAAGCTCTTACGCGCTTTTGTGATGTTCTTCGGTCTTTTGCTATTATTCATCCTTGCGTTCAACATCTATCAATCGGCCTTTGTCAGCACCGAACCATTTGAAGGTATCCGTGCCTTCTTCGGCTCACTGATGATACTTCCAGCTCGTGACATGATCCTATCGAGCGTTGTTGCAGCATTGGGCATTACATTGATCAATGAGATATTTGTCCGTCGGTCTTATGCCAAAATGAGCGAAGAAGAACGCCTTGAAAAAGCTCAAAGCGAAAGCTGGTTCCGCCAAAACTTTGATCGTGGGTTCAACTGGGTTCGTGATAATCCATTTCGCTGGATTGTCACCGTGTCTTTCCAATGGCGCTATGTCACCATCGCGTTTTCTGCGGGATTGATTATGGTGCTTGCAGTTGGATTGATAAAATCTGGCAAGGTAGAATTTGTGTTCTTCCCATCGCCCGAAGCTGAAAATATTACAGGCATCGTGGTCTTCAATGCGGGTCTTCCAGAAGATCAAGCCCTTGCCGCCATCTCAACTTATGAGCAATCATTGCGTAAAGTTGACGATCAGCTGACCGATGAAAATGAACAGCTGATCAGTGCTGTCTTTACAACATTTGGAGCTTCAAACCGAAATGGGTCTGTGCAAGCACGTATACAAGTTCAACTTACTCCGTCTGAATTTAGATCCGTACGCACCACAGATATTGTAAGCGAATGGCGCTCTGGCGTGCCGAATATTGCAGGCGTGAGGCGGTTCACTGTTGCCCAATCTCGTGGTGGCCCTCCAGGTCGTGACATTGAAGTTCGGTTGCAGGGCGATAGTTCTGAACAGTTAAAAGCTGCCGCCAATGACATTGTGCAATTGGTCTCTACCATTGAAGGTGTATCGGGCGTGGAAGATAACCTGCCTTACGGTAAGCCAGAACTGATCATGCAACTCACCCCTTATGGATCCGCTGTTGGATTTTCTATCGAAAGTGTTGGCCGACAAATCCGCAATGCATTTGAAGGTAGCGTGCCGTTTAGATTTGCCCGTGGTGATGATGAAGTCACCGTAAGCGTGAGCGCCGAAATGCGTGAAAGTGGTATGGCCGCATTGCGTAATCTTTCGCTTAAAGGCCCATCAGGTGAATTTGTACCTCTGACAGAAATTGTCACGCTAAGCGAACGTCAAGGCTTTGCATCCATCCGCCGCCGAGATGGGAAAACAACGATCTCTGTTTCGGGCGATATTGATGATAATGTTTCAACAACCGATAAAGTGACCGAAACCCTTGTTGCGGGTGGTGAGTTAGATACGTTGGTGGCAAAACATGGTGTGAGCTATACATTTGGTGGACGATCGGAAGAGCAAAAAAATGCATTTGCTGATCTACAGCTTGGTGCCATTATCGCGGTTGCTGTGATCTATATTATTCTTGCATGGTTCTTTGGTAGCTACTGGTATCCACTTGCTGTGATGTTGATCATCCCATTTGGTATTGTTGGTGCTGTGTTCGGCCATTGGATCATGGGCTTTAAGCTCACGATCCTATCGTTTATTGGCCTGTTGGGTCTTTCCGGAATTTTGGTCAATGATTCCATTATTCTGGTGGCCCGTCTCAAAGAACACTTGAACCTTGGACATAGTGTCGCCCAATCTGCCATTGGTGCCAGCCAAGACCGCTTGCGGGCTGTTATGCTGACGTCGCTGACAACAATTGGTGGCTTGCTGCCTCTCTTGTTTGAAACAAGTCGCCAAGCTCAGTTTTTATTGCCAATGGCCATCACAATTGTGTTTGGTTTGGCACTCTCAACATTCTTGGTACTGTTCCTGGTTCCGGCATTGGTGGGCGTGGGTTATGATATCCGAACAAGCTTCATTACCGTGTTTGGTCAAATGCGCGAAAACCGGCAGGAGAAAATCAAAACATCGCCTGTACTACCTGCCGAATAGTGCCCCAAAAGATTAGGCCCTTTATTTGGGCCTAATCTGGTTAAGTCGGCATAACTTGAAATTTATCGACATCGACCATGCCAACATCAGTAATCTTTAAATGCGGAATGACAGGAAGGGCCAAAAACGCAAGTTGTAGGAATGGCTCTTCAAGCGTCACGCCCAGTGACTTTGCAGCTTTGCGCAGCACGATCAATTGATCCCGAACATGTTCGAATGGCTCAAGGCTCATTAAACCTGCAATGGGAAGCGCAACATCGGCAAGGATTTTGCCATCTTGCACCACGACAAATCCGCCTTCAATGTCAGCTAAATGATTTGCGGCAATTGCCATATCCTCATCGGACACACCCACCACTGCAATATTGTGATGATCGTGGCAGACCGTGGAAGCTATGGCACCGCGCTGCAATCCAAAGCCTTTGACAAACCCTGTGGAGATATTTCCATTGATGCCGTGACGTTCGATGATTGATATCTTAATCACATCACGGGCCAAATCGGAGTGTTCACGCGGCATATTATCAATCACATCTAGCGTTAGATGTTCGGTTATAATCTTGCCTTCAACAATACCGACGACATGGGTTTTATCCGCGCTTGATGTCGTTGCAAGCTGTTCTGGTCTGATTGTTTGCGATTGCACACTATTGCGACCCACTGGTTCAATAATTTTGCGATCCGCAAATAAATCTGCGCCCACTTTGCGTCCTGCGCTGTAAACTTGGCGGACATCACATTCCTCAAGCGATCCCACAATTGCAAAATCTGCACGCCAACCCGGCGCAATTAACCCTCGGTCTTTGAGACCAAATGCACGTGCCGCAGAAATGGACGCAGCACGATAAATAGCCAAAGGTTCTGCACCCAGTTTTATGGCCGTTCTGATCATATAATCAAGATGGCCTTGTTCGGCGATATCAAGCGGATTCCGATCATCGGTACAAAGCGCTATAAACGGTGAATTGCGTTCTGTTATAATGGACACAAGCGCATGAAGGTCTTTCGATACTGATCCTTCGCGCACCAAAATATGCATTCCCTTACGAAGCTTTTCCATCGCTTCATCGGCCGTTGTGGTCTCGTGATCTGTGCTGATGCCAGCTGCCAAATATCCGTTGATATCCAACCCGCGCACTAAAGGTGCATGGCCATCAATATGATAATCTGCAAATGCTAAAAGCTTATCGAGAACCTTATCATCTTTGAACAACACGCCGGGGTAATTCATAAATTCGGCCAACCCAATGACCTTTGGATGTGTGATGAAAGGTGTTAGATTTTCTGCATCTAATCGCGCACCGGAGGTTTCCATCTCTGTCGCAGGCACGCAGCTTGATAATTGCACCCGCACATCCATGATCGTGTTTTCAGCGCATTTTAAAAAATATTCAATGCCCTTGGCACCGATCACATTGGCGATTTCATGTGGATCACAAATGGCTGTTGTCACGCCATAAGGAAGGACGCAGCGATCAAATTCGTAAGGCGTCACCATCGAGGATTCAATGTGCAAATGAGTGTCGATAAAACCCGGAACGACAATCTGGTTTTCCAGATCAATCTCGATTTCGCCACTATAATCTTCGCATGTCCCCACAATCATATCGCCACAGATAGCGATATCACTTTGGACAAGCTCGCCCGTTACAAGGTCAAAAAAGCGGCCGTTTTTAAGAACAATATCTGCCTTTTGCGCACCACGACCCTGATCAATCCGCTTGGATAACATTTCCTTGCTCATACGTATTCCTTGCAACAATTTGACTGTTAAAGCTCTGTGATGATGCGAATCATCAGGCTGATTTGATATAAGATTATCAGGAAGAGCCTAAGTTCTCCAGAAACTTGGCAAGAACAGCACAAGCAGCGTGAACAATTCTAAACGACCCAACAACATTCCGGCAGATAAAAGCCATTTGGCTGTGGTGTTCAGCTCGGCATAATTGCCCGAAGGCCCAATGATATCACCAAGACCCGGGCCAACATTTGCCAAGGCAGACCCTGCGCCAGAGAGCGCAGTTGTTGTGTCTAATCCGGTCAATTTTAGCCCCAAAGCCAGCACGACAAAAGAGGCGATGAACAAAAAGAAAAACGCCATGACAGATGCAATGACCTGTTTTTGAATGGGGCGCTGGTTAAACATTGGCCGGAAAACGCCACTAGGATACATGACTTGATTAAGGTGCATACGAACCGCTTGGAACAGAACCTGAAAGCGGAAGACTTTTATGCCGCAAGATGTCGACCCAGCGCAGCCACCCACAAACATAATGAGGAAGAAGAACGTAACGGAATGTGCGCCCCATGCGCCATAATCAGTGGACGCATAGCCTGTGCCTGTGACGACGGATACCACATTAAAAGCTGCATAGCGCAGGCCTTCAAGACCGACATGAAATCCGCCAACATCTGCAATAATCCACGCCATCAAAATGCTAAAGGCAAGGAATATAAAAAACGCTCTAACTTGGCGATCTTGAAGAAGGGGCTGAACACGTCCCTGCAATATTTGCACATATAAGATAAACGGAATTGAGCCTGCAATCATAAAGACAATGGCCACAGTTTCAATCATTGCACTATCAAAATGGCCTATTGATCCGTCTTTGGTGGAGAACCCGCCAGTTGCCACCGTTGTCATTGCGTGGATCACAGCATCATCAATCGCCATGCCTGCAAAGACATAAAGCGATGCACAAAGACCTGTTATTGCGATGAAGACAAGGGTGATTGAAGACGAGATTTGACGCGTTCGTGGCAAGATTTTTTCCGCCGTATCAAACGCTTCAGCTTTAAAGAGCTGCATACCACCAATTTGGAGCATCGGCAAAACAGCGATCGCCATCACGATGATACCAAGGCCACCAAGCCATTGCAAAAGGCCACGCCAAAACAAAATACCAGGGGGCACCGTTTCAAGATTAGTGATTACAGTTGCGCCGGTGGTTGTTAAACCCGACATCGATTCAAAAAAAGCATCTGTATAATTATCAACAACACCTGACCAGACAAATGGCAATGCGCCAAACGCCACAAGTGCTGACCATGAGCAAACCGTCATCAACAAAGCCTGCCGCGTGGACAACCCTTTGGGGATGCCGCGTGTTGAGATGAACATCAACAAACCAACAAGGACTGTGAGCCCTGATGAGATGACAAAGACTTGCCAATCACTATTGCCAACAATCGCGTCGACAAGCGCCGGCAGCAACATGGCAACACCAAGGGTTGTCACCAAAACTCCGGTCACTAGAACGACGGGTCTGAAGTCAATAAAATTGTTCAATTCAGAACTCTATTTTTATGCGGTAGATCAAGTGAAAATGCTGGTATCAACACCTCAAAGATCTCACCTTCATCGGTTTGGAACTGATAATGACCTGTCATAATTCCTGACGGTGCATTGAGTGGACATCCAGATGAATATTCATATTTGGCATTTACTTCCAAATAAGGCTCTTCGCCAACAACACCGCGTCCTTCAACTTCATCGATCACACCAAATTCATCCGTGATATGCCAATAACGCGTGATCAGCTGAACACGACGCGCTGAATGATTGGTCACACTCACATGATAGCCCCAAACATAGCGCTGATCATCCGGTTCGGATTGCTCCTCCAGATAAAATGGTTCAACCACAACTTCGATGTCATTTGTTGTTGCCCGATACATGCATAAATCCGTACTATTTTGGGTTCAATCACCTTATTCTATAGCACGCCAACAAGGTCAAGGCAGAAGATTTGGCGCAGACACTCACAAATAAATGATTTCCTATGATTTGCGGTTCATTTTTTTTCGGTTTATGTACCCCTTAACAAATGAAGAGGTTTTATAATGTTAGATGGTTCCGCACGCAAATTAATCGATCCTACGCTCGACAAAACAGGTGCGTTTTTGGCCAGTAAAGGTATCACCGCAAACACGGTGACCATTGCATCTTTTGTCATTGGTATGATCGCCGCTGGCTTTATCATTTTTGGTTACATGATCACAGGTCTCATTCTTTTGCTGTTAAGCCGTGGTGGGGATGGGTTGGACGGAGCTGTTGCCCGTCATAGTCAATCAACTGATTTTGGCGGCTTTTTGGATATTGTTCTAGATTTTGTATTCTATGGCGCCATTCCACTTGCATTTATCATCCATGATCCGGCAAATAACGCGATTGCCGGTGCGGTTTTGCTATTTTCATTTTATGTGAACGGGGCAAGTTTTCTTGCCTATTCCGTGCTGGCAGAAAAGAAAGATATTAGCACTCAAGTGCGCGGCAAAAAGTCGATTTATTTCACCACAGGGATCGCAGAAGCTAGTGAAACATTTATCGTGTTTTCGATCTTTTGCTTGTTTCCAAATTGGTTTGAAGTGGTGGCTTATGTGTTTGCTACGATATGTTTTTACACAGCATTTTCGCGCATCATGTTGGCATGGAACGAATTTGGCCAAGGCGATTAAGCCTTGGCCAATAGTTTATCAGATTAACTTATAAGATATTTCAGTCTTACAAATTCCTAAGTGCTTGTTCCACGTCTTCAAGTAAATCATCGACATCTTCAACGCCAATAGAGACCCGAACAGTGCCTTCGTTAATGCCAAGCTCTGCGCGATCTTCTGCGGCTAAGTTTTTATGCGTTGTGGTTGCTGGATGCGTTACCAAGCTTTTTGCATCGCCCAAATTGTTTGAGATCGCAATGATATCAAGAGCGTTTTGGAATTTAAAGGCAGCCGCCTGGCCGCCCTTAAGTTCAAATGCCACAAGCGTGGAGCCACCTGTCATTTGCTTTGCAATAATATCAGCTTGCGGGTGGTCTGCGCGTCCCGGATAGATGACTTTTGCCACAGCATTATTATCAGCCAATAAATTTGCAACAGCCAGCGCACTGCTGGTTTGTTGATTGACACGCAGTGACAAGGTTTCCAAGCCTTTTAGCATTGTCCAGGCGTTAAACGGCGACATGGATGGACCTGTGTGACGATAATAATCTTGCAGATGCTCATCGACCCATTCTTTGTCCGACAGGATAATCCCACCTAAACACCGACCTTGGCCATCAATATGTTTTGTTGTTGAATAGACAACAATATGTGCGCCTAATTCCAATGGCTTTTGGAACAATGGTGTTGCAAACACATTATCAACCACCAGTTTTGCACCAATTTGATTTGCAAGTTTGGCAACACCTGCAATATCGATAACTTCGAGTGTTGGATTGGTTGGACTTTCTAAAAACATTACTTTGGTATTGGGGCGAATAGCTTCTTCCCAATTGCTGAGCTTGGTTCCATCGACAAGGGTGATATCAATGCCATATTTAGGCATCAGTTTTTCGATAACCCAACGACACGATCCAAACAGTGCGCGCGCTGCGACAACGTGATCACCAGCTTGGACTTGGCATAAAAGAGCTGCCGAAACAGCTGCCATGCCAGAGGCTGTTGCTCTGCCTTCTTCGGCGCCTTCTAAGGCACACATTCGTTTTTCAAACATATCGACAGTTGGATTTGCATAGCGGGAGTAGATGTAACCATCTTCATCACCTAAGAACCGTGCTTGCGCAGATTCAGAGCTATCATAAATAAAACCTTGGGTCAGATAGAGCGCTTCGGATGTTTCGCCATATTGCGAACGTGTCGTACCTGCATGAACCAGTGTTGTCGCTGGGCGATATTTTTTCTTTTCTGTCATTTCATTATCCAAACTAATCGAACTTAACATTGCACAAGGCAATAAAAAACCGGCCCACAATTGCTAGCCGGTTCACACGTCATGATTCTTGAACGCACGACCTTTTAGCGAATTATTTAAAGTGGCTGCAAGCCGGTCGGCCAAATCACCACGTGATCATTTTTACTAACATGCAGCGCTCATTTGGTCAATTCAACGTAGGATCGCTGATCAATAAAACCGTTCTATTTTGATAAATCAGGATTAACTTTACCAACAGAACTTTGCTTAAAATCTCTATTATCTCTTGAAAAACAAGCCCAAATATGCGCCAATATGACCAACGAGAAACATAATGGTAAGTAGATAAAATGAGTGATGAATCCAGAGAATTAGAGCTTGATATTAACGGTGAGATGAGAATGTTCGACATCGATGATCCTGATCTACCAAAATGGATCGATGATATTGCCTTTTCATCTGATGATTATCCTTATGATAAAAAACTTAAATGGAAACATTACGAAGAAACGATTGAAGCTTTGCAAGTTGAATTGGTCAAAGTTCAGGCTTGGCTTGAGGCAAGCGGGAGTCGCGTGATCTCGGTGTTTGAGGGTCGTGATGCTGCTGGCAAAGGTGGCTCTATCAATGCGGTTCGCCAATATATGAACCACAGAACAGTGCGCACAGCGGCCTTGCCAAAACCAACGGACCGCGAACGTGGTGAATGGTATTATCAACGTTATATCAAGCATTTCCCAACCTCTGGTGAAATGGTTTTGTTTGACCGCTCTTGGTATAATCGTGCTGGCGTCGAGCCGGTTATGGGATTTTGTACACCTGATCAACATGCAACATTTTTGGAGCAAACTCCGGCATTTGAAAAAATGATCGTTGATGAGGGCATTTATTTCTTCAAGTTCTGGCTCAATATTGGTCGCGAAATGCAGCTTGATCGCTTTCATGCAAGACGCCACAATCCGCTGAAAATCTGGAAGCTGTCACCAATGGATATTGCCAGCTTGAACAAGTGGGGCGACTATACAAAAAAGCGTGATTTGATGTTGTCGACCACACATTCAGAGATCGCACCTTGGGCCGTTGTTAAATCAAATGACAAACGCCGCGCGCGCATTAATATTATCAAACACATTCTTTTAACGCTTCCCTATGATGGAAAAGACGAAGATGTTATCGGCGAAATTGATGATAAAATCTTGGGCTTCGGGGCAGGATTTGTTGAAGGCTAATTAATATTTGACTATAGCTGCATTTATAATTGGGATGGGTAAATGGCAAAAGCGACACAGTCGATGAATAAAATCTGGCTTGATGATTATGCATCAGATGTACCGGCAGAGATTGACCCTATTGAGCACAAAAATCTGGGTGACTTTTTTGAAACTGCCTTCAAAGCGTTTCCAGATCGCAAAGCCCAGACTTGCATGGGTACATCGATAACATATCGGGAGTGGGACGAATATTCGCGCCATTTTGGAGCTTGGTTACAATCGTTGGGATTAGAGCCCAGCGCCCGCGTTGCCGTTATGCTTCCCAATATTATTCAAACGCCAATTGTCATCGCAGCTATTTTGCGGGCCGGATTTGTTTTAAGCAGTATCAACCCGCTTTACACACCGCGCGAGGTCAAAAACCAGCTTAACAATTCTGGTGCCGAGGCCATTATTGTTCTTGAGAATTTTGCTGCAAATCTTGAACAGGTTGTCGCAGATACCAGTTTGAAACATGTATGCGTGACCACAATGGGCGACATGACAGATGGGCAATTATTTGGTTTAAAATCAGCATTGGTCAACTTTGTTGTTCGCCGTGTTAAAAAGATGGTGCCAGACTGGAACCTACCCAACCATACACCTTATCTAGACGCACTTTTACTCGGCGAAAAGAACCAATTAAAACCATCGCTGCGCACCCAAGATGATATTGCACTCTTACAATATACCGGCGGTACGACAGGCGTTCCCAAAGCTGCGATGATTACGCATCTGAATGTTCTTTCAAATATTGAACAATGTGGTGTGTGGATCCAAAGTGGATTGAAAGCCAAATCTGCGCCTGAAAATGTGACGTTTATTTGCGCATTGCCGTTGTTTCATATCTTTGCACTGACTGTGAATTTGATGATTGCAACGCGGATTGGTGGGCATAATCTACTCATTCCAAATCCACGCGATATTCCAAGCCTTATCAAAGATCTAAAGAACAATCCGGTGCATGTGTTTGGCGGATTGAACACGCTTTACAATGCCTTGCTGAACAATAAGAATTTTAGAAAACTCGACTTTTCCAATCTTTTGATCACGGCAAGCGGCGGCATGAAAACGCAAACTGCTGTTGCAAACCGATGGAAAACCATAACGGGCTCAACAATTTTGGAATGTTATGGCCTGTCTGAGACATCCCCTGTGGTCAGTGGTAATCGCTTTGATGCGGAAAATTTCTCTGGTACAATTGGCATACCGATCCCCTCTACCAATGTTGAAATTCGAAGCGATGACAACAAAGCATTGCCCGCTGGCGAAATTGGCGAGATCTGCATATCTGGCCCGCAAGTTATGGCAGGTTATTGGAATAACCCTGAGGAAACCGAGCTGGTTTTTACCAAAGATAAGATGTTTAAATCTGGTGATATGGGGTTCATGGATAAGTCTGGCTACATCACCATTGTTGACAGATTAAAAGATATGATCCTGATTTCAGGGTTTAATGTCTATCCCAATGAGATTGAAGATGTTGTGACGCTTTTAGATGGCGTGCATGAATGCGCCGCCGTTGGCCTGGCAAATGAGCACGGCCAAGAAGATATCAAACTGTTTGTTGTTCGCAAGGATGAGGACCTAACAGAGGCTGATATTCGCATGCATTGCAAAGAGCAACTGACCAATTACAAGCGACCAAAATACATTTCATTCTACGATGAACTGCCTAAAAGTAATGTAGGCAAGATATTGCGACGTGAGTTGAAAATATTTAAATCGATTTAAATATCTTGGGATTTTGCGATCCTGATATTGATTTTACAGTGTATGAACGTCATAAAGAGCTGAAATCAAAGGAGATCGCATCGTGAATAGTCATTCAAAAAAGATCATCGAGACACTAAAGAATAATCTTGCAGCTCAAGGGCCTTTGGATATGCGTACCGCATTTTCATCTGATTCAAAGCGCGCAGAAACCTTCAATGCGCAGCTTGATGACTTCTTAATGGATTATTCCAAATGTGGAATTGACGATCAAAGCTTTAAGCTTTTACTCGAGCTTGCAGATACTTCAGACATTGCAGCAAAGCGCGATGCCATGTTCAATGGCGACAAGATCAACATTACCGAAGATAGAGCCGTCTTGCACACAGCATTGCGTGCGGGCAAAGATGCCGAAATCATTGTTGATGGCGAAAATATCGTTCAAGATATTCATACTGTTTTAGATGCAATGGGTCAGTTTTCTGATGATGTTCGCTCGGGCGAGATCAAAGGTGCAACAGGTAAAAACTTTACCGATGTCATCAATATCGGCATTGGTGGGTCTGACTTGGGTCCAGACATGGCAACGCTTGCACTTGCGCCATATCACCAAGGACCGAACTTGCATTTTGTATCAAATATCGATGGTGCCCATATCGAAGATACGCTTTCAAAATTGAACCCAGAAACAACACTGATCATTGTTGCATCCAAAACCTTTACAACAATTGAAACCATAACTAATGCTGAAACTGCACGTCATTGGATATCAGAGGCTTTGGGTGAAGCATCCGTTGAAAGCCATTTTGCCGCCCTATCAACAGCGCTTGATAAAGTCGAGACATTTGGCATATCACAGTCGCGCGTGTTTGGTTTTTGGGATTGGGTCGGTGGACGTTATTCTCTTTGGTCTGCAATTGGTCTTCCGGTTATGTTGGCGATTGGCAAAGAGAATTTTCGTAGCTTCTTAGATGGCGCTCAAAGCATGGATGCGCATTTTAAATCTGCAGAACCCGCCCAAAACCTACCTATTCTATTGGGGCTATTGGGTGTGTGGCACAGATTGGTGTGTAACTTCTCAACTCGTGCAATCTTACCCTATGATCAACGGCTTTCGCGGTTCCCTGCTTATCTTCAGCAGCTTGATATGGAATCAAATGGTAAGGGTGTTGATCTGGATGGTCACAAACTTGATACAGCGTCCGGCCCAATTGTTTGGGGTGAGCCTGGCACAAACGGCCAACATGCCTTTTATCAGTTAATCCACCAAGGCACAGACGCCATTCCAGCAGAATTTATGATTGCCGCCAATGGCCATGAAGCACATCTTAGCCATCAGCATGATTTGCTGATTGCAAACTGTTTGGCACAATCCGAAGCCTTGATGAAAGGCCGTACTTATGATGAAGCCTTTGCGCAGTTGAAATCAAAAGGCATGGATGATGTGAGCGCAGCAAAAATTACCCCGCATCGTGTCTTCACAGGCAACCGCCCATCGATCACATTTATCTATGATAAGTTGACGCCATTTGCCCTTGGACGTTTGATTGCCCTTTATGAGCATCGTGTTTTTGTCGAAGCGCAAATCTTTAATATTAATGCCTATGATCAATGGGGGGTTGAGCTTGGTAAAGAACTTGCAACAGGTCTGCTGCCGGTTGTTGAAGGCAAAGAAGATGCAAGCGGACATGATGGATCAACAGCTGCGCTTGCAAGCTATATTCAGTCTCGAAACTAATTTGGCGTAAGTCGAATAATGGGGGCAGAACTTGCCCCCTTATCTTGTTATGAAGACATGACATCCCAATAGATTGGTGTCATTGGGTCAAACACAGTGACATCACCATCTGGCGTTGGAATTGAGCTTGGAAAGTTTGTTGCTTCATTGGTTTTTGTCAATGTGATCGTCTCAGAATTGGCTTTTAGACCATAATGCTTAGGGCCGTTTAAGCTTGAGAATGCTTCTAAACGATCAAGCGCATGTTCATCATCAAACACTTGGGCCAAACAGGCCATTGTGTTTGTCGCGGTGAAAATTCCAGCACATCCGCAAACATCAATTTTCGCGGCATCTAAATGCGGTGCAGAATCTGTTCCTAAGAAAAAGCGATTATCATTTGATGTTGCAGCTTTGCGCAAGGCTAATCTATGGCTTTCACGTTTTGCAACGGGCAAGCAATAGTAATGCGGCTTGATACCACCGACCAAAATAGCATTACGATTGATCATCAAATGATGCGTTGTAATGCTGGCACCCAATGGGCCTTGGGATGAGGTCACATAGTCCACCGCATCTTTGGTGGTAATGTGTTCCATCGTCACTTTAAGCTCAGGTAGTCTTTTGCGAAGCGGATCTAACACGCGATCAATGAAGACTTTTTCTCGGTCAAAAATATCGATATCATGATCTGTAACCTCACCATGTATACACAAGACCATGCCAATCTCAGCCATTTTTTCAAGCACAGGCATGATGTTTTCAAAATCACGCACACCGTTTTCTGAATTGGTTGTTGCGCCCGCAGGATATAGCTTTGCAGCAAGTGTCGTGCCAGAATTAAACGCATCTGCAAGATCGTTAGGATCTGTGCCCTCATTCAGATAAAGCGTCATCAAGGGATCAAAATCAGAACCAGCAGGACGAGCATCCAAAATCCGTTGGCGATAGGCAATAGCATCGGCCTTTGTTGCAACAGGCGGCACCAAATTTGGCATAATGATCGCGCGGGCAAAATGTGGCGTTGTTTCAGGCAAAACGGATTTGAGCATATCTCCATCACGTAAATGCAAATGCCAATCGTCTGGTTTTTTGATCACAAGGGTTTGCTCGGTCATGTCACATCTCTCATTCAAGTTTTGCGCGTCTTCCAAACGGGGAAAAGCACAGGCCTATTTGTTCTGGTCATTTCATCAGGCAATAGCGTAAAGGCAATCATAGGTCCATGGTCAATTACGCCATTGCAACAAATTAGCGCTGTTCAGAGTGGCAAATTTTCCGTAAACTAACACTAGAAATAGGAGTTAAATATGGATCTTGGATTATCGGGTAAACGGGCTGTTGTTTTAGCCTCGTCAAAGGGCTTGGGCCGTGCAATTGCTGAAAAAATTGCAGCCGAAGGCGCACATGTTATGTTGGTTGGTCGCTCAGCGGACTTGTTGAAATCTGTTGCAGATCAGATCAATGCACAAGGTCATGGCAAGGCAGACTATCTTATCGCTGATCTATCTGATCCTGATAGCGCCGAGCTGATTGATGTCAAGGCTAACGAGATTTTAGGCGGCGTTGATATTTTGGTCAACAACACGGGTGGTCCACCTCCTGGTCAAATGTGCGATGCAGATTTAGAGGTTCTTAGCCAACAGTTTAATACAATGGTTGTGCGCGTGATGGATTTAACAGCTCGCTTTGTCCCACAAATGAAAGATCGGGGTTGGGGTCGTGTTTTGACCGTGGCCTCATCAGGTGTTGAGCAACCGATCCCAAATCTTGGGCTTTCAAATGCGCTCCGTGCGTCCTTGGTAGGTTGGTCAAAATCTATGTCGAATGAACTTGCAGGCAAAGGTTTGACATTTAATATGCTGTTGCCAGGTCGCATTGCGACGGACCGCACAAAACAGCTTGATGAAGCCAATGCCAAAAAGAATAACCTACCTGTTGAGCAAGTGACAAAAACCTCAACTGCCGCTATTCCAGTTGGTCGTTATGGCGATACAGAAGAGTTTGGCTCAACCGCTGCCTTTTTGGTGAGTGAACGCGCAAGCTACATCACAGGCAGCATGATCCGTTGTGATGGTGGTGCGATTAAGTCTGTTTAATACATTCGTGATTGTGGTGCGCTTTAACCGGCGCACCAAAAATCTGGCTGTTAAATGACAGTTTTAAGGCTCTCTTCAATATAGAGCTTGCGAAGGCGTTTTGAAATATCACCGGATTTTCCATCACCAATTGGTTTTTTATTGATATGGGTCACCGGCATCACAAACAAAGATGATGACGTAATAAACGCTTCTTTGGCTTCATAGGCCTCTTCAAGCGTAAAACCACGCTCTTCCAAACGCAAGCCAGTTTCATTGGTGTATTTTAGCAAAGCCGAGCGCGTAATCCCTGGCAAAATTTCATTGGATAATTGACGCGTCACAATCACATCGTCTTTGGTCACGATGAATGCATTGTTGGATGTGCCTTCCATAACCATGCCATCTTTAACAAACCAAGCATCATCTGCGCCCTGTTTAACAGCTTCCATTTTGGCAAGGGATGGATATAGCAGTTGGACGGTTTTGATATCACATCGACCCCAACGCAAATCATCAACGCTCACAACAGTGATCCCTATATCAACCTTTGGGTTTTGTAAGAGCGGTTTGCTCTGTGTGAAAATCACTAAGCTTTGCTGCATCTTGGTATTGTCAAAGGCAAAATCGCGGTCGGCCGATCCACGGGTCATCTG
>CAXBCW010000007.1:0-73988 GCA_963974325.1 uncultured Rhizobiaceae bacterium
ACAAAATCGGCAACTCTGAAGATTAGTTTGTCTGCTGGCAAACCCATTTATATCGCAAGCTTGAAACATCCCAATCAAGCGCGGTCGGCGATAAAAGCCTGTGCGATAAAACGGTGATTGTCATACCCGTCATATTGATTTGAAACATGTGACTGTCCCAAGGCTGCAAGACCTGCAAAGCATAATAGAAAGAATGAGAACGCACATACTGTGATTTTGAACTGCCGTTCTTCTTTTCCAAGTTTTGGTGTTTTGATAAATTGATCCATAAATAACCCTCTTTTCTGGAGGGCTTTATCTGACCAAAATCAGACTGATCTTGGTTCGAATTATGTTTGAGACCGACATTTTTTGTGACCATTTGGTGGCAAGCATAATTTCTTGTGGATGAGAGACCCTAAAAACCATAGCTTTTTGAGAGTTTGACCTTGCAACAGGCCAAGCCATGGGACATACCAATTTCATAATTTAACATGGAGCTTAAAATGGCATTTCTTGCTGATGTACTATCTCGGGTAAAACCTTCTGCTACTATTGCTGTGTCTCAAAAGGCGCGTGAACTCAAAGCTGCTGGGCGTGATGTTATCGGCCTTGGCGCGGGTGAGCCAGATTTTGATACGCCGGATAATATCAAAGAAGCCGCTATTGATGCGATCAAACGTGGGGAAACAAAGTATACGCCGGTTTCCGGTATTCCTCCGTTGCGTGAAGCTATTGCTAAAAAGTTCAAACGTGAAAATGGACTTGATTATGATGCAAGCCAGGTCATCGTAGGTACTGGTGGAAAGCAAATCTTGTTCAACGCTTTCATGGCGACACTCAATGAAGGTGATGAAGTTGTTATTCCTGCACCGTTTTGGGTGAGCTACCCGGAAATGGTTGCGATTTGTGGTGGTACTGCGGTTCCAATTGCAACATCAATGGAAAGCAATTTTAAACTCACACCTAAATCATTAGAAGCTGCGATTACGCCGAAGACAAAATGGTTGATTTTTAACTCACCATCAAATCCATCAGGCGCTGCATATTCACATAGCGAACTTAAAGCTCTGACAGATGTTCTTTTGCGTCATCCCCACGTATGGGTGCTTACAGATGATATGTATGAGCATCTTGTTTATGATGATTTTGAATTTGTCACACCGGCGCAAGTTGAGCCTTTGCTTTATGACCGCACATTGACAATGAATGGTGTGTCCAAAGCCTATGCAATGACCGGGTGGCGTATTGGCTATGCTGCAGGTCCTATCGAGCTTATTAAAGCGATGGACATGATCCAAGGTCAGCAAACGTCTGGTGCATGTTCTATCGCTCAATGGGCAGCTGTTGAGGCGCTCAATGGTACGCAAGACTTTATTGAAACCAACAAAACTTTGTTCAAAGGCCGTCGTGATCTTGTTGTGTCGATGTTGAACCAAGCAACAGGCATTGAATGTCCAACACCTGAAGGTGCATTTTATGTGTATCCATCATGTGCAAAACTCATCGGTAAAACGACGCCATCAGGCAAAGTGATTGAAACTGATGCAGATTTTGTGACTGAGCTTTTGGAAACTGAAGGCGTGGCCGTCGTGCAAGGTACAGCATTTGGCCAAGGTCCAAACTTCCGTATTTCATACGCAACATCTGATGCCTTGTTAGAAGAGGCATGTAGCCGTATTCAACGTTTTTGTGCGTCACTTCGCTAGTTTAAAAATTCTGTTGGGGGTGGCTAATTTTACCCCCACGGAAATGTGATCGACCTTGACCTTTGTCACGTTGTTTTTATGATATATTCTATGTTGTAAGATATTTTATAAGGAGAGATAGACATGGCAAATTTGATCCACAAACCTTCATGGGCGCTTCATGAAAGCCAAGCAACACCGGAACATGTTTTCTTAAATCGTCGATCTTTTCTAAAAGCTGCAGGCATTGGTCTGTTGGCCGCGGCAAGCCCGATGGGGCAAACCGCATTTGCTGAGGGCATGTCAGCTGCAGAAAAAACCAAAGATCTGTATCCTGCCAAGAACAATCCACTTTATACAATTGATCGCGATATAACGCCCGAAGATATCAATTCGACTTACAATAATTTTTACGAATTTGGCTCCCATAAGCAAATCGCAAATGCTGCAAAAAAGCTGCAAACAAATCCTTGGGATGTAACTATTGATGGGCTGGTTGAGGAAGAAATGACACTTTCTTTTGATGATCTTATTCGTAAGATGCCTGTCGAAGAGCGCTTATACCGTCACCGGTGTGTGGAAGCATGGTCGATGACTGTGCCTTGGACAGGGTTTTCACTCGCGTCCCTTATTGCCTTAGCAAAGCCGAAAAGCGATGCAAAATACGTTCGGTTTGAAACGTTCTTGGACTCTGATATGGCATCAGGTCAACGCCAGTCTTGGTATCCATGGCCTTATGTTGAGGGTGTTACAATTGAGGAAGCTCAAAATGAATTGGCCTTTATGGTCACGGGTGCCTATGGCAAGCCATTGGCAAATCAATTTGGTGCGCCGCTTCGGTTGGCAATGCCATGGAAATATGGATTTAAGTCCATCAAATCCATCAAAGGCATTAGCTTTACCAACGAACGTCCTGTTAGCTTTTGGGAAAAAGTGAATGAAGCTGAATATGGATTTTGGGCCAATGTAAATCCTGACGTGCCGCATAAGCGCTGGACCCAAGCCACTGAGCGTGTGTTACATACTGATGAACGCGTTCCAACATTGCTCTACAACGGCTATGAGGAACAAGTTGCGAGCCTTTATGCTGGCATGGAAAATGAAAAAATCTTTTTCTAATAAAGTATACCGATCAGAGAATACCAAACACTTCATTGCTTAATTGCTATGGGGTGTTTTTTATTGGCTGGGTAAAATTTAGGCAAAAAAATGGCCGTAGTAAAAACTACGGCCTAATCTATGAAGGTATAAAACCTTCGGAGGGAACAGCTCATGCGTTGGACTGGGAGGAGACCAACATTTGTGCAATTGCTGTAGACAATATGATGCTTTATTAATCATTTGGCAATATTTCAAATTGCATGTCTGTTATGCATATGCTGCATAGCTGAGCACGCTATTGATCATAAAATAAGCTTTTGGTAGTTGGTACAGCAAAATACAGCCTGATAGTTGCGGGCGACTGCGATTAGAATTCCCAGCGACGGGCTTTGGACACTAGGAAGTCGCGGAAGACTTGCAGCTTTGCTACATTTTTCATCTCTTCTGCATAGCAAAAATAAGTATCAAATGATGGAATGTCAGCATTGATTTGCAATTGGACCAAACCATCATCTTGACCCACCATGTAATCTGGCAGCAGTGCAATTCCTAGTCCATTCATACAAGCGCGGCGCACGGCAGGCAGGCTGTTGATTTGTAGATGTGGGATCCGCGGATCATCGGTTGGTCGGCCAAGGGTTTCAAGCCAATTCATTTCCAATAGGTAACTTGGCGCGGGTTGGCCAAACGTAATCAGGCGGTGGTCATCTAGATCTTCAAGGGATTTAAGCTCGCCATGTTTGTTGATGTAATGGGGCGACGCATAGACATGGAAGTGCACTGTGAAGAGCTTGCGCTGAATGAGATCAGACTCAGTTGGTTGGCGAAGCCTAATCGCGCAATCAGCTGTTCGCATACCTACATCAATCTCATCATTATCAAGGAGAAGTTGCAGACGGATATCTTCATATAAAGATAAAAAATCCTGCAAATGGCCGGTCAACCAACCTTGGCCAAGTCCAACTGTGGTGGTAACGCGCAGTTTTCCACTTGGGCGGTCATTGGTTTCTTTCAGGCGAATACGGGCTGTTTCTAATCGGTGCAGCACATCATCGGCTGTTCTGAACAATAGTTCACCTTGTTCGGTGAGAATAAGGCCTCTGGCATGGCGATGGAACAGCTTTGAGCTGACTTCATGTTCCAATGCGCTAACCTGCCTTGAGATTGCAGATTGTGATAAATGCAGTTTGTCTGCGGCATGGGTAAATGACCCTGCTTCGGCGGCAGCGTGGAAAATTCTGAGCTTATCCCAATCTAATGGCATATAATAATTCTCCTTCTGGGCCGAAAGCACTTTCAGTATTGACGATGCTTTTGCGGTATAATCTATTTAAGCTTGTAACAGCAAATCCGACACTCCCGCAATTATTCTCATATACAGACCCTAAATGCAGGCCCGAGTATTAGGAGAGGAAACGTTCCGCCTCTAATGCTGCCATGCAACCCATGCCTGCTGCAGTCACAGCTTGGCGATAGATATCATCGGTGACATCACCAGCTGCAAATACGCCTTCGACATCTGTTGCTGTTGAATCTGGCGCTGTCCAAAGGTAATTATTTGGCTTTTGTTTGAGTTTGCCTTCAAACAAGCTTACCGCCGGCGCATGGCCAATCGCGATAAAGATGCCATCAATTTCAAGGGAGCTATCAATTCCTGTTTTTCTATTATGGATGTTCAAACCGGTCACCGTTGCAGGAAGAGGGGCACGGCTCGTATCGCCTGTGATTTCAGCCACTTCGCTATCCCAAATAATCTCAACATTTTCTTTATTAAACAGGCGTTGTTGCAGAATTTTTTCAGCGCGGAATTCATCGCGTCTATGAATAACGGTCACTTTGCTTGCAATGTTGGATAGATATAAAGCTTCTTCGACTGCCGTGTTTCCGCCGCCAACAACAGCTACGTGTTTGTTGCGATAAAAGAAGCCGTCACAGGTTGCACAAGCGGACACGCCGCCACCCATAAACGTTTGTTCAGACGGTAAGCCGAGCCATTTTGCTTGTGCACCCGTTGCAATAATCAGCGCGTCGGCGGTAAATGTATCACCAGAATCTGTTTTGGCTGTGAAAGGACGTTTGGATACATCAACTTCTGTGACTGTGTCGATAATGATTTCCGAGCCAACGTTTTTGGCTTGTTGGAGCATTTGATCCATCATCCATGGGCCTTTGACTGCATCCGCATAACCTGGGTAATTTTCGACATCAGATGTAATCATCAATTGTCCACCTTGTTCAAGGCCAGTGATCATCACGGGCTTGAGCATGGCGCGTGCAGCATAAATTGCAGCTGTATAGCCAGCAGGGCCGGAACCAACAATAAGAACGGGAACGTGACGGTCAGACATTTAAGATCCTTCATGAATGCCCATGGGGCAAAATAGGTATTTATCAGATTTGAATTTAGGTTTTGGGGCCACTTAGTTTCAAGAGGCGTGATGGGTTTACGCACAGATGATATGTATAAAGTGATCAAACATTTGAGAGCAGATGAATTTTCGACACAAATAGGTTTTCATTTTAGAGTGCAAAACCAAATTGTATCGATTATAGACGAATGGCTAGTATTTTTACGAAGGACATTTAATCGATGGCGCGACGCCAAAAAACACGTTTTGAGAAGTTTTTCTCGTTCAACCAACGTAAAAAACGTTTTGGTGCGGCTAAGTTCAAACAAAATGATGTCAATTTTTCGGAATTGAAAGCACATATTTTAGACCTTGGTGAACCAGTACAAACCTATGGATCAGATAAGTCGCTTGAAGGCCATTTTAGTAATTTGAAACGAGAATTTTCCGGCCAATCAGAGCTGTTGTTTTATCATGCACAATTGATTGTTTTGTTGCGAAGAGAATTCGAGCTTGTCGATACCTATTCAAAATTCAAAACATTGTGGGAAGAAGAGGGCGAGTTTCTTTGTGCGCACCTCAATATAAGATGGTTGGTCTCGGCGTGTGAAACATTCACGGATCATGATGCTGATCCGAGATTACAGGCCGTTGCTCTTCAAGGTTCGTTGATTGCCAATATCATTAAAATCTATGAGACCGAACGAAAGTTAACCGGCACTGAAGATGCAGTTATCGATCAAGATAAGGCTGAGACATTACACGATGAATTATTGCCGCTTTTTGAGGGCATGTCGTGTTTTGCGATTGGGACCGATGATACATTGCGGCATTTGCGATGGCGGTTAGACAAGATGTTTGACGAGCCGATCGTGGGGCCGATTATAAAGACAATTTTTGATCGAATGCACAACGAAGATACGGCGTTTCATCGCATGAAGTTAAGGCACAAACGAGATAAAACGGCTTGGTGGTAGCTTAACTAAGATCGGGATTGTTTGAGATTGTTTTCAAATATTCAAAGTCTTGATGAATAATTGGCATCTGTTCTCTTTTGACAGTGAATAAATATCGCAATTGAGGTTTGCCAAGGTGTATTTGGCCCCAAAATCTGCGTGAGCGAAATTTGATATATTCCCAAACATTATTGCCGCGTTTATTGAAGTTCACGTTGGTCGGTGCATTGGACGATTTTGTTGCCAGATATTCTGGCAGGTCATATCGATTGCATCGGTCTGATTGAATTGCCAATGCAGGATAGGTCTGAAAGCTTGATAGTTTAAAGTTACACCACAACACAGCATCAGCAAGACCAACCTCGCGATTTGATTGTTCAATAATTTTTCTCGCACCATTGGGCCATAAAATATAGGCCGCCGCTCCATCTTTGTTGAGATAAAGCGGGCGAATAGTGTGCAGAGTGTCTAAAGGTTTTCCGACAAATATTTTTCGAGCGCGTGTTTCAAGATTGACTATGTCAAAGTTCTGAACGGCTTTTAGCGATTTTAAAAGTTCTGGGACTTTATCGGACAAGAGCGCATCGTCTTCTAGAATAAGCGCAGGCTCACCCGTCTCTAGAACTTTTTCCCAGCAGGTCCGATGACTTAAAAAGCAAGCTTTTTCGGTTTCACGAAGGGGTCTTTGGCCTGTGCGCCAATAGGCTTTGGGGCGCATGTCATGGGCAATATCGGCATTAATCGCATCAAAAATTTCAAAATCTAACCCTAAAGACTTGAGTTGAGCAGTTTGAAATTGTCGACGTTCTGTTGCTTTTTTCAGATTAATGACAAGAATTTTCATACAGTTTTTAATCCGTTCTAGGTGTTGAATTGATTGTAGATCTCACCAATTTTCGTGGCTTCATGCTCAAGTGCAAAATGTTGTTCTGCTCTTAATCTTGCATTTTTACCAAAGGATTGGCGTTTTTGATCGTCATTCATGATATCTTGTGTATAGGTGGTCATCCGCACAAGGTCTTCAATTTCAATGATTTCTCCTGTTTCACCAGGAGTAATGATTTCTGAAAACGCGCCAACATCTGTGGCAATTGACGGGACCTCACATGCCGCAGCTTCAAGCGGTGTCAGGCCAAAGCCTTCCCAACGCTGTGGTGCAATGTAGATATCAATGGCGCGGAACCAATCGGTGACATCATCCACTTCACCTGCAAATATGATACGCTCTGATAGACCTGCTGTCTTGATTTTTGCCTTTAATTTATCAGCAAATGCAGAATTATCCGCGGTGATGCGGCCTGTGATAATTCCTGCCCAATCCGTTTGTTGTGGCAAGATATCAAGCAGCATTTCAACAAATAAGTCGGTGCCTTTTTGATGTCTTACTCGGCCAAAACAACCCAGTAATTTGATGTCTGGGTTTAAGCCAAGTTGAGCTTTTAGGTTTTTTTTATCATCACAAGGTTTAAACCTTTGAAGATCAACACCATGATGGATCGTAGTGCTTGGATAATCTAAGTAGCTTGCCGCTTTATCTGTAGTTGTGATGATCTTATCCATTTTTGAAATAAGCCATCTGGTAAAGGGTTTGTGCCGACGTTGGGCAGCTGAGGTGAAGATGACATTCAACTTCATTTGCAAGACATCACGCAGAACAATGCCAGCAAGCATTTCAACATTGCGGCGTGCGTGCCAAACGCGTGTGTTAGCGCCTTGTGGTTTTTGCCATAGGCGCCACAGATCAATAAAGCGAACAGATGGAAGTTGATCTGGTAATCCAGGACCCAATGTTGCTATTTTTTGACCAAGTTTGCGCTGCTCAGGAATAAGCTGAATAATTGTTGAGGTAACGCCCGACAATCGCTGCTTAAAATTTGGTGCAATGATGATAATATCGCGTAGATCAACATATTTCGACATTATATCTGCGCCTATGTTCTGCTTATGGATAAGTTTGAGTGTGGCCTGATGGTTGGCTGGGTAGTTTAACCCCAGTTGATCTCAAGAATCTCATAGCCTTTGGCACCACCTGGGGCATTGAATTCAATTGAATTGCCAACAGATTTTCCGATCATTGCACGTGCAATTGGGGATGAGATAGAAATTTTACCTAATTTCACATCAGCTTCTTGATCGCCAACAATCTGATAGGTTTTTTCTTCTTCTGTGTCTTCATCAATCAATTTAACGGTCGCACCAAATTTAACGGTGTCACCAGACATTGTGCTTAGGTCGATGACTTCAGCAAGTGCGGTGAGACTTTCAAGCTCAGCTATGCGGCCTTCATTCATGCTTTGTGCTTCTTTAGCAGCATGATATTCGGCGTTCTCGGATAAATCACCATGGGCACGAGCTTCTGAAATCGCATCAATAATGCGTCCACGCTCAGTCTGAGTCCGTAAACGAAGCTCTTCCTGTAATGATTTAAAACCTGCTTGGGTCATGGGTACTTTATCGACCATGGCTCCATCCCTTTAAATTGTGACTCGAAATACGAATATAGTGACTATATCAGACAGTGATTCTTGCCGTTAAACAAGGATAATCGCATCCACCACCAGTGTTGAGTTGATATAACTCGCAAATAAATTGGTCAACTTGGTCAATCTTTGGGGAAATGCCCATTAATTAATCAAGCAACCTTTTATAGTCCAAGCCGCTAGGCCAATGCAAGCAATCTATTTGAAGTAATCTTGCAATGGTTTTACGTCCAAATTACCAGCTTTCAATGTTGCAATCGCATCGGTTGCCGATGCTGCGCCCGCCATTGTTGTGAAATACGGTATTTTGTTTGTCAGAGTTGCCAGGCGCAGGGATTTGGAATGCGAAATTGCTTTTGCACCAGATGTTGAATTGACAACGAGTTGAACCTGACGATTACGGATTGCATCTTGAATATCAGGACGACCTTCTGAAACCTTATTGACCCGAACAATCGGAACATTATTTTCTTCAAGGTAGTTTGCTGTCCCTGTTGTGGCCATAACTTTAAAGCCAAGATCAGACAGCTTCTTAGCTGATGCTAAGATGCGTGGTTTGTCATCGTCTTTAACGGAGATAAACACAGTGCCGCTTCTTGGAAGATCGACACCAGCACCAAGCTGCGATTTTGCAAAGGAAAGGGAATAATCCATATCCAAGCCCATGACCTCACCAGTCGAACGCATTTCTGGTCCCAATAGCGTATCAACACCCGGGAAACGCGCAAATGGGAACACGGCTTCTTTAACCGCAACATGCTTTAGTTTACGTGGGTCTGGTTTTTCACAATAGGCTGCAAAAGCGTCATCAAGCTTTTCACCCGCCATGATGCGAGCTGCGATTTTAGCAATTGGCGCACCAATTGTTTTTGCCACAAATGGCACAGTTCTGGATGCGCGAGGATTAACCTCAATCACATAGATAATATCATCTTTGATGGCGTATTGAACATTCATAAGTCCAACAACATCAAGAGCAAAAGCCAATTCCTCTGTCTGCTTTTCAAGACGATCCAACATAGCATCGTCGAGTGAATGGGCAGGAAGTGAGCAGGCGCTATCACCGGAGTGAATGCCAGCTTCTTCGATGTGCTCCATAATACCAGTCACATAAACGCTTTCGCCATCACACAGGCAATCTACATCAACTTCAATAGCATTGGTTAGGTAGCTATCAAACAGCAATGGGTTTTTTCCCAAGAGCGTGTTGATCTGTCCTGTTTTATCATTTGGATAACGCGCTTTAATGTCTTCTGGCACCAATTCAGGAACAACTTCAAGAAGATAGCGAGATAATGATGGCTCATCACGAATGATTTCCATGGCTCTGCCACCCAAGACATATGAAGGGCGAACAACAAGCGGGAAACCAATTTCTGCTGCGATCAAACGAGATTGCTCGACAGAATGGGAGATACCATTTTTAGGTTGCGTGAGACCAAGCATGATCAATAGTTTTTGGAAGCGATCACGATCTTCGGCCAAATCAATCGCGTCTGGCAATGTGCCAAGGATTGGGATGCCAGCTTGCTCTAGATCATTTGCCAGTTTGAGCGGTGTTTGCCCGCCAAATTGTACAATGACGCCTTCAAGGGTGCCTTTGGATTGTTCAAGGCGCAAAACCTCGATCACGTCTTCAGTGGTGAGTGGCTCAAAATACAAACGGTCTGACGTGTCATAATCGGTTGATACTGTTTCAGGATTACAGTTGATCATGATGGATTCGTAACCTGCATCATTGAGCGCATAACAAGCGTGACAGCAGCAATAATCGAACTCAATGCCTTGACCAATTCTGTTTGGTCCACCACCTAAAATCACAACTTTTTTGCGATCAGACACATCAGCTTCTGATCTTACAGAGCCAACAAATGGTGTTTCATAAGTTGAATACATATAGGCTGTTGGTGAGGCAAATTCTGCAGCGCATGTATCGATGCGTTTATAGGCAGGTAACACCCCGAGTGCATGACGCTGTTTGGTGACGAGGCTTTCATCTTGTAGTATAAGAGATGCAAGTCTTGCATCTGAAAAGCCCATAGATTTCAGAAGGCGGAAATTTTGTTCGTCTTGTGGCAAATTATGTTTGCGCACACGATCTTCCATGTCGACAATAGCTTTCATCTGCTCCAAGAACCAAGGATCAATCCAGCAGGCTTTGTTGATGTCTTCATTGCTCATGCCAAGGCGCATGGCTTGAGCTACCATTCTTAAACGATCTGGCGTTGGTGTGCTGATCGCCGCTTTAATCGCGTCTTCATCACGACCTTCACCCAAACCTGGAATTTCAATTTCATCCAAGCCGGTAAGGCCTGTTTCTAGGCCACGCAGTGCTTTTTGCAAAGATTCGTTGAATGTACGGCCAATGGCCATCACTTCGCCAACTGATTTCATTGCCGTTGTTAGCGTTGGACTGGAGCCCGGGAATTTTTCAAAGGCAAAACGAGGGATCTTTGTGACCACATAATCGATTGATGGCTCAAAGGAGGCTGGTGTTGCACCGCCTGTAATATCGTTTGCTAGCTCATCAAGCGTGTAACCTACAGCAAGTTTTGCTGCGATTTTTGCAATCGGGAAGCCTGTTGCTTTGGATGCAAGTGCAGATGAGCGCGATACGCGCGGGTTCATCTCAATCACAATCAAGCGGCCATTTTCTGGGTTAACCGCAAATTGTACGTTTGATCCGCCAGTTTCAACACCAATCTCTCGCAAGACTTTAATCGATGCATTGCGCATGATTTGGTATTCTTTGTCAGTCAGCGTAAGCGCTGGGGCAACAGTGATGGAATCGCCGGTGTGAACACCCATCGGGTCTAAGTTTTCGATTGAACAAATGATAATGCAGTTATCGGCTTTATCGCGAACAACTTCCATTTCATATTCTTTCCAACCAAGGATAGATTCTTCAATCAGAACTTCTGTGGTTGGAGATGCATCAAGGCCGCTACGAACGATTTCAAAAAACTCGTAATTATTGTAAGCGATACCGCCACCGGTTCCACCCATGGTGAATGATGGACGAATAATGGCCGGCAGGCCGACCTTGTCGATTGCTGTTGCGGCAATACCCATAGCGTGGGCGATGTATCTTTGTTTGCGATCGCTTTCGCCCAAGTTCCAAGTGTTTTCAAGTGCGTCAAACGCTTCGTCATGGTCGTCGCCTTGATGGCTTTTGCGCAATTCTGCGCGGTCAGCTTCGTGGGCTGCGCGATCAACGTCTTTGATAGCTGTGGCATTGGCCAGAACCGAAATAGGTGTATCGAGGCCAATTTTGCCCATAGCTTCGCGGAAAAGCGAACGATCTTCAGCTTTATCAATCGCGTCTGGCTGAGCGCCAATCATTTCGACATTATAACGTTCAAGCACGCCCATGCGTCTGAGTGACAAAGCAGTGTTAAGCGCTGTTTGGCCACCCATTGTTGGCAAGAGCGCATCGGGGCGTTCTTTGGCAATGATTTTGGCAACAACTTCTGGTGTGATCGGCTCGATATATGTCGCATCGGCTAGATCGGGATCTGTCATGATGGTGGCAGGATTGGAATTGACGAGGATAACCCGGTAGCCTTCTTCTTTGAGAGCTTTACAGGCTTGGGTTCCCGAATAGTCAAATTCACAAGCTTGACCAATAATAATCGGTCCAGCACCGATGATGAGGATGGACTTGATATCTGTACGTTTGGTCATAGCAATAATCCGTATCATTTTGCACAAAGATACAGGCAGACATGTCTGTCCTGTCTTGCAATATGGTTATAAGTGGCTAAGCGTGCCTTATAGGGCATGGTGCAAAAAATGTAACCCCTCTTTGCATGAATCTTGTGGGCATTTCCAATGATTTTTTACCAATTTTCAAAGCTTGGCATTTTGCCAATAAAAAAGGCGGTGAATCTGATGATTCACCGCCTGATTTGAGTGTTGAGTTGATCGTGACTAAGGGTTAAAACCCCTTCACCAATGACCTATTGAGTTTTAATCAGGTTTTTAACTGCATTTGCTGTGTCTTCAACAGCTTTCACAGTTTCACCAACTTTTTCAATGGCTTTTGTTGCATCAGATTTAGCAGCTTCTTCGGCAGCTTTTGCAGCGGCTTCTGCTTCCATTGCAGCTTTAGCAGCATCATCTAGTGCTTTCGCAGCAGCATCTGCTTCCATTTTAACTTTTTCTTCTGCAGATTTAGCGGCTTCTTCAGCAGCAGTTTTGGCAGCATCGGCTTCCATCGTTGCTTTTTCAACAGCAGCTTTTGCAGCGTCTTCTAGTGCTTTTGCAGCAGCATCAGCGTCCATTTTTGCTTTTTCTGCAGCGGCAGTCGCGTCAGCTGCGGCTTTTGCAACAGCTTCATCAGCAGCCATTTTGGCTTCATCAGCAGCTTTTTTCGCAGCAGCGGCTTGTTCTTCAGCCATTGCTTTGGCTTTCGCTTCAGCTTCTTTTTTTTCGTCGCTACAACCTGTCAATACAACAGCGGCCAACGCTGATGCAGCGATTGCGATAGATAGTTTTTTCATAATGTATTCCTCTGATCGGCGTTTTGTATCGCCGAAATAATTTTTAAACGCACGGAGGATATTGTCGCCCCCCAATGCCCATCTAACTTTAGATTTCACTATCTTAGCGTTATATTGTGACGAAAAGAAGATTTATTTTGCACTGCACACAAGTCTTTATCAGGCGTTTTTATGTTATTTGGCGTTAAAAAAACTGTTTACTTGCTTTAAATAGGTGCGGCTGATCGGGGTTTTTTGTCCATTTGTCAGGTAAATGTGCTTTTTACCGTTTTCAGTTGCCACATTCACAATGTGTTTTTCTGCAACCCACCACGAACGGTGAATTTGGATGCCTTTATGGGGGCCCAGTTTTTTGATGGCATCGCTCAGACGCATCAAGACCATCTCTGACCCTGCGCTTGTTACGACCAAGATATAATGATCTTGCGCTTGTAGCGATATTAGGTCCCGACCAATTTTATGTGGCAGCCGTTTGAAAAACAGCGTGACTGGCAGCGTTACCAATGTCGTTTTTATGGTAATCTCGATAAGGTCTGTTGTTGCAACAAAGCTGGATCGTTCCAAGCCGATATTTAACAGCCAAACAATGATGCCAATTGGAATGCCTGAGATGATGCCGCCGATTGCGTAACTTAGCCAATCGTTAAGGCCCGTATTAACGAGATAGACAATGCAAACTGTGGCGGTGAAATTTGCAATAATAAATGTAATCGGAGCAATGATTGCCCAATAGGCAAATCGTTCTAATAGATTGAAGCTTTCCAATGTGCCAAAGGGGCCGGCAATTGTGAGGACAAAAATGACTGCGCCCATCCATGCAACAAACCGGTGGTCTTTAAACTGGGCTTGCATTTGACGATACGCGAAATGCACTGGACTGTTAACGGCGTTGTTTGTCATGCGTCTCACGAATTCTAGATTTATTTTATTTTCATTCCTTTTAAGTCGGAGCCAGTCGTTGTTCAACCTTAAAGGAAAAAGTCATGTTCGATCTTACCCCATTTTTGCAATCATCTGGGATTATTCAAATTCACACCTATGCTGCAATTCTTGCACTCTTTTTAGGTGGGTGTGTTTTATGGGGCAAAAAAGGAACGTTCATCCATCGCAATATGGGCAAGGTTTGGGTCGGGTTGATTGTCATTGTGGCTGTCTCTAGTTTTTGGATAAATGGTATTCGTATGTTTGGTCCGTTCAGCCCCATCCATCTTTTATCCGTTTACACGCTTGTATCGATGTTCTTGGCGATCAAGTTTGCCAAACAAGGCCGTATTAAAGCTCATATGAAAACCATGAAGGGCACTTATTTCTTAGGTTTGATCGGTGCCGGATTTTTCACGCTTGTTCCGGGGCGCATCTTATATCAAGTCATTTTTGGCGCATAACAACGATTAAAAAGTAGATCTTTGGCATTTGAAGTTTGATTCTGTGGTAAAGAGGCTTTACGACGGGGTAACTCAGATATGAATTAAGAGGTTTATTATGCGCTGGAAAGGCCGACGTCAGTCACGCAATATCGAAGATTCCAGAGGGCAGGGTACACCTCGTTCTGGTAGGAACCCATTTGGTCGCGGAGGTTTCCGTTTGCCATCTCGTGGAAGTTCTGGCGGTCGGGGCGGTATGAGCTTAAAATCCATGCTGTTAATGGGTGTGGTTTTTCTTGGCCTATGGGCATTTGGCATAGTCAGTCCATCGGATCTATTGTCCCAAATGGGCGGTGGCGGCGCTGTTTCTAACTTTGAACAAACATCAACACGAACACAATCTGGCACGCCGAATGCCAATGCTGATGAGATGACGCAATTTGTGGCAACGGTTTTGGCTGAAACTGAGGATGTTTGGAATGGTATTATGAAGGCTGAGGGTATTAATTATCCGGAGCCTAAATTGAACTTGTTTACGGGCCGTGTGCAATCAGCATGTGGGTTTGCAAGCTCTGCATCGGGTCCATTTTATTGCCCTGGCGATAGCAAAGTTTATATTGATCTGACATTTTTTGATGAACTTGCGAAAAAATTTGGTGCCGCTGGTGATTTTGCCCAAGCTTACGTCTTGGCGCATGAAGTTGGTCACCACGTTCAAAACGTGATTGGTGTTTTGCCTAAATTTAATCAAATGCGTCGCAGCATGAGTAAAGCTGACGAGAACAGAATGTCTGTTCGTGTTGAGCTTCAAGCCGATTGCTTTGCCGGAATTTGGGCTTATTACACCGCGCAAAAAGGATTGCTTGAGCGCGGTGATATCCAAGAAGCACTTAATGCTGCCAATCAAATTGGTGATGATACTTTGCAAAAGCGTGCGCAAGGTTATGTTGTTCCCGAAAGCTTTAATCACGGAACATCTGAGCAACGCAAAACATGGTTCACGCGCGGTTTTGAAACCGTAAAGCTATCATCTTGTGATACGTTCAACGGCCAGATTTAACGATAAACACTTAAAAGTGGGCAGATAATGCCCACTTTTTTAGTTTTGGGAGGCAATACTGGTAAATAAGTAACGAGGTGTATCGTTTTCTTATTCGGGTAAAAGGTAATTGATAATTTTATATCAGTTATCGTCAAACTCAGTTATGGCTTAAGTTTGGATTCGAATTTAAAGAGCTGAAATGAACTTCACACATCACATAAAACAAACCCTATTGTTGAGTTTGCCTTTGGTTGGAAGCCAATTGGCGCAGATTGCGATCAATACGACCGATACAATCATGTTGGGTTGGGATGGCACGTTGAGCCTTGCATCAGGCGTGCTTGGCACCCAAGCGATCTTCGTGTTCTTCATTTTAGGTACCGGTTTTGGTCAAGCCGTTGTGCCGCTTGCGTCCAGAGCCTTTGCCAAGGATGATAAAAAAGGTGTACGAAGATCTGTGCGTATGGGGCTTTGGATTGTCAGTATATTGATGTTGATGGCCATGCCAATATTGTGGTTCTTTGAAGATATATTCTTAGTGCTGGGGCAAGACCCAGAAGCTGCTCGCTATGCGGCTGAATATATTCGGGTTGCACAATGGAGCTTGTTTGCTGCTATGTGGGGGCTGGTCTTCCGTAATTTTTTTGCCACGATTGGCCGTGCTCAAATTGTGTTTTGGGCAATTATCCCTGGAATTTTCCTCAACATATTGCTCAATTATGCATTGATATTTGGTAATTTCGGCGCACCTCAAATGGGTGTTGTGGGCGCTGCATGGGCGTCATTATTCACAAATATTTTGATCATGCTGGTTTTGTTTATCTGGTACTTCATGCATTCTGAATATAGAGAATACAGTCTTTTGACGCGGTTTTGGAGATCAGACTGGTCAGTATTTAGGCGTGTTGCGCAATTGGGTTTGCCAATTTCCATATCCATCTTGGCCGAGGTCTCGATGTTTATTGGCGCTGCTGTTTTAATTGGTTGGATTGGCACCACAGAGCTTGCGGCACACGGTATTGCGCTGCAAGTTGCTGCGGTCGCCTTTATGATCCCATTGGGTATATCTGGTGCCGTCACGATCCGCGTGAGCAATGCTTATGGGCGTGAAAGCATCGATGACATTAAGCTAGCTGCAAAAGCTGCGACGTATGTGGCGTTGGGGTTTGCGGTGTTAACGGCTGCCACCATAGCTTTGTTTCCTTATCAATTGGCGGGTTTGTTCCTTGATGAAACGAGACCTGACACGGCAACTGTTATTATGATTGCGGTGCCAATGTTGTTGGTTGCAGGTGCATTCCAATTGGTCGATTCAGCGCAAGTCATTGCTGCGGGTATTTTGCGTGGGTTTCAGGACGCGACAGTCCCGATGATCATATCTGTCATTTGTTACGGGCCGATTGGCCTTGTGATGGCATATCTATGCGCGTTCACGTTCGGCCTTGGCCCAACAGGCATATGGTTTGGATTGACCATTGGCTTGGGATTAACAAGCCTCTTTTTGGGGATACGCTACTTTTTGGTTATCGGCAGAGTTAAACACTCTCTTGAGAAATCCATTGCCGATAACGCGTCTTAATAAAGTTGGTATTAAGCAGACACTTTGTTCGCTTCAACAAGATCTATAAACCTTTGGAACAAATAATGGCTGTCCTGCGGGCCAGGGGACGCTTCTGGGTGATGTTGAACCGAGAAGATTGCTTTGTCTTTGACGCGAAGGCCACAATTGGTGTCATCAAACAATGAAATGTGTGTTTCTTCCACGTTTGATGGCAGGCTTTTACCATCCACTGCAAAACCGTGGTTCATGGATACGATTTCAACTTTGTTTGTTGTGTGGTCTTTCACAGGATGGTTTGCGCCATGGTGTCCTTGGTGCATTTTTATCGTTTTGCCGCCCAAAGCAAGCGCCAGCATTTGGTGACCCAAGCAAATTCCAAAGATCGGAACGCCGCTATCCATCAATTTCTGAATTGTTGGAACTGCATATTTGCCTGTTGCTGCAGGATCACCAGGTCCGTTTGATAAGAAAATACCATCTGGCTTATGGGCTAAAATGTCTTCGGCAGATGTTGTGGCCGGTACAACAGTAACTTTGCAATCAAGACCGACGAATAAGCGAAGGATGTTACGCTTTACGCCAAAATCGAGTGCAACAATGTGATGTTTTGAATTTTCTTTGTCCACATGGCCAGTATCAATGTGCCAAGGCGCTTCTTTCCATACGCTTGATTGTCCAGTTGTTGCTTCAACAGCAAGATCCAGATTTTCAAGGCCTGACCAGTTTGCAGCTTTTTTCTTAAGTGCGTCTAAATCAAAGTTTCCATCAGCGTCATGGGCGATAACAGCGTTTTGTGCGCCATTTTCACGGATCAAAACGGTCAATGCGCGCGTATCAATGCCGCTAAGAGCAATAATGCCGCGCGCTTTGAGCCATGTGTCTAAATGTTCTGTTGAGCGATAGTTTGATGGCTCAGTTACGTCCGCTTTGAAAATTGCGCCAACTGCGCCGCGACGCGCTGCAGGAACCAAGTCTTCGATGTCTTCAAAGTTCGCGCCAACATTTCCAATATGCGGGAAGGTGAATGTGACAATTTGGCCAAGGTATGATGGGTCGGTTAGGATTTCTTGGTAGCCGGTGAGGGCTGTGTTAAAGCAAACTTCAGCTTCAACTTGGCCCGTTGCCCCGACACCCATTCCTTCGATTACTGTTCCGTCTGCAAGTACTAAAACCGCAGTTGGTTTGCTGATAGGCCATGCTGTGGCATTTGTCTGCGCGTCAGTCATCGTTGGTATTCCTTAACGTCTATGTCTGATATAAGAATAAGCTCTTACTACAATGTTGGTCACATTTTTCAAAGTGTCACGCTTTTGCGCGGAGCAGCGCTGATCGCTGCACTTTTAATCTTTCAAATCTGATAGCGGAGCCTGTTGTGTTGGTCAACACTGCGATGGATAAATCCAAGCTTAATAATCGGACCGCTGCCTTGCTGACTGAAATAAGATAATTCCATTTTGGTAAAATCTAAAATCGATACCTTAAATTTCATAATGAAAATTCGGGTAAGTTATTAAGAAAATATTCATAATTTCATTTTCCGTAATAACCTGAGTAAGCTTCGGGCAAGGCCTCCTACCTAGATTGGGTATAAGCGCACAAGAGAGGGAATATTATGGGGCAAGTTGCTGAAATAAGACAGGAGGCATTATCACCAAGTTTTGTTGATAATTTGGCCACTGTTTTTGACATAAAGCAAGTATTAAGAGCGACTTGTGAGAAATATGGATTTAAGCATTTCATGCTGGCCTATATCCCTCATTCAGAGAATGAGAAGCTTAGTATCAACGCAATTGCGATCACAAATAATTGGCCAACAGAGGTTCTTGGCCATTATGAAATGATGGGCCGGACCGAATGCGATTATCTGACCAAAATTGCTCGAACCCGTCTTGCGCCAAATCTTGAAGATATTACTGGGCCCAAAATAGATGAGCCGCATGCTGAATTATTGGAGCGATATAACTTCCAACGAAACGGCTATTTTCCTGTTAATAACAATGATGGCGTTCACCTTCTTGTGCTGACGGGTGCCACCGACATTATGTTAAGCGACGAGCATTTGGCGGATATTCAATTATTTGCAACGCGTTTGGTTGAAAAGTCTTTGAAGATTATTCCAAGCGACACACAGGTCGATACCAATATTTCTCAACGCGAGAATGAGGTTTTGCAATGGATTGCTGAAGGTAAGACAAGTGCTGAAATTGCGACCATCATGTCTTTATCGGAGCATACGGTTAATCACTATGCGATGTTGGCGGTGCAAAAACTTGAATGTGTAAATCGCACCCAAGCTGTTGTCCGTTCCATGCGTTTGGGTCTTATTCGCTAATACACATTGTTTGCTGAAATTTTACGATAATCGCTTGACCCAGTTTGAATAGACTGGCTTAAACGCCTCCTCATACTTATATATAGTGCAGAAGCTATTCTGCTTGATATAATGCAGAGAATATTCTGCGGAGGCATTTTTGCGATTTTCGAATTCCTTTCTTGAAGACCTACGTGAGCGCACCCCAATATCAGACGTTATTGGGCGCCATGTCACGTGGGACCGGAAGAAAACCAATGCGCCGAAGGGTGACTATTGGGCATGTTGTCCGTTCCATGGAGAAAAATCGCCAAGTTTTCACTGCGAAGACCAAAAAGGGTATTATTACTGCTTTGGTTGTGGCGAAAAGGGTGATCATTTCAAGTTTCTGACATCATATGAAGGTCTTAGCTTTGTCGAAGCTGTGACGCGGCTTGCTGATCAATCAGGTGTTGCTCTGCCTGCGCCTGATCCAGAATCAGCACGCCGCGAACAAAAACGTGCCACGCTTGAAGATGTTATGGAAATGGCGACGCAGTTTTTTGAGCAGCAATTACAGGAAGCCGATGGTGCAAAAGCACGCGCCTATCTTCGAGACCGAGGCCTGTCTGGCAAAACGATTTCGACATTTAGAATTGGCTTTGCGCCCAACAGTCGGAATGCTTTAAAAGAGTATCTGTCTCGTCAAGATGTCGATAAAGGTCTCATTGAGGCCTGCGGGTTGGTGGTTCATGGACCTGAAATTGCTGTCTCTTATGATCGCTTTAGAGACCGGATCATGTTCCCAATTCCATCGGCGCGTCAAAAAACCATTGCCTTTGGTGGTCGTGCGATGGACCCGAGTGCGCCTGCAAAATATTTAAACTCAAATGAAACTGAGCTTTTTCATAAGGGTAATGTGTTGTTCAACTATACCCGTGCACGCCGGACTATCAAAAACGATGAAACATCTTTGATTGCGGTTGAAGGTTATATGGATGTGATCGCGCTGCATCAGGCGGGTGTTGAAAATGCTGTTGCTCCGCTTGGAACTGCGCTGACTGAGAATCAATTAAAATTATTATGGCGCGTGTCCAGCCAACCCGTTTTATGTTTTGATGGTGATGGGGCAGGGCAACGGGCGGCAGATCGCGGTATTGATTTAGCTCTGCCACATCTGTCCGCTGGTAAATCCTTGCGGTTTGCGGTGTTACCAGAGGGCAAAGACCCTGACGATTTGGTCAAAGAAGAAGGGCGCAGCGCGTTTGATGCTGTTATTCGCAATGCGCGCAGTTTGGCCGATATGGTGTGGAGCCGTGAAGCTGATCGCGGTGTGTATGACACGCCTGAAAGCAAGGCTGAGCTTGAAAAACGACTTCGTCAAATTGTGTCTACAGTTCAAGATGAAAGCGTAAAGCACCATTACCAGCAAGATGTTCGCAATCGCTTGCGTCGTTTCTTTTCAGGCAATTTCAACAAAAACAATAATGGCCAACGTCGGAATAATAGCGGCGGAAAAGGTGGCTATAATAATGGCCGGTCTTTTCAGAACAATCGAAATGGTTGGAACGACAAGTCTGGATCAATGGGGGCATCGGATAAACTCAAACGTTCAAGCTTAGTTAGTGGTCGCTCAGATATGCCGGCATTGCGCGAAAGTGCGTTGATTTTTACAATTGTTAGCCACCCCCACATGTTGATTGATGATTTTGACATGTTGATGGAGCTGGAGCTTGAAAACAAAGAATTGCAGCGTCTTTGGCAAGTCATGCAAGAAGCCTGTGCGGGTGGATTGCGAATTACGCGTGATGAAATGGCTGTCCACTTGGCAAGTTCGGGCATGGCGCCGGTTGTTGAACGGTTGGAAAAACAAATGCGTCAATTGAGGCTTTGGCAAGTGATGGCCGATGCTGCCGCAGAAGACGCGCGTGACGGTTTCATGCAGGCCTTTTCGCTACATCAGCGGACGCGAAATTTGAAATGGCAAAAAAACGAGCTTGAACGAGATATTGCACTTGCCACAGAAGAGGGCAATGAAACCTTGGTGCCTGAGCTTATGTCTGCATTGGAGCAAGTTCATGCAGAAGTTTTGCGTCTTGAAAGCCAAGAAGCAATTATTGATGGGTTTGGCGTTCTATCCGGTCGTGGGCGCAAGCGCTCATAGGTGCTGTGAGCCGAAATGATTGATTGTTTTTTGTTCAAAAAGCCAATCATGTGAAATAAAGGTCAAATTCATACCGAATCTCGATAATTTGCGTCTTGAATTTTTTCAAATCATTACCACATGGACTCTTATGATAGAGATGTGTCTTAAGGCGGAGTGGCAAAACGTGCGAATGAAACAGGTAAATTGGCCTTTTTGGCGGAAAAAACTTGACGTGGCGCAAATTAACGGGAATCACCCCATGATGAATATCCTAAAGTTAATCAGGAATTAAGCATCAACTGATCAAATCGCTGAAAGTGATTCTCGGCAAGGTCTAAGCTTTGTTTAGTCTTAAAGTACTGAATTACGGTTTATGCAAGGAAATGGCTGGCTTATGGCAACTAAAGCACAAGAAAAAAATGACGAAAAAGAAAACGAACGCGAAGCTGGTGCCGATGGCCCGCTAATCGATCTTTCTGATGGTGCTGTTAAAAAGCTCATCAAGACGGTTAAAAAGCGTGGCTATGTCACAATGGATGAGATCAACTCGGTCTTACCATCTGAAGAAGTGAGTTCAGAGCAAATCGAAGACATCTTGTCTCTTTTCTCTGAAATGGGCGTCAATGTCGTTGATGACGACGATGCGGCTGAAGAAGAAGAAACTGCTACTGCCACACCTGCTGCTGGAACAGAAGTTGCGACAGCTGCGGGAACTGCGCTTGCAAAAGCTAAGAAAAAAGAACCAACCGATCGTACTGATGATCCTGTCCGCATGTATTTGCGTGAAATGGGATCTGTTGAGCTTTTGTCTCGCGAAGGCGAAATTGCAATTGCTAAACGTATTGAGGCTGGCCGCGAAACGATGATTGCGGGTCTTTGCGAAAGTCCACTGACTTTCCAAGCGTTGATTATTTGGCGTGAAGAGTTGAACGAAGAAATTACGTTGCTTCGTGAGATCATTGATCTTGAAACAACCTATTCTGGCCCTGAAGCAAAAGCTGCACCGCAGTTCCAATCTCCTGAAAAGATTGAAGCTGATCGCAAAGCTGCTGAAGAAAAAGAAAAGCGTCTTGCTGAACGTAAGCGCGTTGACGACATCACAAATGTTGGTGGCGAAGGCATTGCGCTTGACGAAGATGATGATGAAGATGACGAAGCCAATCTATCGCTTGCAGCGATGGAAGGCGAATTGCGTCCTCAGGTGATGGAAACACTCGATCTGATTGCTGATACTTATTTTGGTCTTCGCAAGTTGCAGGATCAACAAGTTGAATCCAGCATGAGTGAGAATGACAATGATGAATTGTCGCCTGCTCAAGAGAAAAAATACAAAGAACTTAAAGACATCTTGATTGGTGCTGTGAAGTCTTTGGCGCTGAACCAAAACAGAATTGATGCGCTTGTTGAACAGCTTTACGATATTAACAAACGTCTTGTGTCCAATGAAGGTCGCTTGTTGCGCCTTGCTGAAAGCTATGGCGTTTTACGTGATGACTTCCTTGAGCATTATCAAGGCACTGAACTCGATCCTAACTGGATGGAAATGATTGCTGCGTTAACGACTAAAGGTTGGCAAGAATTGGCAATGAAAGAAGAGCGCAAAATTGGCGATCTTCGTGGCGAGATTCAAAACCTTGCGACAGAAACTGGTATTTCGATCTCTGAATTCCGCCGTATTGTACACATGGTACAAAAGGGTGAGCGCGAAGCGCGAATTGCGAAAAAAGAAATGGTCGAAGCTAACCTTCGTTTGGTTATTTCGATTGCGAAAAAATATACAAACCGTGGCCTTCAATTCCTTGATCTTATCCAAGAGGGCAATATCGGCTTGATGAAAGCGGTTGATAAGTTTGAATATCGTCGTGGTTATAAGTTCTCAACTTATGCCACATGGTGGATCAGACAGGCGATTACGCGGTCAATTGCCGATCAAGCGCGCACAATCCGTATTCCGGTGCATATGATTGAGACAATCAACAAGATTGTTCGCACATCACGCCAGATGCTGCACGAAATTGGTCGCGAACCAACACCAGAAGAATTGTCCGAGAAATTGGCAATGCCTTTGGAAAAAGTTCGTAAAGTGCTTAAAATTGCTAAAGAGCCTATCTCACTTGAAACACCGGTTGGTGACGAAGAAGATAGCCATTTGGGCGATTTCATTGAAGATAAAAATGCGATCTTGCCGATTGATGCTGCTATTCAAGCCAATTTGCGTGAGACAACAACACGCGTGCTTGCATCGCTAACACCACGTGAAGAACGCGTTCTTCGTATGCGCTTTGGTATTGGCATGAACACTGATCATACTTTGGAAGAAGTTGGCCAGCAGTTTAGCGTAACACGCGAACGTATTCGTCAGATTGAAGCAAAAGCACTTCGTAAACTGAAACATCCAAGTCGTTCTCGCAAATTGCGTAGCTTCTTGGACAGCTAGTTCAGTCTTATATATATAATAAAAACCCGGCTTGATGCCGGGTTTTTTGTTTTCGGTCTATTCAACTTTGTGTGGGAGCATATTGGAAAGCAAGCGATAGAGTTGTATTTATTGCTCCATGGGTTATTTACTGTTTTTTTGTTCACTCCTGACAAAAGGTGTCAGTAGGGGTAGGTTATAGATCTTATTTTCACGAACAAAGGAGATGACAATAATGGCTCAAGTTATAGAAATTGCGGAATTCAAAATGAATGGTAATCCTTCAGATGCGGAGGTTGTAAGTGCGATTGTAGCATCAACTGTATTTGCGAGAGATCAAGATGGATTTATCAGTCGGACAAGCACTAAAAAATCGGATGGGTTGTGGGTGGAGATTATTCTTTGGAAGGATCAAAAATCACAAGATGCCGCTGGAGCAAAATTTATGGCAGATAAGCGGAATGCAAATCTTATGGGTATGCTGGATGGTTCAAGCTTTAAAATGTCGACCTATGAAGTAAAATTGACGAGTTAGGATGTTATGAGAAAAGTTGATCGTCTATTTGAGATCGTTCAATTGTTGCGTGGTCAAAGATTGCGCACAGCCGAGTTCATTGCAGGTGAGCTCGGCGTTTCTGTTCGCACCATCTATCGCGATATTGCGGGCCTTTCTGCATCTGGTGTGCCGATTGAAGGCGAGCGCGGTGTTGGCTATCTTATTAGTCAACCCATAGAGATACCGCCGCTACAATTCACACCATTAGAGTTGAAAGCTTTAAAAATGGGCGCTGACTTGGTCAAAGCTGTTGCTGACAAAGAACTTGCTGCTGCGGCCGTTGAGGCAAGTTTTAAAATCGTTGATGCCTTGCCCGAAAACCACCGAAATCATTCGCTTACATCATCTATCAATGTGCATTTTAGCAATGACGATACCATCGGGGAGCTGTTATTGAACATTCGTAATGCCATTGATAAACAACAAAAAATCTCATTTGATTATCTGGATAGGAACGGTCAAGGCACACTTAGAACTGTTCGCCCTTTGGGGTTGGAGTTTTGGCGGCAAGCTTGGTTGTTTTCCGCATGGTGTGAAATGCGGCATGATTTTCGGTTGTTTCGCATTGACCGCGTTGAAAATTTTGTTTTAACGGGAGACGTTTTTGTGCATGAAAAAGGCAAAACCTATGCGGATTTGTGCCGTAGAGAGAAGAGCTCCTATCTATGTCGGATTTAACATTTCAAATGAACGCAAAGATCTGGCTCTATTCAGGTAAAGTTGCGTGGCACTTCATCACAATTCCTGAAGATATATCTGGGCATATCAAGGCATTTTGTGTGCAGAAGACAAAAGGTTTTGGATCTGTGCGGGTGACAGCTACGATAGGATCGACACGTTGGAAAACATCCATTTTCCCCGATAGCAAAACAGGGTGTTACGGATTGCCGGTTAAAGCTGATATTCGGAAAAAGAATAAGTTATCAGCTGGCGACGAAGTTTGTCTTCGTCTTGATATAGATATCTAAGCTGATCAATAGTTTGCAGGCTTAGGAGTTTGCAGGCTTAGGCCCCAGTAAACTAGGGCCTAAGCATATTGAAATGTCTTAAACGTTATTGATGCCTTGCGCTCTATCGCGCTCTGACAATAGTTTTTTCTGATAGCGCGTTTGCACCACTTCAACTGCCACAAGTGCAAATAGTACAAAGTAGAATGTTGCTTTGGACATTGGTTCAATTGGGTAACTGAAGAAGAAAAGCTTGGCGATATGGCCACCTTCTGCGATCAAAACAATACCAACAATCAACAACACAAACAGGCCAAGCACTTCGTACATGCGGTTTTTTGATAAGAAGTTTGCGACCGTATCGGACATAACAACCATCAAAATACCGGAGATGACAATGGCAGCTGTCATGACGATAAAGTTATCCGTCAGCGCCACAGCAGATAGAACGGTGTCGAACGAGAAGACAACGTTCATAATCACGATCCAGAATAGAGCTGCTGCAAACGACTTGCGAACCGCGCGGCCACCTGAATGCTCTAAGTCTGAAATACCGATCATGTGATAAATTTCCTTCATCGCAGTATAGATGAGGAATAGACCACCTACCAAAACAATGAGTGCGTGACCGCTGATGGATGCTGTAAAGAACGACCAATCAATGGTTAGGATAGGATCTTGGAAAGCTTCAATAAGTTGAAGCACAACAAAGAGCAGAACGATACGAAGCACAATGGCTAGGATGATACCCCAGCGGCGAAGGACGCGTTCGTTTGCCGGATCCACCTTTTTGGCCTCTAAAGTGATGTAGAGTAGGTTGTCGAAACCAAGAACAGTTTCTAGGGCTGTTAGGATTAAAAACGTGGTCAGGTTATCAAGTGTAAAAAGATTCTCAAGCATCGAGGGCTCCGAAAAGGGTCAATTGTAATCATGCACCTACAGATCTTCATCTATAGGTTTTTATCGTGTTAGCAAAATCAATTGGCTTTTGCAAAGCTTAGACTTATGAAATTTTGGTATCTACAAACTTATCTGCCCATAAAACAAAGTCTTGCATGGCGTTTTCGCGGCCAATCTCGTTCAAAGTCTCATGGCGAAAATCTTTGTATAATTGATAATCAACGTTCAAATGGCCGCTTTGTTCCAGAAGATCTGTGAACCATTCCATGGCTGATCCATTCTCAGTTGCGGGGTCTTGTCCGCCTGCAACTAAATTTATCGGCAAGTTTTGCGGAAGATTGCTAATGGATTTGGGATGCGCGGCTTTTGCAATAAAGGTCATAATATCTTGCCACATGGAGATGCTTGGGCTCCAATCATTAAGCTGATCGTTGAGCATCATCTCAATCATATCTTGGTCATGTGTCAGCCAATCAAAACGCGTTTTTGCGCCTTCAATTGATTGTGACCATTTTTTAAACGTCATTTTGGCGATCATAGCGCTGGGAACATCTGATCCTATAAAGAAAGCTTCAAAACCTAAGGTAAATTGAGCAAAAATGTTTGTTTGGCTGGCTTTTAGATTGCTGTTCCATATGGCTAGGCCATCGATTGTATGGGGTAGGGTTTGGGCATAATTTGCAGCGATGAGACCACCCATAGAATGACCAAAGCAAATGATCGGTAAATCTGGATATTCATCACGCATCATCTGATTGATAAAGGTTACATCTTTGATGACCTTACTTGCGCCATTGTGTTTGGCAAATTGCCCTTTTGGTAGATTATCAACCTCCGTCAGCCCGTGGCCACGATGATCATGGGCAATCGTATGATAACCTTTGGATGCCAGATATTCCATAAAAGGTATGTAGCGTGCGGAATGTTCACACAGGCCGTGATTGATTTGCACAATGCCTTTGGCGGTCCCTTTGGTAGTCCCTTGGGCTTTGCATTGATGGATGTGCAAGTTTGCACCGGATGGGGACATCAGTTTGCTGATTTTTATTTTAGCCATTAAAGCACCTCAAAAACTACGTGAATTTTGCGCCTTGATATCACGACATAAGAGTAAGTGGAATATTGAATGACTTGTTTGTTAGATTGTCGAGTTTATTGATTGCCAAGTTTATTGATTGATTGCGGCTCGCAAATCTTTTACATGTGCTTTAAATGAATTAATCTAATCAAGACATCTAGCAAGGCAGTTTCAATGGCACGTCAGTTTATCTACCATATGGCAGGGCTCAACAAGAATTACGGCTCTAAGAAAATCCTCGAGAACATTCACCTGTCTTTCTATCCAGATGCTAAAATTGGTATTTTGGGGCCCAATGGTGCGGGTAAATCGACCGTATTGCGGATCATGGCGGGTCTTGATAGCGAATATACTGGTGAGGCATGGTTGGCCGATGGCGCGACGATTGGTTATCTTGCACAAGAACCAAAGCTTGATGAAACCAAAACAGTTTTTGAAAACGTGATGGAAGGTGTGGTTAAGAAAAAAGCCATCCTTGATCGTTACAATGAAGTCATGATGAATTATTCTGATGAGACCGCCGATGAAGGCGCTGAGCTGCAGGATGTCATCGATAGTCAAAACCTTTGGGATTTAGACAGCCAAGTTGAAATGGCGATGGAGGCACTTCGTTGCCCTCCAGGTGACAGCACTGTTGAAAATCTATCGGGTGGTGAAGCCCGTCGTGTGGCTTTGTGCAAATTATTGCTCAGCCAACCTGATTTGCTGCTGCTCGATGAGCCTACCAACCACTTGGATGCGGAAACAATTTCTTGGCTTGAGAAACATTTGCGGGAATATCCGGGTTCAGTCTTGATGATTACCCATGATAGATACTTCCTTGATAATGTGACGGGTTGGATTTTGGAGCTCGATCGCGGTCGCGGTATTCCATATGAAGGCAATTATACAGCCTATCTTCAAGCTAAATCAAAACGTATGAGCCAAGAGGGCCGCGAAGAGGCATCTCGTCAGCGCGCGCTTTCAAGCGAGGAGAGCTGGATTTCATCAAGCCCGAAAGCACGTCAGGCAAAATCAAAAGCACGTATTAAAGCTTATGATGAATTGGTCAAAGCTGCTGAAGATAAACGTCCAGGGGATGCTCAGATTATCATCCCAGTGGGTGAGCGTCTTGGTAATGTGGTGATTGAAGCTGATGGCCTGTCAAAAGGTTACGGCGATAAATTATTAATTGATAATTTGGAATTCAAATTGCCTCCGGGCGGTATTGTCGGAGTTATCGGGCCAAACGGCGCTGGTAAATCAACTCTATTCCGCATGATCACGGGACAAGAAACACCTGATTCTGGATCAATCACCATTGGTGAAACTGTTCAGCTTTCTTATGTGGATCAAAGCCGTGATGCGCTTGCTGGTAATAAAACGGTTTGGGAAGAAATTTCTGAAGGTAATGACATTATCAAGCTTGGCAAACACGAAGTGAACAGCCGTGCTTACTGCTCATCTTTTAACTTTAAAGGTGGCGATCAACAGCAAAAAGTTGGTGATCTATCTGGTGGTCAACGTAACCGAGTTCACTTGGCTAAAATGCTGAAATCAGGCGGTAATGTTATCCTCCTCGATGAGCCAACAAATGATTTGGATACGGAAACACTTGCCGCACTTGAAGACGCGCTAGAGGGCTTCGCAGGCTGTGCCGTTATCATTAGTCACGATCGCATGTTCCTTGATCGGTTGGCGACACACATTCTTGCCTTTGAAGGCGAAAGCCACATTGAATGGTTTGAAGGCAATTATGAAGATTATGAGAAGGATAAAATTCGCCGTTTGGGTGCTGATGCAGCCAATCCAAAACGCGTGACTTACAAACGTCTTACACGCTAATTCTGATTTTATATAAACTGTTATACAGCCCGCAATTTCTGATCTGTGGGCTGTTTTTTTATAATTTCCTGAATCTCATTTGTTTACAAGCTTGCTTTCTTCATTAAAACGATATAAACATATCTTTATATCTTTTTAATGAGGACTGCATGTTAGATTTCCCTAAAATGAAAATGGATGATGTTGTTGATGCGTTAAAGGCTGTTGGTGAACCAACCCGTCTTAGATTGCTGATCTTGTTATCCAGAGGTGATTTAACTGTTAGTGATTTGACCGAAATTTTAGGTCAGTCACAGCCTCGCATTTCTCGTCATTTAAAATTATTGGGTGAAGCTGGGTTGATTGAGCGTTATCAAGAAGGCGCTTGGGCTTATTTCCGTTTGATCAATGATGGCCGTTCTGCCCAAACTATCCACCAGATCATTTCCTCTGTAGCGCAAGATGATCGTATGTTGCTGCATGATATCGAACGCTTGAAAGCTGTCAAAGCTGCGCGCGCCGGTCGTGCACTTGAATATTTTGCCCAAAATGCTGAGAAATGGGAAGAAATCCGCCGCCATCATGTCCCTGATGAACGTGTTGAAGCTGAACTTTGCAGCATTTTAGGCACCGCACTATTTGATTCTCTTTTAGATTTGGGAACGGGAACGGGCCGTGTTCTAGAGCTTTTGAAAGACCAATATCGCCGTGGTCTTGGTATTGATGCAAGTCGTGACATGTTGGCGATTGCGCGTAATAAATTGGATCAAGAAGGCATAACCCATGCCTCAGTTCGTCAGGGTGATATCTTCAACTTGGCGCTTGATCGCGAAAATTATGATGTGATCATTATCCACCAAGTTCTTCACTTTTTGCATGATCCTGCACCTGCCATTGATGAAGCCCGCAAAATGTTGGCCCCTGGCGGACGGATGATTATCATCGATTTTGCACCGCATGAATTGGAATATTTGCGGACAGATTTTGCCCATGCACGTCTTGGTTTCTCCCATGAAACCGTTGCACATTGGATGGCATCGACTGGTCTGGAGATCGAAGATACGCGCGACCTGGTTCCGCAAGATAATAACGACCAAAAGTTGACCGTCACCATATGGCTTGGCAAAGACCCACGTATTTTAATGGCGGGTAACTCCCAAACCGCTACTGTATAAGGATAGGATTTTTCACAATGGTATTATCAAACAGATTTGGTACGCCTGCAAATAGCGACAAAATTCGCGTCTCCTTTGAATTCTTTCCGCCAAAATCGGGCAAGATGGAAGATCAGCTATGGGAAAGTATTTCGCGGCTAACGCCGTTTCAGCCTGAATTTGTATCTGTGACTTATGGCGCAGGTGGGTCGACAAAAGAGCCAACATTGGCGACGATCAAACGTATTTTGGATGAGACAGATGTTGCCCCTGCTGCCCATTTAACGTGTGTCGATTCTAGTCGTGGTGATGTGTATGATGTTGCCAAGGAATTCCGCGATGCAGGTGTGAAGCACTTTGTTGCCCTTCGTGGTGATCCTGCCGCTGGCATTGGTGCAAAATATCAGCCCCATTCAGATGGCTATGCGAATGCTGCGGAATTGACCGCTGGTCTAAAAGCGATGGGTGAATGCGAAATTTCAGTGTCTGCCTATCCTGAAAAGCATCCTGAGAGCCCAGATTTCATGACGGATTTGGACATGCTCAAGCGCAAAGTTGATAATGGCGCGACGCGTGCGATTACTCAGTTTTTCTTTGAAAATGATCATTTTGAGCGCTATGTCGAGCGTGTTCGTAAAGCTGGAATTTATATCCCAATTGTACCGGGTATTCTGCCAGTTCACAATTTTGGTCAAGTTGAAAAATTTGCCAATATGTGTGGTGCGTCTATTCCTGCATGGCTTGCAAATCGTTTTGATGGCTTGGAAGATGATCCAGAAATCCGCGCACTTGTCGCCTCAGCTGTTGCTGCAGAGCAGGTTATGGATTTAGCAGATCGCGGCTTTGAAGAATTTCATTTTTACACAATGAACCGTGCTAAATTGGTTCATGCTGTGTGTCATTTGCTGGGATTGCGCCAGAACAAGACACCAAAGAATAATTTAAAAATGGAAGCTGCATAAGCGATCCGACTTTAATGTTATAAAAAACGCCCCATAGTGTGATGCTACGGGGCGTTTTTGTTTGAACTCACAAAATGGCGCTTGATTACTCAGAGCTTATTGAGCAATGCAGGTGTTGGCCATGCATCTGCTGGCATGTTGAGGCGTTGTTGTTCTGCTTGTACGGCATTGCGTGTTCGGCTTCCCAAAATGCCATCCACTTTACCAACATCATATCCACGTTTTGCCAAATTGTTCTGCAATTGCTTCATTTGAGCATCGTTAAGGCCGCCATCTGGATTGCCTTTGGTGTAGGATGATGCACCGTTTAGACGTGTTGCAAAGTAGGCAGCAGATGTTGTGTAAATAAAGGATTGGTTCCATTCAAGGTAGATCGAAAAGTTTGGATAGGCCAAGAATGCTGGACCTTTGCGACCTTGTGGCAGTAGCAAATCTGCGGGTAGGGCGTCTGTTGGTATGTTTCCGTTTTTGGCTGTAACACCAAGCTTTGCCCAATCACCGGCTCTCATGCCTTTTGCCAAGCCTGACATTTCATAAGGGAAATTGCCAGATGGTAATGTGATTTCTTGGATCCAAGGTTGGCCTTTTTTCCAACCAAGATCTTGGATAAACTTTGCAGCCGTTAGGATGGCATCAGGTGAGCTTTTCTTAAGATCAACATTGCCATCGCCGTCTCCATCTGTGCCAAATCGGACAATGTCTTCTGGTAGCATTTGAACTTGGCCAATTTCACCAGCCCAAGCGCCTGTGGTTTGAGATGGTGATAGATCACCCCGTTCCACCATTTCAATTGCAGCTAAAAGCTGAGGGCGAAACAATTCTGGTCTGCGGCAATCATGGGCGAGTGTCACCAATGCGTTCATTGTGTTGAAATTACCTTGAACGGCGCCGAAATCTGTTTCCAAACCCCAAAAAGCTGCAATCACAGGACCTGGAACACCAAATTCTTGTTCAGCACGATTGAAGATGGAAGCGTGTTTTTTCAGGTTCTTTGCGCCATGTTGTAATCTGTTTTTACTCACAGAACGACGAGAAAACTCGAGGAAAGTTTGACGAAATACACCTTGAGCGCGATCTTGAGACAGCACCTTTTTGTCAATTCTTGCATTTTTTAGAGCTGCATTGACCGCGTTTTTGCTGATGCCATTGGCAAGGGCTTCGCTTTTAATGCCTTTTATAAAGCTAGAGAAATTACCTCCACACTCGGCTGCATTGACGTGCAGACTGCCGAACAGCAAAAAAGAGCTGGCCAGCGTTGCGGTTGCGAGTTGTTTGACGGATAGTTTTAGCAATGGTTTTCCTCCAGGAATACAAACTAATTTTGTGATCAAATATAATGCGGTGTCATTTGATCTTGATTGGTCAATCGATTGTTGAGTTATGATATAGTGTTTTGGGTTAGAATATAGTGGTTGGGCAAAGTTATGACCATGGATTCATATATGTGTTCTGTTGGTGATTATAATGCCAATATCTTTGTTGATATTTTTTTAACTATAACTGTTTTATTTCACCCAATCTAAAACTCAGTTGGGGTCGGTGGTAACACATCATTAAGCCAGCCATGTTTAATGTATCTTTTAAATTGGAGCATTTAACATGAAGTTAAAGTGGTTTCCGCTGGGTTTGAAGTTGCGTGATGTTTATGCACAACCAGCGTTGATATTTTTTGGGTTACTGGCTGTTGTTGCGTTAAGCGTAATGACGGGCGGATTTTCTATGTCTGATGCTGGCCTGCAAGGGCCTGAGATGCTGCTCGAGATGCTATTTGCATCTATGCTTCCAGCTGTAAGTTTTAAAAAAGCTCCAGAAAGCCTTGAGCAACTTGAAGCCATTGCCTATCGCGATTCATTGACAGGCCTGCGCAACCGTCGTGGTTTGTGGGATGATATCGAAGCTTTGCAAGCTGGTGAGTTTTTGCGCGACAAACGCGCAGCTTTATTACTTATAGATCTGGATAGATTTAAGTTTATCAATGATACATTAGGTCATGATGCAGGCGATCAGATGTTGATTAGCCTATCAGAGCGCCTCATTGGTTTGTGTGATGGTGATAAATATTGCTACCGTTTGGGTGGTGATGAGTTCCTTATTGTGTGGAATGGTGGGCCAAGCTTTATAGATGTTGATGTCTTCTGTTCAAAACTAAAAGACGCACTTAATCATCCTTATAAGATCGACCGTTCGCATGTTGAAGGCGGCGGGAGCATCGGTATCACTTGGGAACGCCAAGGCGATAAAGATGTTGGGTCAATGCTCAAGCGTGCAGATATGGCGTTATATAAAGCCAAATCCGTTGCAGGGTCTTCGCATCGTTTTTTCTGTGGTCAAATGGAAGAAGAGACGCGCCGTAGACGTCAATTGGAAGTTGAACTTAGAAACTTGATCATCGCATCTGATTTTAAGCTTCAATATGTGCCAACAGCTTATGCATCGGACCTTACTGTTAGTCATATTGCGGTTGATGTATCTGGGCTAAAGACCCAATTTGGCTCGCTTTCAGACCAACAACATGTTGATGCATTGATTGAAACAGGCCTGATCGTTCAGCTTGATCGAGCTGTTTTGGAGCGTGCCTTTAGTGATATTTCGATCTGGAACAATCGCTATACGGTGATTATCGAGCTGCATTCCAACCAATTGCTTGATCCGACATTCCTAACTTATTTTACCGGGTTGTTAGAGGAATACCGGATTTCTGGTAATAAGTTGATTTTGGCGTTTGATACGCTGGATAAACCTGAAAATAGAAAACTGGTCAATGCAAGTTTAGATGGTCTGAAAGGTTTGGGTGTGCGCATTGCATCTCATGGCTTTGGCGGAGATATCAGTAACTTTAGCGCTGGCCTGATGCCACAAAACCGCTATCTGATTTTAGGGAAAAAATGGGTCGAGAATATTGCTCATGATGAGACTGCATCGGAATTATTGAATAATCTTATTCGATTAGCCGCTTGTATGAACCTGAATATCATTCTTGATGGTGTTGAATATGCAGATCAGGTTCAATGCCTTGCGCAACATAGTGGGCTTTTGATCAAGGGTGATTTGGTTGGAAAGCCAATTCCGGCTAGCGAAGTCTAATTCATCTCGACGGTTGATGCGAAGTTATGTAGCAACTTTGTGATCATTGGTGTGCTATTTACACTCGAATTTTTCATCAAGATAACATAAGATATCGTAATGTTATCTATCAGTGAACTTCTCGATTCGATCAGCGAAAGCGCTCAAAACATTGTTTCTCGCATTATTGAAGCGGTGCGGACAACGTTTGCGGGTGACCCAGAAACACGCAAACGCGTGGCTTTTTCTGTTGCTATGATAGCCCTATCTGCAAAAATGGCCAAGGCCGATGGTGTTGTAACGGAAGACGAAGTTCGTGCGTTTCAAGAAATATTTGAAATTCCGCCAGAAGAAGCAAAGCACGTTTCGCAGCTTTATAATTTAGCAAAACAAGATGTGGCAGGTTATGAAACCTATGCCAGCCGCTTGGCAGAATTGTGCGGATCTGGCGATGATAATTGTTTGTTATTGCAAGATGTTTTGGATGGTCTTTATCATATCGCAAAAGCAGATGGCGTGATCCATGAGCGTGAAGCGATGTTCTTGGCGCGTGTTGCTGAGATCTTTAAATTGGATGATGAGCATTTTGCGCAGATTGAAGCACGGCATATCCATCCAGATGGCATGGACCCATTTGCGGTTCTTGGCGTGACTAAAAATACACCATTTGATGAGATTAAACGTCGATATCGCGAGCTTGCAAAGAAAAGCCATCCCGATAATTTACGAGCGCGCGGTGTGCCGGACGAATTTATGGCAATTGCGGGTGAGCGCATGTCCAAGTTAAATCTAGCATTTGAAGCGATTGAAAAACTACAGGTTCAATCGTGATCGAGCCTGTGTTGGATTTTTCTCCAGATTACGAAGGCGCCATTGTTTGTCCTTCGCCCAATTTTGGTGAGCGCCGCAATGTGTCGGCGCCTGATATGTTGATTATGCACTATACTGCGATGGAAAGTGCGCAAGCGGCATGTGATTGGCTATGTAGCCCTCAATCTGAAGTCTCGGCGCATTATTTAATTGATGAGGCGGGTCAAGTCACGCAAATGGTGGCAGAAGATAGCCGTGCTTGGCATGCTGGTCGCAGTTTTTGGCAAGGTGAGACGGACATCAATTCAAGATCTATTGGTATTGAAATATCGAATATGGGTCATGAGGCTGGTTGTCCTGAATATCCTGATGTTCAAATCCAGTCGGTTATTAAACTGTCGAAATCTATCATGTCGCGGCATGATATTGCGCCCAGACATGTGTTGGCCCATTCTGATATTGCACCTGGCCGAAAGCGTGATCCGGGTGAATGGTTCCCTTGGAAGCTATTGTCAGAGAATGGTATTGGGCACTATATCGAGCCAACGCCGCAAACAGGTGGGCGATACTTTATGCGCGGTGAAAGTGGTCAACCTATCGAAGCGCTCCAATCGATGCTGGCTTTATATGGTTACAATACGCCTGTGACAGGTGTGTTTGATGAAGCGCTAGAGATCAACATCATCGCATTTCAGCAACATTTTAGACCTGAAAAAACCGATGGCGTTGCAGATATGTCGACGATTGAGACTTTGCATAAGTTGCTGTCTAGCCTTTAGAATATAGTTTTTAACGTCTAAATCTTGAGCTTTGTTACAGGTGTGCAACACATGTTTACCTCGCGAACACAATTTAGACCGAATTTGGCCCTCTAAAGCGGTCAAGTTTGCATCTGACGATGATGTCGGCGAAACATAATACTCAAGGAATAATATGAAAATTTACGTTGCTGCTTGCCTTTTGGCGAGTGCGTCTGTGCTGAGCGCATGTCAGACGACCGATACTGCTATAGCTGATAAATCTATCAAGACAACTTCCATTTCGAAAAAGGCTGCTGCAAAGAAAACGACCATTGCAAAAGTTCCCTATGATGCATTGATTAAAACTCATGCAAAGAAAAACGGTGTGCCGGTTTCTCTTGCTTGGGCTGTTATCCAGATTGAAAGCAATTACAGAGCCAATGCTCGCGGTGCTGCAGGTTAAGCCCGCAACAGCCCGTGGTATGGGCTATTCTGGCTCGGTCAAAAACCTATATGACCCTGAAAATAACATCGCTTATGGTATGAAATATCTTGGTGAAGCCTATCGATTGGGCGGCGGAACAACGTGCGGTGCAATCCTAAAATATAATGCTGGGCATTATGCAAAGCGGATGAATCCTGTGTCTGCCAAATATTGCCAACGCGTAAAAGCAATATTGAAATAGCCTACTACATTCTCTTTACTGGTAATTGCCATTGATATGGGGTAGTGAGCCTCTTGTCAGTCGGCTGGGCAGCCGCTCCTTGTAAATCTTTTGGTTTATGGGGGAGGAAAGTCCGGGCTCCATGGAAAAACGATGCCGGATAACTTCCGGCGAGGGCGACCTTAGGGAAAGTGCAACAGAAAATAAACCGCCTGAATTTACTTGCTTTTGCAGGTGAAATATCAGGTAAGGGTGAAAAGGTGGGGTAAGAGCCCACCGCGTTGTCGGCAACGAGAATGGCAGTGTAAACCCCATTGGGAGCAAAACCGAATAGGGATGACGCGATATGCAAATATCGGCCATTTCCAGGCTAGTCATCCGGGTAGGTTGCTTGAGGCGCTTCGTGCAAACGACGTCCCAGAGGAATGGTTGCCATGATTTTGCTTTGCAAGATCATACAGAACCCGGCTTACAGGCCGACTGACACTTAATTGGGCACTTAATCTGGTAAAAACACCAGAAAATTGACGATATATACGCCCAAAAGCTTTTCAAAACTCAAAAATAGACACTTGGCTTCGAATCCTAACGATTCGTTAAGCTTAACGAGTCATGAATAAAAGCGAAGCCAATTTTGTTAACAAATGTAAAATCCCATTGACGCCCAAATTTGCCCATGATATCCCATTATGTATCAAATAACCGGAATAATGTAACGCCCTTATGGGGTGGTCAGATGTTGAGATCCGGAAAAAGTGTGTGTGTTGAGTTGGGTGAGTTGAGTTCATTTGGTGGGGATCAGATGGGGAAACAAAACAAAAGGCAAAGCGCGCGCGGAACTTTGGTAAGGCGTAATGAGCAGGTTCCTTTCGCAGGTGACAAAAAAGATCGATTCCAAGGGGAGGGTATCCGTGCCTTCGGTTTTTCGAACAGTTTTGATCCAGCGAAAGATAGAAGATTTATACGTGTTTCAGGATTTTGTGTTTCCGGCGATGTCAGTCGCAGGTCCCGAGATTTTGGAGCGCTTCGAGCGGCATATCGATCAAGGGGATCCGTTTTCGACGGAAGCCAACAAAATGTCACTGCTCATACATGGCGGTGGGGTCTTTATGAAGCTCGATGGAGAAGGGCGGTTGGCGGTGAACGATTTCATTCGGGATTTCGCCAACATTACAGATCATGTGACCTTTGTGGGTCGCGGCGATCATTTTCAGCTTTGGGAACCGTCAGCACTGTCGAGGGTGCAATACGAAACCCGACGCGAGCGATTGCAAGGATATGTTCTATCCTCGCAACGTTCAATCTGAGGCGAGGAAGCGGAATATTGACGGATTTTGACGATGAAATTGACAACGTCGAAGGCGGACCAGACCTTCATATTCCGGTTCTTCTCTCGGAGGTTCTTGCCGCATTAGAACCAAATGCAGACAAAGTCATTTTTGATGGTACCTTTGGTGCAGGTGGTTATTCTCGTGCCATCATGGAAGCAGGCGCAAAAGTTATTGCGACTGATCAAGATCCAGATGTGATTGCAAATTCTGAGGCAATGCAAGCAGAATTTGGTGATCAATTATCGCTTCATCATGCAAAATTCTCTCAGATTTTAGATTACATCGAAGAAGATTCACTTGATGGGTTTGTTCTCGATGTTGGCGTTTCGTCGATGCAGATTGATCAAGCTGAACGTGGGTTTTCGTTTATGCAAGATGGGCCGCTGGATATGCGCATGTCGCAAGACGGGCCAACTGCTGCAGATGTTGTTAATCAGCTTAAGTGGAATGATCTTGCGCGTATCTTCGGGTTTTATGGCGAAGAGAAAAAGGCTGGTCGAATTGCCCGTGCGATTGAGGCTGCTCGACTTGAAACACCATTCACCTCGACAGGACAATTGGCAAAACTGATCGCCAATACTGTGCCGCGCCGTGCAACGGATAGAATTCATCCTGCGACGCGTGTGTTCCAAGCTTTGAGAATATATATCAATAATGAATTGGGCGAACTTGCTTTAGCGCTTCTTGCTGCAGAAAAAGCACTTAAACCCGGTGGCGTGTTGGTGGTGGTGTCGTTTCATTCACTTGAAGACCGCATTGTTAAAAAGTTTTTCACGCAAAGATTTGGCCGTGTTTCAGGCTCAAGGCATTTGCCTCAGGTTGAGGTGCCGGATGCAAGTTTTAACATGCTGGGCAAAAAAGCGATGATCACGGCAGGTAAAGCAGAGACTGACATTAATCCGCGTTCTCGGTCTGCCAAACTTCGCGCTGGACTTCGCACAGACGCAAAATCTGGTTCGGAAGATATGAAATTGTTTGGCTTGCCAAATCTTTATCCGCTTCGTGCTGTTGCGAGGAATGCATAGATGTTTAGAGCGTTTGAAATTCTTTTGATTGCAACCGTATTGGCTGCCACTGGATATACGTTTTACATCAAAAACCAGTCGGAAGATCGGTTGGCTGAGATTAATCGTCTTGAGTCTGAAATTAGAACGCACACCGATACCATTGATCTATTGGAAGCTGATTGGAGCCTTCTTAATCAGCCCGCACGTGTTCAAAAACTTATCCAAGCTTATCAGGAGCGTTTGCAGCTTAAGACGACAGAGGCTGAACAGATTGTTCAAGCTGAAGAATTGCCGCGCATTCGTCCTGAGCCTGTAGATTTAATTGCCGATCAAATAATGACGGGGTCAGTTGAGTAATGGTCAAGCCCGTAAGTTTCGTTTCTGGTCTGTTTAAATCGCGTAAAGCTGACGTGATTGATGCTGATCCGATGCGTATTCACATCAGTCAAAACCATGACGCGGACCGGACGGGAAACCGTATTGGTATTGCGATGATTGCCTTTACGGTGTTCTGTGTTGTTGTTGGCGGCAGGCTCGTTCAATATGGCGTTAGATCTCCAGAAACCGTTTCTTCGATCCTACCAAATGATAGATTGCTTGCATCTCGTCCTGATTTGCACGACCGAAACGGCAGTATTTTAGCAACAGATATTCGCACTGTGTCGCTATATGCTGAGCCTCATAAGATTTCAGATCCTGATGAAGTTGTTGAGCAATTAGCTTTGGTACTACCTGATCTGGACGTTAAAAAAACATATCGCAAATTATCGTCAAAATCCCGTTTTCAATGGCTTCGTCGTCAGCTAACGCCTGGTCAACAAAGTGAGATTTTGACCAAGGGTATTCCCGGGATTGGGTTCCGTCCTGAAAAGCGTAGGTTCTACCCTGGCGGTCCAACGGCATCGCACGTTGTGGGCCATGTGAATATTGATAATGTTGGCATTGCCGGCATGGAAAAATTTGTCGATGGCCAAGGTCTGGGTGATCTTGCTGCTGTTGGGCTAACTGTCAACAAAACCCTTGAGCCGGTTAAGCTTTCAATTGATCTACGGGTTCAACATATTTTGCGTGATGAATTGGCCGCTGCGATGGAGCGATATCGCGCAATTGCTACAGCCGGTGTTGTCTTAAACGTGCACACGGGCGAAGTCGTCGCGATGTCATCATTGCCAGATTATGATCCCAATAACCCAGTTGATGCGCTTAAATCAGATCGTTTGAACCGGATGACGGGTGGCACATTTGAAATGGGCTCAACGTTTAAAGCGTTCACAACTGCGATGGCTTTGGATTCTGGTCGCGTGTCGATGAATGATAGTTTTGATGCACGAAAGCCAATTCGTATTGGCGGATTTACGATCAGAGATTTCCACGGCAAGAACCGTATCTTGTCTGTGCCTGAAATCTTCATTTACTCATCTAACATTGGCACAGCAAAAATGGCTGATGTTGTGGGTATCAAAGGCCATCAAGAGTTTTTGACACGATTGGGTTTGCTTTCGCGTATGCAAACCGAACTTCCAGAAGTGGCCACACCAAGCCAACCTTCTAAGTGGAAGAAAATTAATTCTGTGACGATCTCATTCGGTCACGGTGTGTCCACAACGCCATTGCAAACAGCTGTTGCTGCAGCTGCATTGATGAATGGTGGTAAGCTTATTGCACCAACATTCTTGCCGCGATCACGCGCAGAGGCCGATACCGTTGCGCAACAAGTTGTGTCAGAGCAGACCAGCAAATCAATGCGCGATATGATGCGTTTGAATGTTGAAAAAGGCTCAGGCCGCAATGCTGAGGTTGATGGCTATTGGGTTGGCGGTAAAACTGGAACTGCCGAGAAAGTGATCAATGGTCGCTATTCATCTTATGTTCGTTTTAACGCGTTCTTATCAGCATTCCCAGTTGACGATCCGCAATATGTTGTGTTGGTTGTTGTTGATGAGCCAAAGCCAGAAGAAGGCAAGAAATACGCCACAGCTGGCACAAATGCTGCACCAACCGTTCGTGAAGTTATTCGACGTTCCGCTTCATTATTAGGTGTGAGACCTAAATTTGGGCGCAATGGTGATGCTCTTCTGAAGTCCTATTAAAACATCACAATTTGACCGCAAGTTTGTGATAAAAACGATCTCCATGATGGGGCCAAAATGATTCTTAGTGAACTTATAAAAATTGCAGACCTGAACAGTTCAGATTTTTCTGCTCAGCAATTAAATCTAGATGTTAAAGACTTAACGTCCGATAGCCGACAGGTTAAGGCGGGGTCTGTGTTCTTTGCGCTGCACGGTGTTAAGACCGATGGTGCAAAATTCATCGCCATGGCAATTGAAAAAGGTGCAATAGCCGTTGTTGTTGATTTTGACAGCGGTTTATCAAGCTCTGATATCGTTGTGATTAAAACTGCAAATGCTCGTGCTTTATTGGCCAAAGCTTCCGCCTACTATTTTGAAAACCAGCCAAAGATTATGGTTGCTGTGACTGGGACGGCAGGTAAAACATCTGTTGCTGCCTTTGTACAACAGATTTGGGCATATGAAGGCCTCAATGCTGCAATGGTTGGCACAACAGGTGTGGTTTCAAACCTACGCAAAGGATATGGCTCGCTGACGACCCCCGATCCCGTGACCTTACACAAGCTCTTGTCTGATTTATATCATGATGGCGTTACCCATTGCGCGATGGAAGCATCAAGTCATGGGTTAGATCAATTCCGCCTTGATGGTGTTGAGTTAGCTGCGGGTGCATTTACCAATCTTGGTCGTGATCATATGGATTACCATCCCACTGTTGAGCATTATCTGGGTGCAAAAATGGCATTGTTTGAACGCGTTCTGCCAAAGGGTGCGCCAGCTATCATTTATGCAGATGATGAATGGTCGTCAAAGGCTATTGAAACTGCGACAAACGCGGGCAATCAGGTTTTAACTGTTGGCCGCAAGGGTGACTATCTTACGCTTAAACGCGTTGAACAACAGAAGTTTCAACAGCGTGCTGAAGTGCATTTTAAAGATCAAATCTTTGAAGTTAATCTGCCATTGGCGGGTGATTTTCAAATGGCAAATGCGCTTGTTGCGGCTGGGCTTTGTATATCTACAGGATCAGATGTTGGCGTTGTGATGAAAGCGCTTGACCATATCAAAGGTGCGCCCGGTCGTTTGGATTTGGTTGGAACAACCAAAAGTGGTGCGCCAGTTTATGTTGATTATGCCCATAAGCCGGATGCGCTTGAACATGTTTTAAAAGCTGTTCGCCCCTTCACAACAGGCCGGATTGTTCTTGCCTTTGGTTGCGGTGGTGATCGCGATAAAGGCAAGCGCGCAATTATGGGTGACGTTGCTGCACGATTGGCAGATATTGTGATCGTGACTGATGATAATCCTCGCACCGAAGATGGGCCAACCATTCGCGCTGAGATTTTGGAGCATGTTCCAAAAGCATTGGAAATCGGTGATCGAAGCGAAGCTATTGAAACAGCCATCGAGATTTTGGAAGAGGGCGATACGCTTATTATCGCCGGCAAAGGCCATGAACATGGCCAAATTGTTGGTGATGTTGTGATGCCGTTCTCCGACCATGAGGAGGCACGTGCAGTGCTGGAACTATAATGGATATTATTTGGACCATAGACGATATGTTGGCAGCCATGCATGGGCGCCCAATCGGTGATATGCCACAGGGCATAACCGGTATATCGATCGATAGTAGAAACGTAGACCAAGGTGCTGCGTTTTTTGCCATCAAGGGCGACAAATTTGATGGGCATGACTTTGCAACAGCGGCCCTTGCCAATGGTGCTGCAGTTTTGGTGATTGCCGAAGATAAAATTCCAGCCATGGGGCGTTGGAATGCACCGATGATTGTGGTTGGCGATGTCTTGGAGGCGCTTGAGCTTTTAGGCCGTGCTGCGCGTGAACGTGTAAAAGGCAAAGTGGTTGCGATCACAGGATCAGTCGGTAAAACAACGACCAAAGAAATGTTGCGCACAGTGCTAGCGCCATCAGGTAAAGTGCATGCATCTGTTGCGTCTTTCAATAATCATTGGGGCGTTCCGCTAACGCTTGCGCGGATGCCTGCGGATACTGATTTTGGTGTGTTTGAAATTGGTATGAATCATACGGGTGAAATTCGTCAACTGGTTGATATGGTGCGTCCACATGTGGCAATGATCACCTGTGTAGAAGCTGCTCATATGGGGAACTTCAAAGACCTTAATGAAATCGCCCGAGCCAAAGCTGAGATCATGGAAGGCTTGACTAAGGGCGGTTCGATTGTCCTAAATAGAGATAATGATCGGTATAATTACCTTGTGCGCCAAGCTCGTGAAAAGGGCGTGATCGACAATGTCTATTCCTATGGGCAGCACAAACAATCGATTTTCAAACTATTATCACTTAAATCCCATGATAAATGTTCATGCTTTACAGCCCGTATTGATGGCCAAGAAGTTGCCGTCAAATTAGGTGCACCCGGTGAACATTTGGTGCAAAATGCGCTCGGTGTTTTGGGTATGTGTTCACTGATCGGTGCTGATATGGCTTTGGCCGCATTGGCTTTTTCTGAATTTGAAGCAGAAAAAGGTCGTGGTGCGCGTTCAGAACGTCAAATTGCTGATGGTCGATTTACGTTGATTGATGAAAGCTATAATGCAAACCCCGCCTCGATGCGCGCTGCAATTTCTATGCTGGCGCTTGCAAAACCTGGGCGTGGGGGGCGGCGAATTGCTGTTTTAGGTGATATGCTGGAGATGGGGCGATTCTCTGAAGAGCTTCATGTAAAACTGGCAGAACCGCTTCAAGAGGCAAATGTCGATATTGTTGCGCTGTCTGGGCCTGATGTGAATTATCTTGCAGACGCCATTAGAGGCGATATGCAGGTGTATTATCGGGCCGATTTAAGTGCGTTGATAGATTGGTTATTGTCAAAAGTGCGTAGTGGCGATGTCGTCATGGTCAAATCATCCTTGGGGATAGGGTTTGGGAAAATCGTGGCAAAATTACAAGAAAAATTTCCTGAATGTGAGCCGGACAATGATCCACTCGCAAATCGGGACTAGGGGGTTGAATGTTTCTTTGGTTAGTTGAATATGCTGATAGTTTTCCAGTATTTAATCTTTTCAGATATATTACGTTTCGTACGGGTGGTGCGGTTTTCACATCTGCATTGATTGTCTTTTTGTTTGGGCCTGCGATTATTAAGTCGCTGAAATTGCGACAGGGCAGAGGTCAGCCTATTCGCGCTGACGGACCGCAAACGCATTTCAAAAAAGCTGGAACGCCAACAATGGGCGGCCTAATGATCTTGGCTGGTATTGTTGTGAGTTCGCTTTTATGGGCCGATTTAAGCAACGTTTATGTGATCACGACATTGCTCGTCACATTGGGTTTCGGTGCCATTGGTTTTTATGATGATTATTTAAAAGTTACCAAGCAATCGGATAAAGGTTTTTCAGGTAAAATCAGATTATTACTTGAGTTTATCATTGCAGGTATTGCAGTTTATTTCATGTTGCGTCATTCGATGTCGGCAACCCAAGCGAACGGTGTCGCCTTTGCTACATCATTGTCATTCCCGTTTTTCAAAGACCTATTGTGGGATTTGGGTATCTTCTTCGTGCCGTTCGGCGCTTTTGTTATCGTATCTGCCGGTAATGCTGTCAATTTAACTGATGGCTTGGATGGTTTAGCGATTGTTCCGGTTATGATTGCGGCAGCTTCTTTTGGTGTGATTGCATATCTTGCCGGTAACGCATTGTTTGCAAACTATCTGCAAATTCATTTTGTGCCAGGAACAGGTGAATTAGCTGTTATCTTGGGAACTGTGATTGGCGCAGGTCTTGGCTTTTTATGGTTCAATGCACCACCTGCCGCGATCTTTATGGGTGACACAGGCTCACTTGCGCTTGGTGGTTTGATTGGCTCTGTTGCTGTTGCGACTAAACATGAAGTTGTGATGGTGATTATTGGTGGTCTGTTTGTGCTTGAAACCTTATCTGTCATTATTCAGGTTGTTTCGTTTAAGCTCACCGGAAAACGTGTGTTTAGAATGGCACCGATCCATCACCATTATGAGAAAAAAGGCTGGTCAGAAAGCCAAGTGGTTGTTCGCTTTTGGATTATCGCTGTGATGCTGGCCCTTGTTGGTCTTGCAACGCTTAAGTTGAGATAAGAGCTTATGATAGTTGCTGATACATTTGCGGGCCGTAATGTTGCGCTCTTTGGGCTTGGTGGTTCGGGGCTTGCGACGGCGCAGGCGCTTGTTCAAGGCGGGGCAAACCTTAAAGCTTGGGATGATAATCCTGACCAAGTTGAAAAATCAGCACAAATGGGTATTCCCACAGGTGATCTGCGTGAGCTCGATTGGGGCACTATTGATAGTTTTGTTTTAGCACCCGGAGTTTCGTTGACGCATCCTTTGCCGCATTGGAGTGTTGAACTTGCGATAAATAGTGGCACTGAAATCATTGGTGATATTGAAATATTTGTGCGTGAACGTGCGCAAAAAGCACATGATTGCCCATTTATTGCGATCACAGGCACCAATGGAAAATCAACCACAACGGCGTTGATTTCACATATTTTGGACCATGCTGGCTATGACGTGCAGATGGGCGGCAATATTGGGACTGCAATTTTATTATTGGATGCGCCATCACCGGATCGCATTTACGTTGTTGAATGTTCATCTTATCAAATTGATCTTGCGCCTTCGATAAATCCAACCGCTGGAATTTTGCTCAATCTGTCGCCAGATCATTTGGATCGCCATGGTGATATGGATAATTATGCTGCGGTCAAAGAACGCTTGGTGGCCCATAGTCAAACGGCGATTGTTGGAATTGATGATCCATGGTGTCGTGCGATATCTGAAAGACTGCAAAAGTCTGATATCAAATGTATTCCGGTCTCAGTTGAAATATCCTTGGATGATGGTTTGTTTTTAGATGAAACATTGATTGTTCAATCTGTTGGCCAAGACAATCATGTTGTTGCCAATGTTGTTGCCAATGTTGATAATATTCCAACATTGCGCGGAAAACATAATGCTCAAAATGCGGCTGCCGCCATTGCTGCTTGTTTATCGGTTGGTATGAGTGCAGATCAAATTGATAAAGCTTTGAAGACATTTCCGGGATTAAAACACCGGATGCAGCCTGTGGCACAAGCCGATGATATTGTGTTTGTCAATGATTCAAAAGCGACCAATGCCGAAGCTGCAGCGCCGGCGCTTGCCAGTTATGAAGATATATTTTGGATTGTTGGTGGCCTACCAAAAGATGGTGGTATTACATCATTGTCCCATCTTTATACTCGTGTTGCAAAAGCGTTTCTGATCGGGGAGGCTGCGCCTTCTTTTGCTGCTGAACTGAGCGATCAGGTTGATTTTGAAATTGCTCATACGATTAACCTTGCTGTCGATCATGCGTTTGCTCACGCTATTGCTTACAAGAATGATACCGGAAAAACGCCAACAATATTATTATCCCCAGCTTGCGCAAGTTTTGATCAGTTTAAGAACTTCGAAATACGCGGTGATGCATTTGTTGATTATGTTGCCAAAATTGAAGGGATTGAAATGTTGATCCCATATAAAGCAAAGGGACAAGATAATGGTTAGCCGTACAGAAAGTGGTGCTATTGCTAGCTGGTTTTGGACCGTTGACCGGACATTGCTGTTCTCGTTTATCATTCTCATTCTATTGGGTTTTATGCTGTCGTTTTCAGCCAGCCCATCGGTTGCCGAACGTATTGGTCTTGAGAGTTTTCACTTTGTAAAACGGTTTGCAATATTCATGGTTCCTGCGATCATTGGTATTGTCGCCATATCGTTTTTAAATGCACGTCTTGTGCGCAGGTCAGCTATTTTGTTGATGATGGGCGCGCTTTTGTTGATGGTGCTCACGTTGTTTATTGGTGGCGAGGTTAAAGGTTCGCGGCGGTGGATATCGATTGCTGGTTTTACTATGCAGCCCTCAGAATTTATGAAGCCAGCTTTTGTAATTGTGTGTGCTTGGTTGTTTTCAGAACGTACGCGCCATCCTGAAATTCCCGGCAATTTGTTTGCGATAATCTTGTTTGGCATTGTAGCGGCACTTTTGGTCGCGCAACCTGATTTGGGTCAGACAATGTTGCTGACCGCCGTTTGGGGTGCCATGTTCTTTATGGCTGGTATGCCGTGGGTCTGGATTACCGCTTTGGGCATTTTGGGTATGATTGGGTTTGCTGCTGCCTATTCAATTTTTCCCCATGTTGCTGGTCGCATAGATCGGTTTTTAACCGGTGAAGGTGATACGTTCCAAGTTGATACCGCACGCGAAGCCATTATTCGTGGTGATTGGTTTGGACGTGGTCCGGGTGAGGGAACTATAAAACGTATTTTGCCCGATAGTCATACCGACTTTATCTTCTCTGTGGCTGCAGAAGAATTTGGCATTATCTTTTGCATCGTCTTGGTCGCAATTTTTGCATTTGTTGTTTTAAAATCATTGCTCCATGCAGCCCGTGAAGAAGACGAATTTACCAAACTTGCAATAGCTGGATTGGCTTTGCTTGTGGGTGCGCAATCGATGATTAATATCGGTGTGAATTTGGAATTATTACCAGCCAAAGGTATGACGTTGCCGTTTATCTCCTATGGTGGATCATCCATGTTGGCGATTTCAATCACCGTTGGATATCTGTTGGCGCTCACCCGCCACAGGCCAGAAAAACGGGCAAGAAATAACGTCAGATTAAGTCGGCCGGGCAAACACTCGGCTGTAGTTTAGGAATTTAAAAATGGCACAAAAGACGTTTCTCTTAAGCGCAGGCGGGACTGGTGGACATTTATTTCCTGCCCAAGCTTTGTCAATTGAATTGGCAAGCCGTGGACATCGTATCGATTTGGCAACGGATAATCGCGCGTCTCGTTATGCGGGTAGTTTTCCGTGTGATGACATGCATATCATTCCATCAGCCACAATTAGTTCAAAAAACCCGATCAAAGTTATCGGTGCGATGTGGAAACTTTTCAAAGGCATGCGCGAAGCAGGTCGTGTTATTCGCAATATTAGGCCCGATGCTGTTATAGGTTTTGGTGGCTATCCAACTGTGCCGCCGCTTCTTGCTGCAACACAAGCGGGCCGTCCGACTGTGTTGCATGAGCAAAATGGCGTGATGGGCCGAGCCAATAAGATGTTGGCAGGCAAGGTGACGGCCATTGCTGGTGGGTTTTTGCCAGATGGTGTTGGCGCCCATGCAGCCAAGATTTTTATTACGGGAAATCCTGTGCGGCCAGCTGTTGTTGAAGCATCGAAAATTGAATACCAACCTTCAATTGGTGAGGCCCCATTTAATCTTGTTGTCTTTGGTGGTAGCCAAGGTGCGCAGTTCTTTGGTCACACTTTGCCAGAGGCCTTGGCGTTGTTGCCAAAGCCTTTGCTTTTAAGAATAAACCTTGTGTTACAAGCGCGCCAAGAAGATGTTGAAACAGCACAAGTTCAATGTGAAGCCCTTGGGGTTTCGTCTGAGATCTCGCCGTTTTTTGACAATATGGCAGGCAGAATTGCCGATGCGCATTTGGTGATATCAAGATCTGGCGCGTCAACGGTTTCCGAACTTGCAGCTATTGGACGTCCGGCAATTTTGGTGCCGTATCCTTTTGCGCTGGATCATGATCAAGCGGCCAACGCGCAAGGTATGGTGGATAAAGGTGGCGCGGAAGTTGTGCCTCAAGCAGAGTTAACCGCTGAAAAAATGGCTTTAATGATCGAAACACGTATGAATAATCCAAAGGACCTTGCAAAAACGGCTGCAAATGCCAAACTTGCGGGAAAATTGGATGCAACCAGCTTGCTTGCCGACATGGTAGAAGCTATTGCGGATGGAAAAACTATTCAAGAATTTAAGGAACTACACGCATGAAGATGCCTGAAACTATTGGTCTGATCCACTTCGTAGGAATTGGGGGAATTGGAATGAGCGGCATTGCCGAGGTTTTGCATAACCTTGGTCATAAAGTGCAAGGCTCTGATCAATCAGATAGTGCCAATGTTCAAAGATTGCGTGATAAAGGCATTGAAGTCTTTATTGGCCATTCTGCGGCCAATCTTGGTGAGACTGAAGTGCTTGTTGTCTCCACTGCGATCCACAAAGAAAACCCTGAGCTAGTTGCTGCACGCGAGCGGCTTATCCCTATTGTTCGCCGTGCTGAAATGTTGGCAGAATTAATGCGGTTCCGTAATGCGATTGCCATTGGCGGCACGCACGGCAAAACCACAACAACATCGATGGTCGCAACCCTATTGGATTCAGGTGGGCTTGATCCAACTGTGATCAATGGCGGTATCATCAATGCTTATGGTACCAACGCACGTATGGGCGAAGGTAAATGGATGGTTGTGGAAGCCGATGAATCTGATGGTACTTTTTTAAAGCTGCCAGCCGATATTGCGGTGATTACCAATATTGATCCAGAACATCTGGACCATTACGGCAATTTCGAAGCGGTTAAATCTGCCTTTGCGCAATTTGTCGAAAACGTACCATTTTATGGATTTGGTGTATTGTGCCTTGATCACCCAGAAGTGCAAGCGCTGGCTAGTCGCATTTCAGATCGTCGAGTTGTGACCTATGGTGAGAACCCACAGGCTGATGTTCGGTTTACCAATCTAAGCCAAAAAGGCAGCACATCGACATTTGATTTGGAGATCCGTGATCGCAAATCAAATGAGATTACCCTTGTTGAAGGAATGGTGCTCCCAATGCCTGGGCGTTACAATGTGTCCAATGCAACGGCAGCGATTACAGTTGCGCTTGAACTTGGTATGACACCGGAAGAAATTTCTGCTGGTCTGTCAAAGTTTGGCGGTGTGAAAAGACGCTTTACCCATGTTGGCGTTTGGAACGGTATGGATATTTTTGATGATTATGGTCATCACCCTGTTGAGATCAAAGCTGTTTTGCAGGCCGCGCGTGAAGCGTGTGATGGCAAGGTTATTGCGGTTGTTCAGCCCCATCGCTATTCACGGTTAGAAAGTCTGTTTGATGAGTTCTCATCGTGCTTTAATGATGCGGATACCGTTATTATGGCGCCTGTGTTTTCTGCTGGTGAAGATCATATTGAAGGTGCAGATTCTGCAGCGCTTGTGTCCCGCCTTAAAACTGGTGGTCATCGTGATGTGCGTCTGATTGATGGCCCGTCTGATTTGGCGCCATTGATCAAAACCATTGGTGAGGAAGGCGATTTCCTTCTTTGTCTTGGTGCAGGTAATATCACACAATGGGCTGCAGCTCTTCCGAAGGAACTCGCCAGCTTAGATGGGAAATAATATGAGTGCATATGATTGCAAAAACTTGGTCGCAGACCTTGGTGATAAACTAGACCTCGTTAGAGGTCGGATCACTGAGCAATCCCCTATGTCTCAAATTACTTGGTTCCGCACAGGCGGCCTTGCAGCTGTGTTGTTTCAACCCGCTGATGAAGATGATCTAGCTGCGTTTTTAGCACTATTGCCGCAAGACGTAGACGTGATGCCAATTGGTGTTGGGTCTAACTTGATGATCCGCGATGGCGGTCTGAATGCCGTTGTTATCAGGCTGTCTGCAAAGGGCTTTGGCCAAGCTGAAAAGATCTCCGATACCAAGCTTGAAGCGGGTGCGATTTGCCCTGATAAACGCGTTGCTGCAAAAGCTTTAGAGGCTGGTATTGGTGGGATGCATTTTTATCATGGTATTCCAGGCGCCATTGGTGGCGCTCTGCGTATGAATGCTGGCGCAAACGATTTTGAGACCAAAGATAGTCTGTTGGAAGTTCATGCGATTGATCGCCAAGGTAAAAAACATGTCTTGAGCAATGCTGATATGCAATATTCCTACCGTCATTCTGGTGCGCCGCAAGATTTGATTTTTACAAAAGCCATTTTTGAAGGTCCGCAAACAGATCGTGCAGATATTCAAAAAGCAATGGATGATGTTCAATATCACCGCGAAACATCTCAACCGATCAAAGAGAAAACGGGTGGGTCTACCTTTAAAAATCCTGAAGGTCATTCTGCTTGGAAAGTTATTGATGATGCGGGTTGCCGAGGTTTGACAATTGGTGGTGCACAAATGTCGCCAATGCATTGTAACTTTATGATCAATACTGGTAATGCCAGCTCATATGATCTGGAAAAGCTTGGTGAGACCGTTCGCCAAAAAGTATTGTTACATTCAGGCATTCATCTTGAATGGGAGATCAAACGTTTGGGTCAGTTTCAACCCCGTCAAACCGTAGATGAGTATATGGGGCAGATGCTATAGTTTTGCCGATTGCAAAGCTTGCTGTATCAATTCAGCCAGTTTTATAAAATCCTCACCCCGTGGTGAATTTTTCCGCCAAACCAATCCGATCTCTCGGCTTGGGACTGGGTGTTGAAACTCGATAAGCTTCACATCACCATTCCTATTTTCAACTGAAATGCTGATCTCTGGTAATAATGTCATGCCCAAACCATTGGATACCATTTGCACAATGGTTGACAGGCTGGACGCTCCAAAGGTCGCAAATTCTGATATCTCTTGTAGGTGACAGAAGGTTAAAGCCTGTTCGCGCAAACAATGGCCTTCTTCAAGCAGTAATAATTGCCCTTCATCGAACATGGATGGAATGGCAAATGTGTCTGTGCTGACCTCATATTGGGGTGGCAGCGCCAGCAGGAAGTTATCTTGTGTCAGTGGATAGCTGATTGTGTTGGGCGTATTGACCGGCAGTGCAAGCACAAGCAGGTCTAAATCACCGTCTTCGAGTTTTTCAAGAAGCAAGTGAGTTTGCGTTTCATGCAGGATAAGGGACAGGTCGGGATATTCTTGTTGAATGCTCGGAAGTAGCTTTGGCAGCAAATAGGGTGCAATGGTTGGGATAACGCCCAAATTGAGCCGTCCTGTTAGCTGGCCTTTGGTTGATTGAGCATAATCCTTAAGGTTCTGCATCTCTTTTAAGATGACGCGGCTGCGTTCTAGCAGGTCAATACCGTGCTTTGTAATGATCGCACGCTTATTATTGCGTTCAAATAATTGGATATCAAGCTCGCGTTCCAGCTCTTTAATTTGCATGGAAAGGGCAGGTTGGCTGATGGCACAATAGATGGCAGCTTTGCCAAAATGGTTAAATCTTGCCACTGCATCGAAATATTTGAGTTGTTTAAACGTTGGCATCTATCATTTTTTCTTATCAAACATCATTTATCACCATGATATAAGTTATGATTGATTTAAATGCACTTGTTAATTTTTATTACCTGAATGCGCAGATGTTTAGATCTCGTTAACCATGTTCTTGCTATCAAAAGGAACACAGATTCATCAGGCACATTGATTTGCCTGTTTTGATCAATTTTATTTCACGCGCAGGAGCGCTTTATGTCTACAACGCTGAAAAAACATGTTGCAGTTCTTTATGGAGGCTTTTCTTCAGAACGCCCTGTAAGCCTTGCATCAGGCGAGCCTTGTGCCGCAGCCTTAGAGCGCGCTGGTTATAAAGTGACGCTGGTGGATGTTGATCATAATATTGCGCAAGTCCTATCTGATTTAAAGCCAGATGTGTGTTTTAACGCGCTTCATGGCCCTTTTGGCGAAGATGGAACGATCCAAGGCGTTTTGGAGTTTTTGCAGATTCCATACACTCATTCAGGTGTGCTTGCATCAGCTCTTGCAATGGATAAGCAACAAGCAAAAATCATCGCAAAATCAAAGGGAATTCCAGTAGCCGAGGCCAAATATATGGACCGGCATGAGTTCACCTCGACACACCCTATGCAGCCACCTTATGTGGTCAAGCCGGTGGCAGAAGGCTCAAGTTTCGGGGTTGTTATGGTTAAGGAAGGGCAAAGCCACCCGCCGCAGATTATTACATCATCGGATTGGACCTATGGCGATCGGGTCATGGTTGAGCGATTCGTTTACGGTCGTGAATTGACTTGTGCCGTGATGGGAAATGTGGCGCTTGGTGTGACTGAAATCTTTGCTGAAGGCGCAAGTTTCTACGACTTTGACGCAAAATACAAAAAAGGTGGTTCAAAACACGAGTGTCCTGCAAAAACTTTACCAAATATTTACCAAAAAATACAGACATTAGCATTGAAGGCACATAAAGCGCTGGGTTGCCGCGGTGTGAGTAGATCAGATTTTCGTTATGATGATCGTTTTTCCAAAAATGGAGAGATCATTTGGTTGGAAGTTAACACTCAACCAGGAATGACAGAAACATCTTTAGTGCCTGAACTGGCTCAACATGCCGGACATAGTTTTGAAGAATTAGTTAGTTGGATGGTGGAAGACGCTTCGTGTTCTCGATAATTAAACAAAGGCTGGCTCAACTCGACATTGCTTTCATCGGCGATGATGAGAATTCATTTGTCTCCAGAATCTGCCGCCCGTTAAAGCATAGAGCACATCGCACATCTGCAGATTTTTTGTCAGGTCACAAAAAGCTACCAACGCATTTGGGCAGTGTTGCAACATTTGCATTCTTTGCATCGGTTTTGAGCTATGGCACCTCTGTTGGTGGGCATGGTGAAGCAACATTACGTAATCTTACATCAGCCGTTGGCTTTTCGATTGAAGAGATCAAAGTTTCTGGCAATGTTGAAACGTCTGATATCGATATCTTGCAAGAGCTTGGCCTTGATGAGACATCATCTTTGTTAACGCTCGACTTGACCAAAGCGCATGCAAAATTATCGTCATTGCCTTGGGTTGAGCAAGTTGAGCTGTTTAAAGTTTATCCTGCATCACTGAATGTTAGATTGGTTGAGCGCGATGCGTTTGCAATTTGGCAACATGGTGAGCAACTTTCACTGATTGAGCGTTCTGGCAATGTGATCGCTGCCTATGATGGTGTTCGCAATACGGGCTTGCCGTTCTTTGTTGGACTTGGCGCTGAAAAACATGCAGCTGAGATGCTCAACACTTTGGCAAAATGGCCTGAGTTTAAAGCACAGACAAAATCGATTATTCGCGTTGCAGACCGTAGATGGGATTTGCGCCTTGAAAACGGAATTACCCTTCGTTTGCCTGAGCGCAATGTTGATGGTGCTTTGGCCCATTTCCAAGCGCTAAATGAAACTCAAGATGTTTTGCGTCGTGATATTGCCGAAGTTGATCTTCGCTTGTCGGACCGCGTCACCATCCGTTTGACACCAGAAGCTTTGGAGCGCAGAAAAATCGCACTTGTTGATCGCGCTAAAATGCTGAAGAAAAGGAAGAACATATGAGTTTCTTCCGTCAGGCACAAACCCTTCCACGTTTAAAGCCGCTTTCATTCAAGCGCCCAACTATTGTGACTGTGTTGGATGTTGGTTCATCCAAAACTGTATGCCTTATTGGTCGTCTTACGCCTTTGACTGGCGCCGAGCTTTTGTCTCAGCGCAGCCACAAGGTTGAGATCATTGGTATTGGTCACCAAAAATCACGCGGCATCAAAGCTGGCGTGATCATGGACCTTGAGAAGGTTGAAAGCTCAATTCGTATGGCTGTTGATACAGCTGAACGCATGGCTGGTGTCACTGTTGATTCCTTGATCGTAAATGTGACCGCTGGTCGCCTAAAAAGCGAAATCTATACAGCGTCGGTTGATCTTAGTGGTAAAGAGATTATCCATTCTGACCTATCAAAAGTTGTTGATCTGGTGACACGCCGGACTGTAACGCAAGAACGTTCGATCCTACATTCACTTCCAACAAGCTATGCGCTTGATGGTGAGCGCGGTATTAGTGACCCAACGGGTATGTTTGGCGACAAGCTAGGTGTTGATTTGCATGTTCTTAGCGCTGATCGGTCTCCGCTGAAGAATTTGGAATTGTGTATTAACCGAGCGCACTTAACTGTCGAAGCAATGGTGGCAACGCCTTATGCATCTGGTTTAGCATCGCTTGTTGCGGATGAAGCTGAAATGGGCTGTGCTGCGGTTGATCTTGGTGGTGGAACCACGACAATTTCAGTGTTTAGCGAAGGCAAATTTATCTTTGCTGATGCAATTGCGCTTGGTGGTCATCATGTCACGATGGATTTGGCGCGTGGTTTGACCACACGCTTTGAAGATGCTGAACGCATTAAAGTCATGCATGGATCTGCTTTACCATCGGCCTGTGACGACAGAGATGTGATCTCTATCCCACCAATTGGCGATGGTCAGAACGATCACCCCGCACAAGTTTCAAAAGCTATGGTCGCACGTATTGTAAGAGCTCGTGTTGAAGAAACACTTGAATTGGTTCGAGATCGTATCCAGCAATCTGGTTATGCGTCCATTGTTGGCAAGCGTGTTGTTTTAACAGGTGGCGCAAGTCAGCTGACTGGTTTGGCCGATAGTGCGCGACGTATATTGGCGCGCAATGTTCGTATCGGACGACCGCTCGGCGTATCTGGATTACCTGCCGCAGTCAAAGGACCTGCCTTTTCTGCAGCAGCTGGACTGATGATTTATCCTCAAGTTGCTCATTATGAGGCTCATGGCTCGTCATCGCCGATGATGTTGGCCGCAGATGGAACAAGTGGACGATTGGCCCGAATGGGACATTGGTTCAAAGAAAGTTTTTAATTTAAACGTTGCCGCCCAATCATTGGCTCAAAGGCAACGAAAACCAAGGAAGGAACGGCTATTATGACTATTAATCTTCAGAAGCCGGATATTACAGAACTAAAACCACGCATCACCGTGTTCGGTGTAGGTGGCGGCGGCGGAAATGCGGTCAATAATATGATCACCGCTGGTCTCGAAGGCGTGGATTTTGTTGTTGCTAATACCGATGCACAGGCACTGACAATGTCAAAGTCTGAGCGTATCATCCAACTTGGTGTTGCTGTTACAGAAGGCTTGGGCGCTGGCTCACAGCCTGAAATTGGCGCTGCAGCTGCAGAGGAATGTTTTGACGAGATCAATGATCACCTCAACGGAACGCATATGTGCTTCGTGACGGCTGGCATGGGTGGCGGAACAGGAACTGGTGCTGCACCGGTTGTTGCAAAAGCTGCACGTCAAAAAGGTATTCTAACAGTTGGTGTTGTCACCAAGCCTTTCCATTTTGAAGGCCAACGTCGTATGCGTTTGGCTGATCAAGGTATCGAAGAGCTTCAGAAAAACGTCGATACACTGATCGTTATTCCAAACCAAAACCTTTTCCGTATTGCCAATGAGAACACAACATTTGCTGATGCCTTCTCTATGGCTGACCAAGTGCTTTATTCTGGTGTTGCTTGCATTACCGACCTTATGGTCAAAGAAGGTCTGATCAATCTTGATTTTGCTGATGTTCGTTCTGTTATGCGCGAAATGGGCAAAGCAATGATGGGTACAGGCGAAGCATCTGGTGATGGTCGTGCAATGGCTGCGGCTGAAGCTGCAATCGCAAACCCACTTCTTGATGAAACATCCATGCGCGGTGCGCAAGGCTTGTTGATCTCGATCACTGGTGGTCGTGATATGACATTGTTTGAAGTTGATGAAGCTGCAACGCGTATTCGTGAAGAAGTTGACCAAGAAGCAAATATTATCTTGGGTGCAACGTTTGATGAGAGCCTTGAAGGCGTTATCCGCGTGTCTGTTGTTGCAACAGGTATCGATGTGGATGCAGCTCATTTGTCAGGTCGACCAGCGGCTGATATCCGTCCGGCAATGGCGTCTATGCAAGCTCAAATGAACCAAATTAAAACAGCACCAGTTGCCCCAGTAATGGCAGCGCCTGCACCTGCTGAAACAAATGATGTTGCAACAGCACTTAAAACTGCTGAAGCTGAGATTGAGCGCGAATTAGAAATTGCGTCCAGACCAGTTACTGCGCCATTACAGAACAGATTGTTCTCGGCAGAGCCTAAAGTTGAAGCACATGTGGCGCCTCAAGTTGCTCCACAACCTGTATCAATGCCCGCACCAATTGCAACACCACGTGCAGAAGCACCTGTTGCGGCACCTATCGCAGCACCAAGAGCTGAAATGGCCCCATCATTTGCGCCTGTTATGACGCAGGATCCATTTGTGCCAACACGTATGCCACAGATTGAGGATTTTCCTGCAGCCGTTCAAGCAGAGCATGTTCAATCTAAATCACATAGCGCACAGGCTGCCTCTGAAGATAAAGGCGCAAAAGGCCTCTTCAAACGCATTAGCTCAAGCCTTGGTATGGGTGAAGAAGATGCAACGACTGCAGCTCAAAATGCGATCGAGCAAAATGCTCCATTGCCACGCAGAGCAATGGGTGCTGATACAGCGCCTCGTGGTCAACTAGATGATCATGGCAGAAAGCCAATGGCGCCAGTTGCAGCACCACTTGCGGGACCGACAGAAGACGAACAGCTTGAAATTCCAGCATTCTTGAGACGTCAAGTCCGATAGTTTTGTTGGCATAATGAATACAAAACGCAGTTGCATTTGATGCAGCTGCGTTTTTTCGTTTAACTAAATATTTAACGATTAACCAGTTTGTTACATAAGCGTTACATAACGACACAAAGCGTGATTTGGAAAGAATCGCATTTCGGATTATTTTCAATACCAAGGCAGGGGAAGCCTCTTTGATAAATTGTGTAAGTGCAGCTGTAGGGCGGTGTTTTTCTGTGGATGTTGCGTAATAATTGAATTGGGCAAAATTAGATGCGGTATGATTTGAATGAGTTTCAGGCGACAATTGCAAAATCTGCAAGATTGTCCGGCGTAGGCGTGCACTCAGGTTCAAATACTTCAATAAGTTTATACCCCGCAGAAGCCAATACAGGCATCGTATTTAAGCGTATTTGCGAAAATGGTGTTGTCCATTCTTTGCGAGCTGTGTCTTCCCAAGTTGGATCAACTGATTTTTGTACTCTGTTAGGTACTGCACCGGATCGCTCAGTGGCGACTGTTGAGCATATTATGGCAGCGCTTTATGCAATGGGTGTTGATAATATTTTAATCGAAATCGAAGGTGGCGAAGTCCCAATTATGGACGGTAGTTCTGCATTATTTGTTGAATTGCTAGATGCGACAGGCATTGTCCCACTTTACGAAAGACGCCGTTATATCCGTGTTAAAAAGACTGTTCGTGCTGAAATGGGTGGATCATGGGCAGAATTTACGCCGCATGAGGGAACGCGTTTTGAGATCGGTATTGATTTTGCATCTGACTTGATTGGTCGCCAATCTTGGAAGGGTGAAGTGACAGCCGATAGTTTCCGCGAAGAATTATCAAGAGCGCGGACTTTTGGATTTATGAAAGATGTTGAATATTTATGGGCATCGGGTCACGCACTTGGTTCATCTTTAGAGAATTCAGTTGTTATTGGTGACGACGAAAACGTCATTAATATTGAAGGTCTTCGTTATGAAGATGAGTTTGTTCGTCACAAAACACTGGATGCTGTTGGCGATCTTGCGCTTGCGGGTGCACAATTCATTGGTTGTTATAAATCATATCGCGGTGGTCATAAGCTCAACGCAATGGCATTACGCAAGCTTCTTGCGCAATCTGATGCCTATGAAATCGTGGAAACTAAGCAGAATCAGCGTAATGGTGGTTATGGTGAATTGATCGCTGTGAGCGCTCCTGTGTTCTCTCCTTGGATCGCTTAACCGGTTTACTTACAATTTTTTTAATCAGCTTTTTTGTTTAAGCTAGATAATTTTTTTCATTTGCCATAAAAATGTGCCATTGCTGCAAGATGACATTGCATGCATATGGATTTTATTTATAAAATCCGCTAAATGTTGCCTATCAGATTAAAAACTCCGAGGTCGGAGAGAGGTCAGTTCACTATGGTATTTTTCTCCGCGATGGGAATGCGTGTAAAATTGTTGCGTTCAGCCGTTCTAGTTCTTTGTTCTGTTTTAGTGCTGGGGATTGCTGGTTGCCAATCTGATCCTGATATCGATATCAATTCCCTTGTTGATTCAATCGAACCTGCAGATGTTCTCTATAACCAAGCTTTGGCGAATATGAATGTGGGTAAGATGGGTGAAGCTTCTAAGAAGTTTGATACTATTGATAGACAGCACCCATTTTCTGAATATGCACGTAAATCTTTGGTGCTGAATGCATTTGCAAAATACCGTACAGGTCGCCATCAACCAGCGATTACCGATGCTAAGCGCTTTTTGAACCTATATCCAACCGATAAGGATGCAGCTTATGCGCAATATATTATCGGTTTGGCTTACTTTAAGCAGATCCCTGATGTGACCCGTGATCAGCGCGCATCGGCGCGAGCCTTTGCTGCCATGCAAGAAGTGGTCGATCGTTATCCTGATTCTGAATATGTTGATGATGCCAAGCAAAAGCTTCGCATTGCCCGTGATCAGCTTGCAGGTAAAGAAATGCAAATTGGTCGTTATTACCAAGAGCGCAAAGAATATGTTGCTGCGGTTAATCGTTATAAAGTTGTCGTGAAAGAATATGGCAATACGCGACAAGTCGAAGAAGCATTGGCGCGTTTGGTTGAGAGCTATTACGCACTTGGTTTGACAAGTGAAGCACAAACAGCTGCAGCTATTTTGGGTCACAATTATCCAGACAGTCAATGGTATGCTGATTCTTATAAGTTGCTGCAGACAGGCGGACTTGAGCCGCGTGAAAACCGACGGTCTTGGATTTCTCGTGCAATCCGAAGCGCAGCCGGCACGAATTCCAGTTCATAGCTAGAGCGAGGGGGCATGCTCGTACAGCTAACCATTCGCGATATTGTATTAATCGAGCATCTCGATCTTACATTTGACCGTGGTCTCTCCGTTTTAACGGGGGAAACAGGTGCGGGTAAATCTATTCTGCTTGATAGTTTAGCTTTGGCTTTGGGTGGTCGGGGTGATGGATCGCTTGTTCGCGAGGGATGCGACAAAGGGCAGGTGACTGCGGTTTTTGACATTCCAGCGTCTCACCCTGCAAAACAAGTTCTTAAAGATAATGATTTGAGCGATGAGGGTGATCTTATCATTCGCCGTATTCAATCTGCCGATGGTCGATCACGGGTATTTATCAATGATCAACCTTCAAGCGTTGCGCTGCTTAAGCTTTTGAGCGCAAATTTGGTGGAAATACATGGTCAACATGATGATCGTGCGCTGGTAGATGTTCAATCTCATAAACTGCTGCTTGATGCCTTTGGCGGGCTTGATCAGTCGCGTATTGACGTTCAAAACCTGCATGGCAAGATGAAATCTGCGGAAAAAGAGCTTAAAACTCATCGCCGTCGTATTGAAGAAGCTGCCAAAGAAGCTGATTGGCTGCGGGCCTCTGTGCAAGAGTTGGAAATTCTATCACCACAAGATGGCGAAGAAGATGAGTTAGCAGCCCAACGTTCCCATATGATGAAGGCCGAGAAAATTGCCACGGACATTAATGAAGCTCAAGAGGCCTTAAGCGGGCATCATTCGCCGATACCTTCGCTTAATCAATTGTTGCGCCGCCTTGAGCGGAAAAACACCGAAGCGCCTGGTTTGCTTGAAGATACGATTGCGGCATTGGGAACAGCGCTTGACGGTTTGTCCGAGGCACAAAATGCGGTTGAAATAGCGTTGCGTGAATGTGAGTTTAATCCGCGTGAGCTTGAAGAATCAGAAGAACGGTTGTTTGCCCTTCGTGGCGCAAGCCGGAAGTTCAATGTGCCTGTGACCAATTTGCCTGAACTTGCAGCCACGATGATCGCAGATCTTGCTGCAATTGATGCAGGCGAAGATATGTTGGGCAAGCTTGAAGACACATTGCGCATTTCAAAGATGGATTTCATATCTGCAAGCCGCACCTTATCTGAAAAGCGCCATCACACAGCAACGGCATTATCTGATGCTGTGATGGCGGAATTGCCTGAGCTTAAACTTGAACGGGCTGAGTTTATTGTTGATATTCAGACCGATGAAAAATTGGCAAATACGGACGGTATCGATGTGGTTGAGTTCCATGTTCGCACAAATCCAGGCACGCGAGCAGGGCCGATTATGAAAGTTGCCTCTGGTGGTGAATTATCACGGTTCTTGTTGGCGCTTAAAGTTGCGCTTGCCGATCGTGGTTCGGCTTCAACACTTGTCTTTGATGAAATTGATACTGGTGTGGGTGGTGCGGTTGCCGATGCTATTGGACATCGTTTAGAACGCCTGTCACAGTCGATCCAAGTGCTTTCGGTCACACATGCGCCGCAAGTCGCCGCGCGCGCACGGACGCATCTCCTGATCTCAAAATCGCAAGCTCACAAAGATACTGTGTTATTATCAACGAATGTTGTTGAAATTGATGCAAAAGGCCGCCAAGAAGAAATCGCTCGAATGTTGGCGGGCGCAACAATAACTGATGAGGCCCGCGCTGCTGCTGCTCAGCTTTTATCAAACAATAGATAATTTGGGATAATTTATGAGTGATGCTTCTAAACTTGCTGTTGAAGACCTAACTACTGACCAAGCGAAGGTCGAGTTGAAGCGATTAGCCGTTGAGATGGCCCGTCATGATGTACTTTATGAGACAAAAGCTGACCCTGAAATCTTCGATGCTGAATATGACGCATTAAAACGTCGTAATCTTGCGCTGGAAGCTAAATATCCTGAGTTAAAACGGACAGATTCGCCGTCAAACAAGGTGGGTGCGCCCGCAGCTGATGGATTTTCAAAAATTGCGCATAAAGTTGCAATGTTATCGCTTGATAATGCTTTCGCTGATCAAGATGTTCATGATTTTTCAGCGCGGATAAAACGGTTTTTGTCACTCGCTTCAACTGACATAGTCGCATTGACAGCCGAGCCAAAGATTGATGGCTTATCCATGTCACTTCGATATGAAAAAGGTCAGCTGGTCTCTGCTGCTACGCGCGGCGATGGGGCGGTTGGTGAAAATGTTACTGCCAATGTGCGCACGATCAAAGATATTCCTCAAAGCCTGCCCACGGATGCAGATGTGCCAGATGTGATGGAAGTTCGGGGTGAGGTTTATTTGCGCCGTGATGATTTTATCGAGTTGAATAAACGTCAAGAAGCATCGGGCAAGCCTTTATATGTGAACCCGCGAAATACAGCGGCAGGATCATTGCGTCAGTTGGATGCGAAAGTGACGGCATCACGCCCGCTGAAATTCTTTGCCTATGCATGGGGTGATGTTCAGCCAAAGCTACCTGCTGATACCCAAATGGGAATGGTGGAGAAGTTTGAGCAATGGGGTTTTTCAGTTAATCCTCTTATGCAGAAATTTGAAACTATCTCTGCTTTATTGGCTCATTATCAACAGATCGAAGAAGAGCGGCCAGACTTACCTTATGATATTGATGGTGTGGTCTATAAAGTTGATGATTTGGCTTTGCAGGCCCGTCTTGGCTTTATCTCTCGCAGCCCACGCTGGGCCATTGCGCATAAATTCCCTGCGGAAAAAGCTGTGACGCGCCTTAATGCTATTGATATTCAAGTGGGACGAACAGGGGCTTTAACCCCTGTTGCCAGATTAGAGCCGATTACGGTTGGCGGTGTTGTGGTGACAAATGCCTCGTTGCATAATGCCGAAGAAATTGAGCGTTTGGGCGTTCGAGTTGGTGACACTGTTCGCATTCAACGGGCAGGTGACGTGATCCCGCAAGTGTTGGAAGTTGTGTCATCGCTTGATGATGCGGTGACGTTTGATTTTCCCAAAATTTGCCCATGTGATTTGAAAACAGATGTCGTTCAGGAAAAAACAGCGAGCGGTGTTGCCGGTGTTATTCGTAGATGTTCTGGCGAGTTTTCCTGTCCTTATCAACGCAAAGAGCATCTCAAACACTTTGTCTCTCGCAAAGCCTTTGATATTGATGGTTTGGGTGAAAAGCAGATTGAAGCTTTTTATCAAGACAAGACTTTAGATATCTCATCTCCTGCCGATATCTTCACGCTTGCCAAACGTGATGCGGCCAATTTTACCAAACTTAAGAACCGCGATGGCTATGGCTATACATCAGCTCAAAAACTGTTTGATGCAATTGAGCAAAAGCGGACGATCTCGCTTGAAAAATTGATATTTGCACTGGGTGCACGTCATGTCGGTGAGGCGACAGGCAAAACGCTTGCGCGCGCCTATGGCACTTGGTCAGGTTTTGAAACTGCAGTGCTTGCCGTTACCAATGGCGATGAGGCGGCGTTGCAGGAGTTTTTGGCGCTGGATGATATTGGGCCTGCTGTGATTGATTCATTGCGTCAGTTTTTCTTGGGTGAGAAAAACCGGAAAATGGTTGATGATCTCATCGCTGAGTTAAATATTTTAGATGCTGTGGCGCCGACGGGCGATAGTTCTGTGTCTGGTCAAACAGTTGTGTTTACCGGAAAGCTTGAGCGGATGTCACGCGATGAAGCCAAAGCCATGGCCGAGCGGATGGGCGCAAAAGTTGCCGGATCGATCTCCAAGAAAACAGATTTACTTGTGGCAGGCCCCGGTGCCGGCTCAAAGCTGAAAAAAGCAACCGATCTTGGGATTAAAACCATCAGCGAAGATGACTGGTTTGATCTGGTAAATGCTAACTAGCATCAGGGTTCAATCTTTTGGCCATCCCATGCAAATATCTCGCCACTATTGTCCAATTCAGATTGGTTGATCACATCAAGAAGTTTTGAGGCTGAAAACTCAGGTGTGAACAGTTTGTTCTCAGCAACGTTTTTCTGAAACGGTTTTGATAATTCGCTATCAACTGTGCCTGGGTGAAGGCCCAAAATAATGGTGTTTTTGAATTTTCGCGTAGCTTCAATGCTCAGGTTTTTCAAAACCATGTTCAGCGCAGCTTTTGAGGCGCGATAGGCATACCAGCCGCCAAGATTATTGTCAGAAATACTGCCAACGCGGGCCGATAATGTTGCAAAGATATTGCGCTCACCTTTTGTCATGATGGGCAGGAAGTGTTTGGCAACAAGGGCAGGGCCAATTGTGTTGACCTCAAAGTTTTTGCGAAAGCTATCAACAGATAAATCGTGGATAGATTTTTCTGGCTTTAAATCATTATCATGCAGAAAACCTGTGGTGATAAATACCAAATGTTGGCCCCCAAGTTGGGTAGCAAGCGTTGCGGCATGAGCAATGCTATTTTCATCGGACAAATCGATTGTGCCTGTTGTCACCTTGCTTGATGGATATGTTTGGGCTTGTCTTGATAGGGCAAGGATGGATACCACCGAGCTATCTTCGATCAATTGGTTGATAACAGCATTTCCAATCGAGCCACTGGCGCCAATTATTGTCACATTCTTCATCTTAAAACCCCTTTTACATATCCATACGATTCTTGATGAGAATTGGTTCGATCATATTCCTATTGATTGACAGTTTGACTGAATGCTGACAATGGTCGTAGCTCATTGAGGGTATCATGTCAGACAATCGTTCACAATTTTTACTCGGAGTGCGTGAGGGGTTTCCCGTCGTTGTCGCTGCCGCACCTTTTGGGCTTTTGTTTGGTACATTGGCCATCGAAAACGGCTTGTCTGTTTCTGAAGCTGTGTTGATGAGCACCATCATGTTTGCTGGTGCCAGTCAGATGGTTGGGATTGAATTATTCGGGCAAAACATTGCACCATGGCTGATTGTGTTTTCAATATTTGCTGTGAATTTCCGGCATGTTTTATATTCCGCCACTTTGGGCCGCTATTTCAAACATATGCCGACATCCCATAAAGCAACCGCCTTTTTCTTTATGACTGATCCTCAGTTTGCGCTTTCTGAACAGCGCGGATCTAAAGGTCTCAAAGTGACGTTGGCATGGTATCTTGGAATGTCGATACCGCTTTATTGTACTTGGGTTATTGAGGCCTATGTGGGGGCTAAATTTGGTTCATTGATTACCAATTTTGAAGCATATGGCATTACGTTCTTACTTTCGATCTATTTTCTTGCGCTTTTAATGACGTTTCGTAAGAGATCGAAATTTGTGCCTGTCGTTGCGGTCAGTGCTTTGGGCGCAAGCGTTGCTTTTTTGACCTTAGGGTCGCCATGGCATGTGAGCGTGGGGGCATTGTGCGGGATCATTGTTGCTGTGTGTTGGCCGATTAAGCCGACACTGGTGCCAGATAAAATTAATGCTGCGGACGAGGTGCAGATATGATGTCAGGTTTAAGTGGTGATTTTTTTGGTCTCTCGATGAATGTGTGGATCATTATATTCGCAGCAATTGTAACTTATTTCACGCGCATTATCGGTCATGTTGTTTTATCAAGATTTGATGTTATCCACCCCCGCGTTGAGGCGGGGTTAAATGCGGTTCCTGCAGCTGTTGTCACAGCAATTGTCGTGCCTGCAGTGCTCACAGGTGGATGGGCAGAAGTTATAACGATTATAATCGCCATCATCGCAAGCTTAAAATTATCGATGATGCAGGTCTTCTTTATCGGCTGGGTGTTCATTGTTGGCCTGCGTGCCATCGGTCTTTAAGCTTGTTGACCAAACCCTTTACACTAAACCCCTTATAAAGGTCTGGTTGCTTCTGTTAGCCATTTTTGCGTATCTTCGTCTTTGATCAGCGGTGAAAGCTCTTCCAAAACCCGTTTATGATAGGAGTTTAGCCAATCAAGTTGTTCTTTAGTCAGCATCGATTGAATAATCAGATCTTTTTCAATTGGGCATAATGTCAGTGTTTCAAAGCCCAGCATTCGCTGTTCGCCGTTTTCAATGTCACGTGCTTTATGAATATACACTAGGTTTTCAATACGAACACCAAAGGCATCTTCGCGATAATATCCAGGTTCATTGGAGACAATCATACCGGATTGAAATTTGACCATGGCTCGTTTTGAGATTGATTGTGGACCTTCGTGTACAGCTAAATAACTGCCAACGCCGTGACCTGTTCCATGGCCATAATCCAAGCCCGATTTCCACAATGCAGTGCGGGCAAACGCGTCGATATCGACACCGCGCGTGCCTTGCGGGAAGCGCAGCAATGAAATGTCGATCATGCCTTTGAGTACAAGTGTGAAATAGCGTTTTTGATTGTCTGGCACTTTACCCAAACCGATGGTTCTGGTGATATCTGTGGTGCCAGATACATATTGGCCACCTGAATCAACCAGCAGCATTTCACCGTCTTGAAGGTTGCGGTTGCTATCCTCATCAACGCGGTAATGAATGATGGCTGCATTTGGACCCGAGCCCAATATTGTATCAAATGAGATGTCTTTTAAAGGGCATTGATGTTGTTCACCCATGGATGCGCGGGTGTTTTCTAGTTTTGTGGCGACATCAATTTCAGTCAGGTCGCTTGGCTTTTGTGATTTTAGCCACGCAATGAAGGTCACCATTGCTGCGCCATCAACCACATGAGCATGGGCGCTGCCTTTAAGCTCTGCGTTGTTTTTGATAGCTCTCGGCAGAGATGTAGGATCAGCGGCTTCTATCGTTTGGGCGCCATTATCTGTCAAGATCATTGAGATTGCGTGTGAGGATGAATTTGGATCGATCTGAACTCTTGCTTGGGCCCTACCAAGATCTTTTAGGACGTCATCAAATTCTGATGGCGGGCGCAAGTCAGCAAGCTGATTTAAATAGGCTTCAATTTCCATATCAAGTTTACGCTTATCGATGAACAGAAGCGGCTCGTCCTCTTTGTTGATGATCGCACGTGCCAAAGGCACAGGATTATGGGCAATGTCATTGCCGCGAATGTTGAATATCCATGCGATAGATAATGGATCTGCGATGATGACAGTATCTGTGTCACTCTCTGACAAGTCGGATTTGATCTGGATAAGCTTGTCTTTTGTTAATTGGCCGGCAACATCTAAAGGCTGAATTGAAACAGGTTCCAGCGGTTGATTTGGTTGATCCTGCCAAATCGTATCGATTGGATTATTATCCAGCATCACCAAAGTGCCATTGATATGATCAACCGCATCTTGCAGTTTTTTGACGCTTGCACTTGGTAATGTCCAAGGGTCAATACCAACCTGGAGTTTTTGAGAGCCGTTATCTTGGATCCATTTAGATGGTGGGTTGGAGACCATATCCTCAAACATAAAGATCGATGCATCACATTGGCTGACAATTTGGGCTGTGTATCTGCCATCGGTAAAGGCTATAGCGCTATCACGCAAAATCAATGCGCTACCGGCAGAGCCTGTGAAACTTGTGAGCCATGCTAGTCTTTCCGCACATAGGGGAATGTATTCGCCAAGATATTCATCGCTTTTTGGGATCAAAATTGCGTCGACGCCTAAATCATCAAACAAGGAACGCAAGGCAATAACGCGATCACGGGCAGTTTCTGGGCGGGATAAACTCTCAAATTTTTGGAACATCATGCGGGCCTTTTATCATAAATTATCACCGAATCTTATCTTGATCTGATGCACAAAACTAGGGGGATTTTATCTATGCGTTAAGCGCATAGCTCCAATGCTAATATTGCGCTGCAACATTTTGAAAATTACTCTATATTACAAATACTGGGAGTGAAAAACACTCAACAAAGGAATTTTAAAATGGCTACTTCAATTTTCAGAAACGCATTCGAACGCATGATTACAGCACGTGAACGTCAAGTACGTCGTTATGTAAATGGCACGCTTATCGGTCTAGATGATGATACTTTGAAGACCCTTGGTCGTACACGTGAAGAAATTCGTTCAGAAGGCTACCAGCCTTACGGAATTTAATAGCTTAGCTATTCATTGACCTGACAAAAGTTTGAAGCGGCCTCTGGGCCGCTTTTTATTTGCCCAATTTTTGAATGTTTTTAAATCTAAGTCTTTATCTTAGGACGATTGTTACCCAGCCATTGCGCCAGATCGTGTGGACATGGCCCAAGCCCTCGCGGTTAAAGGCAGATAAGACCTTCCAGCGTTGTTCTGCAAGTATTCCAGACAATATAACCGTGCCGCCATAGGCCAAATGCTTGGTGATTTCCGGTGACATTTTCATAAGTGGTTTTGCCAAGATATTTGCAATAATCAGCTTGAACGGGCCTTTTTGCTTAAAGATTGGTGATGAAAAGCCATTGACTGTCGCAAAATCGATAAAATTACCGACCTCATTCAGTTTTGCATTTTCTTTCGCTGTCTCTGTGGCGATTGGATCAATATCTGTTGCCAAAATATCTGGATAGCCAAGTTTGGCAGCAGCAATTGCAAGAACGCCGCTACCGGTGCCCAAATCCAAGATCGGGGCAAAGCCACGCAAGCTGACATTTGAACGTTTTGCTGTGGCTTCAATCATTTCCAAGCAGCCAGCTGTTGTTCCGTGATGTCCTGTACCAAAGGCTTGTGCAGCGTTGATCTCGATTGGTAAGTGATGCGCGCGCACTTTATCGCGATCGTGGGACCCATGAACAATGAAACGACCTGTTTCAACAGGTTTGAGCCCTTTGAGCGTATGAACGACCCAATCAATATCCGGCAAAACTTCTGTAACAATGTCTAAATCAAGACTATTGTCTGTCAAAACTTGTTGCAAGCGATCTTGGGTTTGGTTTTGGGTGGTCTCATCCATATAGATCGAGGCTTCCCAGATTTTGTTAATCTCATCAACTTCAGTGGTTGAGATTGCAAATCCATCTTCTTCAAATTCGATTTCAAGCTTATCGAGCAATAGCCCAGCATTTAACTCATTTGTGGTGACATAAAGTCGAACTTGTTTCATCAAATGTCCTTCGAGTGTTGCACCCATTGCTGCATAAGAGAGCAGCCTTTAATCAGTGGCGCTCTTTTGCTCGTTATTTGGCATGTTATGGGGAGCAGGTAAAGCGTAACTCATCACCAGATCTTACGCAGATGGCTATCTTTTAGCCATGCGGGTCGTCTGAGCGTAAATCTTACTCGTTTTATCTGCTAAACTCATTGGTGACTTTTGTCATTAAATAGACCCAACCACCCCAAGATCTGAAAATACCTATTCTGGGCTTTGTGCCAGATGCTATCCTTTGAGCAAGTTTTTCAATTTCTGTATAGCGGTGTCAGGATTTTCCCCATATGCAATTGTGCTCTTAAAGCGCCCTTGATTGTTGAATAACAGAACGGATGCTGTGTGATCCATTGTGTAATCACCCGCAGGGTCCGTCGCATCAAGTGGTATCTTTTTGAAATAGATTTTAAACTTTTTCAACATTTGATGAACATCATCTGGATCACCTGTAATACCAGTAATACGATCTGAGATATTGCCAACGTAGAGTTTTAATATCTCAGCTGTGTCTTTTTCAGGATCAACAGAGACAAAATATCCATTGATTTTCTCGCCAGTTGGGTCTGCTGCTTCCATCCAGGCATCAAGCTCGTAAAGCGTTGTTGGGCAGATTTCTGGGCAATGGGTGAAGCCAAAGAATAATGCCGTTGGTTTTTCTTGGAATGCTGTTTCGGTGATGGCGTTGCCGTTTTGATCCGTCAGCGTGAATGAGCCACCAAAGGCTGCTTCATCTGAGCCTTTGTTCACTTGCCAATCGAAGCTTAAATATCCCACAATTGCGACAAGAATTGCGATTGTAGACCATAGTATGATGCGAAAGGTTTTCATGAGTTTTCCAAAGTTGACATGCTGCGCTTAACCTAAAGCTTTAGAATTGTGTTGTCTTGGTGGCAAAGTGCCCCACGCGTCAAAATATACTATGTTTTGAACTGTTTTTTACAAACACCAAGCAAGTCCAGATTGAACTAGAGCAAAAAAATATTGTGGTTTTGGCTTTGGTAGATTGCGTGTTGATGTTCATAAAAGTTACTATAGATCAAATTAAATTGAACAACACTCCCTGTTGAAACTGAAAGTCATTATGCTGTGAGCTTAACACCACCAATCTTATATTCATTCCGTAGATGCCCCTATGCGATGCGGGCGCGGTTGGCGCTTTTCTCATCTGGTATTAAAGTTGAGCTGAGGGAAGTTGTCTTGCGAGATAAACCTGCCTCAATGCTTGAGCTTTCGCCTAAAGCCACTGTTCCGGTCTTGTTGTTACAAGATGGCACGATCATCGAGGAAAGCCTTGACGTTGCGAAATATGCGTTGTCTCAATCTGACCCTGAAGGACTATTAACGCCTTTAGATGGAACCCTTGATGAGATGATGCAATTGATAGAGGACAATGATGGGCCGTTTAAAACAGCGTTGGATCATTATAAATATCCCAATCGATATGAGGATATTGGTGTTGGTAAAGCGCGAGACATTGCGTCTTTGTTTTTGTTTGGGCTGAATGACCTCTTGGCAAAGAATGGTGAATATTTGTTTGGCGCAAACATATCATTTGCGGATATTTCGATTATGCCGTTTGTTCGTCAATTTGCCAATGTTGATAAAGATTGGTTTGATAGCCAAGATTGGCCGTTTTTGATACATGCGCTGGATCGTTTTATCAAATCAGATCGGTTTTTATCCATTATGTCGAAATATGCTCAATGGCACGAAGGCGATGATGTGACTTATTTTGGTCAGCAAGTTTGATGGGAGTTTAAGGTGCAATCTTTAGTGACAATCCAAACACGCGGGCAGGGCCTATATGAATTTACTGAAAAAGCTGTAGGTTTTGTCGGGCAGTCTGATATGGACCAAGGGCTTTTGACGATCTTTGTCAGGCACACATCTTGTTCATTATTGATTCAAGAAAATGCCGACCCTGATGTTCAAGTTGATTTAAATGAGTTCTTTAAGCGTTTGGTGCCAAATTCTAATGATCCTTCAATGCGGTGGGTCAGCCATGTGATGGAGGGGCCAGATGATATGCCTGCCCATATTAAAGCATCCATGATGCCAGTATCGCTCAGTATTCCGATTAGTGATGGGCGTTTGGTTTTGGGGACATGGCAGGGCATATATTTGTTTGAACATCGCACGCATGCGCATAGGCGCCAAGTCGTGATGCATATCAGTGGATAGGCACATTTTTGATGTCCCGAATTTAAATTGAATATGAACTGAATATGAATGGTGGGTTCGGAATTGGTTCAGACAAACTTAGCTAGTTTGGATTCAACGCTAAACAAATGAGGTCCATCATGTTCAAAAAAATCAAATCAACTTGTATCGCAATTATCGTTTCCGCCGCTACTTTGGGCGCAAGTGTTCCATCAGCATCAGCTGGAAGCGCAACATTCGAATTTCGTTTTGGATCACATGGACATGCGCCATTTGTTCAAATCATTCCAAATCGCCATCAAGGTTTTAGAGCACCTTCATCACACACTAAGAAGGCACACAGAGCCAAAAAATGTTCGTTCAACCGCGCTGTTAAAAAAGCTCGCAATAAATTTGGAGTTCGCCACGCACATGTGGTTCGTGCAAACCACAAACGTATTGTTGTTAAAGGCATGAAACGCGGCCACCGTGTGAAAGTTGTTTTTGCAAATCAACGCAAATGCCCAGTGATCTCACGTCGTGCGATCTGGTAGGATCTAGTCATCCAATAAAAAGGCCTCGGTAATTTACTGGGGCCTTTTTGTTTTATTGATCAATTTCAAACGTTACATTGACTGAAATATTGTAACTGTTTTCACCACCAGCAATGGGAACTGATTCACTTGCATCCATCGCCATGGCGCGCAACATAGGCTGAGCTTTTGGGCGGTGGACACTGCCTTGTTCGCTGATCTGACGGATGTTCCCAACTTCAACGCCAGCAGCATCGGTCAAGACTTTTGCTTTTTCCAAAGCGTTTTTCATCGCTTGCGCGCGCGCTTGCATTTGCAATGGTTCAGGATTGGAATTACCAAAGAAGATATTGCCGCCTTGATTAACCCCAAGCGTTACAGATTTATCCAAGACATCGCCGACACTTGTAAGATCGCGAATGCGAACACTGAGCGAGTTAGACACCATATAACCCACGACTTGTGGTGGTTTTTGTTGTCCGTTGGATGCTTTTGGATAAAAATATCGCGGATTTATAGAGAAATTGGATGTCTGAAGATCTTTGTCTTCAATGTTAAAGCTCTTCATCGCTTCAAGCACATCAGCCATGGCCGTATTGTTTGCACTTAGGGCTTCTCTTGCGGTTTTTGCTTCGCGCAGCACAGTTAAATTGATCGTCGCCATATCGGGTGCTGCAGTTATGGTGCCAACGCCTGTGACAGAAATTGTTCCAGCATCACTATCCTTTGCCATAACAAGTGGTGTTGCAAACAATCCAATTGCAAGTGCAAGAGACGGAATAAGGGTTACAGTCTTGATCATAAGGGGCTCCAATTTGACAGTAATATGGATGGTATATTGCAATAGATTGTGAGCGTAATACGGCGAAGAATTTCAATCAAAGCATTTTTAGACTAGACGCAACTAATTTCCTACGTCATAAGCTGTTTTTGATGCACATCATCATGGTGGGGCCTGTAGCTCAGTTGGTTAGAGCCGGCGGCTCATAACCGCTTGGTCGGGGGTTCGAATCCCTCCGGGCCCACCACTCTATCTCCTTGTTTCTGGTGATTTGTGATTGTAGCGTGTCGCGCGGTTCTGCACTTTTTGTCACGCGGTTCTGCAACAATGAAAATTTGCACTGATTTATAATTATCCTTTGAACGCTCTTCAAAGACCATTTGATCCGTTTTGCCAACTAATAGTAAATATTAGGCAGAGACACTGTTGTCCGGTTTGGCTATTAAAGTGAGATAGCTAAACACATGGACCGATTTTATGAGCAACTCTGACGAACAAACAGCATCAAGTAAACCTGAACAAGATAGAGATACGTCAGCAATAGGTGATAATCATCGGGAGCAGGATAGCAGATTGCAGGTTGGTGTCTTCATCGCCGCTGCTTTCTGTTTGGTTATCGTCACTATGTTTATGTTGGGAGCGTTTTCCGAAAGCGCCGTTGAAAGACATATACGTGAAAATCCAGAAAGCTTTAATCGTGTCACTGAAGAGCTTTGGGGGAAGCCTGATGAGAATATCACCACGCTCCCCAAGCTGGACTAACCACTAATAATCAGCTCTTTCGCTTCAGTGCTGTTGCCCGCAGCAATCGAATATTTCAACGAAACAGGCTCTTGCTTAAAGCCTTTAAATATCTGGCGGATCTCTGGAACGTCATTTATCGACAATATGAAGGTGCCTCGAATGCCTTTCAAAGCTTTAGCCATCTGAGTGAAGTCAGCTTTGGAGAACATGTCTTTGCCATAGTCGTTCTCACAGTTCCAATAAGGTGGGTCGAGATAAAACAACATGCCGTCACGATCCCATCTCTTTACGAAGTCCTGCCACGTTAGGTTCTCAATGGTTACGCCTGACATTCGATTGTAGATGTCATCAAGCAGCGGGCCGAGCGTGAGGAGATTAAAGCGACCATCTCCGTCTTTATTCAAACCAAAACTCTGACCTGAGACCTTACCGCCAAAGCTTGTCTTTTGAAGATAGAGAAACCTTGCCGCTCGCTGCAGGTCTGTGAGGGCAGTGGGATCAAGTTTAATCAGTCGTTGAAACTCTTCGCGGCAAGTCAGCTTATATTTCAGCTCATCCATGAACTGGCCGTAGTGATGTTCCAATATTCTGAATAGGTTTGCGACATCACCATTAAAGTCATTTATGACCTCTGTTTTTGGCTTAAGATCACGACGAAAGAAGATGCCGCCCATGCCGACAAAAACATCAGCATAGCCCGTGTGAGGCGTTTTATTTATAAGGGTGATGATCTGCTTTGCTAAACGGCTTTTGCCGCCCATATACGCTGCAGGTGGACGTACTGGTTCTACTGGTATTAAATTCGTCATTGTAATTACTTTGCGACTCATTCAACATGGCCCTTGCTTGTGAAAGCAAGCCCGATGAAATGTTAATTAATCTTACATTTGACAGTATCGATTTGCGTCATAGCTGTCGTTTGAGCGTTACAGCGCTCAAGCCTTCGGGGCGTTTAGGTAGATGGTTTTCTACGTCCTTTATCCCATGCATTATTAAGCTGACACACGGTGTCAAATAACCGAGCAGGGGAATAGGTTTCGGGTGCTGATAATCCAAGCATTGCTGCGCATAGTTCGGAACAAAACCACTTGTTTTTGTTGTGCCGCCGAAGGTTCAATAATTGACTGAATGCAATGCCATAATGATCATAACCTGCGCCCACAGCATCGTTGAACAAACCCTCATCTAAAACATTGGTAAAGACCACTTTTACAAAGTGCCAGTGGCGCTGTCAGAAGAAAATTGAAATAGGTTTTAAATTGGCGTAGCTTTTAAAAATGACAGACAAGATTTCCTATAAATATTTCAAGACAAGCCCAGAAAT
>CAXBCW010000008.1:0-70178 GCA_963974325.1 uncultured Rhizobiaceae bacterium
CCGTAGTAGGAAAAAAGGGGAGGTATTACTGTTAGTAACAAGAGCGCTAAGAGCAGTCTCATTTATGTGAACTAATAAGACTACACGGCAAAAGGAATGTAAAAATTCAACCATTTAAGCAATGCCCAAATAGTAGAGTCAAAGTTAGTGCCGTCTCAAACATTGTTGTGGCAAGTAGGGTGATAAATTACATCTGACGTTCCAACTTAGCCTGTAATGTACTAGTATTTGCATGAGCATACCTGAGAAGCATTCTAACGTCTCTGTGTCCACTTATTGAGGCAACTTCAGGAACCGTTAATCCCATCTCAAAGAACCTACTCACAGCCTCGTGTCTTAAGTCATGGAAGTGAAGATCATGTATGTTAGCAACCTTCAAGATCCTTCCCCAAGCCATCTTCAAAGCGTTTGCTGTTAGAGGGAAAACTTGTTCGTGGTCCTTGTCTAAATCATGCAAGAGTGCATAAGCTTTGGGTGTCAGTGGAATCGTCCTTGAATAGCCGTTCTTTGACTCTAGGATCGTCACACAGCGTCTTCTAAGGTCTACTTGTCTCCAACTAAGGTTAAGGATCTCACCACGCCTCATGGCTGTTTCTGTGGCAAATGTAATAACTAATGGGATGTATGGATTTTGTCTTGTTTTAGCTGCATTTATTAGTTTTTCGTACTCCCCATCCTCCAATCGCCTTTCACGTCTAACATCAATTGCTTGCAGTTTAATTTTTTCGAGTGGGTTGATTTTAAGAGGTAAATTCCATTCGTCTCTAGCAACTTCAAACATATTATGAATTGGGGAAAACTCACGCTTCAAAGATTTTGCTGTAATGCTTTTTAGGCGCATATCTCGATATTGGGAAAAATCAGCAGGACTTATTTGTGAAAGTAATTTCTTACACATCTTCTGTCGAAGAAAAGCATCTAATGCGATAGTTTCGTTTCTTGCACTTTTTTTTCTGGATACAATTTGGATCTTGTAACGTTCAATCAATTGACCAAGAGAAATCGTATCGAGAATTTTTAGATCTGGGGACAGTTCTTTTCTGTCAACTTGTCTTTCCATTTCCCTTGCCCACTCAAGAGCATCTTTTCTAAGTAAAAAGGATTTGGAAACTGAGGGGAAACCTAGGCGTCTGACTTGAGCTTGCCAGCGGCTGTTTCTTTTTCGGATTGTTGGCATAATGAGACCTTTGCTGTGACCGTATTGTGACAGCAGCGAATACTCATTCTTTCTGGATAGGGTCCCTAAGCCGGATTATATATTAAATCCAAAGGCTTACGGATGGTGGGCGTAACAAGGATTGAACTTGTGACCTCCTCGATGTCAACGAGGCGCTCTCCCGCTGAGCTATACGCCCATCCGTAATGCCGCATACACCACACAAAGGCGTGTCGCGTCAATACCAATTTCACCGTTTCTGAGTGAAAGTGCCTATTGGCTTAGGCAGCGTTCAACATTTTTTCAACTTCATTGACAAGGTCGCGAAGATGGAATGGTTTGGATAGAACTTTTGCATCTTTAGGCGCTTTAGAATCAGGGTTAAGTGCAACCGCTGCAAAACCTGTAATGAACATGACTTTCAAATCAGGATCAAGTTCTGTGGCTCTTCGTGCTAATTCAATGCCGTCCATTTCTGGCATGACAATATCTGTCAATAAAAGCGAAAATGGTTCTTCACGCAAACGGTCATATGCACTTGCGCCATTGTCGTATGATAAGACGTCATAGCCTGCTTTTTCTAGTGCTTTGACTAGAAAACGGCGCATGTCATTATCATCTTCCGCTAAAAGGATCTTCGGATTCATGTTTGTCCCTACTTTATACTAAAAAGGCATTTCACCTTATACTCTATTTTTAAGATACCGCTAGCCAGTAAATAAGCGGTGAATGGATTGTCGCTTTGTCGCCATAAAATGGCCTTCTTGCTAGACAGATAGTGCACTAACTGGCAACATGGTTAATCAAAGGTTAATGAAGTGAGGACAGATATTGACACAAGGCTACGACTTTGTCGGTGCATTTGGCTGCCAACCCTATGAGGTGTTAACGCCGTCTCGTCAAACAAAGCCTTTTGTTTTCAATTCGCCACATTCTGGCCGTGTCTATCCAAAAAGTTTTATCGAGCAATCGCGATTGGATGCCCACACAATCAGGGCGTCGGAAGATTATTATGTTGATCAGCTGTTCCATTGTGTTCCAGATATTGGTGCGCCTTTATTAAAAGCCAATTTCCCCCGTGCATGGCTTGATGCAAATCGCGAGCCTTATGAGCTTGATCCAAAAATGTTTCTTGGGCCATTGCCGCCGCATGTGAATATCAGTTCTCTCCGTGTTGGCGGTGGTTTGGGTACAATCCCTAAGATTGTTGCAGAGAACGTGGATATTTATCAGCATCGATTATCCGTGCAAGACGGTTTGGACCGGATTGAGCATGTGTATCGACCTTATCATGATGCGCTTCGACAATTGATTTCCCGAACGCATGCAAATTTTGGCTATTCTGTTCTGGTCGATTGTCATTCTATGCCGTCTAACATCAAAATGTCTGGACGCGATGCGCGCGCCGATTTTATTATCGGTGATCGCTATGGATCAAGCGCTGATGCACGTTTAACCCAAATTGCCATGCTCTTGTTACAAAGCATGGGATATAAAGCGGTCAATAATAAACCTTATGCAGGTGGATTTATAACCGAACATTATGGCCGCCCGCACAAAATGCTGCATGCTATTCAAATTGAAATCAATCGCGGGATTTATATCGATGAGGAGAGCTTCGAGCGGAAACCTCATTTTGATAGATTGGTTACAGATTTGCAGTTGTTTAGCGAACAGTTTATGCGCTATGTCGAACATGAATTTGACGAATATCAACGTGCTGCGGAATAGATTTTTGCCACGCAACATCGAAACGCTTTCTTCTAATATTGGATATAATTATGCTGCCTGATCTTGATTTTTTCGAACACATGGCTGAGGCCGCAGCAAATGAGACAATGTCGCGGTTTCGTCAAAATGTTGCGATTGAGAACAAATATACTGTTGGGTTCGATCCTGTCACCGAAGCGGATAAAGCTGCTGAACGCGCTATTCGTGCGGTGATTGAAGCTCAATATCCTGAACATGGAATTTTGGGCGAGGAAGAAGAGAACATCAATTTAAACCATGAATTTACGTGGGTTATTGATCCTATTGATGGAACGCGCGGCTTTATTACAGGGCTTCCTGTTTGGGGAACGCTGATTGGGCTGTATCAAAACGGCAAAGCCATTATGGGAATGATGGATCAGCCATTTACTGGCGAACGATTTATGGCCGATACAAAAGATTCATACTTGCGATTTCGTGGTGCTGACTTGCAAAAGCTATCCTCAAGCAATTGCAAAGAGCTTGTCGATGCCTCGATGTTTACATCTGCGCCAGATCTTTTGTCGGGTACCCATTTAGAGCGTTACACTGCATTGCAATCTGCGGTAAAACTACCGCGTTATGGCTGTGATTGTTATGCATTTTCAATGCTGGCGATGGGGTCAGTCGATATTGTCGTTGAAGCCGGTGTTCAGCCCTATGATGTGGGCGGGCTGATTTCATTGGTGGAAAATGCTGGCGGTGTGTTTTCAACATGGACCGGCGGTCGTGCTGAAAATGGGGGCGATGTGATTGCGTCTGCAACACCTGAGCTTCATGAAAAAGCGTTGGCTTACTTGAATAGATAAAGGACGCCATCTCGTGTGTTACACGTTGAGAATAGCGGCCTCTATTGAATTGTTCATATGAGCTGACTATTGAACCAGCTTGCGGATATCTTCAAGAACTGTGTCGCGAATATCATCGCGTTCTAGCGCATAGGCAATATTGGCAAGTAAGAAGCCCGGTTTTGTGCCGCAATCATATGTGTTGCCCTCAAAGCGATAACCTGAGAATTTTTGATCATTTGCGAGTTTTAGCATTGCGTCGGTAATTTGGATTTCATTACCCGCACCGCGCTCTTGTGTTTCAAGAATATCAAAGATTTCAGGTTGAAGAATATATCGACCATTAATGAATAGGTTTGATGGCTCCGTGCCTTTTGCTGGTTTTTCAACCATGCCAGTGATTTCAAACCCACCGTCAAGCTCTTCACCAATGCCAACAACACCATAATTATGGGCGTCTTCCATGGCGACTTCTTCAACAGAAATAACATTGTCGCCGGTTTTATTATAAAGATCCATCATGCCCGACATGCAACCACGTTTGTCCTGCATCACCATGTCTGGGAGCAGAAGAGCAAACGGTTCGTCACCAATAATGTCACGTGCGCACCATACGGCGTGGCCAAGGCCAAGTGGTTCTTGTTGTCTTGTAAAACTTGTGCGGCCAGCAGCAGGCAGCATAGCGTTCAGCATATCCAATTCTTTGGTCTTGCCACGTTTGCGCAATGTATCATTTAGCTCATACTGAATGTCGAAATGGTCTTCGATAACATTTTTGTTGCGGCCTGTTACGAATACAAAATGTTCGATGCCTGCAGCGATTGCTTCTTCAACAACATATTGCACGACAGGTTTGTCGACGATGTTGAGCATTTCTTTTGGGACTGCCTTTGTTCCTGGTAAAAAACGTGTGCCGAGGCCGGCAACTGGCAATACTGCTTTGGTGACTTTCTTGGAAACTGTCATGTTTCGAACCTACTCTTCATGAATGGGATAAAATTTGATTGTGGGCATATTGATAGTCTGAAATTCCTAATGAATTCGCAATGCCATGGTTTTGACGTCATTCATGGTAAAAATTAACTTAAATTGATTCTATTTTCTATTCCAAAATGTAACTATTTTAAAATGTATTTGGCTTATAATTTGACCATAACAACCAATTTAAATTCTATCGGGGACTTTTTATAATGCGCTTGCCTACTCGTTGGACCCATATTCTCATTACATTTTTGTGTTTATTTGCACTCACTGGTCAAGCGTCTGCGGATGCGAAATTTAAAAACTGGCTCAATGGGTTTTATTCAACGGCTGCCAAAGCTGGCATCACGCGTGCAACTTATAATAAAGCCTTTAAAGGCGTGACTGCACCAGACCCAAGAGTTCTCAAAAAAGCTCAATTTCAACCCGAGTTTAGAACCAAAATTTGGGATTATGTTGATGCGAAAGTCAATCCTTACAGTCTAGGTGAGGGGCATAAAAAGAAATCTGAGCATGGTGCTGTTTTAGCAGCGATTGAGAACCACTTTGGTGTAGATCGCCATATCTTGCTGTCCATTTGGTCGGCTGAAAGTAGTTATGGAGCCGTTTTTAGCAGCAAAGACAAGCTGTTTAACGCACCGCACGCTTTGGCGACACTGGCGTATGCAGATCGAAAACGTGCAAAATATGCGCGTCAACAATTGATCTCAGCGCTTAGAATAATTCAAAAAGGCGATATTCGTCCAGATGATATGTATGGATCATGGGCAGGGGCTTTGGGTCAAACTCAATTTATCCCAACAAGTTATGATCTTTATGCAATTGATGCTGATGGCGATGGCAAAAAAGATATTTGGCGCTCGGTCCCTGATGCTTTGGCAACAGCTGCAAACTTGCTCAAAAAGAATGGCTGGAGAACAGGCGAGACTTGGGGTTATGAGACAATTGCACCCCGTTCTGGTTACAAATATAACGGCCAAACAAAAACACTGGCTCAATGGAGTAAACTCGGTTTTAAACGCACAAAGGGACGTAGTTTTACCCGTGGTGGGCAACGTGCGGAACTTAAATATTTAGCTGGCTCTGATGGCCCCGCATTTTTAATGACGCGGAATTTCTTTGTTATCAAAAAGTATAATAATGCCAATAGTTATGCGCTTGCAATTGGTCTTTTAGCGGATCGGCTTGCTGGTGGATCACGATTGTCGCAAAGATGGCCGCGTCCTGCAAATGCTCTGAATGTGGATGAAAAAGTTGATCTACAAAAGGGTTTAGCCAAGTTACGCCTTTATAAAGGCGAGTTTGATGGCAATATTGGATCAGGCTCCCGCGCATCGATTGCAAAATTCCAAAAGAAATATCGATTGCCGGTTGACGAAAAAGCATCGCTAACGCTTTTAAAAGCTGTTAAGAAAGCAGCTAGAATGAAATAGCTTAGCTTTTTAACATTGGAAAGTTGCCGTGCGAATTGGTCTTAAACATATTATTCGCGTGATTGTTGTCATGATGGGTGTTTCAATAATCGTCACGTCCATGCCGACACCGATGGGTGTCAGTATTGCGCAAACCAAAAAGACGACTGTTAAGAAGAAAAATATTTTTCAGCTACTTTTTGGCAAACGCGAAAAGAAGGTTGTTAAGAAAACCAAGAAGCGGACTGTTGTAAGACGCAAAAAACGTTCAAGTTCTGCAACAGCAGTCGCTAGTGTTGTGAAAACTGAAAATTCTCAATCCATACTTGTTATGGGCGATTTTATTGCCAGTGGATTGGCCGATGGTTTAAAAACCGCGTATAAAGCCAATCCCAATATTTCTATTATTAAAAAGACCCGTGGATCATCATCGCTTGCCAGGCCTGACTTTTATGATTGGTTTTCCGCTGTGCCGCAGCTTGTCGGTGAAGTTAACCCAAAGATGATCGTGTTTGGTATAGGCGCCAGTGATCGCCAAGACCTTCAGGTTGACGGCAAAAGTGTGCGTTTTGATACAGATCCATGGTGGGTAGAATATCGCAAACGGGTTGTTGATCTTGCCCTATTACTAAAGCAACAAAATGTTCCTGTGCTGTGGGTTGGCGTGCCATCGTTTAAGTTCACCAAAATGACCGCTGATGTGTTGGCATTTAATGGAATTTATCGCAACGAGATTGAAAAAGTTGGTGGCAATTTTGTTGATATATGGGAAGGCTTTGTCGATGAAAATGGTAAGTTCATCTACACAGGCTCCAATATCAAAGGCCAACAGGTTCGTTTGCGATCATCAGATGGCATTAATTTAACAAATGCTGGCAAACGTAAATTAGCGTTTTATGCTGAAAAGCCTATCACGCGTTTTTTAGGAAATAATACAAGCTTATTGGCTAGTTTATATTCAGATCAGAACCCGGTTATTATCAATAATGTTCGCCAAGACCCACGTTTAGCTACCATGACAAAAATCTATGCGTTTACCGATCCTGATTTAGATGGCGGTGATTTTTTGTTGGGTGGCAATGAATTGCCAAATAAATTTGAGAAGAAATCTCCTCTTGATCAACTGATCGAAAATGGTCTGATTGTGAGTGCGCCAACAGGGCGGGTGGATAACTTTGCTTGGAAATTACCACTGGCTGAGCCATTGCGTTTGAATTCACAAACTGTTGAAAAACCACAAGTTACAAACTAGCAAACACATGGATTAGGTGTTTGCTAGTTTAATCATTTTTTCGTTTTGATTTATATCAACTTAGGTGACTATCTCGGTAGGATGGTTTGACCCATGAGTTCAAGATCAATAGCCCGTGCTGCTTGTCTGCCTTCGCGAATAGCCCACACAACAAGTGATTGTCCGCGACGCACATCGCCTGCAACCCAAAGATTGTCGACTGTTGTTTTATAGTCGTCATCATTGGCTTGAACGGATTTTGATCCGCGATTATCCGTTGAGATGACAAGATCATCACAAAGTTCGGCAACAATGCTATCTTCATAGGGGCCACGGAAACCGATTGCGATAAAGGCAAGGTCTGCTTGGATGATAAATTCTGTACCAGCAATTGGCTTGCGTTTTTCATCAACTTTACAACATTTAACGCCTGTTAGAACACCATCTTCGCCGACAAATTCTAATGTCCCGATTTGGAATTCCCGCTCAGCACCTTCAGCTTGTGATGATGATGTGCGCATTTTTGTTGCCCAGTAAGGCCATACAGCAAGCTTGTCTTCGATTTCTGGTGGCTGAGGACGAATATCAAGTTGCGATACTTTAACCGCGCCCTGACGGAAGGCTGTGCCCACACAATCAGATGCTGTGTCGCCACCGCCAACAACAACAATGTGTTTGCCCCCCGCTACAACTTCTTCGCCTTGCCAACCACTACTTTGGATGTCTTCACCGCCAACACGTTTATTTTGTTGAACAAGATATGGCATAGCGTCATGCACACCGTGTAAGTGACCACCTGGAATACCAGATTCGCGCGGTGTTTCAGACCCGCCAGAATATAGAACTGCGTCGTAGTTTTCTTTTAGCTCTTCGACTGTTTTATCGGTGCCGATGTTAACATTATAAAAGAATGTAACGCCTTCGCCCTCCATCTGTTCAACACGGCGATCAATATGGTGTTTTTCCATTTTAAAGTCTGGAATACCAAAACGCAGCAATCCGCCCGCTTTGGATTCGCGCTCATAAAGATGCACATCATGGCCGACGCGGCCCAATTGTTGAGCGGCGGCAAGTCCTGCAGGACCTGAACCAATGATGGCTACTTTTTTACCTGTTTTTTCAGACGCTGGCTGTGGTGCATAATATCCGCGTTCATAGGCTTTATCAGCAATTGCATGTTCAATTGTTTTAATTGTTACCGGAATATTTTCCAGATTTAGCGTGCATGCTTCCTCGCATGGCGCGGGGCAAATACGGCCCGTGAAATCTGGGAAATTATTGGTTGAATGCAAGTTTAAAATCGCTGCATCCCAGTCATTGTTGTAAACAAGGTCATTCCAATCAGGAATTTGATTGTTGATAGGGCAACCTGTTGCATCATGACAATAAGGGACACCGCAATCCATGCAGCGTGCTGCTTGATCGCGCAAAGTGTCGTCACTCATCGGGATGGTGAATTCTTTAAAATGGCGAATACGATCTGACGCAGGTTGATATTTTGATGTGCGACGATCTATTTCCAAAAACCCAGTAACTTTACCCATAATCTATTCCTTAATCCAATTGGACTGCAGTACCGGATGCCGATACCATCAACATGGAAGAATTCCCCCCAGCTGAAATATTTTCATAATCTAAATCAACGCCGATGATTGCATTCGCACCCAATGAGTGGGCTTCAGCTTTGAGCTCATCAAGCGCAATTTCCCGCGCTTCGCGTAAAGATTTCTCATAGGCGCCAGAACGGCCACCAACAATATCGCGAATTCCAGCAAGGAAATCTTTGAAAATGTTGGTTCCCAAAATAGCTTCGCCGGTGACAATGCCTTGGTAGCGAATAATCTTACGACCTTCGATATTGTTGGTTGTCGAAACGATCATATGGTTCATTCCGCTGCCACCTTTGCATTTTCCATCTCTTGCAATGCACGACGATATTCAACCGGCATCACTTTACGGAATTTAGGACGGAAATCAGTCCAGTTGTCCAAAATCTCTTTTGCACGAGATGACCCAGTATAGTGCATGTGGTTCGAGATCAGTTTGTATAAACGTTCCTCATCATGCTTGGTCATATCAGATTTTACATCCACACGGCCTTTATGGGCTAGATCGCCACCGTGGTGATGGAGTTTTTCCAAGATATCATCTTCTTCTGGAACAGGTTCCAGCTCAACCATTGCCATGTTGCAACGTTCAGCAAAATCACCTGCTTCATCCAAAACATATGCGACACCGCCGGACATGCCCGCTGCAAAGTTACGGCCTGTTTCGCCAATAACAACAACCAGACCGCCGGTCATATATTCGCAACCATGGTCTCCCACGCCTTCAACAACGGCAACTGCGCCAGAGTTACGAACAGCAAAGCGTTCGCCTGCAACACCGCGGAAATAACATTCGCCTTCGGTTGCACCATAAAGAACAGTGTTACCAACAATGATGGATTCTTCTGCAATAATGTTTGTGTCTTCTGGAGGGCGAATAATAATACGACCGCCTGAAAGACCCTTACCAACATAATCATTACCGTCGCCAGTTAGATTAAAGGTAATACCGCGCGCTAAGAACGCACCAAATGACTGGCCAGCTGTGCCCTTGAAGTCAACAGTGATGGTGTCTGTTTTGAGCCCTTTATGACGATAACGACGTGCAACTTCGCCCGATAGCATGGCACCTGTTGAGCGATCAACGTTTTTAATATCGGCTGAGAGCCTTACAGGTTCGCGGTTTTCCAATGCTGGCATTGCGTCTTTGATCAATTGGCGATCCAGCACATCGTCAATTGGGTGTTCTTGACGTTTTGTCCAGAAAATATCTTCAGGTTTTGCGTCTGGTTTGTAGAACACAGATGTGAAATCAAGACCTTCAGACTTCCAGCGCTCAACCATTTGTTCTTTCTCAAGCAATTGAGATTGGCCGATCAGATCATCAAATTTTGTGTAACCCATCTCTGCCATGATTGCGCGAATTTCTTCGGCAATAAAGAAGAAGTAATTGATGATGTGTTCTGGTGCACCTTTAAAGCGTTTGCGCAAAACAGGATCTTGCGTCGCAACCCCCACAGGGCATGTGTTGAGGTGACATTTGCGCATCATAATACAGCCTGCAGCAATAAGTGGCGCTGTTGAGAAGCCAAATTCATCTGCACCCAAAAGAGCGCCGATAATAACATCGCGGCCTGTTTTCAGGCCACCATCAACTTGCAAGGCAATACGTGAACGCAATCCGTTCAGCACCAATGTTTGGTGTGTTTCAGCCAAACCAAGTTCCCATGAAGAACCAGCATGTTTGAGCGATGTCAAAGGAGACGCGCCTGTTCCACCATCAAAACCTGAGATCGTGATGTGATCAGCCCGTGCTTTTGCAACACCTGCTGCAACCGTTCCAACACCTACTTCTGATACAAGTTTGACTGAGATATCAGATGTTGGTTTGACATTTTTCAGATCGTAAATGAGCTGCGCCAAATCCTCGATGGAATAAATGTCGTGGTGCGGTGGTGGTGAAATAAGACCCACACCTGGTGTTGAATGGCGTGTTTTTGCAATTGTTGCATCCACTTTATGGCCAGGCAATTGTCCGCCTTCACCAGGTTTTGCGCCTTGGGCCACTTTAATCTGGATCATGTCTGAATTGGATAAATATTCAGCTGTTACACCAAAACGACCTGATGCGACTTGCTTGATCGCAGAGCGTTCAGGATTTGCCGAACCATCGGAAAGCGGATGGAAGCGATCTGGCTCCTCGCCACCTTCACCAGTGTTTGATTTGCCGCCAATGCGGTTCATAGCAACCGCAAGCGTTGAGTGTGCTTCGCGGCTGATGGAGCCAAATGACATTGCGCCAGTTGAGAAACGTTTGACCAATTCAGCTGCAGGCTCGACATCGTCAATGGAAACGGGCTTGCGACCAGCTTCTTCGGCCATTTTGATCTTAAACAACCCACGAATAGTGTTCATCCGTAGTGATGATTCGTTGATCAATTTGGCAAAGTCATTGTAGCGATCTTGGGCGTTGCCGCGGACCGCATGCTGAAGGGCAATGACAGCCTCTGGTGACCAAGCGTGATCTTCACCACGTGTTCGGTAGCCGTATTCGCCGCCAATTTCCAAAAATGAGGTTAGAACTGGGTCTTTGCTAAAGGCTGATGTATGACGCGCAACAGTTTCTTTTGCCACATCTGCAAGTCCAACACCTTCAATTTTGGTCGCTGTACCTGTGAAATATTGATCAACAAATTCAGTTGAAAGTCCCACAGCATCAAAAATTTGAGCCCCACAATAGGATTGGTATGTTGAAATGCCCATTTTGGACATGACTTTCAAAATACCTTTGCCAATGGCTTTGATGTAGCGCGTGACCACTTCATAGCTATCAACTTCTGGCGGGAATGCTTTGTTTTCATGCATGTTAGTAAGCGTATCAAAGGCCAAATATGGATTGATTGCTTCGGCGCCATAGCCTGCAAGACATGCAAAATGATGGATTTCGCGAGGCTCACCCGATTCAACAACAAGACCCACAGATGTGCGCAAGCCTTTGCGGATCAAATGGTGATGAACAGCGGCTGTTGCGAGTAAGGCTGGAATGGCAATTCTATCCGGGCCAATACGACGATCAGATAAGATAATGATATTGTAATCACCACGAACAGCTTGTTCAGCGCGATTGCAAAGTCTATCCAATGCGCCAATCATACCATCAGTGCCAAGCTCACTTTTGTAGCTCATACCAAGAGTTTTGGTGTCAAAATCATCATCCATATGACCGATGGACCTAATTTTTTCTAGATCAGCATTGGTTAAAATTGGTTGACGAACTTCCAAGCGTTTATTGTTGGACGCACCTTTATGGTCCAAAAGATTTGGACGCGGGCCAATGAAGGATACAAGGCTCATGACCAATTCTTCACGAATTGGATCGATAGGCGGGTTTGTGACTTGCGCAAAGTTCTGCTTGAAATATGTATAAAGCAGTTTTGATTTATCACTCATCGCAGAGATGGGCGTATCGGTTCCCATGGATCCAATAGCTTCTTGGCCAGTGGTTGCCATTGGAGACATCAAGATTTTTGTGTCTTCTTGGGTATAGCCAAAGGCTTGTTGACGATCGAGCAAGGTTACATCATCGCGCGGCTCGCGGGGTTCCACAGGATCAAGGTCTTCCAAGATCAATTGGGTCTTATCCAACCACTCTTGATAGGGATGGGAGCTGGCCAAATCAGATTTGATATCTTGATCTGAAATGATCTGACCTTTTTCCATATCGATCAGCAGCATTTTACCAGGCTGTAGACGCCATTTTTTGATGATTTTTTTCTCTTCAACTGGCAAAACACCAGCCTCAGAGGCCATAATAATGCGTTTGTCGTCTGTGACGATATAACGGGCAGGGCGCAGTCCATTGCGATCAAGCGTCGCGCCAATTTGGCGGCCATCTGTAAAGGCAACAGCTGCAGGACCATCCCATGGTTCCATCAGCGCTGCGTGATATTCGTAAAAGGCTCTACGTTCTTTAGACATAAGCTTGTTACCAGCCCATGCTTCGGGAATGAGCATCATCACAGCATGTGCCATTGAATATCCGCCTTGGATCAAAAATTCCAAAGCATTATCAAAGCAAGCTGTATCTGATTGGCCTTCATAGGAAATAGGCCACATTTTGGCAATGTCATCACCAAATAATGGAGATGAGATTGATGCTTGGCGGGCTGCCATCCAATTGACGTTGCCGCGCAATGTGTTGATCTCACCATTATGAGCCACCATGCGGTATGGATGGGATAGTTTCCAAGACGGGAATGTGTTTGTTGAAAAACGTTGGTGAACAAGCGCAACAGCCGTTTCAAAACGTGGGTCCGCTAAGTCTTTATAATACTTGCCAACCTGATAGGCTAGGAACATGCCTTTATAAACAATTGTACGGGATGAGAATGACACTGGATAAAATCCATCATTTACCCCTATAATTTCTTTAATAATGCGGTTTGAAATGATTTTGCGCAATGTATAAATCTGGCGCTCATAAACATCATCATCTGTGATCGCTGCATCGCGTTCAACAAAGACTTGCAAATGAACAGGTTCAGTTGCTGCAATCAACGGATCTTTGGACAATGATGAATTATCCACAGGCACATCACGAAGTGCCAATAGTTTTAGGCCTTCAGATTGGATTGTCTGCTTGATAATTTCTAAAATTTGGCCGCGAATATCGTCATCCTGTGTCAGGAAATAATAACCAACGCCGTAATGTCCTGCATCTGGAAGCGTAACGCCTTCTTTTGCGAGCTCTTCTTTAAAGAATGTATGCGGGATTTGCATCAGCATTCCTGCGCCATCACCCATCAGTGGATCAGACCCAACCGCACCACGGTGGGTTAGGTTTTTCAGCATGAAGAGGCCATCTTTGACGATTTGGTGTGATTTTACACCTTCCATATGCGCAACAAAGCCAACACCGCACGCATCATGTTCATTGCGCGGGTCGTACATGCCTTGTTTAACAGGCAGGCCAAAGGTGTTAACAGGTTTTCGCGCTCCAGCTTTTATAGCTGGTGTGTTTTGCTGAATTGGCGCGGATGGCGATTGTTTCGTCATCTTGTGTCTCCTTTTAGCCTCATAGGGGCGGTCTTCATTTGTTCTGGCTCAAAAGTTAGTGCCGGATGTCATATCGTGTGGCATTCTAAATGTGATCACAGGTTTAGTTTTGGGCGCGATTATTGTCGGTTCGCTAGGTCTATCCAAAAACTGTGATGCGCCAAGATTGTCGGTTTCCGCTGTCTGTCAAGATCCTGCAGTAAACGAGCGACGGGCTTTTTAGTCACTTGATATATCAAGTCTTTTGACCTGATATGATAATAGGACAGGTTGTCTGTCCTATTCTATATAATTCTATGCCAGAACCTTGAACGTTTCGCAAGGTCACGGCTGCATTTTTATCTATGTGTGGATGTATATTGAATATAGGGTTTTGAGGCAAGAGTTGTCGCGGGTTTAACTAAGGCTCTATTCTCGGCGTTATGTTACGGGGCGTATGCCTTATATGCTTTATATATGTTGGGCAGAGGCTTTGCCGATTTTTCTTAAATGTTGTAATATCTATTGAAAGATTTTCGATTGTTGGGTCATATTACAAAGACAAACTGGAGAATGATAAGTTTGGGGCTAGTTTGAACTGTTTTAAATATTTTTCAATTCATTGCTTGCGACGTGCTCACTTTCTGTTGATCAAATCTAACGCGTCGTTGATTTTCAAGTGAGCGAAGAGTTCTGTAGTAATGTTCTTGTCAGGTCGATAGTGACCTAAATATCGATGAATGTTCATCTTAAGGAGAATTAAATGTCTAAGAAAATCATTGGTGCGTCTGCACTTGCTGGTGCTGTTGCAATGGCTCTTTCTGGTGCTACTCTTGTTGCGTCAACTACTGGTGCACAAGCTGCTAAAGAAAAATGTTACGGTGTTGCTCTTGCTGGTAAAAACGATTGTGCTGCCGGTCCTGGTACTTCATGTGCTGGTACATCAAAAGTAGACTTCCAAGGTAATGCTTGGAAATCAGTTGATGCTGGTACATGCGTAGGCATGTCAATTGAAGGTGATCGTGCTGGTTCGCTTGAGCCACTTACACGTGATCTTCCTGCATAATTCTGTTATTCAGTTCTAAAACTACAAGATAGGAGTTACGAGATGTTGAATGCCACCCCCCGGCCTATCCCAGCTGATCAAAACTATCTTGTAGAAAGTTCAGTCCCTGCGCGAGCAGGGGCTGGATTAAAAGGCCAGCATATTGATGATATATTGGCTGACGATTACAAGATGGGCTTTTTTGAAGTTCATGCTGAAAATTATATGGGCGATGGCGGTCTGCCGCATCAGGCATTGACGCAAATTCGCAACAATTTCCCCATTACAGTTCATGGTGTTGGACTTTCTATTGGCGCTGAAAAAGGTCTGGATAAAGACCATATCGAGCGCTTTGCAAAGGTTATCGACCGCTATCAGCCCGGCATTGTGTCCGAGCATTTGGCTTGGTCGACCCATGATACGCATTATTACAATGATCTTTTGCCCGTTCCTTATGACAAAGAGACCCTTGATCGCGTTGTTAGTCACATTGGACAGCTGCAAGATCGACTAAAACGCCCAATCTTGTTGGAAAACCCATCGACCTATGTGGCTTTTGAACAATCGACCATGAGCGAAACAGATTTTATCACTGAAATTGCACGACGTGCTGGATGTGGTTTGCTGCTTGATATCAACAATGTTTTTGTGTCTGCAACAAATCACAAATATTCACCAGAACGGTATTTGTCCGAATTTCCGCTTGGTCATGTTGGTGAAATACATTTGGCAGGTCATGCTGTGGATAAAGATGATGAAGGCGAACCATTGCTGATTGATGCGCATGATTGTCCTGTCGATGATGCCGTGTGGAAGCTATATAAAGATGTGGTGACCCAAATGGGCCCTATCCCAACCTTGGTTGAATGGGATAATGACGTTCCTGATTGGCATATCTTACGGCGCGAAGCAAAGCTTGCTGAAACTATTTTGGACGGTCTACCTGAGCATCCACTCTTGGGAGAACGTCATGCCAGCGCGTCTCACTGAACTTAATGGCGAACCTGATGATGAACTGGTTGTTTCGCAAAACTTGTTTTCATCCCTTTTGCTCAATCCTGAGATACCTTGTCCAAAAGGCTTGGTAAATCCTCATGGGAATGTTGATGCAAAGCGCTTTTCCGTTTACCGCAATAATGTGGTGGTTGGATTAGTTGGCGCTTTGTCTGATATTTTCCCTGCGATCAAAAAACTGCTTGGCGAAGATGCTTTTAAATCTTTGGCTCAACTTTATGTATCAGATCAGCCGCCCACATCACCTCTGATGTTTGAATATGGCAAGAGCTTTCCTGATTTCATCAAGGCCTTTGAGCCATTAAAAAACTATCCGTATCTTCGGGATGTGGCAGAGATTGAACGGTCTTGGCTTGATGCCTATCATGCAGCTGATGCGCAACCTATAGCCTTTGATGCGCTGGGGGCTTTCCCGCCAGAAGAGCTGGGTAATTTGGTTTTCATAACGCATCCTAGCGTTCGTTTATTGGCAAGTGATTATGCTGCGGTTTCAGTTTTTTCAGCAAATCGACAAGACCAACCTATGGCTGGTATTGATCTGGCACAAGGTGAGCATTGTTTGATTACGCGGCCTGATACCGAGGTTGATGTTCGGCAAATACCAAGTGCAGCTGCTGCGTTTTTCACCGCTCTTATTGCTGGTAAAACATTGGGTGAGGCTGCCAATGAAGCTGTTTTGGTTGATGAAGAATTTGATATATCCATGGCTATTTCCACGATGTTGGAAGCAGGCATGTTTATAAATTGTAGTGTTTTGTCAGAATAACTGACCAAACAAAAAGTAATATCAGGGGAAAGTCTATGAGTGGTTTAGTAAATTTAGTGCGCAATTTGCATAATGGCGTTTTTGATTTTATTCATAAAATAACGGATGGCTGGTTTTTAGGATTGGCAGCGCGTGTTGTTTTTGTAGCCGTGCTTTATGGATACTACCTAAATTCAGCCTTTACAAAAGTTGGTGAAGGGTTTTTGGGCTTCTTCACAATCTCATCGGGTGCTTATTTCCAGATTGCAATGCCTGCAGTTGAAGCTGCTGGTTTTGATCCTGATGCCGTGGCATTTTTCCCTTGGGGTTTGATTGTCTTTTTAGGGACATATGCAGAATTTATTTTGCCGCTACTTATTGTGATCGGGCTGTTTTCGCGAATGGCTGCGTTGGGCATGATTGCATTTATCGTCGTGCAATCGCTCACGGATGTTTATGTGCATAAAATTGGCGCTGAAAGCACAGGTGCTTTGTTTGACCGTGTGCCTGATAGCTTGATTTTAGATCAACGTCTTTTGTGGATTTTTGTTCTTGTTGTTCTTGTTCTTAAAGGTGCCGGCAAAGTGTCTGTCGATCACTTCTTGAGCAAAAGATAGTTTTAATAAGTCTATAGATATAAAAATGGCGTCCGATGGGACGCCATTTTCGTTTGATTACCTAACTAACTTTTTTGTCACTTTCTGGCCATTTTCAGGGGGAGGGGGAGAGGAAAGTGTTGTTTGTTGAGTAATCTTATTTTATTTAAGCTTCGGCACTTTCAATTTGTTTAGCTTCGACCTGTGTTGGTTTTGCTATTTCAATTTTGCGAAGCTTTTTGTCTTCAGGAACTTCTCTTAAAAGTTCGATGTAAAGCAGACCATTTTTCAAGCTTGCACCTTTGATTTGAACATGGTCGGCAAGTTGGAAACGACGCTCAAAAGCGCGTGTCGCAATGCCGCGATGTAAAAATGTGGTGTCTTCTTGATCGTCTGTGACCTTTTTATCGCCTTTGACTGTGAGCGTATTTTCCTTCGCCTCAATATCGAGATCTTCTTCCGCAAAGCCCGCGACAGCCATAGTTATAGTGAAGGCATCTTCGCTGGTGCGTTCGATATTGTAAGGGGGGTAGGATGTATTTGCTTGCTCGGCTTGACCCAGACTATCTAACATTGTGAATAGACGATCGAAACCAACAGTAGAGCGATTGAAAGGTGAAAAATCTACGTGACGCATATGTGTTCTCCATTGAGCAACTTAGTTATGTGTTAGCAAATCATGATCCCATTTTTGGCGATCAGATTGCGGTTATACGAACCCTTTATCGGCATCCGTAGAATATAGATGGGGACATAAAAATCGGATTTCAAGCCTTTGGATACGATTTTTGAAAAGCCATTCAAAAGCTCCCATTCATGTCACGTTCATCTTACTTTATGTAGATTAGTCAGACAGTTGGTGATCTGGTTTCTTTCGTCCCATCGATATCAGGTCAGCAAAATAAGCCGAAGTTTCACTTATATTTTTGTGGCTTCGGCTTTTTCTTTTGACCAAACGGATTTCTGCCATTATTCCAAATGTATGGTTGGATACACTTTATGAGTTCTATATTATTTTCAACGCCAGAGAACACTCTGCCGGAAGACTTTAAAGCTGGTTATTTTTCAGGTTTTGATGGTCGTCAGTTACGCTATGCTTTGTTTCGTTCAACGGGACAAACGGCCAAAGGTACAATTGTGCTTTTGCAGGGTCGGAACGAATGTATTGAGAAATACTTTGAGACGATCAAAGATTTGACCAAAGCTGGCTTTTGGGTCGCGACATTTGATTGGCGCGGACAGGGTGGGTCAGAACGTATCCTGAAAGACAAAATGCGTGGATACGTCAAGAATTTTAGAGATTATGAGAAAGACTTAAAGATCTTTTTGGAACAAATTGTTCTGCCCGATGCACGGATGCCATTTTTTGCTTTGGCGCATTCCATGGGTGGTTTGATCCTGCTGTCTGCTGCGCCTTCAATTGCAAACAGAATTGATCGCATTGTGCTGTCGGGTCCCTTTATCGGTGTTCGACTTACGGGATTGAAAAAGCACTTATCATCAATTGTGATGAAAATATCTGGGCTCTTTGGGTTGGGGCGTTTGACGCTACCTGGCAGAAATACAGACGACAAAATCCGACAAAATATTTTAACCTCTGATCTTATTCGATATCGCCGAAATCAAGAGATATTTACATCCTACCCAGAGTTTGAAACAGGGCCGCCAACTATTCGATGGTTTTCTGTTATGACGTCTGCAATGGAACGGATCGATAATCAGAGCCATCTTGAAAAGATCAATATTCCGACGATCATTTTAGCTGGAACCGATGACGGTATTGTGCCCTATCATGCGTTTGAAGTTATCAGCACAAAATTCCGCGCAGGACAAATGATCCCATTTGATGGTGCGCGTCATGAATTGTTGCATGAGGTTGATATTTATCGCGAGCCAGCCCTTGCGGCGACCATTGCGTTTTTCACAGCCGACTAAGCGATTGTCTATCGCGCAAGCGTAAGGCCAACACCGACGTTCAAAGTATCACGATCAGACGCGCCGAATTGTGTTGTCTTTTGGTAGGTGATGTTTGAATTCATGCTGAGAGAACGGCTAATGGCCCAATCAATTTCAAAATTTGCACCAAAGGTATTTTGGTTATTTGTAACCGTGCTGCCTCTGAAATCACGGAAGCTATAATCAAAGCCCAAAGTGGCGTTGACGTCTGCTATGATTTGTTGGGTTAAATCTGTGTTGAATGCATAAATAACAGACCCGCTGACACCTGCGCTCGTTGATGGTTCGATAGTTGTATCCCAACCAAAGCTAACATCAGTGCCGCGACGTGGTGACCAATTGAGTGCGCTGGCGAAAACAAATGAGTTGATGTCACTCAGGCTTGCATCATCAAATTTATTATGACCGTAGCCAATAGAGACATCGCCGTTTAACTTGTCACTGTAACTGGCTTGGACACCCAAACGCATTGTGTAGTTTGAATAAGAGCGCTGCGTTCCGGCTGTATCTGTGGTTTGGTCATATTTAATACGGCGCGCTTCACCTTCGATAAATGGCATGAGCGCTGGATTGCCGGCATATTGAAGACGTAACGCAAGACCTAGGTCTAACAGATTTCGATCATTCCCTGACACAATGCCGCCGCTTGCAAGCTTTGCATCGCCGTGCAATTCACGCAACACATCGCTGGAGATTGAACCGCGTAAAATGCCTGTATCTTTTGCAAGTGCTAGACTTGAGGTAAAGGAATGAATGCCAGCTTGGCTCGTGGCATTGCTCACCGCATTAGGGTCATTGCGATCTTCAACTGTATAACTATAGCCATTGATCAGGTTTGCTGTCAGTAGGTTATTGATATCATATTGGAAATCAGCACTCAGATTTGCCGATAGATCTTGATCTAGTGTTCCACTGATGTTTTTTTGGATTGTGCCTGTGCCGCTTAACGTTAGTGAATGACGAGACCAATCTGATGTGAGCGTTGCGCCCAATATTGTTTGATTATAAACACGGCTTTCAGATGTTGAGCCGGTTTTTTTGCTCTCATAGAATATTTGAGTTTGTAATGAGGGGCGCAGTGTCATGGTGCCCAGACGGATGCCCGTTGCTGTACCATCGCCAGCTGTGCCCAACATTTGTTCTGTTGTTGCAGCACCTGTTGTGCTGGAAGTTGTGATAGGTGGCGTGGAAGATCGTGCTCGTCTATTTAATCTTGTGCGATTAAGGTCCGTCAACGGATTTTCATTGACAATAATAAGTGGGTTTTGGTCCGTGTCTTGGCCCAACTGCCCCAGATCCATTGGATCTGTGTTTTGGCTTGCACTCTGGCCAAATGATGGCATTGTCAGCATTGATGAGAACGCAGCTGTGCACAAAAGTGTCGCGAGGCCTTTTTTAAAAGACCGTTCGCTTACCGCGTATCCCATTTTAGCATTACCAAATTGCATCTATGCCAAGCTTTCAAAGAAATGAATTCTTATCAAATAGTAAAGCTTTATGGTTAACTAATCGTTTACATTTGGCATATCTCAAGCCTAAAAACAGAGATGATTTAGGCTTGAATAACAGTTAATCGATTGGAATTGGCAGCGACAACTTCAACGGTTTGACCCGCTTCAAGGTCTGGGCCTTCAATCATCCAAATAGAATCGTTTAATTTAATACGTCCCCGACCATTTGTAATTGGCTCTTCAAGATCTGCTTTGCGGCCGATAAGCGCTTGAGTGCGCTGGTTTAACAACGGTTCGTCGCTGTCGCCTTGTCGATCGGCATAGAATTTTTTGCCCATATAGGATGACAAAACAGCAAGAATAGCAAAGAGCGTCATTTGAACTTGCCAAGGCCAAATGGGACTTCCCCAAAGGGCAAAAGAGATTGCCCCGATAACCATAGCCGAAGCACCAACCCATAATAGGAAGATGCCCGGGAGAATTAGCTCAAAACCAAGCAAGATGAGGCCCAGAACCCACCAGGTCCATGGGCCCAACTCACCAACGATCGTCATAATCATGAAGGTTTACCAGAGCGTGGTGTTGTGCGCACTGTGCGGACGGCTGGGCGTTGGTTTGTCACACCACCATCTTTATTATCATCGCCAAATACTTCTTTTGCGATAGAGCCAATACCACCAAGTGAACCAATCAGAGATGAAGCTTCCATCGGGATCATCACGATCTTTGAGTTCTTGGCAGAACCGATTGTTGCCAAGGCTTCGGTGTATTTTTGTGCAACGAAGTAGTTGATCGCTTGCATGTTACCTTCAGAGATCGCTGTAGACACCATTGTTGTGGCTTTAGCTTCAGCTTCTGCTAACCGCTCACGGGCTTCGGCATCACGGTAAGCTGCATCACGACGACCTTCCGCTTGAAGAATAGCGGATTGTTTTTCACCTTCAGCACGTAGGATTTGTGAGCTACGTGTACCTTCAGCTTCCAGAATTTCAGCACGTTTTTCACGCTCAGCCTTCATCTGACGACCCATTGATTCAACCAGATCACGTGGCGGCGCAATGTCTTTAATCTCAACACGCGTGATTTTGATACCCCAAGGGGCAGCAGCTTCGTCGACAACGCGCAAAAGGCGGTCATTGATGGAATCACGGTTTGACAACAGATCATCAAGATCCATAGACCCCATAACAGAACGAATGTTTGTCATGGCAAGGTTGGTCAATGCATTACGAAGATCGTTGACCTGATAGGCAGCTTCGGCGGCGTTTAGAACTTGATAAAACGCAACAGCATCGGCAGACACAGACGCATTGTCTCGTGTGATAACTTCTTGCGTTGGAACATCAAGAACCTGTTCCATCATGTTCAGTTTAGCACCAATGCGATCTACAAATGGCACAATGATATTGAGACCGGGATTAAGAGTTTTTGTATACCGGCCAAATCTTTCGGTCGTAAATGCAAAACCTTGTGGTACGGTTTTAACACTTGATGCCAAAAATATAATTGCGACGACGACAATCACGATGACCGTGATATCTAAACCTTCGATAAACAAAACTACTTCTCCCGTTTTAAATAATATCTCTATAAATAGGTACAAACCGCTGAAATTTCAAGGTGTAGAGGCTTGTTTTGACGCTGATTGGAGTGTTTGGAGACTAAAGCCAGCCACCAAGTTCACGTTTAACAACAGCCCCAATCACAGCCATGCCGCCGTCGCTATCATTTAAGCAGGGGATATGGCTAAAGTTTTTGCCGCCATGCTCGTGGAAAATCTCTTCACCTTCAACGCCCATTTCCTCAAGTGTTTCCAAGCAATCAGACACGAAACCAGGGTTGAGAACTGCAATGCTTTTTGTACCTGATTTTGCAAGTGCTTCAATGGTCTTATCTGTATAGGGTTGGAGCCATTCTTCTGGTCCAAATCTAGATTGGAACGTTGTCATTAAACGCCCATCTTCCCAGCCTAAACGATCATTGAGCAAACGCGATGTCTTATAACAATGGCAATGATAAGGATCGCCTTTTTTGAAGTATGATTGCGGAATACCATGGTATGAGGCGATAACTTTTTCAGGTTCAAAATCCAAACCTGCCAAATGTGTTTCAATCGACGTTGCAAGCGCATCGATATAGGCTGCATCATCATGATAGGCAGGCACTGTTCGAATGGCCGGTTGCCAGCGCATGTCCAAAAGTGTTTTGAAGGTTTTGTCATTGACTGTTGCCGTTGTGGCGGCTGCATATTGTGGGTAAAGCGGGAAGATCACAATGCGTTCACAGCCTGCGTTTTTTAATCCAAGCAGCTTATCTGGGATTGACGGCTGTCCATAACGCATGGCCCAATCGACCATGATGTGATCGTGTGGCGCCATGATCTCGCTTAGTTTGTCAGACTGGTTGCGCGTATAGGTGCGAAGATAGCTCTCATCCAAATCGTTGTTCCAAATTGATTTGTAAGCAAGGCCAACTTTTTGCGGACGTTTGTTCAAAACGATACCAAACAAAATCGGATACCAAAGATATTTTGGCCATTCGATCACACGTGCATCAGTTAAAAACTCTTTTAAATAACGACGCATCGATGAGTAATCGGTACCATCGGGTGTTCCTAAATTAACGAGGAGAACGCCGACTTTTCCTGTTTTAACAGGGGGATGTTCTTTTGGAAGCATTGTAGGTACTGAGGAAAATTTCATATGTTTAGCAGCCGTTTTTCTAATTTTTTGATTGTTACTTTATCTATACGCCTAAAAGATCATTTTGGAGCATTTAATTCGGGCAACTGATAAAGATTTTTTATCTTAAAATAGAAAAAGGTCCAGAGCAGAACCCCAGACCTTGATCATTTTCATTGTGTTTTACGTTTGCGGCGAATGTACTCGCCGCACCGTTGTTATTTTGCAGAAATACGACCATCAAGATAAGGTTTATAAGGTTGGTTTGCTGCCAAATATTCAGCAACAACATCGGCCAAATCTGGACCAAAGTCATAGGCTTTCATGCCGCTTGTTTTGAAGATTTTGTAACCATCTCCACCACCGCGCATATAGTTGTTTGACACAACGCCATAGGTTTCATCCATGTTGATTGGCATTTTTGAACCATCAGCACCAACAACCATCACATCACTGACGCGTTCGCCGGCAGGTTTTGCGCCATCAAATATAAATGTCACGCCTGCGACTTGCGGGAAACGACCTTTTGCTTCTTCAACTTGGCTCACGCCATTTTCAAGCGCTGCAACAACATCCATACCTTTAAGCTGGAATGTTGAAAGTGTGTTCTGGAATGGAAGAACTGTAAGCACTTCGCCCATTGTCACTTCGCCAGCATCGATTGATGAACGAAGTCCACCACCGTTTTGGATCGCAATTGATACGCCTTGATCGCGAACACGCGCCAACATGGCATCAGCAACAAGGTTGCCCATTTCACATTCTTGCGCACGACAGAATTTACGATCGCCTTCAATGGCTGCATCAGAGCTTGCAACGATTTTGCTGCGAATTTCTTCTAGCGGCATTGCCATTTCTTTAATGCGCGCAACAGATGCTGCATCTTCAACAACACTACCATCCATGATCAATGGCTCACCTTTAGCTTCGGTGATGACGCCATTATCGTCAAATGTCACATTCATTTCGCCCAAGAACTTGCCATAGGCATAAGCTGAAACAATTGCTGTTGTGCCAACCATTGTTGGGTAAGGGCCTTCGGCTCTGTCCGATGTGTTGGACAAGAATGTGTTTGAGTGTCCGCCAACAATAACATCAATTTCTGGAACAGCAGCAGCAACAGCTTTATCAACGGCAAAACCTGAATGGCTTAGGACGATGAATTTGTTAATGCCCATTTCCTTAAGTTTGGCAATCTCACCGGCAACGGCATCTGCAGGCGCTGTAAATGTGATATTGTCGCCCGGTGATGCAAGCTCATCGGTATCTTGTGGTGTGAGGCCAATAAGGCCCAGTTTTTCACCGTTTTGTTCAAGAACAGTTGATTTTGCAAGTTTACCAGCAAGGAGTGGCTCTCCGCTCACATCCGCATTGGACATCAAAATTGGGAAATCGACTGAATCTATGAAGCCTGCGAGAATCTCTGGTCCATCATCAAATTCATGGTTGCCGACAGTCATGCCATCATAGCCCATTTTATTCATGAATTCTGCGGCCAATTTACCTTTGTAATAGGTATAAAACAAAGTGCCTTGGAACTGATCACCACCATCAACCAAAATAGAATTGTTTGAGCGTGCGCGCGCTTCTTTCACAGCTGTTACCAGACGAGCGGATCCACCAAAGCATTTGCCTTCAGTATTGTCTTCTGCTGAACAACCGCTGTCATATTTTGAGATGGGCTCAAACCGTGCGTGAAAATCATTGGTGTGCAGGATTGTCAGTGTGTAATCTGCTTGGGCTACAACATTGGTAAGTGCCAAGGTTGCTGCGCTCAATAGAAATTTTGTCATTATTTTCTTCATGAAAATACTCCGTTTTATGTTCTAAATCTATTCAAACCCAATTGAATGCGTATTGCAAATAGAAACATTGGATAACCTGAGCATATCTTGATCAAATAACAAATTATGAGATGTTGTTATTGCCGTGCATAAAAAAGCACCCGCTGAGTTAACAGCAGATGCTTTTTTAATAATCGATAAAAATGATCGTTTAAGCTTGGCGCAGCAGCGCAAATTGTGCGCCTGAACTTGTTGTACAGTTCATGCGGTTTGGTGTTGCCAAGGCACAATTGACTTGCGTTACTGTTCGTCTTACCAGTGACTTCAATTCAATCTCAGCCAAAGTTGGTGTGACTTGTTTGTAATCACCAATCGCGAGCAATGTATTTGTTCCATCAGTGGTTTTTGTTTGGAACTTACCATTGTTGAACGTTGATAAAATACCGTTTTGATCGACCCATTTGCCTTCAAAACTTTTGGCAGGTGCCACAGGTGTAAAACTTTGTTGTGTTTGGCATGCGGATAATCCGAGCATGGCGAGTACAACGATAAGACTTCTTTTATTCCTAATCATAACTTTCCCCCTTGAGATGTTTTTACTTTTTGCGGTGTGGAGATGGCAAAAACAAGGCAAATATTGTTTAATTTAGGCTGGCATCAAGTTCTTCAAGCTCGTCGATAAGCCCTTCGATCATCGAAAGACCTTGATTCCAGAAGTCCGGTTGTGTGGCATCTAGGCCAAATGGTTCTAATAATTCACTATGGTGTTTAGTGCCACCCGCTTTGAGCATATCAAAGTAGCGTTTTTGGAAATCTTCATCAGCATTTTGATACACTGCATAGAGCGAATTGACCAAACAATCGCCAAAGGCGTAGGCATAAACATAAAATGGCGAATGAATGAAATGTGGGATATATGTCCAAAACGTTTCATAACCATCATTGAGTTTAATCGCAGGGCCAAAACTATCGGCTTGAACCGACATCCAAAGTTCGCCAATTTGATCGCTGGTTAACTCGCCTTCACGGCGGGCAGTATGTAGTTTTCGTTCAAATTCATAAAACGCGACCTGACGCACAACCGTATTGATCATGTCTTCAACTTTTTGCGCTAGTATCGCTTTGCGTTCTCTTGGATCTTTGGTTTGTTTTAAAATCTTTCTGAATGTCAGCATTTCACCAAAGACGGATGCTGTTTCGGCCAATGTAAGCGGCGTTGATGCCATCAAAGCACCTTGCTCGCCTGCCAACACTTGGTGAACGCCATGGCCTAATTCGTGCGCAAGCGTCATGACATCACGCGCCTTGCCCATATAATTGACAAGCACATAGGGATGGGCAGCAGGAACCGTTGGATGGGCAAAAGCACCGGACGCTTTGCCTTCGCGAACGGGCGCATCGATCCAGTTTTTATCAAAGAAGTCTCTGGCAATATCGGCCATTTCAGGCGCAAAATCATGATAGGCAGACAAAACAAGCTCTTTTGCCTCTTCCCATGAGACTAACAATTTCGATGTTTCTGGCAATGGGGCGTTGCGATCCCAATAGTTGAGCTCTTCTTCACCCAGCCATTTTGCTTTCATCTTATAATAGCGGTGAGACAGGCGCGGATAGGCAGCTTTTACCGATTGGGCCAATGCGTCAATAACCTCGCGTTCAACGCGGTTTGCCAAGTGGCGGCTATCGGCAATATCTTCAAAGCCTCTCCAGCGATCTGAAATTTCTTTGTCTTTTGCCAGCGTATTTGTGATCAAAGTAAAGGTGCGTAAATTTTGGGAGAAAGTTTTAACAAGCGCCTTTGCAGCTTTCTCGCGTTTTTTGGGATCAGCTTCTTGCAAAATACTCAGCGCAAGTTCCAATGACAATGTTTCTCCATCCACTTCAAACTGAAGGTCGGACATTGTTTCATCAAACAATCTATTCCACGCCGCATGTCCCGTGATGGATTTTTCGTGCAAAAGTTGTTCCACACGATCTTCCAATTGATAAGGTCGATCTTTGCGCAGATCTAATATCCATGAACTATAATGTGCGGCCAGTTTGTCTTGTTTGATTGCTGATAAAACAAGGTTTTCGTCAAGCCGATTGAGTTCAAGTGAGAAGAAAATCAAATGAGCGCTGGCATTGGTGATGTGAGATTGCATGTCGCCGTAAAATTTTGCGGTCTCTGCATTTAATGTATCGGAAAAATATTTAAGACCTGCATAGGATATCAAGCGGCCCATTATCTCTTCAATCAGCTCATATTCTTTTACCGCAGCACCAATTCCATTGTCGCCATCAAGTTTGGCAGCGCGTTCAATATTATTTTTCCAACGGGTTTCAAACGTTGTTGATGCTTTAAAAACCCAATCATGATCACGTTTAAAAGCTGCTGAATCTTGCCCGTCGTAAAGATCACTAAGATCCCAGTTGGGTAAGTTTCCAAGTGTGTTGTCACTTGAATGTGGTTCTGCAGCGTCAAAAGCTACGGATCTGTCTCGTCTATTTTTCACGTCATCGGTCCATCTGTGTTCTGCAAAGCGGTATTGATAAGACTTTAGTCAATTGCGGGGCATTTTGGAAAGCGCTTTTTCAAGTTTGTGGTGTAGTTATTGATTGGGGACGTTGTGAGACCATCATTAAGAGGCCATCAATGTCAGAGAAAATTCTAGTAGCTAGTGATAATATTGAAATTTATCAACGGGCAATATTAAATCATCCGCTTCTCCAGTTTGAGCTCATTTTTGTCTCAGATTTAGATGAGCTGTTTATGCGGTGGGACCAAGGTCATCGTGATTACCTTGCGGTCTTCATTGAACACAATAATGCAAAATTTGATTTCCGTAAGATAGCAAAACAGCTCGCGCTTCTCGATAATAGTTTGCATTTGCCAATTATTGCTGAGGTTCCAACCTCAATGATCGGTATGTTGCCAGATGAAGTGCGGGCAACTGCGGATGCATATTATGCGTTGGATGGACCACGGGAACATTTGACCGCCATATTGCGCCAATTGGTGGTGTTAAAAACGCTAAGTTCAAAAGCAAATTCCGTGATGGATAATAAGAATGATTTGGTTGGCGGTTCCAGCGATGTTGCCGAACGTCTGAAGCAAATCAAAATACGTGCTGCTCAAAATCACTTACCCATTGTTATAGAAGGTCCGCTCGGTGTTGATAAAACAGCTGTGGCATATACTGTTTTTAAGCTTGGAAAACGTCCGAGATCTGTCTTTAAAACAATTGATTGCACAGGATTGTCTGATCACGAGCTTAGCGCTCAATTATTTGGAGATAAAAAGACAGCTGGGATACTGCAATCGGCAAATGGTGGCACGGTTTTTCTAAAGTGTCTCACGCATTTATCAGCTGATCTTCAGGCAAAGCTATTTGAATTTTTGACATGTTCTGAATTGTATTCAGCTCAATTGGGTAAGCGGATCAAAACCGATATCAAGCTGATTATTGCTACTGATCTCAATTTGATTGAAGAAGTTAAGAAAAACCGCCTTCGTGAGGATCTATATTATCGCCTCCATGTGTTTCCTATCATGGTGCCGGCATTGTCATCGCATCTGCAGGATATTGAAAGCTATGTTTATCAACTCGCTGCATCTTATTCAAGATTGATGTTCCAAAATACCGGCCTTATCGATCACCAAGCCTTGAGATTGCTAACCGATTATGATTGGCCAGGTAATGAACGTCAGCTTAAAAGAGTGTTGCTCAACGCTGTTGTTCTAAGTGGTGATGGTCATATCAAGGTCCAGCATTTGCCGCAATTAACGGCCCAGATATTTGGTGCTGGATATTTAGCGTCTGCTCATGCCGCTGATAATCATGACATAGTAAGCACCAATACACTTGCGCTTGATGATATCAAATTGATTGAACAAACGCCTCAGACTATTCGATTTAACGCTATTGCCGAACGTGGCCCTGTCGACTTAAGGTCGGTGCCTGTGCTTGATTCAAAAGGCGAAATTCGACCTTTAAATGATGTGGAAGAAGAACTTATCCGGTTTGCAATATCATTTTACAATGGTCGTATGACCCATGTTGCGCGTCAGTTGGGCATAGGGCGATCCACGCTTTATCGGAAGCTCAAGGACTATGATATTGATCCGCAAAAACCAATAGATATCGCAAGTTGAACTCATCTGACCGGATAGGCCCCTTCGTCATGGTCAGGAGTTCGGCGTGAACTTAAGAACTTTTTAGCAATTTGTTTACTATAATACCAACGACTGGTGACGCCTTTTGGGGTGTTGCCACGGTGTTACCTCAATTGTAGAGTAGAAAATACGTCGGTAGCGTATTGGTAAAAGAGGGTAGGCTTGCTAAAAATGTTGCACAAAGTTGATCTATGTTCACTATCTAAGGGGGCGATGGGCGCAATTGTAAAAATTGTTTCCGTTGTGAGCCTTTTTGTAGCTTGCAGCATGTTTGTGGCGTTTGCTGGACCCACGGAAGCCTCAGCACAAACAAAAACATTGAAGCTTTATTACACCCACACCAAGGAACGCGCTAAAATTGTGTTCAAGAAAAATGGTCGTTACGATAAGGCTGGGTTGAAAAAACTCAATAGGTTCTTGCGCGATTGGCGCACCAATGAACCGATCAATATGGACCCTCGCTTGTTCGATATTCTATGGGAAACCTATCGCCAATCTGGTGCTAAAAACTACATTCATGTTGTGTCCGCTTACCGTTCGCCGGCAACGAATGCGATGTTGCGCAAAACCCGTGGTGGTCAGGCTAAGAAAAGCCAGCACATGGTTGGTAAAGCGATAGATTTTTATGTTCCGGGCGTTAAAACCAGCAAATTGCGTGCCATTGGTATGAAGCTACAAGGCGGCGGCGTTGGGTATTATCCAAAATCTGCATCACCATTTGTGCATTTAGATGTCGGCAGCGTTCGCGCTTGGCCGCGCATGAGCCGTGGTGAGCTGGTTAAGTTGTTTCCAAACGGTAAAACTTTGCATCTACCAACAGATGGCAAACCATTGCCAGGTTATCAAGTTGCGTTAAGAGATCAGAAAAAACGTGGTGCTGGTATTGCTGTTTCATCGTCGAGATCGAAAACGCCTGTAAAGAAACCAACGCCTGCGAGAACAATAATTGCCAAAGCTGCACCGAAGACACAGCCATCTGATACGGAAAATAATTCAAGTTCTGGAGGTTTGTTTGGTCTGTTTGGACGGAAAATAGATGATGCACCTGCCGTTAAAACGGTTGTTGCGTCCGCAGCTACGGCACCATCACCTCAAGTTATTGAAGCTGAACTTCCGACCTATGCAACAAACCTAGCGTCACTCCCGCGTGATAATATTCCGGTTCCAAATTTACTAGATGCCGGTCAGGAGTCAATTTTAGTTGCTGCACTTGTTGATAGTTCAAATACTCAGGATGGACTTTCTGCTGCGTCATCAAATGCGTTGCAGCAAGCGGTGGCAATTCCTGCCGATGCGGTTAGACCAATATCAGAAGATACGCCTCTTCAAGTGCTTGCCTATAATGAGCCTGAAGATAGTGTCCAGCTTCCGAGCTTTGCGGCCATTATTGCAGCGGCTGTTGAAGCAGACAAAAAGCGTAAAATTAATGGTGAAGTACCGACACCTGTGGTCACCCAAACTGCGCAGGCTTCTGAGATTGTGCGTCTTGATCTTGCATCTTTGGAAACGCCAGTTCTTAGAGAGCATAATCGCATAAGCCGAGCAGCTTTTAGTGGCAATATTTCTAAAGTGTGGGAAGCCTCAAAAAGCAAAGCTGCGCGACCTAACTTGCGTGATGCGATCCAAGCTCGATATAAAGCTACGCCTTCAACGCCGACACTGGAACAAATTACGATTTCGCAACGTGTGTTTTCACAAAAAAGTATTGAGAGCATGAAGTCGCCAGCAAAAGGTCCACGATTTGTGAATCGCTTTATGCGCAAAGCGCCTAAAATTATCTATGCGAGCGGTTTTTCTAAAGAGAACCGATCCCAGCAAAACCAGAAATCATTCCAAGGTAATGCTGTGAATTTCTTACCGGTTGTTAAATATAGCGGTTAATATGCCCGCTATATTTATTGGTTATGTGGCAGTGAGGTAAAACCTATTCGTCTTCTGGAACATCCTGCGGCAACATGCCAAGGGCTGCCAAATATGTGTCTAGTACAGCTTCTTGTTCCATGCGCTCGTTCTGATCAAGCTTACGGATAGAGATAACTTTTCTTAAAATCTTAGTGTCGTAACCCATAGATTTAGACTCGCCATATACTTCTTTAATATCATCAGCGATGGTCTTTTTTTCTTCTTCGAGGCGTTCGATTCTTTCGATAAATGCTCGAAGTTGGTTGCTGGCTACGCCATCTACATCAGACATGAAATTTTCCTTTTATAAGTTGATCGTTTTCGCTCAGCGCGTCAGATCATTATTTTGTTTAGAATTTGAATGAACAATTGCCTCGGGAAGGGGGGCAAGGTCAAGAGTGTGGTTCTGCCTTAATTCTTGTCAGGGCGGTTTTCCTCAAAAGAGTTGAGCTGATCCTTGTTTGCGTCTGTTTGGTATTTGGCTTTCCACTCATTAGATGGCATTCCATAGATGATCTGGCGCGCTTGTTCTTTGTCCATTGCCTCGCCCATATCGTCGGCTGCTTCTTGATACCATTTAGAAAGGCAGTTTCTGCAAAAGCCGGATAGGTTCATCAGTTCGATGTTTTGAACATCGGTACGTTTTTGCAAATGGCTCACAAGGCGACGGAAAGCTGCAGCTTCTAGTTCAATACGTTTTTGATCGTCCATAATTTGGTGCTCTCCATAAGTTAAAGTCTTAAAACTTGATTCGTAATCTTGAGTTTTCAATTTATCAGAAATAAGTTTAAATGGTTGAGTAAAATAGAGTATATGTGAAACGCGTCGAATTTTAATGTTCAATTTGGACGCGCATAGCATCGTATTTATAATCAAGTCCGATATAGTTTTAATCGATTTAGGTGTGAAACATTGACATTCATAGCCCAGCGGCGCAAAAGAAACTCTGAAATAGTATTTCAAATAAAATCAGGCTCAATATTGCATAGATTTTCTTCATTTTTCATGTTGTCACTTGGAGCTCTTACAAAGCTTTCATTTTTGACATTTATTATCTTTTCCAGTCCCATTGCGGGAACTGATGCACATGCCGATTTTCGTGTGTGCAATGGCACTCAATCCCTTGTGGGTGTCGCGATTGGTTATCGGGCAAATGAAGGTTGGATTTCTGAGGGTTGGTGGCAAGTGCAGCCAACCTCATGTGAAACGCTGATTGAAGGCAAAATTGAATCTAGATTTTACTACATCTATGCCGAAGATGCTGCCGGTGGCGGTCGTTGGGGTGGGGATGTAAATATGTGTGTTTCAGATACCGAGTTTAAGATAATTGGTGTTCAAGATTGTTTTGCTCGCGGATTTCAGCGGATGGGCTTTAAAGAATACGATACCGGGCGTCAGGGGAGTTGGATGGTTCAGCTCACCGATGGCCAGGAACAAGAAGGAAATTCAAATCAATGAGAAGAAAACGTAAGGTCAAAATTTTAGCGACACTTGGCCCCGCTTCATCAGACGAAGCAATGATCCGTAAGCTGCACGAAGCAGGTGCAGATGTTTTTAGAATAAACATGAGCCATTCAAGCCATGAAGTCTTGAACGATCTTGTCACCAAAATCCGTAATGTTGAGGCAGCTTGCAAGCGCCCGATTGGTATTTTGGCTGATATTCAAGGTCCAAAACTTCGTGTTGGCATGTTCAATGGTAATGAAGCAACGCTCGAAGCTGGGCAGACATTTACCCTTGATGGTGATGAAGCACTTGGTGATAAAACACGTGTTTACCTCCCGCATCCAGAAATCTTGGGCTCTGTAAAAGTTGGCGATCGTCTGTTGATTGATGATGGTCGTTTGCAGCTCAAAGCAACCAAATGTGATGGAAAAACGATTGTTACCGAAGTTGTAAGCGGTAACAAAATTTCCAACAAAAAAGGTGTTAGCCTTCCAGATACTGATCTTTCTGTCAGTGCTTTAACACCAAAAGATCGTTCTGATCTTGATGCGATTTTGGCCAATGGTTCAGTGGATTGGATTGCGTTGTCATTTATTCAACGCCCAGAAGATTTGATCGAAGTTCGCGCTATTGTGGGTGACCGCGCAAGTTTGATGTCAAAAATCGAGAAGCCACAAGCGCTTGATAAAATTGATGAGATCATCGAACTTTCAGATGCGATCATGGTTGCTCGTGGTGATTTGGGCGTTGAGATGCCAATTGAAGCTGTTCCTGGTATTCAAAAGCAGCTCATTCGTGCCTGTCGTCGTGCTGGTAAGCCTGTTGTTGTTGCAACACAAATGCTTGAATCAATGATTACTGCGCCAGTGCCAACACGGGCTGAAGTGTCCGATGTTGCAACGGCTGTGTTTGAAGGTGCGGATGCAGTTATGTTGTCTGCTGAATCAGCTGCAGGTCAGTATCCGATCCAAGCTGTTGAAACAATGGCATCAATTGCTCGTAGTGTGGAATTGGATCCGACTTACACAAGCATTATCCATGCACAACGCGCTGAGCCTAAATCAACGGTTGCTGATGCAATTTCATTGGCTGCACGTCATACTGCTGAGACTTTGGATCTGCCTGTTATTATTTGTTACACCTCTTCTGGTGCAACAGGTCTTCGGGCTGCACGTGAACGTCCAAATTCACACATTATTGCTTTGTCGCCTGTTATTAAAACAGCGCGTACATTGTCGATTGTTTGGGGACTTCATAGTGTTGTCACAGAAGATGCGACGGATCTTGATGATATGGTTGATCGTGCTTGCCGGATTTCGGCGACAGAAGGTTTTGCAAAAACTGGTGATCGAATTATTATCACAGCTGGCGTTCCGCTCGGCACTGTTGGTGCAACCAATATGTTGCGCATCGCCCATGTTGGCGACGTGCGATAGTCTAAACGTTACGGATCAAACTTAAGATCAACAGTTTGGCAGATTTACTTTTTGGCGCGATAGCTTTTCATCAAGCTCGCGCGCCATTTTTGTAAGATCAATCTCTTTATTGCCGCTGAGTTTCTCAACCGCAGCCTCTACAATGCTTGCTGCAGCATAATCTGGCTTGTGGCCCATATTATCCAACGAGATCAGCTCTGAACCTTTGATATGCCATGCCAAGCCATTGGAATGTATATAGGGAAAGACCACATTGTCCTTGTCGCCAGATATAATAATTGTCGGCGCTTTGATCTGTTTATACCGAGGCCATGTGTTTTCAAGATAGCCAAGCAGGCTTGCTATATCTTGTGCATTGGCTCTGAACGATTTTGGGCGAAGAACGAGTGATGGACCTGTTTTTTCTACATAATCATCGGGCATTTTGTTGGGTAAAAACACGCAGCGTGATCCCATCTCAACCATTTTTAATCCTGCGGGGAGCGCCAGTGTATTTGCAAAGAGATGACCAATGATCGGCCAGCTCGTTAGGGTGTAATACCATTTCACACCACCGGGCCATGGATAGGCAACTGGTGCGAGGAATAATAGACTGTGAACTTTGTCTGCATGATTGAGCGCAAAACTTGCGGTCACTGCGCCACCAAATGAATGCCCAACAATAATGGCTTTAGGAATTTCCAGTTTTTCCATCAGTTTTGCAATGATCTGGGCCTGACGATCAGGAAAGCGATTGTCAGATGATCCGCGTTCTGACCAACCGTGACCCGGCCGATCAATAAACAGCATGTCAGCCTTATCAACAAACCGATCATAAAAGGGCGTCATTTGATCGCGAAAATTACCGCTAGCACCATGGATAAAAACCAGAGGAGGGTGGTTGTTTGGTGTGTCGAGTTTTTTGTAAACGGCATGAATTTTCACGCCATCAATATCATAGAACTTGCCAATCGCTGGATATTTCCGGCTAATGTCGGCGCTTTTAAACTGCGTATAGGCATAAAGAGCAATGAATATGATCGCTAGGATTAGCGTCATTGATAAGAATAGTATTTTCAAAAATATAAGATCCGTGGTCAGATTTCGCTTTTTTCAAGCTTTTGCAAAAGCTTGATCATACAGGCTTGTGCATTTCTGTTTGCAGGATAGATGGATAAAACACGTTCGTAAACTTTTATCGCCTTATCTTCTTCGCCTAAAGCTGTCAAAATCGCTGCCATGCCAACAAGAGCACCAAAGTGCCGCGGCTCAAGCGCAAGCGTGCGTTCGATATCAGCCATGGATTTTACATAATTTTGCATGACGTAATGAAGTGTGGCTCTGCGGTTCCAGCCTTCTGCATAATCAGGAAGGAGAACAATGACTTGGTTGATCAACTCAAGAGATGAACTATGACGTCCATCTTGCATGGCTTGGTGTGACCAGGCCATAAGAGCGTTGGCTGTTGCACTTCCAGAACTTGTCCAGCTAAGAGCTATGCGGCCTGCTAATTGTTTGGCTTTTCGATGATTGGGTTCGCGCTTCAATTCAGAGAAGAGATCATCAAGCCTTTCGGATTGGTTCTTTTTCTGAGGCTCGGTTTTAGCAATTGAAGAGGTTGTTTGGGCTTGCGCAACGTTAAATAGCGCAGGTCCATTTAGGATTATCGGCGCTGCAAACAACAGGATATGAATCAATTTAAATCCGCGCATAGATACATCAGTACCCAATTTGCGAAAAAGATCAAACCCGAAAACACAATGGTAACTATTTGTTAACCATGTTTACAGGTTTTAAACTTTTTGTAATGTGTGAATTAACCCTGGCGCGCTTTAAAGCGTGGGTTAGATTTATTGATGATGTACACACGGCCCTTACGACGTACCAAACGGTTTTCGCGGTGACGGTTTTTAAGTGACTTAAGAGAGTTCTTAATTTTCATTTTTATTCCCACGCCGCTATGTGCGTTGCTCCAAAATAATCAAAAGCGCGCCAGACGAGGCGCGCCAATCGTTGGTTGTGATGTAACTTTTCCTATGGCTATTGTCAACAATAAAGCTGTTGAAATGTCTCAATTATTCAAAGTTACACGTGTATTGCTGAATTAACTCAAAGGCTTCAAATAGGTAACGTGTCCCATTTTGCGCCCCGAGCGTGCTTCAAGCTTGCCATAAAGGTGAATTTTTGCATTTGGTTTTTTAGAAAGTTCAGGCACTTGATCAACATCATCGCCGATTAAGTTTTGCATGACACAGTCTGAATGACGATCTGGTGTGCCAAGCGCAAGGCCTGTAATGGCGCGAATATGCTGTTCAAACTGAGAGACGACACAAGCAGCTTCTGTCCAGTGGCCAGAATTGTGAACGCGCGGTGCGATCTCATTGATGTAAATCGTAAAATCTTCTGATGCCGCATCTTTAATAAAGAACTCAACAGCAAACACACCGACATAGTTTAAGTGGTCGGCAATATCTTGTGCGGTTTTTACCGCAGTCTTGGCGACGGATGCGTGGATTTTTGCTGGGATGGTTGAGGTATCCAAGATATGGTTTTTGTGGACGTTCTCGGCAATATCAAAGGCGGAGAATGTGCTGTCAATCGCGCGCGCTGCAATCACAGAGACTTCACATGAGAAATCAACAAATGCTTCTAAAATAGCATCCTGATCTTGCATGGCTTCAAATGCCGAGCTTATATCGTCTTGTGAATTAATACGGACCTGGCCTTTGCCATCATAGCCAAGACGGCGGGTTTTTAAGATGGCGGGGTAGCCTGTTTCGCTTAAGCCAGATTTTAGCTCTTCGATTGAATTGACCTTAAAAAAGCCAGCTGTTTGAGCGCCCAAATCTTGAGCCATTTGTTTTTCGAGCAAACGGTCCTGCGATACTTTCAATGCTTGTGCGCCGGGGTAAACTTTACTCATGTCCTCAAGCGTTTCGATTGCGAGCGCTGGTACGTTATCAAATTCATAGGTAATGACATCGCATTCGTTGGCTAAGCTTTCGAGCGCAATTTCATCATCATAGGATGCAAGGATTTGATCATTGGCAACTTGTGCCGCAGGCGCATTGGGATCGGGTTCCAATATAATTGTGCGAAACCCAAGTTGGGCAGCTGCCATGGCGAGCATGCGGCCAAGTTGGCCACCTCCAATAATACCGATTGTCGCATTGGGTTTTAAGGCTGTTATAGTCATAGATCATCCGATGGTTTTAAGGCAATTGAAGCTGAGTTGTCTGCACGCCATTGGTCAAGGCGCTGGGCAAGATTGTTGTCGCTCAGCGCAAGAACTGCGGCGGCGAGTAGTCCGGCATTTTTTGCGCCAGCTTTGCCAATCGCCAAGGTGCCAACAGGAATGCCTCCGGGCATTTGAACAATTGATAACAGGCTGTCTTGGCCAGATAATGCTTTGCTTTCAATCGGAACGCCAAAAACCGGTAGTGCTGTTAAAGATGCGACCATGCCGGGGAGGTGGGCTGCACCGCCGGCGCCTGCAATAATCACTTTAAAACCTTCATCGCGTGCACCTTTTGCAAAATCATACATGCGATCAGGTGTGCGATGGGCAGACACAATGCGCGCATCATAGCTGAGATTAAGCGTGTCTAAGATGTCGGCTGCATGTTTCATGGTTGGCCAATCGGATTGGCTTCCCATGATGATTGCGATTTCTGGTTTTGTATCTGCTTGTGTATTTGTGGTCACGGAAGTGCTCCAAGCTAGTTGGTGTATATTAGGCGATGATGTCAGGGATGATCTGATTTTCAAGCTTGTTCAATCGGTCTTTGATGAACAGTTTTTTCTTTTTCATGCGCTGGACTGATATCGCATCCTTGCCTGTTTCGATCATCGCTTGAATGGCAATGTCATAATCAGCATGTTCATGTCGGAGCTTTGCAGCTTGCATTTTAAGTTCTACTTGGTCTTGGTCGGCCATGTGTAATCCCTAATTTGCCAGAATATCATCGTTCAAATTGCGATTTATAATCTGTTAAACATAAATATTGCCAGTGAAAAATAGGCTTCGACAATTGATGTGACACATGGCATACTTATCGAGCCAAATCTAGTTTCTCTTTTAGGCAATAGTCAGACTTTTAATCAAGGAGGGTATTTATGTCTTATGAAACACATCTTGCATCGCTAGAGGAAAAGCACAATGCGCTGGAAACAGAACTATCAGCATTGATGAGCCGACCACTACCGCAGGACGAACTTGTGATTGATATAAAGCGCAAGAAGCTTAAGCTCAAAGACAAAATTGAAACGTTCAGATCTACCAATCAACTCGCTAATTAATATAAAAATTAATTAAGCTGGCTCGGCCCAAAATTGGTCGAGCCAAATATTTAGACGATCAAAACCATCATGGCTGATTGAGTAAAATCGGCGGGTGCCTTTGTTGGATACGTCTACCAATCCACAATCTAAAAGAGCCTTTAAGTGCTGAGAAACCGCAGGTCTTGATATCGGTAAGCCTTTCGCCAGCTCGTTGACAGTCAACGGTCCTCTGCGAAGTTCTTCCAGAAGATATCGACGGTTTGGGTCTGCAATTGCAGAGAATGGATCTGATTTTGGCATGCAAAAAACATAACGGCTTTTTTGTTGCGCTGCAAGGATTTTGTGCAGTGCAATACGTTTTTATTATATGTCTAAACCGTAGATATATCGAAGATGAGTTTGACGCCTGCAAGGAACATTAAAAAATACATAAGCGGGTAAAATGTTTCGATCCGCATCCGTTTCACCAGCCATACGCCAACAAATGTTGCGACGGGTGCAATGGGCATTAATAAAAAAGATGTCTGAAGGTTGGTTGCATCAAACTGGCCTAATGCAAAATATGGCAAAAGTTTTAAAACATTGACGATGAAGAAAAATCTGACCGTCGTTCCGGCAAGAACTGTCGGACTTAAGCGCAGTGGTAACGTTTAGACTTGAAAGGGTGGCGCACCGATATGGGAAATAAAACTGGTAAAACCTGAGAGTGCACCCCAGATGCGGCCCATGGTTTTATTGTGTTGTGTGACTGGTATGGAGCCCGCGCGTTTGCCAATATTTTTGCGGACATAATCAAGCACAAATATAATGCACATGAGACCAACAATAAAACGGACAATGTCATCGGAGACGTAAACCGCAGCTAATCCGCCAAAGACGAGACCTAAAACAGCAGCCGGTAGCATTATTTTAAGCGTCGTAATGTCGTATTCTTTGCGCCAAGACCAAAGGCCAACAATATCGACCAAAATTAATATTGGCAGCAGGATTGCAGCGGCTTGGACTGGCGGCAAAGCCAATGCCATAACGGGCACACCCAACATTCCCATTGCACCACCAAAGCCCCCGCGTGATAAGCCCACGAGGATAACAGCGATCAGAGAACAGGTTAAAACCACAGGATCATTTAAAAGCGACATCTTAGAACTCTTGTTGTTCGTTCAAGATCGGGGTAGAGCAATATGAAATAAGTCGCAATCTATTTTCAATTCTTTTAAAATACAAAAAACAAAGGTGCAGAACATTATGAGTGAACCATCAAACCGATGCCGCCTTGTGCTTATTGTACCTGCGCATGATGATCTTTCCCAATTATCAAAAGCGCTTAGCAATGCTTTAAGTGGTGGCGATGTTGCATCTGTGATTGTGCCACAACGCGATATGGAAGAGCAAGCTTTTCAAAATATGGCCATGGAGCTGGTGCCCATTATCCAAGAAGCAGGCGCAGCAGCCCTGATTGCAGGCGATACCCGCGTTCTTGGCCGATGCCAAGCGGATGGCTTGCATATTACTGGTAATGCTGAGGAAGTTTATGAAGCGGCAGAAAAATATACCCCTGATAAAATTGTGGGTGGCGGCTATGCAAAAGATCGCCATACGGCATTATCGATTGGTGATACGCAGCCCGATTATCTGTTCTTTGGAAAATTAGACGGCGATATTAAGCCCGAAGCACATCGCAAAAATTTGGCTTTGGGGCAGTGGTGGTCAGAATTTGTTGAGATCCCTTGTATCGTGATGGCCGGATCGGATAAAGATTCTGTGGTGGATGTTGCACAAACGGGCTGTGATTTTGTTGCGGTTAACAAAGCTGTTTTTGATGATTTGGATAAGCCAGGGGCAAATGTTACTGAAATAAATGCCATGCTTGACGAAAAAGCGCCACGATTTGTAGATTAAGTGATGTTTAGACTTATTAAATAGATCACTTTACCGAAAAACAGCGTTACGGAATGTGCGTCGTGGAGATTTTATGTCCGTTTTAAACATCACACCCTTGAAGGGGATCATTCTTGTCAGCACAATTATGGTCAGCTTGCTGTCTTATGCCCATAATCAGGTACAAGCTCAGTTTGTGCCTTTGGATGATGCAAGCGGTCCACCAAAACTGAAATTGTTGAAAACCATTCCTTCTGCGCCGCTCGATAAAATTGAAAACCAAGCCCTCATTCAAAGAGCGCCAGCTGTGGATACTCAAGCTAAATCTCAAGATGAGGTTGAAGTCAAAGAAGATCCCGATGCTTGGTTGGCGTTTGGTGCCTTCCAGCGTGGGCAATATTTGACAGCCATGGAACTTGCACTGCCGCGCGCCCAATTGGGTGATCCTGCCGCGCAAACTTTGCTTGCTGAGCTATTTGCCGAAGGTTTTGGTGTTGGGCGTAGTATGGATGATGCGGTTTTTTGGTATGATCAAGCAGCCAAAAATGGTGATCCATCGGCGCAATATAAATTGGCTCTTTTGCTGACTGATGGAAAATACATCAAACGAGATGAGGCGCGTGCGCGTGAACTTATGAAAAATGCTGCCATCTCGGGCAATCCAAAAGCTCAATTTAACTATGGTCAGTTAATTGTTTCTGAGAACTCAGGATCTGCTGGTATTGATCAAGCCTTGCCGTTTTTTGAAAAAGCGGCGGCGCGTGGCATTGCCGATGCGCAATATGCTTTGTCGCAAATTTACGCCAATGCGCTGAATGTCACCGATGCAAAACGGGCTTTGGCACGTCGTCATCTTTTTGCAGCAGCGCGAGCGGGCTATGATACGGCACGGTTGGATTTGGCAATATGGCTGATTGATGGTGTTGGTGGTGAGCGTGATTTTGACGCTGGATTTGAATGGATGAGCTTGGCAGCGCTTAAAGGCAATGTGATTGCGCAGAATAAACTTGCACATTTATACATTAATGGCATTGGCACGGAGGGTGATCCTGTTCAGGCCGGACAATGGTATATTATCTCACGCCGCGCAGGTCTTGAAGATGGGCGGTTGGAAGATTTTTATCAGGGTTTGACTGTCCAAGAACAGAAACAGGCATTGGAAGCTGCCAATGATTCGCGTTTTTAGCCTGCGTTTTAACCATTAAAGCCATCTGAGGCTTGAAAACTATCCTGAATTGTGGTCTTGAAGCGGCAATTGCTTAACAAATCTAACCTTTGCTGACCTAAGCACAGACATATACGGAAAAAACCCATGAAAATTAACGGTAACGAAATCCGCCCAGGTAATGTGATCCAACACAATAATGGTCTTTGGGCTGCGGTTAAGACCAATGCTGTTAAGCCCGGCAAGGGTGGTGCGTTTAATCAGGTTGAGCTTAAAAACTTGGTTGATGGCACAAAACTGAATGAGCGTTTCCGTTCATCTGAAACTGTTGAGCGTGTGCGCCTTGAGCAAAAAGATTTTCAATTCCTTTATGCACAAGACGATATGCTTGTGTTTATGGATACAGAAAACTACGAGCAGCTTGAATTGCAGCAAGAATTTGTTGGCGATCGCTCTGCGTTCTTGCAAGATGGCATGATGGTAACTGTTGAGCTGTTTGAAGAAAAACCAATTGGTATTCGTCTTCCGGATCAAGTTACACTTGCTATTGCGGAAGCAGATCCGGTTGTTAAAGGTCAAACGGCTGCATCATCTTACAAACCTGCTGTGTTAGAAAATGGTGTTCGTATTATGGTTCCACCATTTATTTCATCTGGTGAACGAGTGATCGTTGATACAACAGAACTGACTTACATCCGTCGTTCTGAATAAGCTTTTGGTTTTAAAGTTCCTGATTAAAGCAGTCCTGATTAAAAATAGAGATATAAAATGGCACGTTCCGCACTTCTAAATGTAATGGTTCAAGCGGCGATGAAAGCAGGTCGTTCGCTTTCACGCGATTTTGGTGAAGTGCAACATCTTCAGGTTTCCGTTAAGGGTCCTGCAGATTATGTTGATCACGCAGAACAGCAGTCTGAAAAAATTGTTCGTGAAGAATTGATGCGCGCTCGACCAACCTATGGCTTTTTGAGCGATGCGCATGATGCGATCAAAGGCACTGATGGTACACACCGTTGGATCGTTGATCCGCTTAACGGTACGATGAACTTTTTGCATGGTCTGCCGTTTTTTGCGGTTTCAATTGCGCTTGAGCGCGGTGGTGAGCTGGTTGCCAGTGTTATCTACAATCCAGCAACAGATGAATTGTTCACAGCTGAAAAAGGTGGCGGCGCTTATTTAAATGATCGCCGTTTGCGTATTGCTGGCCGGAAAAGACTAACAGATGCCGTTATCGGTACAGGCGTTCCTTCATTGGGCCGTAAAAGTCATGGTAAATTCCTTATTCAAATGGCAAATGTCATGGGCGAAGTTGCAAGCGTTCGATCGTTCGGTACGCCATCGCTTGATTTGGCTTATTTGGCAGCGGGCCATATTGATGGTTTCTGGGAAGAAGGTCTGAATGCCTGGGATATCGCAGCTGGTATCGTCATGGTTAAAGAAGCGGGTGGCTTTGTCTATGAAGCTTCTGGTGAACTCAATATGCTGGATAGTGGTTCAGTTGTTGGCGGAAATGAAAGCATTCAAAAGGCTTTATCTGAAGTGATTGGACGATCAGCCCTTAAATAGGGTTACTGGTAACTTCGATTATTTCCGAAAAATCTCAAAAACGCTTTTAATTTTGCCATTTTTTTGATTAGACTCCTTATTGGGGCTAAATTTATTAATGACGAGGCGGTTGAATATAATGGAAGTATCAAGTTGGGATAAGGCAGCAGAGAACGGAACTGCGCCAAATAAACTCTCCAGTCCAATCGTTTTTCTATTCAGCGTTCTGATTTCACTGGTCTTTGTTGGGTTTGTCCTGGCAATTCTATCCCGCACGATCCAAACAGCTTTCATGGCAAACCCCGGTTTAAACGGGCTTATCATTTTCGTTTTGATCTCTGGTATCTTGTTATCGATTCGTCAGATCCTTCAGCTTCGACCTGAAGTGCGTTGGGTCAATTCATTCCGCGCAGCAGGAGACGCTGATAAAGTTAGTCGCGATCCGATCCTTCTTGCGCCAATGCGTGTTTTGTTCAGTGGTCAACGCGAAAAAGCACTTTCGACCTCTTCACTGCGCTCAATTCTAGATTCCATTGCCAACCGTCTTGATGAATCCCGTGATACCACGAGATATTTCATCGGCTTGTTGGTCTTTTTGGGTCTGTTGGGTACATTTTGGGGTCTTTTGGGTACCATTGGTTCGATTAAAGATGTGATCGATAGTCTAGATGGTGGCTCAGGGAACACAGAGGATGTTTTGGCAGCGTTAAAAACTGGCTTGGGCGCACCGCTTGATGGCATGGGCACAGCGTTTTCCTCATCCTTATTTGGTCTTGCTGGCTCGCTGATTTTGGGCTTTATCGATCTACAGGCTGGTTGGGCGCAAAACCGTTTTTATTCTGAGTTAGAAAACTGGTTGGCATCTGTGACTGATGTCACATCTGATATTGGTAATCCGGTTATTCCTCAAATTCAAACCAATGCTGATAGTTCGGAAGAACTTAAACTGGTTGCTGAGCAGTTGAAAAACCTGTCAACTGATGGTGGCGCAAGTCAAAGAACAACGGCTGCAATGGCTAATTTGGCTGAAGGTATTCAGGGTCTTGTGAAAAATATGCGCAATGAGCAGCAAATGCTGCGCGACTGGATAGATGCACAACAAGAAGAATCTAAATCCATGCGCTTGACGTTAGATAAATTAGCAGACCGGATCAAAGAAAAATAGGAACGCGAAATGGCACTTTCTCGCAGTCGTCGCCGTGATCGTTCGGTGGATTATTGGCCTGGCTTTGTTGATGCTTTATCAACGTTGCTTTTGGCTATTATGTTCTTATTGTCGGTCTTCGTGCTGGCACAGTTTTTCCTTAGCCGTGAAATTTCCGGTCGTGATGAAGTTTTAACCCGTCTTAATTCTCAAATAAACGAGCTCACCCAGCTTTTGGCGTTAGAGAAAACAGGACGCCAAGATATCGAAGATACTTTGGCAAATTTGCAAGCGTCGTTAAGTTCATCAGAAAGCGAACGATCTCGTTTGGAGCAAATTCTTAATGCTGGATCTGGTGCATCTGAAACGGCGCAAACTCAAATTGGCGAACTTAACCAAACGCTGGATGAAGAAAAACGCGTCTCTGAACGCGCTTTAAGTCAAGTGGCGCTGCTTAATCAACAAATTTCCGCTATGCGCCGTCAATTGGCCGCATTGGAAAATGCGCTTGATCTGTCGGAGAATAAGGATGACGAAGCGCAGGTGAAAATTGCTGATCTTGGTCGTCGCTTGAATGTTGCGCTTGCCCAAAGGGTTCAAGAACTTAATCGCTATCGTTCTGATTTCTTTGGCCGGTTGCGAGCTATTTTATCAGACCGCGAAAATATTCGCATTGTTGGCGATAGATTTGTGTTCCAGTCAGAAGTGTTATTTCCATCTGGTGGCAATGTTCTTAACGATGATGGCAAATTTGAAATGGCAAAACTTGCCGAAGCGATGCTTGATCTTGCGCGTGAAATCCCTGCGGAAATCAATTGGGTGCTTCGAGTTGATGGTCACACGGATAATGTTCCGCTATCAGGCAATGGACGATATGTTGATAACTGGGAGCTTTCCAGCGCCCGTGCAACATCGGTTGTTAAATATTTGATTGAAGAGGGCGTGCCTGCCAACCGATTGGTTGCCGCAGGCTTTGGCGAGTTCCAGCCCATTGCTGAAGGTGATGATAAAGAAGCCCGCGATACCAATAGACGTATCGAGCTTAAGCTTACAGAACGCTGATTTAGCACTAACCCAATGTAATATTGGGTTAGCTATGTTTCGTTTTGTTCAAGTGGGTCTTATTTATCGTCCAGTTGCTGCTCAAATTGAAGTTTGGCTAGATTTGCATAGATGCCGCCTGCTTCGCTTAATGTCTTGTGAGTGCCTTCCTCGACGATTTGACCTTTATCCATGACAAGAATACGATCAGCTTTTAAGATCGTTGATAATCTGTGGGCGATGACGAGAGTGGTTCTGTTTTCCATCATTTTATCAAGTGCTTGTTGAACCAGCTTTTCGCTTTGTGCATCCAGCGAAGATGTTGCCTCATCCAATAAGAGTATGGGTGCATCTTTGAGCATGCCGCGGGCAATGGCGATCCGTTGACGTTGACCACCTGACAATGTGACACCGCGTTCGCCAATCATGCTGTCATATCCACCTTCCATATCTTGAACGAATTCATCGGCAAGGGCCGAACGGGATGCTGATTTGATGTCGTCGAGCGTTGCATCTTGGCGGCTAAAGGCGATGTTGTCGGAAACTGAGCTTGCAAAAATCGTAACGTCCTGAGGGACAATAGCTGTTCTTGCGCGGATTTCTTTGAGATCGCTCTCATGTATATCATGACCATCGAGCAGGATTTTGCCAGATGCAGGATCATAAAAGCGCAAAATCAATGAGAAGAGGGTGGATTTACCCGCACCTGATGGCCCAACAATTGCAACTGTTTCACCAGGTTTAATCGCAAATGATAGCTGGTCCAAAATTGGTGTGTTTGGACGTGACGGATAGGCAAAGCTTACAGACTGGAACTCAATGGCACCTTTTGCAGGCTCAATAAGTTTTATCGGAGATACAGGGCTTTGAATGTCAGATTGTTCATTCAGCAATTCATCCAAACGTTCTGCTGCGCCTGATGCTTGATTGAGTTCGCCCCAAACTTCTGAAAGCGCACCAAGGCTACCTGCTGCCAATACTGAATAAAGCAAGAACTGGCCGAGTGTGCCAGCTGAAATTGTGCCTTCAAGAACAGAGTGGGCACCGGTCCATAAAATCCCGACAACACCACAAAAAACCAATGAGATCGTGAACACGGTCAAAATAGCGCGCGTTCTGATGGCAGCTTTTGCCGCTTCAAACGCAGCTTCCACAGCGCCGCCAAATCTATTGGTGGCAATCTGCTCGGCATTAAAGGCTTGCAGTGTGCGGGTGGCGTTAATGGCTTCTGAGGCATAGGCCATTGCATCGGCCAATGTGTCTTGTGCTTCGCGGGATCTGCGACTGACAGCCCGACCAAAGGCAACAAGCGGTAAGACCACCAGTGGAATGCCGATGACCACAAATATTGAGAGTTTAAAGGATGTAATGAACATCATGACCACAGCGCCGAAACATAGAATTGTGTTTCTGAGCGCCATTGATGCTGTGGCACCAACAGCTGATTTGATTTGTGTGGTGTCTGCTGTCAATCGCGAAATGATTTCGCCGGATCTGTTCACATCATAAAACCCCGGAGATAGATTTGCGATATGTGCAAAGACATCGGCGCGAAGATCGGAAATAACGCGTTCACCCAATAATATGACGAAGTAATAGCGCATGCCGCTGGAGATTGCCAAAATGCCTGCAATGATCATTAAGAATGAGAAATAGCTGTTGATGAAGCCAACATCTTGGTTTGAAAACCCATGATCGATGACACGACGAACCGCGATCGGTAAAGTGAGCGTTGTCAAAGCTGCTAGACCTAAAAATACAACAGCACCAATGATCAAGTGCGGATATCTTTTAAGATATGGCAATAAAGCGCGTAATGGCCTTAGTGACCCTCGGGACTTTTTTTGTTGCTCATTTTTACTAGCAATTGTCTCATTTTTTGTATCAGGCACTAAAATATCCTTTGTCGCCGAAATAGCGCGCATCTTTACTATCAAAATATAGCAAAGCGCTTGTGCTTAAGCTTTGCTTGATGTATAGCCTCGCCATCGAATTACATAGCCGTGGCCCGATATTGGACTGCGGCTTTGAATTGTGAGCCGGAAAGGTTTCATCAGGTCTTGATGTAAATAACCCGGCCATAGTTATCAAGGCTTCGTGCCAAACTGATAGGAATAAAATTATGAAAGCTGATATTCATCCTGAATACCACACAATTAAAGTGGTTATGACTGACGGAACAGAATACACAACACGTTCGACTTGGGGTTCTGAAGGCGACACAATGAATTTGGAAATTGATCCAAATTCGCATCCAGCTTGGACTGGTGGTGGTGCACAACTTATGGATCGCGGCGGACGTATTTCGAAGTTCAAAAATCGTTTTGCAGGCTTGGGCCTTTAATCGATTTCTTCGATCTATATAAAATACTAAAAAACCCGCCTTCAAAGCGGGTTTTTTGTTGAACATATAAAATAAAATTGGCTCAGTTATTTAACCAAGCCAATTGGAATAATCTATTTAAGGAAAGCTGTTTGTAGCAGGGACAATTGTGCTTGAACTGAATTTTCAGCTTCGCCCATTTGATCGCTTGCTTCTTCTGGACGATAAATCTCTTTATCAAGAAGTGCGACGCGGTTTTGCAGACGCAGTGAGCGCTCTACAAGCTCTTTGAATGCTTCTGGAAGCTCGTCCCAGCCTGCGGCATTGCGGTCGCAGTTAAAGCTATCTAAACGAACTTTTGATTTTTCTGACATCGCTTGGTCGCGTGTCATTTCGCCGTTGTTCACAGCGCGCTGCAACAACAACCATGATGCAAGTTGCATGAGACGTGTTGTCAAACGCATTGATTCAGCTGAATACAGAATTGAAGCAATACGCGGTAAGGCTTTTGCCGCTGTTCTTCCGGTGCTATCTAGATAGTCAGCAGTTTCTTCCACAAGGCCCATGCCTTCTGCGTACAGAGATTTAAAGCTCTCTGAGTTTGCTGCATGATCGGAAAAACGAATGGTATTGCGATTTGTTTCAGACATATAAAAGCCCACACTCTCTACTTTACTAAATACTTTACTTAACGCCACGCCCGGCAGATTTTTACTCTTCTACTCGGTAGGCTAAGGATGCCAATTTTCCTGTTCCTGTGCAAGTATAATCTTAAAGAAAGGTTAACGGGCGTTAGGATCGGTTAAATTGTGTTAGGAATTTGAACAAAAAAAAGGACCGCAATGCGGCCCTCAAGAGTTTAACAGGGAGGCGTCAAGCAGAAAGTCTGTTACTCTTTTCCGCTAAATCCGACTGATCGGATAAATAAGTAATAACTTGTAAGGCTTAACAAGGTCTTAAAATGATTGAATATTGCACATTATTGAGTTTAAATGGGATGGTTTTTATGATCAGGGAAATATCATGCAAGTTGTCGAGATAAGTGAATTTGGTGGGCCAGAAGTTTTAACCCTTGGTCAGACAGCATTTCCCAAGCCCGCGCCTGATGAAATTCTTATCCGTGTCGTTGCGGCCGGTGTAAACCGTCCCGATTGTTTGCAACGTGGCGGTTATTATCCGCCACCTCGCGGTGTGACCGATATTCCAGGACTAGAAGTTTCTGGCTTTGTTGAGCGCATTGGCAAAAAAGTGACCAAGCATAAGATAGGTGATTCTGTATGTGCCTTATTGCCCGGTGGTGGTTATGCCGAATATTGCAAGGTACATGAAAGCAATGCACTGCGTGTGCCTGCGGGCCTGTCCATGATTGAGGCTGCGGGGCTGCCTGAAACATATTTTACCGTATGGCATAATGTTTTTCAGCGTGGTGGACTTAAAGAGGGCGAAAGTTTTTTAGTCCATGGAGGCTCATCCGGCATTGGCACAACCGCAATCCAACTTGCAAAAGCTTATGATGCAAAAGTGTTTACAACGGTGGGGTCGGCGGAGAAGGCAAAGTTTGTTGAGGAGCTAGGGGCAGATTTTGCGATTGAATATAAACGAACAGATTTTGTAGAGTTTATTCGCAAAACGACTCATCAAATCGGTGTGAATGTGATCTTAGATATGGTGGGTGGTGATTATGTTAATCGCAATTATACAGCGGCGGCTCTTGATGCTCGCATTATTCAAATCGCATTTCAGCGTGGGCGCAAGGCTCAAGTCGATTTTGCCCAATTAATGGCCAAACGCTTGATGCATACAGGTTCAACGCTGCGCGCACGCCCATTGGCTATTAAAGCCCAAATTGGAGAAGAGTTGGTTGAAAAGGTTTGGCCGCTTTTAGTATCTAAGAAAATAAAGCCTATTATTGATACGACATTCCCGCTTGCAAATGCGGCAGATGCCCATGCTCACATGGAAACCAGCGAGCATATGGGCAAAATTATTTTGACGGTCAGCTAATCATTTGACGTAAAAAACCCGCAACCAGAACGATTGCGGGTGATTTAATGTGGTGGTTTGAAACGCTTAGGCCGCTTTTTCTTGTTGTGAATTCCAAGTGCCAACCGCTGCCAAGCCATTCATGCGGGCGCGATGGGCAAATGCGCGTTGACCCGCTGCAATATTTTCTGGCTTACCGCTCCATGCTTGTAGTGCTGTTGATTGCAGCGCGCGGCCATAGGAGAATGTGAGCACCCAAGGAAGATCAAAGGATGCGTTCATTGCTGAAAGATGCGCCGTTGCTTGTTCTTCTGACTGACCGCCTGATAGGAATGCAATGCCCGCTAATGCTTTTGGAACGGCGGTTTTAAGACATAGAACTGTTTTTTCAGCAACTTCTTCAACGCTTGCCTGACGTTCACAATGTATACCAGGAACTATCATATTTGGTTTCAGGATCATGCCTTCCAAATTGACATTCAGATCATCAAGTGCTGCAAATGTTGCTTGCAATGTTTCAAGGGTCACAGAAAAGCAGCGATTGATGTCGTGAGATGCGTTTGGCCCATCCATGAGGATTTCTGGCTCGACAATCGGTACAATGCCAGCTTCTTGGCATAACGATGCATAGCGCGCCAATGCATGGGCGTTGGCAGCAATAGATGCGCGTGATGGACCGTTTTCAGAAATATTGATCACACCGCGCCACTTTGAAAAGCGTGCGCCCAAATCATGATATTCCGCAAGACGTTCACGCAAGCCATCAAGCCCTTCGGTGACCGTTTCGCCTGGGAAACCTGCAAGAGGTTTGGCGCCCATATCGACTTTGATACCAGCAACGGCGCCCGAAGCTTTGATTAAATCCACAAGAGGCGTGCCATCAGCAGCGTTTTGTCTGAGTGTTTCATCATATAAGATAACACCTGAAATATTATTTTTCATCGCATCGTCTGCGCGGAAAAGCATTTCGCGATAATCGCGGCGAGACTCAGCGGTTGATTCCACACCAATTGAATCTAGTCGCTTTTTGATTGTGCCAGTTGATTCATCAGCTGCTAAAATGCCTTGGCCGGGTTGGACCATTGCTTGCGCTATATCTTCAAGTCTTTCGCTCATGTCGGGAAACCTCTGTTGTGACCACTTATGTAATTTGAAAAAGTGATATCAGAGGATTTAAATAATTTAAATCCCTTTGAATTTTATTTAAACGATTTAAAAATAATTTAAACGATTAGATCGTGATTATTTTCAAATGATGGTAAATATATACATAATTAGGTTCGTTCTTTTAGGTCTTTTTGATCGATAAAAGCGACTTAAATGGCTGTTAAATATACATTAAAGCTTGGAACTAGTGCGAAATAGACATTTTTAAACATTCAGATTTGACGGTGAATCCAATTTCAATCGTTTTAAAATTGTAAGAGATGGGGCCGCTTGTTCGGCAGAGGATTCCTATTTTAGGGAAGGTATGGGTCACAACAGATCAGAAGGCTGCCGCGCACATCCTCAAGAATAGTGATATTTTTCGTGTTAGGAAGCCGAACGGTCAGGCTGTGGGATTGCAATGGTGGATGCCAAACTCGATCCGGCTTTTAGCTTCGAACATGCTGTCGATGGATGAGCCTGAACATAAAAGGTTGCGGTCTATCGTAGAACAAGCTTTTCGCCGTGATGCTATTATGGCTCTGGAACCGCGTATTATTGAGACTGCCGAAGAGATGGCAGAAGATCTGTTTAAGACGCAAAATGATGCTGATATTGTTTCAACCATTGCCCGCCGACTACCTCTTGTGGTGATCTGTGAGTTTTTGGGATTACCAAAAAACGATAGAGGATTATTTTTAAAGTGGGCAGAAGGTTTTACGCGCGTCAATGGAATGTGGGATTTTATAAAACTGATCCCAAATCTTAACGCAATGACCAAATATCTGAAACGACAAATTGATGATGCTCGGGCACATGGTGGCAATGGCTTGATTGCTGAATTGGTGCGTATTGAGCATGATGAAGGCAGTTTGAGCGATGATGAGACTGTTGCGATGGTGTTTTTGCTACTTGTGGCAGGTCATGAAACGACAACGCATTTGATCAGTGGTGGGGTATTGGCCTTGTTGCAAAACCCAGAGAAGCACAAATGGTTATGTGATGATTGGTCTAGAGGTGATCTGGCCATTGAAGAGCTGTTGCGGTTTGTAACGCCGGTGCAAATTTCCAAACCTCGCTATGCTTACGAAGATACAAGCTTTGGCGATGTTACAATTTTAAAAGGTGAGTTGGTGATGACGTTGCTGACAGCTGCCAATTATGATCCAAAATTGATTGATGCGCCTGAGCTGTTAAAGCTCGACCGCAAACCCAATCGGCATATGGCATTTGGGTCTGGTATCCATTTTTGTCTCGGGCACCAATTGGCTCGGATTGAGGGCAGGGCTGCGATCAGAGCCTTGCTTACACGATATCCAAAACTACGATTATCACATCCTGATGAGGCTATAAAACGCCGGAAACGATTAGGGCTAAACGCATTAGCTGAATTGATGGTTAGCCCTAAATAGATGCCGCTTTAAGTTATCTTGATAATGCATTGACGCCTGGTAATGGTTTGCCTTCCATCCATTCCAAAAAGGCACCACCTGCTGTTGACACGTAGGAAAACTTATCAGCTACATGTGCATGATTTAATGCGGCCACGGTGTCACCACCACCTGCAACAGAGACCAATAGACCTTCGCTGGTGCGCATGGCTGCATGTCGTGCAGCTGCAACTGTGGCTGTGTCAAATGGTGCGATTTCAAACGCGCCAAGCGGTCCGTTCCAAACAAGTGTATCCGCTTTGGAAATCCACCTATTGATCAGCTCCACCGATTGAGGACCGACATCAAGCATCATCGCATCTGCTGGAATGCTATCGACTGCAACGATTTCATGATCGGCATTGGCTTTAAATTCGCGCGCGATCACAGCATCCACTGGAAGGATAATTTCACAATTGCTTGTTTCCGCTTTTGTCATAATCTGACGGGCCGTATCTGCAAGTTCGTGTTCGCAAAGTGACTTACCAACATCGATTCCTTGGGCTGCAAGGAATGTATTTGCCATGCCGCCGCCAATGACCAATGCATCCACTTGCTCAACCAAGTTGCTCAAAAGGTCGATTTTTGTTGAAACTTTTGCACCGCCAACAATGGCAACAACCGGGCGTGCTGGTTGTCCCAAGCCTTTTTCAAGCGCCTCAAGCTCTGCTTGCATTGTGCGTCCTGCATAAGATGGTAGGATTTTTGCGATACCTTCTGTTGATGCATGGGCTCTGTGGGCCGCTGAAAACGCATCATTGATATAAATATCGCCATTTTCAGAAAGTGCTTTGGCAAAATCAGAATCGTTTTTTTCTTCGCCAGCATGGAAACGTGTATTTTCTAACAGCAGAATATCGCTGCTATGAAGTTTATCCACCGCTGTTTTGGCATCTTCACCGATGCAGTCTGCAGCAAAATAAACTTTGAAATCTAAAACCTCTTCAACAGCGTTGGCAATTGGCTCCAAAGACATGCTCTCAACAGCTTCACCGTTTGGACGCCCAAAATGCGCCATCAAAATAACCTTTGCGCCTTTGCGCGTTAGTTCTCTTAATGTTGGTGCAATGCGTTCGATCCGTGTGACGTCGGTGACCTGACCGTTTTTGACCGGAACATTTAAATCCACACGCACAAGCACGCGTTTGTTGTTGAGGTCTGAGATGTCATCAATAGTTTTAAAGTTCATAAGTTCGGCCTGACGATTTAAGGAATGATTGTCGTGATTTAGTTTTGGTATTGTGTTTATAGTTATAGCTTGTTGCGGCATTTGTAAAAAATCTTGACGTGTTTTCCCAAACTATATGGGGGCAAAGGCATCAGATCGCAAGTTTACTTCCTTGATTGGAATTTGTATCAAGGTTTGAGCATTCAATTTGTGATGCGTGTCGTTAAAAATTTGGATGGAACGGTTTAAATCGTGAAAAAACGCCAACAAGATATTGTCGATTTTATTCAACGCTCGCAAGAGGTGAGTGTCGAGGTTTTATCTGAGCATTTTAATGTCTCGTCGCAAACCATCAGAACTTATTTACGTGAGTTGGATCTTGCGGGAAAAATTGTCCGAACCCATGGTGGCGCGCGTGCAGTAGATGGGAAAGCCAATCTAGAATATGATAAACGCAAACAGATGGCGGCAGCAGAAAAAGTTGCTATCGGCCATGCGGCAGCAAAACTTATTCCGAATAATTCATCATTGTTTATCAATATTGGCACCACAACAGAAGCATTCAGCGATGCATTGATTCATCATAGTGGCCTATTGGTGATCACCAATAATATCAATGTTGCTGGCAAGCTGGGTTTGAGTGAAGCCAATGAGGTTGTTGTTGCAGGTGGTACGGTTCGCGCCTCAGATGGCGGTATTGTTGGTGAGGCGACTGTTGATTTTATCAAGCAGTTTATGGTGGATTTTGCCGTGATCGGCGCGTCCGCAATTGATGAGACAGGTGCATTGCTTGATTTTGATTATCGGGAAGTGAAAGTTGCCAAAGCGATTATTGAAAATGCTCGACACGTTATTTTGGTCTCTGATGCGACCAAGCTTGGACGCAAAGCCCATGTCAGAATTGGCCATATCTCGCAGGTCAACACGTTTGTAACGGATCGCGTTTTGAGCGAAAAGCTTAGAGCTATTTGCAAAGAATTTGATGTTAAAATCATTGAAGCTTAGTTGAATACACCATAATTTCTGAAGGTATAAAAAAACCGGGATGCATGATCCCGGTTTTAAAGATGTATTTGATCAGAATTTAGATCAATTTACCCATTGCGACAGCTGTATCAGCCATGCGGTTTGAGAAGCCCCACTCGTTGTCATACCAAGTTAGAATACGAACAAGATTGCCGTCCATAACTTTGGTTTGGTCCATGTGGAAAATCGATGAATGTGGGTTGTGGTTGAGATCGATTGAGACAAGTGGCTCATCTGTATAGGCCAAAATGCCTTTAAGCGGGCCATCTGCAGCTTCGCGGATTGCATTATTGACTTCTTCAGCCGTGACATCACGGTTTGGAATGAATTTAAGATCCACAACAGACACGTTAGGTGTTGGAACGCGGATCGCAGAACCATCTAGCTTGCCTTTAAGCTCAGGCAAAACAAGCCCAATCGCTTTGGCAGCACCAGTTGACGTTGGGATCATAGACATGGCAGCAGCACGGCCACGATACAAATCAGAATGCATTGTATCAAGCGTTGGCTGATCACCCGTATAGGAGTGAATTGTTGTCATGTAACCTTTTTGAATGCCGAAAGCATTGTTCAGGACAAAAGCAACAGGTGTTAGGCAGTTTGTTGTGCAAGACGCGTTTGAAACAACAAGGTCTTCAGCTGTTAGGCTATCATCATTCACACCGTAAACAATTGTCTTAACGTCATTGCCACCAGGCGCTGAGATCAACACGCGGCTAGAGCCGTTTTCCAAATGCATCGATGCTTTTTCGCGATTGGCAAAAATACCAGTACATTCAAGAGCGATATCAACATCTGCCCAAGGCAATTCTTTAGGGTCGCGAATAGCTGTTACTTTGATAGGGCCTTGGCCAACATCAATTGTATTGCCATCAACAACAACAGTTCCGGGGAACTTGCCGTGAACACTGTCATAGCGCATGAGGTGTGCATTGGTTTCAACTGGGCCTAGGTCATTGATCGCAACAACTTCGATGTCTGTGCGGCCAGATTCCATGATGCCGCGCAATACATTGCGGCCAATACGTCCAAAACCATTAATAGCGACTTTAACTGTCATTTATATTCTCCAAATATTCAAATTAAAAAAGGAAGTGGTTTTTGTCCCGTTTTATAGTTTTGCTTCAACAGCTGCGACAGTATCTTCTGCCGTTATACCAAAGTGTTTGTAGAGCTCTTTGTAAGGGCCAGAAGCACCGAATGATTTCATGCCGATAAAGATGCCATCTGGACCGATGAAACGATCCCAACCCTGACGAATGCCAGCTTCGATCGCAACCTTAATTGGGCTATCACCGATAATTGCAGCTTTATAATCGTCATCTTGATCTTCAAATAGGTCAAGACATGGCACAGATACAACACGTGTTGTGTGGCCTTTTTCATCCAGTAATGCTTTGGCTTCCATCGCAATTTCGATCTCAGAACCTGAGGCAAAGATTGTGACTTTTGCATCACTTTCAGATGCTAGCTCATAAGCACCGTGTGCACACAAGTTTTCTTCAACATAGCTTGTACGAACAGCGGGAAGCGCCTGACGTGTAAGCGCAATACCAGATGGACGTTTTTCAGATGATAGCGCAAGCTGCCAACATTCCAAAGTCTCTGTAATATCTGCAGGGCGGAACATGTTGAAGTTTGGAATAGCGCGAAGTGCTGCCATATGTTCCACAGGTTGGTGCGTTGGACCATCTTCACCCAAGCCGATTGAATCATGCGTGAAGACATGGACAACACGGATTCCCATAAGAGCTGCCAAACGTAAAGACGGACGGCAATAATCAGAGAAGATTAAGAACCCACCTGAATAGGGAATAAGACCACCATGCAGCGCAATGCCGTTCATGGCTGCTGCCATACCGTGTTCGCGGATACCGTAGTGCAAATAGCGACCTGAGAAATCATCTGGCGTGATTGAAGCTGTTTGGCTTGTTTTTGTGTTGTTAGACCCTGTTAAATCGGCTGAACCACCAATTGTTTCAGGTGTCACACCGTTGATGATTTCAAGAACCATTTGCGATGCTTTACGTGTTGCTTCTTTTGGTTTGTCGTCTGCCAAAAGTTTTTTGTAAGCGTCAAATGCAGGGGCCAAGCCACCAGGCAATTCACCAGCCATGCGGCGATCAAACTTACATTTGATATCAGCATCACCAGCTTCAAGGCGTTTTTCCCAGTCTTTACGCACTTTAGCCGATCTAAGGCCTGAAAGACGCCACACATCTAAAATATCTGATGGAATATCAAATGGCTCTGATGTCCAACCCAATGCTTCACGTGTCAGAGCAATCTCAGCATCGCCAAGTGGTGAGCCGTGAGCGCCGGCGGTGCCGCCTTTGTTTGGTGCGCCATAACCAATGGTCGTTTTACACGCAATCATTGTTGGCTTGTCAGATGTTTTGGCTGTTTCAATCGCTTCAGAGATGGCGTCAGCATCATGACCATCAACACGCAATGTGTTCCAGTTACATGACTTAAAGCGCGCTTCTTGATCGGTTGAATCGCTCATCGAAATAGCACCATCGATTGAGATGTTGTTATCATCCCAGAAAATAATGAGCTTGTTGAGCTTAAGGTGGCCTGCAAGGGTAATCGCTTCTTGGCTGATACCTTCCATCAAGCACCCATCACCCGCAAGGACGTAGGTGTGGTGATCAACAATATCACTGCCAAACTCGACTGAAAGTTTGCGTTCTGCAATCGCCATGCCGACAGCATTTCCGATACCTTGGCCGAGTGGGCCTGTTGTTGTTTCAATACCTGCAATGTGACCGTATTCTGGATGTCCTGCAGTTGAATAGCCAATTTGGCGGAAGTTTTTGATGTCTTCCATTGAGATATCATCATAACCTGACAGATAGAGCAATGAATACATAAGCATTGAACCATGCCCTGCAGACAGCACAAAGCGGTCACGATCAGGCCATGAAGGGTTCTTCGGGTCGAATTTTAAATGCTTTGTAAATAGCACGGTTGCGATATCAGCCGCCCCCATTGGCAAACCAGGGTGTCCTGAATTTGCTTTTTGCACCGCGTCCATTGAAAGAGCGCGAATTGCGTTGGCCATTTGCTGATGTTTTACTGTGGAGATCATATTAATGCCTATATTTTACCGTCTAGAGAGGGCGAAAAAACTGCTTTTAATTTGCGCGGAAGTCATAGCACTTCGCAAGTCAGAGTCAATCAACCAAGGGACAATCATGGTGTTTTTGCGTTCTAATAAACCGATAATTGATCTGTATCGACCTAATTAGAAACAATTAATCGATTTGATGTGTACGGTGTTATAGTTTGAAGATGGGTTTGTTGACGAGGCCTTATGGCTATGAAAATGTGAATTAGCGTGATTTTCTAAGAGCCTGATTCGTTAAGACGACAGGAACGGGTTACCCATGAAGTTAGAAGAAGTAACGGTACAGACCGCTTTAGAGCAACTAACAACAGCGGTAACGTCGTTGGAAGATGCTGTGGGTCGACGCTTGGAAGATCAAAAAGATGCGGTTCAATCAGGCGAAGAATTGCAAACTATGTTGAGTGATCGCATGCGGTTGGCCAATGAATTAGATCAAACTCAACATCGTGCCAGTAAATTAGAAGAGGCAAATCGCGAGGTTTCTCGTCGGTTGGTGGCTTCAATGGAGACTATTCGAGCCGTGCTCGATCGGGGATAAGTTAACACTAAATGTCACAAGTTACTGTAACAATTGATGGTAAAGCCTATCGCATGGCATGCGAAGTTGGCCAAGAAGACCATTTAAATGATTTAGCATCTAAATTTGATCGCTATGTTGGGCATCTTCGCGAGCAATTTGGCGAGATTGGTGATCTGCGGCTGACTGTTATGGCGGGCATTATGGTGATGGATGAGCTTACCGAGGTTCAAGGTAAGTTAAAGGGCATTGAATCGGAGCTTGAAATGGCTAAATCCACTCGGGATAAGGCATTGCAAAGCGTTGATAAAATGGATTCTGATATCGGAACGGCCTTAAGCGGTGTTGCCACCCAAATTTCAAGCATCACCCAAAAGCTGAATGAGAAGCCATCTTAAAGGCTAAATTCATTTTTTGATCAGAAAATATTGCAGCAATGTCGAATTGCTATAGCAAAGCGCACAACAGATGCTTATATCTTAGTTGCGATCTGCTCTTTCCGACAGGAAACACATTCCTCGGGCCTTAATTAATTCTAAGGGAGCTGTCCCTGCTTTGAACCGTGGTTCATGGCACACGGCACCCACCTACTTGTAGGTTCCTAGGATTTAAAATTCCATCGATTGTCAGTGGATCGCACATTTCTCTCATTGAAGTCTCATGAAAACGCATAAAGGTTCGACATGACTGATATCCGGCAATTGAAGAAAGATGTTCGAACAGCTGCCTTAGCGCGCCGCGATGCATTGGATGTTGGCACTAGAGGCGTTCATTCATCAGATATAAAAACTCATTTTTCAGAATTAGAGCTGGAACCAGATACGATTATTTCTGCGTTTTTACCAATTCGATCTGAAGTTGATCTCAGACCTCTAATCGCTGACCTGTTGGCGATGGGTATGAAAGTCTGTTTGCCATTCATGTTAGATGGGCAGACCATTGAGTTTCGTCAATATTCGTCTGACACGCAATTGGTTGACAATGGGTTTGGTACATTGGCACCCGAAGATGGGTCTGCTGTGTTAGAGCCAAGTCTTATGCTTATCCCGCTATCTGCCTATGATGCATCTGGTGGCCGAATTGGCTATGGCGCTGGGTTTTATGATCGGGCGATTGATCAGCTATTTAAGCAAGATAAAAATCCTCTTTTGATCGGTGTTGCCTTTTCTGTTCAACAGGTTGATCAGGTTCCGGTGGAAGATCACGATGTGCCGCTGGATATGGTATTAACTGAGCATGGCTTGCTTATCACCCAATAGCCTCATATAGAGGCGGCATGAAATTTCTTTTTTTAGGTGATATGGTCGGTTCTACTGGGCGCGATGCTGTCTTTGACAGGCTTCCGGGCCTTATTCGCGACTACAAACTCGATTTTGTTGTGGTCAATGGCGAAAATGCAGCCCATGGTTTTGGCATTACGGAGGAGATTTTCCTCGATACCATTGATGCGGGCGCCGATGTTGTCACCACCGGCAACCATGTTTGGGCGCAACGCGAGGCCTTGAGCTTTTGCGAGCGACACGATAATTTTCTAAGACCTGCAAATTATCCAAAAGGCACACCGGGTAAGGGCGCATATTTATATGAAGCTCGTAATGGTGCGCGGATTTTAGTGTCCAATATTATGGGCTGTGTGTTTATGAACCCTGAATTGGACGATCCCTTTGCCTGCGCCGAAGAGGTTCTTGGTTCATGTCCATTGGGCGAGCAAGCCGATGCTGTGATCATTGATTTTCATGCCGAAGCCACCAGCGAAAAGCAATGTTTTGGTCATTTTGTGGATGGTCGGGCCAGTCTTGTGGTTGGAACACATACCCATATGCCAACAGCTGATTGCCAGATTTTGGATGGTGGTACTGGTTATATGTCAGATTCTGGCATGTGTGGAGATTACAATTCATCGCTTGGCATGGAAAAAGAAGAGCTGATCAATCGGTTTGTCACCAAAATTCCACGCGGCCGTATGGAAGTTGCCAAAGGGCCTGCAACAATTTGCGGCGTTGGCGTTGAAATATCGGACCGAACGGGATTAGCTGAAAAAATTGCACCCTTACGATTGGGTGCGCGCCTTGAAGAAACAGTTCCTTACTTCTGGTAGTCATCAGTCGGGCTCAGAAACAGCATAGATTTATATCAATCGAATGGGCTCTAGACGAAGCCGCAGTTTGATTTTATAAGACAGTCAATAAATTTACATACCAAGTTCGCGATAAGAGGATTTCATGGCAGGCCATTCCAAGTTTAAAAATATTCAGCACCGCAAGGGACGCCAAGATGCTGTGCGTTCAAAAATGTTTTCCAAGTTGGCACGTGAAATCACTGTTGCAGCCAAAATGGGTGCGCCAGATATTGCTATGAACCCACGCCTTCGTTTGGCGGTTCAAAATGCAAAACAACTCTCAATGCCAAAAGATAATATTACCCGCGCTATTAATAAAGCTGCGGATAAAGACGGCGAGAATTATGATGAAGTTCGCTATGAGGGTTATGGCCCAGGTGGCGTGGCCGTTATTGTGGAAGCACTAACAGATAACCGCAATCGCACGGCATCGAACGTTCGTACAGCCTTTACGAAATCTGGTGGCGCATTGGGCGAAACAGGTTCTGTTGGCTTCATGTTCGATCATGTTGGCGAGATTACTTATGCGGCAGAGGTTGGTGATGAAGATGCATTGATGGAAGCTGGTATTGAAGCTGGCGCTGAAGATGTTGTGTCGGATGAAGAAACGCACACTGTGTATTGTGCGTTTGAAGATATCGGTGATGTGTCATCGGCATTGGAAGCAACGTTGGGCGAGCCAAAATCAGTTAAAGCGATTTGGAAGCCACAAAACGAAACACCAGTGGGCGCAGATAAAGCTGAACAGCTTTTGCGCTTTATGGATGTTTTAGATGATGATGATGATGTTCAAAATGTTTATTCAAACTTTGATATTTCAGATGAAGTGATAGCTTGCCTTTCTTAAACTGCCTCATTAAGTCTTCAAACTGTTAAAAAAAGCTGGGCACATCGCTCGGCTTTTTTGTAAATATATAGTTTGTTTTTGTTTTGTTCACGTTTATGTTGGATGTTTATGGCAATTGGTAATAGGGTAATGTCATGAGCGCTACGATTCGAATAATTGGGATTGATCCCGGGTTACGCAATACTGGTTGGGGGATTGTTGATTCAACTGGCAATTCACTCAAGTTTATTGCGTCTGGCACCGTTAAATCCGATAGTAAAATGGATCTTGCTTCAAGGCTTTGCCAAATTCATGATGGTTTGGAAGAGATAATTCATCAATACCAACCCTTTGAAGCGGCTGTTGAAAATACTTTCGTCAATGTAAATCCTGCCTCTACGCTGAAATTGGGCCAAGCGCGAGGCATTGCGATGCTTGTTCCTGCGCGTGCCGGATTGCGCGTTGCAGAATATGCACCAAATGCTGTGAAGAAATCAGTGATTGGTGTCGGCCATGGTGATAAAAAACAAATCCAACTCATGGTAAAAGTCTTAATGCCAAAAGCTGTGTTTCATACAGATGATGCAGCCGATGCTTTGGCGGTTGCGATATGTCATGCACATAACCGCACAGTTCTCGATTATAAAATAGCGGTGGGTTAGACGATGATTGGTAAATTAAAAGGCACGATTGAAGAGATTGCAGGCGATTATCTGCTCATCGATGTGCATGGAGTTTGCTATGTCGCGTTTTGTTCGTCCCGCACATTGGGTGGTATTGGATCTGAAGGCGAGGCGGTTGTGCTTTATATTGAGACCTATGTGCGCGAAGACCAACTTAAACTGTTTGGTTTTGTCACCGAGTTAGAACGCGAATGGTTTAAACTGTTGCAAAGTGTTCAGGGCGTTGGCGCAAAAGTTGCGCTTGCTGTTTTATCCACATTATCTGCGTCTGATCTCGCAAATGCGATTGCGCTTCAAGACAAAGCCATGGTTTCTCGTGCGCCGGGTATTGGCCCAAAAGTCGCCCAGCGCATTGTTGCTGAGCTTAAGAATAAAGCGCCTGCTTTGGGTGCTATGGATGCGCCCGATATGGGGCTTAAGCAAGACTTGGGTGAGGGCGTTGCCTCTGCACCTGTTGCTGATGCCGTGTCAGCTTTATCTAATTTGGGCTATTCGCGTGATCAAGCGGCCAATGCTGTTGGTGCAGCTTTACGCACGGCAGGTGTTGATAATGCTGAAGGTATGGATAGCGCAAAACTCATCCGCCTAGGTCTTAAAGAACTAGCCAAATAATTGATCCTGTGCGAGTAAGATAAGATGAGTGATCAAAACCCTATTTTGGACCCTGAAAAACGTGGCGAGGATGTCGAAGCAAATTTGCGTCCGCAATCGTTGGATGATTTTACTGGCCAAGCTGAAGCGCGTGCAAATTTAAAGATCTTTATTGAAGCTGCCAAAAACCGTGGTGAAGCGCTCGATCATGTCTTGTTTGTCGGGCCTCCTGGCTTGGGAAAAACCACTTTATCGCAAATCATGGCCAAAGAATTGGGCGTTAATTTTCGCTCAACATCAGGTCCTGTGATTGCAAAAGCTGGTGATTTAGCCGCTCTTTTGACAAACCTTGAAGAGCGTGATGTGCTTTTTATTGATGAAATTCATCGCCTTAGTCCAGCTGTTGAAGAAATCCTGTATCCAGCGATGGAAGATTTTCAGCTCGATCTCATCATTGGCGAGGGACCTGCTGCACGGTCAGTTAAAATCGATTTGGCAAAGTTCACACTTGTTGCGGCGACCACAAGATTGGGTCTTTTGACCAATCCGCTTCGTGATCGTTTTGGTATTCCTATCCGGCTACAGTTTTATTCTGTTGAAGAATTGGAATCCATTGTGCGTCGTGGCGCTCGGATTATGGGATTAAATATCACAGTTGAAGGGGCGCAAGAGATTGCGCGTCGTGGACGTGGCACGCCGCGCATTGCAGGTCGTTTGCTGCGCCGTGTTCGTGATTTTGCAGAAGTTGCTAAAGTTGAAGCTGTGACAAAAGACATTGCCGATAATGCCCTGACCCGATTGTCCGTGGATGCGATGGGGCTTGATCAATTGGATCGCCGTTATTTAACGATGATTGCAAGTAACTTTGGCGGCGGGCCTGTTGGTATCGAAACCATTGCAGCGGGTCTTTCAGAACCACGGGATGCGATTGAAGATATTATTGAGCCTTATCTCATCCAGCAGGGCTTTATTCAACGAACGCCGCGTGGGCGCATGCTCACGTCAAATGCTTGGAAACATTTGGGACTTAACCCTCCCAAAGATTTTGATCTTCAACAAACCAGTCTTTTTCAAGATGAGAGCTAAAAACCAATGTCTGAACTGCACATAAAGTTTCAAGGCGAATTGACCCAAAAAGGTCATAAACTCACCCAACGTGTTTATTATGAGGATACAGATTTTTCAGGTGCTGTGTATCACGCCCGTTATTTGCATTTTATGGAACGCGGACGCACGGAATTCATTCGCTGTAAGGGCCTTATCCAGAGCAAATCTTATAGGCAAAATATGCCCGAAGAATCGGTGGCATTTGTCGTTGGCAAGATCTCCATTGATTACCTTAAATCTGCTCGCATGGATGATGTTCTGATCATTATAACAGAGCCGACATTTGCCAAAGGCGCACGAATGATCCTTGAGCAGAGTATTTATTGTGGCACAGAGCTGTTGACTAAAGCTGATGTGACTGTTGCTTGCATCAATGGCAATGGTCGCCCGCGCCGCCTGCCGGAATCATTGTTTTAAACCGTTTATCGGTAAATTTTACGTGATATGGCCGCGCAATAAGCCAATCCTAACGCTTCATTAACCATAAATATGTCCTATTGACGCTGGTGAATGTGTTGTTGGATATGCGCCATTCTTTGACCGCAATTTTTAGACAAAACAAGCTAATGGCATGGCCTGAGCTTTTTTATGTTCGCTTCATCACCATGAAATTTAGACAGTGCTCGGGTGATATTCATTGGGCCTGATGATCAGTTTGAAGGATTGAAAATGGAAAAGGTTGGATTAGCAGCGACATCAGATGTCACATTGCTATCGCTATTTTTAGAAGCAGGATTTGTCGTGCAGCTCGTGATGATCGGATTGCTGATGGCATCTGTTTGGACATGGGCAATTGTTGTCGACAAGGTGGTTTCTTTCAATAAGTTTCGTCGCCAACTCGACCGTTTTGAAGATCTGTTTTGGTCTGGTCAATCTTTGGAAGAGCTTTACCGATCTTTGTCAGAGCGCAAAGCAAACTCGGGCATGGGCGCTATTTTCTTGGCAGCAATGCAAGAGTGGAAAAAGTCGTTTGAACGTGGCGCAAAATCCCCAATGGGCCTTCAAATGCGCATTGATAAAGCAATGGATGTGTCGCTTGCAAAAGAATCTGAAACCTTGGAATCACGCCTAGGCTGGCTTGCAACAATCGGATCAGCTGCACCATTTATTGGGCTTTTTGGAACTGTTATTGGTATTATGACATCGTTTCAGGCTATTGCCACTTCAAAATCAACCAATCTTGCTGTTGTCGCGCCAGGTATTGCCGAAGCATTGCTTGCAACGGCCATTGGTCTGTTGGCAGCTATTCCAGCTGTTATTGCCTACAATAAATTCTCTTCTGATGCGGCCAAGCTTAATGGTCGTATGGAAGGGTTTGCCGATGAATTTTCTGGTATTTTATCACGTCAATTGGACGAGCGTTCACAAGTGCAACAACAAAATCAGCCGCCGCAATCCAACACTCAAATGTCAGGGGCATAATGATGCAAAATTCTGGTGGGCGGTCGTCGTCTCGTCGTAGAGGCCGTAAATTGGCACCGATGAGTGAAATTAATGTCACGCCGTTTGTGGATGTGATGTTGGTTCTGTTGATCATTTTTATGGTGGCTGCACCTTTGCTCACCGTTGGTGTGCCGATTGATTTGCCTGAAACACAAGCCAATGCGCTGAATTCTGATACCCAACCCATTACAGTTTCGGTCAATGCGGAGGGTTTAATCTTCCTTCAAGAAACCGCGATTGGGATTGATGAGGTTGTGCCAAAACTTGAAGCGATTTCGACAACGGGCTTTAGCGAACGTATCTATGTTCGCGGTGATACCAATGCTGATTATGGCACGGTTATGAAAGTCATGGCGCGGATTTCCGCTGCCGGTTTTAAAAACCTTGGCCTTGTTACGCTACAGGAGCAAGGCAGCTAGCCCATGCAGTTCAGCATCGTCATATCCTCAATTCTACATGTTACCTTATTTGGTTTTGCATTGTTCTCTTTTAGTGCGCCTAAAACCATGGAAGTTGCCAATGTTGAGGCTGTGCCTGTTTCCATTGTGCCGTTTGAAGATATTACCCAAGTGGTCGAAGGTGAGAAGGACGCATCAGCAAAAGCAAAGCCTGCGCCGAAACCAACGGAAACCCAGACCAAAGTTGAAGATGCGCAAAATACTGGCGACAATAAAATTGATTTTAAAAGCTTAAAAGTTCCTGTGCCAAGCGTGACGGAAGTTGTGTCAAAAGCGCCGCCGAAAGCTGATCCAAAACCAAAAACTCCAATTGCGCCAGAACCAACGCCTGAGCCTATTAAACAAGTCAAGCTTGAACCTAAACAAGAAACGGCACCGGCGACAGAAATTGCAGCGCTTCCAACGGAAGCTGCCCCTGCATTGCCCGATCCTGTGGCAGATGCCATTAAAACAGCAGAGCCACTTGTTGAAGAACGGGTCGCGCTGCCTAAAACTGGCCCTGTTCCTATCTTCCGCGAGCAAGTTGCTCCAGCCAAAACGGCCAAGACTCCAGATCGCAAAAAGACCGAAGTCGTTGAAAAGCCACAAACGGCGGCTAAAGCTAGTGACTTCAATTCAGATGAAATTGCATCATTATTGAATAAACAAGAAGCACAAGGTGGTGGTGCAAAAACGTCGGCAAAGAAACAGGGGCTTGGTGCAAAAACAACAAACCCTGCTGGAAAACTATCGCAAAGCGAAATGGATGCTCTTCGTGGTCAGATACAAAAAAACTGGAACATAATTCCAGGACTGGCCGATGGCGGAGATATTCGCATTACCGTGTCTATGCAGCTTGATCGTTCTGGCAATATTGTTGGCCAACCTGATGTAAGTGCAACGGGCGGTTCGCAGTCTGCGCGACAAACCCTTGCGGGCAGTGCGCGTAGAGCCGTTTTGCGGTCGCAGCCTTATGATTTGCCGCTCGATAAATTTGATACCTGGTCCGAAGTCATCGTCAACTTTGATCCCAGCCAACTCTTTTGACAATAGGATTTGACCTTATGTTTTTGATTAGAAAAATCTTGATCTCCACCTTCGCAACTTTCATGTGTGTAGCACTCATGTCGCGCGCTAGTTTTGCCGTTGTTGAGATAGATGTTAATCAGGCAAATGTTGAACCATTGCCGATTGCGATTACCGATTTTATTTCATCGGAAAAAGTGGGCAAGGACATTAGCGATATTGTTGAAGCCGATTTAAAACGTTCTGGCCTATTTAGCCCGGTGAAAAAAGCGGCGTTTATTCAAAAGATTACAGATGCCAATGCGACACCAAAATTTGCTGATTGGCAGCTTATCAATGCCCAAGCTTTGGTCACTGGTGGGGTTTCAACAGAAGCCGATGGTCGGTTGAAGATCGAATTTCGCCTGTGGGATAGTTTTGGTGCAGAGCAATTGATTGACCAGCGTTTGTATTCAAAACCTGAAAACTGGCGCCGCGTTGCGCATATTATATCAGATGCGATTTACCAGCGTTTGACTGGTGAAAAAGGTTATTTTGATACCCGTATTGTGTTTGTGTCAGAAAGTGGTCCGAAAATTAATCGGGTCAAGCAGTTGGCTATTATGGATCAAGATGGTGCAAACCTAAAGATGCTGACCAATGGTGCAGATCTTGTGCTCACACCGCGTTTTTCACCGAGTAAACAAGAGATCACCTATATGTCTTTTGAAGGTGGGCTACCGCGTGTGTATTTGTTGCAATTGGAAACAGGACAGCGTGAGCTTGTTGGTAATTTCCCTGGGATGACATTCTCGCCGCGTTTCTCACCTGATGGTCAAAAAGTGATTATGAGCCTGCAAGAAGGTGGCAATGCGAATATTTACACAATGGATCTTCGCTCTCGTCAGACAACTCGTTTGACCAATACGGCTGCCATTGATACCTCGCCATCTTATGCGCCGGATGGTTCAAAGATTGTGTTTGAATCGGATCGTGGTGGACGACAACAGCTGTATATTATGGAAGCGAACGGCTCCAATCAACGCCGCATCTCCTTTGGTAATGGATCCTATTCGACCCCAGTTTGGTCGCCACGTGGAGATTTGATTGCCTTTACAAAAAGGGCTGGTGGAAAGTTCTCCATTGGTGTGATGAAAACTGATGGATCGCGTGAACGCATTTTAACGACAGGGTTTCACAATGAGGGGCCAACATGGGCACCAAATGGCCGTGTATTGATGTTCTTCCGTCAACCAGCAGGCTCAGGTGGCCCACAGCTTACCAGTATTGATTTGACAGGATATAACGAGCGAAAAGTACAAACGCCAAACTTTGCGTCAGACCCAGCTTGGTCATCACTTTTAGAATAGTCTGAGTTTTGCCACGATTGAGCCATCAAAGCACGACAATTGAGGGCTTTTTAGGCGTTTATAATGTTTTGTTAACTCTGTCTGTTGAGGTGGAATTAACCGAAAACCGTTAGAATTTGTCAACTTTACTTTTTTCAAGGAGATCAACAATGAGCGCTATCGAGGTTCTATCTCGTAACAAGTCATTTGTTGCACTGTTCATGGTTCTAGCGCTTGCAGGTTGCGCATCTAAAAAGAACTCACTGCCTAACAATGTTTCTGAGTTGGGACTTAATTCTGGATTGGCTGCTAATGGTGCTGTGGCGGGATCTCAACAAGATTTCACCTCCAATGTTGGTGATAAGATTTTCTTTAACACAGATTCCGCTGTGATCCGTCCGGATGCTGCTGATATTTTGAGACGACAAGTTGTTTGGCTCAATCAATATCCGACTAAAACGGTGCGGATTGAAGGTCATGCTGATGAGCGCGGCACGCGTGAATATAACTTGGCATTGGGTGCACGTCGTGCAGCTGCCACACGTGACTATTTGATGTCCCTTGGACTAACGCCAAGCCGAGTTCAGACATTGTCTTTGGGTAAAGAGCGCCCTGTCGCTGTGTGTGATGATATTTCATGTTGGTCACAAAATAGACGTGCTGTGACATCGCTTGCTGGTGTTAGCGGTTAATCAAACCATTTATGATTTGAATTTAAAGAGGTGGCGAAAGCTACCTCTTTTTTTGTGTGGAGATTTTGATCTCTGATGCAAGAAGATCATAGACATACCGAATTCTCGCAGAGTTTCGCAAAGCCTTGGGCGCCGTCAACCAGACAGGGATCGATGGTATTGGTGCATCTGGAAATAGCTGAACAATAGTATTGTCTGACAGGCCAATATTGACTTGGCCCACCCCGATGCCGCAACCGGCTTTGACCATATGCCAATAAACCGCTTGGTCGTCACATCTGGTTTTGAAGAAACTTCGATCGACTTGCCAACCAAACTGACGCATGCCCTTGAGCATCAGTTCTGATCTATCATAGCCAATCCAATCCAGCTCTTTCATCTCGTCAATCGTTTGAGGCGTTCCGACACGTTCGAGATAGGTTTTGGACGCAAAGAAACCTATTTCAATATCGCAAATATGGCGTGTAATAATGTCAAGTTGATCTGGCCTATACATCCGAACGGCAATATCTGCTTCATGAAAAAGTAGGTTCTCACTGTCATCGCTTGCATGAAGCTCAATCTCAATATTGGGATGTGCGGTATTAATTTTTGCCAATATTGCAGGTAGAGTAAAGTTGGAAATAACTTGGGACGCGGTTATGCGAACGGTTCCGCTCATCTCATTTGAACCACCTGCAACATTTAAAACAAGTTTTGCCGCAGAAGATTGCATTTCGTGGGCAATTTTGAGCAGTTCCTCGCCTTTATCTGTCAGTGATAATCCATGGCGCTCGCGATTAAAAAGCTGAGTGTCGAGCATGGCTTCAATATTTGAAATATTGCGACCAATTGTCGGTTGGCTTTTGCCCAATTGTTTTGCGCCTTGTGTCAATGAGCCTGTTTCAGCAACTGAGATGAAGGATTGAATAAGGGACCAGTCGAGGTTTTTTAGAATATGAGACATTCATATTTGTATGTCTCATATCTATTTTTTGTCAATTGAGATTGCTTTGTGAATGGCAGATATCTTCATCGATATGAAAATGGAGATAAAAAATGTCAAAAACAGTTCTTATACTTGGTGCATCGGGAAAAATTGGTCGCCATTCAGCGCTTGCGTTTAAAAATGCTGGATGGAATGTGCGAATGTTGGACCGTTCCAAGGATGATATTGTTGAACGCTCAATGGGTGCGGATGTGATCATCAATGGGTTTAACCCCATAGGCTATGCAAATTGGGCTGAGGATATTCCCAAAATTACGTCCCAAGTGATCGGTGCGGCAAAAGCAAGCGGTGCGACTGTGATTATCCCAGGCAATATTTATGTTTATGGTGAGCGTGTGGGTTTGTTAGATGAGAACACGCCCCATAGAGCTAAAACGCGCAAAGGGCGCATTCGGATTGAGATGGAGGCAGCTTATGAGAAAGCAAGCCAAGACGGCGTGCAATCTATCATTTTGCGGGCAGGGGATTTTATCGATATTGGCCGAAGCGATACGATGATGGGCGCACTGATGCTGAGCAAAGTTGACAAGGGTATTGTCCAATCATTGGGGCCGATTGAGGTCAAACATTCGTTCTGTTATCTTCCTGATTGGGCAAAAGCAGCTGTTATGTTGGCGGACAAAAGAAATGAATTATCTCAGTTTGAAGATATTCCTTTTGACGGGATCAATATATCAGCTGTGGAGCTTGCAAAGGCTATCTCTGATAAGATGGGTCAGAATGTGCGGGCAAAAAGATTTCCGTGGTTTATTCTTTATTTTTTAAGCCCGTTTTGGAAAGTCGCCTATGAAATGCTCGAAATGCGATATCTTTATGAGCTTGAACACAAAATTTCTGATGAGAAACTGAACCGGATTTTACCCGATTTTGTTCCAACGGATAAAAATACCATCATGGTGTCAGAACTTGCCAATAGTTCTTCGGTGTAGTTCAATACCTTGCGTGGACACCTAAATATGAATTGAGAGCTTCAATGTCAGATTTAAAAACCCAACCTCATGACGGATCAGTTGATGCTTTTTTGCAATCTGTACCGCATAAAACGCGGCGGTCTGATGGTTTGGTTTTGTTG
>CAXBCW010000009.1:0-64031 GCA_963974325.1 uncultured Rhizobiaceae bacterium
ATCAATAGCGGCTGCTAATTTGGCAGCTTCCATTTCTTTCAGCTCTTCATTGCGACTACGCTCTTGCTCGTTCATGGCGCGGTTTTCTTCGCCCTCTTCTTCTAGGCGTTCTTTTTCAAGTGCTGCATCACGGAACACAGATACGGCTTGGAACATTTCGCCAATCTCATCACTGCGCTCAGTCCCTTTAAGATCAAGGTTTGTATTGCCTGAGACCAATTCTTTCATGTCGTTGATCACTTGGCCGATTGGATTGGTGATTGAACGAGAGAATATGAAGGCTGCTAATAGTGAAACACCCAGTAAAACCAACGAGATTAAGATGATAATATTGCGAAGTGTCGTGAGACCAGCATTTGCTTCTTCTTTTGAAATCAGCGCAGCGACCATCCAGTTTTGATTTTCAAAATCTACACGCACAACAGACAAATGATAGGGTTCACCACGGTAACCTTCGATATCGCCTACCGGCAACCCAGCAAAGGAGTTCTCTAAAAGATTAGTGCTTAAATCCAATTTTACTTTGAGCGCTTCAACTTCATCCGTTTTCTTTGAATCTGAGATCATTGTGCCATCAGATTTAAGCAAAACGGTTTCACCCGTGATCCCCAAACCTGTTGTATTGGACATAATTTTACCAATGGTTGAGTTTGGCATTTGCAAAATGAGGGTACCAACAATGGTGCCACCTTTGGTAATTGACTTTGCAATAAACGCTGCCGGCGCATCGGCTGATGGCGCGTAAGGTGCATAATCATCAAATACCATTTTATCGGGCGATGCATTTGCAACGACACCTTTCCAAGCGCGCGCAAGACCGGTGTCTTTCCACTCGCCATTGGCAAGATTTGTGGCATAATCAGTTTCTTTATAAACGGAGTAAATAACATCACCGTCAGGATTGACTAAGAAGAGATCGTAATAACCATTCTTCTCGATAAAAGTTCGGAAAAAATCGTGAGACTTCTTGTGCGACGCGTCATAACCATCAATTTCGGCCGAATCTAATTTTTGTTTTTCACCCAATGGATTGGGGTTGTCTTCGATATAACGTTTTTGAAGCTCTGCTACTTTATCACCACCGATAAAATTCCAACCGAAAGAAAAAGCACCCATTGCGCCAGTTACTTTGGTGTCGGTCGACAGCCTGACCAAATCAGTCTCAATCGTATGAAGGTAGGTTTCAACCTGATTTCGTCTGCCATCGGCTATGGCCATAATTTTTTCATCAGTTTGAGCTTCTATAAAGTGTGCACTGACCATGAAGCCGGCAACACTTGCGACGCTAACAGTAACCAAAGTCAAAATTGCAGCGGCTATGGGGAGTTTTTTTGAGATTTTCACGATTTTGATCCGAGCTATCTATCGATAATAGGGACATGAACAGTAGACTGTTCTAGAGCTCGCATCATGCTAACTGGGAGCATTCCCCCAGCCTCTAGCGATAGACTTTTTCATAAATACTGAAATAAAACATTAATGAAATCAATAGTATTTACCTAGGATTGATACTCTTGAACGCACAACCAAAACAGAATAAATCTGTTGCATTCCTAGGTTGAACAAAGTCCCATTTTTAGTTTTTGGAACAAAAAAGACATTACATGACTGCAAAATAACATGCTTTTTCATGTGTATTGCATTTTACTTTATTCAAAAACGATAAAATAGAACATCATACATCCCATCGTATTCGCCTGTTTAGTCCGACAATAACGCCGAAAGCTGTAGAATGAACCAGTATTGTTGCCGCTATTTAGTCACCCAATAGAAAAAATATCGACACAAACAGCTCTATTTTACATAGATTGTAGGATGCAGTTAGTGTAATTTGATATCAACTTTAGATCTTCATTTAACCAAATTATCGGCCAATCTCAAAAGGTATAGTTATGCAAGTTTTTGACGCCACGCAAAATAGTCTTGGCGAAGGTGTGCTTTGGCATCCTTTGAGGAGTTCACTCTTTTGGTTTGATATCCTTAAGCATCGCTTATTCGAAAGAAACCTTGATGATCAAAACGCCAAGGTCTGGCAATTTGATGCGCATGTGTCTGCTGCAGGTTGGATTGATTTTAACACGCTGATGATAGCCTCTGAAACTGAGTTGTTTGCCTTTAATTTAGAGGATGAAACAAAAAACACGCTCGCACCGCTTGAGGCTGACAATCCAATCACCAGATCCAATGATGGTCGTGCGGATCGCCAAGGGGGGTTTTGGATTGGCACAATGGGTAAGCGCGCTGAAGACAAAGCGGGCAGTATTTACCGCTATTACAAAGGTGAGTTACGCAAACTATTTGGCGACCTGACCATTACCAATTCAATATGTTTTGCAATTGATGGAAGTGTCGCCTATTTTACAGACACTTTCACGCGGCAAATTATGAGCGTTCGGTTAGACCAAGATGGGTGGCCGATATCAGAGCCCAAGATTTATCTTGATCTGAATGCAGCAAAGCTTTCGCCCGATGGTGCTGTGATTGATGCAAGAGGTAATATGTGGATTGCTCAATGGGGTGCAGGCCGTGTATCGTGTTACGATCAAACTGGCAAACTTATCACAGCTCAGCACGCAACCGCCCAACAGATCACCTGCCCTGCTTTTGGCGGTGATGATTATCAGACATTGTTTTGCACATCTGCATCAGAAGGATTGGGGGATGTTGATATCAAAACCCAAAATGCAGGCGCAACGTATTTTATCAAACTTGACGACTTCAAAGGCGTTCCAGAACCACAAGTCTTCATCTAACTGTTCGTAACTTGACTTAAGACCGAGCTGTAAGGCTGCGTGGCGTTGATTTGCGTGGGTGTTCGGTCTACAACGGCGCCATCTTCAATACCAAAATAAGAGAACTCAATATGATCCCGCGTTACTCCCGCAAGGAAATGACAGACATTTGGTCGCCCGCAAGTAAATTCCGCATCTGGTTTGAAATCGAAGCTCACGCTTGTGATGCGCTTGCCGAACTTGGTGTGATCCCAAAATCTGCTGCTGAAACAATATGGGAAAAAGGTGGCGCTGCGACCTTTGATGTTGATAAAATCGACGAAATTGAAGCTGTGACAAAACACGATGTTATTGCGTTCCTCACCCATTTGGCTGACATTGTTGGCGATGATGCTCGTTTTGTACACCAAGGCATGACATCTTCTGATGTGCTTGATACCTGCTTTAACGTGCAACTTGTCAAAGCGACCGATCTTCTGCTTGAAGATATGGACAAAATGTTGGCAGCCCTTAAAAAGCGTGCTTTTGAACATAAAGATACAATCACAATTGGCCGTAGCCACGGTATTCACGCAGAGCCAACAACATTTGGTGTAAAGCTTGCACAGGCTTATGCAGAATTTGATCGTAATAAAAAACGCCTTCTTGCAGCTCGCGAAGACATTGCCACTTGTGCGATTTCTGGTGCTGTTGGCACCTTTGCCAATATCGATCCAAGCGTTGAAGAGCATGTAGCCAAAGCACTTGGCCTATCGGCTGAGCCTGTATCAACGCAAGTTGTGCCGCGTGATCGTCATGCGATGTATTTTGCAACACTTGGTGTGATTGCCTCATCGATTGAACGTGTTTCAACCGAAATCCGCCATTTGCAACGCACAGAAGTTCTTGAAGTTGAAGAGTTCTTCTCACCGGGCCAAAAAGGCTCATCAGCAATGCCGCATAAACGCAATCCGGTTTTGACCGAAAACCTAACTGGTCTTGCCCGTATGGTGCGCGCCTATGCATTGCCTGCTATGGAAAATGTGGCGCTTTGGCATGAGCGTGATATCTCACACTCATCTGTTGAGCGGATGATTGGACCTGATGCGACAGTGACGCTTGATTTTGCCCTTGTGCGCTTGACTGGCGTGATCGACAAGCTTTTGATTTATCCTGATAACATGATGAAAAACATGAATAAATTTCGTGGTCTTGTACATTCACAGCGCGTTTTGTTGGCACTTACACAAGCGGGTCAATCTCGCGAAGATTCATATCGTCTTGTCCAACGCAATGCGATGCGCGTTTGGGAAGAAGGCAAAGACTTCTTAACGGAGCTTTTGGCCGATGAAGATGTAATGGCAGTTTTGGATGAAAAAACCATCCGCGAAAAATTCGACCTTGGCTATCACACCAAACATGTTGATACGATCTTTAATCGGGTATTTGGCGAGAGTTAAATCTGATTTTATGCTTGGCGTTAAAGCCCAGCATCTAAAAGCTGTTTCATGCGAGATTTTGTTTTACCACACAGTTTCTCGCATGTAATGCCGTCATTATCGCCATCTCGACGTTTATGCCCACATTGAGATAGGAAAAAATAAGCCTCAGTGCAGCTTCTCATTTTGCCGCATGTTTTCTTGGGCGAACAAGAAAAATTTTGAGCGAGTAATATGCGTCCCAAATTCTGTGTTGATTTTTGTATTGGGATGAGTTGATAATGGGTAGATAACACCAATAATACAACGCATAACATACCTATAATTGTAGTATAAAATCTTTTCATATTCGGTTGTAATATGTTCACATACAAACAACAAGAGCAGATAAATGAAAGCAGCAGACACAGAAATTTTGATCATTCCGGGGTATAAAAACTCTGGTCCTGACCATTGGCAAACAAGATGGGTGGAGCGCATTAAATCTGCGCGTCGTGTGGAGCAAGACGAATGGTCTAAACCTGTTGTGGAAGAATGGACGATACGACTGGCCGAAGAGGTCAACAAGGCTGAAAAACCTGTTGTTTTGGTTGCCCATTCGCTTGGTGTTGCAACGGCAATACAGGCCATTCCCTTGTTTAAAAAGCCTGTTATTGCTGGCTTTTTTGTTGCGCCGCCAGATGTGGCAAATCCACAAATTCGCCCAAAGCATTTGATGACATTTGGCCCCTACCCGCGTGATCCGCTACCATTTCCATCTGTTGTAGTTGCAAGTCAAAATGATGAATTTTCAAGCATTGAAAAAGCTGAAGATATTGCAGGTGCATGGGGATCTATGTTTGTTGATGCCGGCGAGCGTGGTCATATTGATGATGCTGCTGGCCATGGTCCATGGCCAGAAGGCTCGCTAACCTTTGCTAAATTCATGCAAGGGCTTTGAGCGAAAAACCTAAGCAGTTTTAAAAAAATCAAACAGGATAAGTTTTCAGTAACGCTTTGGCGTTAGGGTCATCGATATTATAGTTAGCATCGAGTAAACTTATGACGTCATCACCCTATAGCTTTATGAAAGCCCTTGGAGAGACCGCGCGAAAAACGACGCCGTCTCCTATCAGAAATTCTGCGCGTGGTATCGGTTCAACTGATACCGCTTACCGCAATTTAAACGTCGTTGCGCTTGTTGATGACAAGCATTTTGATGCGATGGCCCTACGCCAAAAAGCAAACACGCGCGCTCAGATGATTTCTAATGCATCTAGTCAGTACTTGCTTGAAGATACGAAAAGCCATGTTGGCGCGCAATATGAGCAAGACAACTTGGTCCACGTCACACGCGAAGTGATCAAAAAAGAACAAAGGCACATGGGCTTTGGCATGGTTGCGTCGAACGTTTAAACCGCTATTTCTTTGAAATCTCAGCCCGTTCCAGATAGCTTTGACAGCCATCTGCAAGCAGCGCTCCATCATAACTTACATTGACGAACTGATAGCCCCAGCTGGTATAACGTGGCGCATCTTCGGGATTGCGTGCAAAAATGCCTGCGAATTTGCCATGTTGTTTGGCGCGTATTGCCATATCTTTCATCGGCTGCTGGGTTTCTGGCATATTTGGATCAACGCCAGCGCCATTTGCAAAATCAATTGACAAATCTGATGGGCCAACAAAAATGCCATCGATACCATCTGTTGAGATGATCTCATCAAAATTCTCATAGGCTTTTCGGGTTTCAATCATCGCAAATGCGAGTGTTTGTTGATTGGCGATTTGCAGATAATCCGCGCTTTTTACTTTATGTTGCTGCACAGCACGCCCTGGGCCCCATGACCGCTCGCCAATCGGTGGGTATTTCATGAATTTGGCAAATGTCTGTGCATCTTGTTTGGTGTTGATCATTGGGGCGATCACTGCTTCATAGCCCAGATCAAGCGCCCGGCTTGCCGCATCAAAACGATCCACGGGCAATCGCACAATAGCAATTTTGTCCGCAGCGATAATCGCTTCACCTGAGGTCACAACCGTATCATCGCTGTGAACACCATGCTGCATGTCGATTACAATGCCATCAAAATCAGATAGTGCAAATTGCGCCACCAATTGAGGCGACCCAACTTGGCTCCATAGGGTGTAAATCGTCTCGCCTTTATGCATCCGGTCTGCAAATGTCAGCATGGTCACTCTCCTCAAACACCTTTTGCTATCAAACAAAAAACCCACGCTCATGTCATTTATAACATGAGGCGCGGGTGATTTAATCTTTAAAACTGATCATTATTCAAATCAAGCAGACTTAAGAATCGCTTTGAATTTGCTCTTCGGCAACACCCAAGGCCCAGATCATTTTGTCGCGAATTGTGTCGTCTGACACATCATCACCCAAATCACCGCGAAGCTTTTTAAACACGTCTTCATCGCCAGCTTCTTCAAAATCTGATGCAATAACCTCTTTAGCATAGGCATCGCCATCTTTGCCGAGTAGTTCTGCTGCCCAAAGGCCTAGCAACTTGTTGCGGCGGGCTTCAATTTTAAATTTCGTGTCTGCATCATGGGCAAACTTGTTCTCAAATGCATTTTTACGATCATCAAAACTACTCATAGCCATCTCCTAATATTTTTCATTCGTGCTCTATAAAGATCACTCTTAAATCTTATATGGACATTGTTGAGCCAAAAGAGAAGGCCAAAATCTGAATTATTGCCTAAAAATATATCTGTTGTGATTAAAGGGGGAAACCAGACCAATAAAAGTTGTGAATCACCTTCGTATAAGTTAAAGACCCTATGAAGCCTCAGATTCACTATATTTGCTCCTCTTTTTAAAGAGCGCACCAATCGAGTTTATTATGAAAAATCGTCGCCGTATTTACGAAGGCAAGGCCAAAATTTTATATGAAGGTCCTGAGCCAGGAACACTTATTCAATTTTTTAAAGATGACGCAACTGCATTTAATAAGAAAAAGCAGGATGTGATCGACGGAAAAGGCGTGTTGAATAACCGCATTTCCGAATACATCTTTAATCATCTCAACTCTATCGGCATTCCTACGCATTTTATCAAGCGTATGAACATGCGTGAGCAGTTGATCAAAGAAGTGGATATTATTCCGCTTGAGATCATTGTGCGCAATGTTGCCGCTGGCACCTTATCAAAACGTTTGGGCCTTGAAGAAGGCACTGTGTTGCCGCGCTCCATCATTGAGTTTTGCTATAAAGATGATTCATTGGATGATCCTTTGGTCTCTGAAGAGCATATCACGGCATTTGGCTGGGCATCTCCGCAAGAAATTGACGATATTATGGCGCTTGCCATTCGCGTCAATGATTTCCTGACGGGTCTTTTCTTAGGTGTTGGCATCAAGCTTGTTGATTTTAAAATCGAATGTGGACGTCTGTTTGAAGATGATCAAATGCGCATTGTTGTTGCAGATGAAATCTCTCCAGATTCATGCCGCCTTTGGGATATCGAAAGCGACCAAAAACTCGACAAAGATGTGTTCCGTCGCGATTTGGGCAGCCTGACAGAAGCCTATCAAGAAGTTGCAAGACGTCTTGGCATTATGAATGAAAACGAGCCGCCTCGCCCATCGGGTCCGGTGCTTGTTAAATCAGACGACGAATAAGATTGGCGCACTTTGTGCCAACCATCAAAGTTCAATTTAATTATAGGCAGAAAAATGATCAAAGCACGTGTAACCGTTACATTGAAAAACGGTGTTTTGGATCCGCAAGGTAAAGCAATTGAAGGTGCAATGTCTGCACTTGGGTTTGATGGTCTTGACGGCGTTCGCCAAGGCAAAGTCTTCGATCTTCAGCTTTCGGGCGACGACAAGACAAAAGCGCAATCTGATATTACAGCCATGTGCGAAAAGCTTTTGGCAAATACCGTGATTGAAGATTACACCATCGATATTTTGTAGTTTTAAAGGCGCGGTTTAAATCGCGCCTTTTTCAATTTTAAGACCAAAATTCCAAATTTGGGAATTCATTTTATGAAAACAGCAGTTCTTCAACTTCCAGGCCTCAATCGCGATCGCGATATGTTGGCAGCTCTTACGCTTATTTCTGGCCAAGCCCCACAAACGGTTTGGCAGACTGAGACATCTATTGATGACGATGTCGACCTTATCGTTATCCCCGGTGGATTTTCCTACGGCGATTACCTACGCTCTGGCGCTATCGCCGCCCGTATGCCTGTTATGCAAGCGGTCATTGAAAAAGCTAAAAAAGGCACCCGTGTCATCGGGGTCTGCAATGGCTTTCAGATCATGGTTGAAGCGGGGCTACTACCCGGTGCGCTGATGCGCAATGCATCGCTCAAATTTGTATGTCGTCAAGTTAAGCTTGAAGTTTCCACTGCATCTAGCGCTTTTACGAAAAGCTACCAAAATGGTGAAGTAATAAACTGCCCTGTGGCACACCATGATGGCAATTATTTTGCAGATGCTGAAACGCTGAAAGAATTGCAAGGCGAAGATCGCATTGCATTCCGTTATGCTGATGGCACCAACCCAAATGGCTCGATTGATAATATTGCTGGCATTTTGGGACCACAGCGCAATGTGCTTGGTATGATGCCGCATCCAGAAAACTTGATAGAAGCAGCCCATGGAGGTGATGATGGACGTCGCCTGTTTGAAGGCGCACTTGATATGATTTCTGCTTAAAAAATCCGATTAAATACTTGAATTTAAAGTCGATATAAACTGATATGACCATAAACAACACACAACCTATTACTGAAGAGCTCATCGCATCCCACGGTTTGGCACCAGATGAATACACCCTCATTTTGGAGCTGATCGGGCGCGAGCCGACCTATACCGAACTTGGCATTTTCTCTGCCATGTGGAACGAGCATTGCTCTTATAAATCATCCAAAAAATGGCTCCGCACTTTGCCAACAACGGGCGAACGCGTGATCCACGGACCGGGTGAAAATGCGGGTGTGGTTGATATTGGTGATGGCGAATGTGTGGTTTTCAAGATGGAAAGCCATAATCACCCATCTTACATTGAGCCTTATCAAGGCGCTGCCACAGGTGTTGGCGGTATTTTGCGCGATGTCTTTACCATGGGTGCCCGTCCTGTTGCTGCCATGAACGCTTTGCGTTTTGGTGAGCCGGACCATGAACGCACAAAGCATATCGTGTCTGGTGTGGTGTCTGGTGTTGGCGGTTACGGCAATTCGTTTGGCGTGCCGACAGTTGGCGGCGAAGTCGAGTTTGATGCGCGTTACAATGGCAATTGCTTGGTCAATGCGTTTGCTGCAGGGATTGCGCGTACGGATGCGATTTTCCTCTGCAAAGCTGAAGGTGTTGGCCTTCCGGTGGTTTACTTGGGTGCAAAAACCGGACGCGATGGCGTTGGTGGTGCCACGATGGCATCGGCGGAATTTGACGAAACAATTGAAGAAAAACGCCCTACTGTCCAAGTTGGCGATCCATTTACTGAAAAATGCCTTTTGGAAGCCTGTTTAGAGCTAATGCAAACGGGCGCTGTGATTGCTATTCAAGATATGGGCGCTGCAGGCCTGACCTGTTCTGCGGTTGAAATGGGCGCATCTGGCGATCTCGGTGTCGAGCTTTATCTGGATGATGTTCCGGTGCGTGAAGACCATATGACAGCCTATGAGATGATGTTGTCTGAAAGCCAAGAGCGCATGCTCATGGTTCTTGACCCATCAAAAGAAGATGAAGCTAAAGCCTTCTTTGTCAAATGGGGTTTGGATTTTGCCATTGTTGGTAAAACAACGGATGATCTACGGTTCCGCATTTTCCACCAAGATGTTGAAGTTGCAAACTTGCCAATCAAAGAGCTTGGTGATCAAGCACCTGAATATGATCGTCCTTGGCGCGAGCCTGGTTTATATTCACCGCTACCGGCAGATCTTGTCAAAGAGCCAGAAGATTATGGCGTCGCTTTGATGTCAATGTTGGCGTCCCCTAATCAGTCGTCCCGACGTTGGGTTTGGGAGCAATATGATACGCTTATTCAAGGCAATTCATTGCAATTGCCAGGTGGTGATGCAGGTGTTGTGCGTGTGGATGGTCATCCATCCAAAGCACTTGCCTTTTCATCGGATGTGACACCACATTATTGCGAAGCTGATGCCTATCAGGGCGGAAAACAAGCTGTTGCAGAATGCTGGCGTAATATTACCGCAACAGGCGCCTTGCCATTGGCTTCCACCGATAATTTGAATTTTGGTAATCCTGAACGTCCTGAAATTATGGGACAGTTCGTTAAAGCCATTGAAGGTATTGGCGAAGCCTGTATCGCGCTTGATTTCCCGATCGTATCTGGCAATGTCTCACTTTATAACGAGACATTTGGTGAGGCTATTTTGCCAACACCAACAATTGCTGGTGTCGGATTGTTGGATGACTGGACCAAGATGGCGAAAATCGCTGGTGCGTCTGATGGCGATGCTGTGTTGTTGCTTGGCGGTGATGGCACGCATTTGGGCCAATCCGTTTATATCCGCGATTGCTTGGGTGAAACAGCTGGCCCTCCGCCAGAAGTTGATCTGGTTTGCGAACGTCGCAATGGTGATTTTGTCCGCTCTGCGATCAATAATGGCCAAGTCTCCAGCTGTCATGATATTAGCCAAGGTGGCCTTGCATTAGCACTCGCTGAAATGTGCATGGCAGGTGATTATGGTATGGATATTGATCTAACTGAGATCGAAGCTATGCCTTTGCACGGCCTCTTGTTTGGTGAAGATCAAGCCCGTTATATCGTCACGCTCGAGAGTGATATGGCACAATTCATTGCCAATAGCGCTGCCGATCAAGGCGTTCAAGCCCGCATTTTGGGTACGGTGTCAGGTGATAGTCTTGAGATTAAAGACGTCCTATCGCTTGATGTTGATGCGATGAAAACAGCCCATGAAAGCTGGTTCCCAGACTATATGGCTTAAAAAGGCCTTACGACTAAAATTGAATATTCATTTATAAGACGTGGCATAGATATTATCTGTGCCACGTTTTTATTATGTGCCTATGAATTAAACCATTGTGGCGCGTAGTTGATCTTCCAAATGGACGATGAGATCATCTGGCAATTGCAGCATCATCACTAGGTTGGTGAGGTACTTATGCTCATCTTCGTTGTCTGGATCGATGGCCAAACGGGAGGCAAGATATATCTCACTTGCTTGTTCTAGACCGTTTGACATTGACGCAATTTGCGACACGCTTGGCGGATTTTGCAAAGTATCAAACACCAATGCTTTATCTGATTGATCCAAATCCAAGCGATTAACCGCTTCAAAGATATTGGCCTGCTCATCCTTATCAATATGACCGTCGGCATTTGCAGCTGCGATCATCGCTTTGATCAGCGTGATTTGGAGCGGGTTACCATCTGAGGCAACTGCTTTTACTGGATTGAAGTTTTCTGGCTCAATTTCGGGGGCTGCGAGTTGGAATTGTTCATTCGAATTAGGGTTATGCGGCATGTTCTCTGGTTGCCCGCTTGAATTGGCATTGGCTGAGCTAGCATTTGGGGGGCTGCCAGTCTTCCAACCTTTGTAAGCATTAAATGCCACTGCACCTAAAATTGCGGCACCACCTAAGCCCACGCCGCCGCCGGCAACTTTACCCACAGTTTTTCGCATCTTTTTATTTCCGACCAAAACGCCAAGTAATCCACCGGCAGCTAAACCACCGAGCGCACCACCTGGGATTTTATCGCCTAATCCGCTCAGTTTATTTCCAACATTTTGCTGAATAGAATTGCCATTTTGCGATCCGTTTCCACCACCGCCTAAAAATTGATCAAAAAGCTGACTAAGGCTCATAAAAATACTCTCCGTTCCATCATTATCTTGTTTTATATTTGGAAACGCGGCGTGCAAAATCCAAGGTGGGACAGCAATGTTTTTTATTAATTATCGGTAATCTTTAAAGGGCCACACCTAAGACTTGAATCCAACAAGATCTGTGTTTAATTAGGGTTAAACTCCTAAGGCGAAAATTCATTATGTCGGACACATCCCCTGCCCTCAATCCAATCATTGCCAAGCTCAGATTTATCACCGAACATCCAATGTTCGAACGTTCAATTTTATCGCTGATCATATTTAACGCGATCATTTTGGGCATGGAAACATCAGATACAATTATGGCCTCGGTTCTTGGTCCGATTCTGCTTAAATTGGACGCGATTATTTTAATGGTCTTTGTTGTTGAGGTGGTTTTGCGTTTGATTGCAGACTTTAAGGGTTTTTGGAAAAATCCTTGGCGTATTTTTGATCTGATTATTGTCACCATTTCACTGATCCCAACAACAGGTGCGCTTTCTGCCATGCGTGCGTTCCGAATTTTGCGGGTGTTGCGGATTATCAGCCAAGTTCGGTCCATGCGCCGCGTGGTGACAGGTCTTTTGTCTGCGCTCCCTGGTATGGGATCCATTGTTCTTTTGCTTAGTCTGATCTTCTATGTGTTCGCAGTTATTTCGACCAAACTCTTTAAGGATGCGTTTCCTGAATGGTTCGGCACAATTGGCGAAAGCTCATATACTTTGTTCCAGATCATGACTTTGGAAAGCTGGTCGATGGGTATTGTGCGTCCTGTTATGGAGCAGTACCCTTATTCATGGCTGCTATTTGTACCATTTATCGTCATGACTGCCTTTACCGTGCTCAATCTGTTCATTGGTGTGATTGTAGACGCCATGCAGCATGAGCATGAACTAGAAGCGCGTGAAGAGCGCGAAAGCTTGATCAGTGATAATGAATTGATACTGTCTGAATTACGTGCGCTGCGACATGAAGTCAGAGACCTTAAAAACGAGCCGAAATAGACAATCGACTTTATAAACCGCAGTTAATAGGTAATTTTCTTGCCGCCTTGTAAAGCTTTGCGGTATTATAATTCATAAGATTCGAACCGCTGTAAGAATGATAAGTTTTATGAAGCTGGTTTATTTGAAACAATAAGGGATACACATCATGCCAATGGATGCAGGCGATATTGAGAAAATGATCAAAGATGCTCTGCCAGATGCGAGCGTGAAAATTCAAGATCTTGCGGGTGATGGCGATCATTATGCAGCTGAAGTTGTCTCAGAAAGCTTTCGTGGCAAAACCCGTGTTGCGCAACACAAAATGGTTTATGACGCCCTTAAAGGCAATATGGGCGGTGTCCTTCATGCCCTTGCTTTGCAAACAAGTGTGCCGCCAGAACAGTCATAAAGCACGATATACTTATAAATTACCAACGTCGAAACGCTCCACCTCCCTCAAAGGGTGTTGATTTATAACAACTTTTTTTGATCAGTCACTAAACTGTCACATCTCTGTCGTATACGTCACAGATATTCCGATGAAAGATTTCGGCTGAGGACAGGGAGCATTTTTGATCACAAATTGAACTATTTGGCGTCTGCGTTTTACCCCAAGCGCTACCACCCAAATGTTTATGGCACACTCATCAGTATTTAACTCTATTGCAGGCCATTAAGATCTAAAGGAAGTGCTTTCCTACAGGTCATGTTTAATGCCAGTGACAGGCATTGTTAGAGCGTTTGTTATGGCGACCGTCACCAAATTTAAAATAACTCATAAAACGGCGATAAGCGTGGTTATAGAATTCAGAAGACAACCCTTTTTAATTCAAAAAAATTGGACGTTGATGTAGCTATAATTTCGCAAATGGAAAACAAACTCACCACAACTTCTGCGGTACCGATTATATTATTTTTGGTGTTAAATTAATTCGATTTGTTACAAAAAACGAATATTTTTTTCTTATCGCCTTGAATTAGAAAAACCCACACGAATCACTACCAATGATTGCATAAAATCGCAAAATACTAAATAATTGCCGTTTGTTAAGATATTTTTTCTTTTATTTCTTATAAACTGCTTTAAAAATACGAGACTATTAGAAAATTAAATTTTAGGCGGCGACTGATTCGGCACTCGAAATCAGATCCACCTCTCAGGTACAGCGTGATTCGTATAATTATATGGGCTTTAATAAATTTAGCATCAAAGAACTAGGTTTGGTTGATCGTGCGAAAGAGCTGTCGTTTGATCACCTCACGCAACTTGCTACGCTCCTCCTTGATGTTCCGGTTGCTTTGGTCTCGATTATTGATCCTTTAAATGACCGCCAATTCTTTAAAAGCATTCAAGGTTTACCAGAGCCTTGGTATTCAAAAGGCGAAACACCGCTAAGTCATTCATTTTGTCAGCATGTTGCGCGCCAAAATGCACCTTTGATTATCTCTAATTCATCAGAACATCCACTTGTGCGCGATAATCCAGCCATTCACGATCTCAATGTGGTTGCGTATTTGGGTGTGCCTGTGCACGATCCTCATGGACAGGCATTGGGGGCATTATGCGCAATTGATGGTAAGCCACGCGAATGGGATGACAAAGACCTTGAAAAGCTTCAATCTTTGGCGCTTTGTGTCAATGATACCATCCGTATGAAGTCTGCAGTATTGTCCAATGAGCTGATCCACAATGAGAAGGAAGACTTTGACTACGCCCTCTCCCACGATATTAAGGCCCCGATTAATTCACTCAAGACATTACTAGCCGAGCTTGACCCAATTTTTAAAGATGACAATGCGGTTGAACACTCCTTATTTGTGAACAAAGCCATCGAAATGACTAATCGTTTGGAAAAAACGACAGCCTCGATTTTACTCTTTGGGGAGCTTAGAAAGCTAGATTGCCCTTTTCCAAAAACAGATTTGAATGAGGTTGTGTCAGAGGTTCTTAACGAGATGACAGATCTTGTCTCCAAAGCCGGCGCTCTTATTACAGTTGGTCCATTGCCAACCATTAGAACCAATGTTTTCCAATCCAAAGTGCTGCTTGAAAAGCTAATCTCTAATGCGATTAAGTTTCAACCACCTAGTCAGATAGCCAAGATTAACCTTCGCTCTCAGTCCCATGAGGCTGGAGATGTTGTGACGATCACAGATAATGGTATAGGTATTGAAGGCACCGACAAAGAACGTGTTTTTAATCGCTTCAGTCGGTTAAATAATCGCACTGACTATCCCGGAACCGGTTTGGGGCTTGCATTATGTGCGCAGATTATCAGAAATTTGGATGGTAAAATCAAAGTTAGCTCAGAACCGAATAAAGGTACTAAAATTGAAATTTATATACCAAAGAAGCATGTAACAACCAACTCAAATTCTTCTAACTAACACCCCTCTAACGGCAGTAACAGTACATTTATGGCGATCCTAAAAACAGTGATCCTGATCGACGACGATGAAATAGAACATTTCTTCTTAGATCGGCTTGCGAAAAAAACGGGACTGATTGAAAATCTTGTTTGGTTTTCCTACGCAACTGAAGCTCTAGACTACTTAAAAACTGCTGATCCTAGCAAAATCGATGTCATTTTTCTTGATATCAACATGCCACGAATGAATGGATTTGAGTTTATGGAGGCTGCTAAAAGCCAAATCCCTGAAGTCATTTCACAAATTGATATAGTTATGTTCTCAACATCGACAGCTTCAGAAGACCGTCATAAAGCGTCACAATTTGAAGAGATAAAATCCTATGTTTGCAAGCCTATGGATGAAGAGGCTTTGAAAACGGTTGTTGAGTTGGTTAATTGATAGCCAACACCTGGTGCAGATCATTTGTCTTCAATGAGACCACTTTAAGCCTGTTAGCTCAAAGATTTATTAGCATCTATTGCTATGCACTTTTAAAATTAGACCAGACATGAAAAAGGCCACTCCCGAAGGAGCGGCCCGCATTCAAAGTCCCGGAGGGGTCTTACTGTTAGGTGACCTTAAAGCCACAACAACAAGTTCCGGTCCGTTGTTATTCTTATGAAGAATGCTCCACAAGATTACCAATAAACAAAGACCCAACCTGACCAAATAAAATGCTCGACATCGGACCACCTCCTTTCAATACGTTAAAGATAATCCGAGTATGGCGCAGAATTTTGATTCTGACAAGTTTGGTCTGTGGAAACATTTAACACTGATCATTTCCGAAAATTGAACAGAGACAATTTTGCTGATATTATACGCCAATGTGATCTGGCATTTATGGCATCTAAAACCTTAGAAATTTGCGGCTGAAAACAACACACCAAACTGTTCGCACCAAATGACTACAGATTTATAATCATCTGGATTTTCGCCTTTGGGCAAAGTGTAATTCTGATCACCAATATTACCTTTAAGCGGACCTAAGGAAAGCCATTCGCTGCCCGTTACATCATCGGATGTTGCAATATTGCTGGCTTTGACCAAATATACTTTTAGATCAGGGCCGTTTGTGCTTTCAAACTGCGTAAAACGGATAAGGTTATCACCTGTTGCCGTGACGATGAATTCGGCTTGGCCTGCACCTTTATGAAAAGCGTCTGCATCTGCAAACTGTGCTTGTCGTGTGGATGTCGCTATTGCCATATCAGGCAATGCTTCACTAACTTCAACATTTATCCACAAAGGCGAGAATAGGTACCAAAAAGCATTTCCGGCAATAAAACCTAAAAAACCTGCGATAAGAACAGCAATAATGATCGGCTTTTTCATGAAATCGTCTCCAAAACAAAAATTATGATGACACCTTAGCCACAACAGATCAGCAAGACTACGAGAATGTTTACACTCAAAGCATTTCTCGCTTGAAAAGAGCATTCAAACACCTCATATACACGATAGGTTCGAATGCACTTGAGGAAATTACTATGGCTGGCATCGCAGATTTTATCGACAATGAAGTGAAAAACAATGAGATTGTTGTGTTTATGAAAGGCACACCTGATTTTCCACAATGTGGTTTTTCTGGTCAAGTTGTTCAGATCATGAACTATATGGGTGCACCATACAAAGCCATCAACGTTCTGGCTGATGATGATTTGCGTCAAGGCATCAAAGAATATTCCAATTGGCCAACAATCCCTCAGCTTTATATCAAAGGCGAGTTTTTGGGTGGTTGTGACATCATTCGCGAAATGTTCCAAAGCGAAGAATTGCAACAGCACCTCAAAGACAATGGAATTGCAGTCAATACCCCAGACCAAGCTTAATCATCAGTTTGATTTAATTAGCATATAAATAGATTCAACTTGTTGAGGGATTGAGTCCGAAGAGGCGTATAAGCGCCTCTTTTTATTTCGGTTTTTGATTTATCTGCTTTTTAGGGACGAGCTGCATGCCTATTCAAAACGATACTAATTCCGCAGATAATTCGCCGTTAAAAGGTGCAGCTCTCGCTGGTTTTACCGAGCGTAATTTCATTATATTCATGGCGACGGTCACCTCCATTGTTGCCTTTTCTGTCGACATGATGTTGCCGGCCCTTATTGATATTGGCAATGAATATAGTATTTCTGATCCCAATGATGCTCAACTTGTCATCATTGCTTTCATTTTTTCGTTTGGTCTATCGCAGCTATTTTTTGGGCCGTTAACCGATGCATTTGGTCGCCGTGACATCCTGATTGGATCGCTGATTGCATTTGCATTGGCATCCGTTGCAGCTCTGTTTGCTCCCAGTTTTGAAATGTTATTACTTGCACGCGTATTTGCGGGCATCGCAGCAGGGGCTGCTAGATCTGCGTCACAAGCTGCCGTTCGGGATTGTTTTGCCGGTCATGATATGGCGCGTATCATGAGCCATGTTTTGGCTGTGTTTATGATTGCGCCCTTACTGGCACCACCATTGGGAAAGTTTATCATCTACTTATCCAATTGGCATTGGATCTTTTTGTTTTTGGGAATCTGCGGCGCAGTCACAGGCATTATTGCAGCCATTGGTCTTAAAGAAACGCATCCGTTAGAAAAACGCCGATCCTTATCTGCAAAGCGCGTTATCGAGGCGTTTGTTGAAAGCCTGACTTATCGTCGCTCAACGGGCTATATGATCATCACAGTGGCATTTGTTGCCGCCCTCTTTTCATACATTGTCATCACCCCACAAGTGTTTGGCGAGCTGTATGGCATGGGCGAAAACTTCATCTATGCCTTTATGACGGCAGCGGCGGCTCTTGCAGTATCCAGTATCTTAAACGGTTATTTGGTCAAAACTGTATCAATCCGAAAAATTGTCCATTGGTCGCTGATCGCCTTTTCGATAGTGAGTGTCGTCTTCTTTGTTTTTGCAATCACAGGCAATTTGCCATTTGAGATGATGATCATGGTCACCATTTCAACCATGTTCTTATTTGGTCTTGTGAACACCAATGCAACAGCCATTGCGCTTGAACCTATGGGGCATATTGCAGGAACCGCATCATCTGTGATGAACACAATTGCGATCAGTGGTGGTGCTTTGATCGGTGGAATTATTGGCCAACTTTATGATGGCACAGTGGTTCCGATGGCAATCGGTTATATAATTTTTGCAGTGGTAGCTCTGCTTGCAGCTATTTGGGGTGAGCGCGGCAAGCTGACTTTAAAATAAGTCCTATAACCTCTCACTGATCTTGATGACTAAGCCCAAAGCTCGCGTCTTATTTCGTCCCATGCAGCTTCGCTTGTTGCATGGATAAGTCCACCATCAAGGGTTTGCGGTCTATAGGGGCTTTTATCAAAGCGAGCTGAAAAACCGCCTGATTCTTGATGAATAAGCGTTCCTGCCAAATGATCCCACGGCATCATTTTTCCATAGAATACGTAATGGGCCATACCAGTCGCCAAAATACGGTAATCATGAACTGCGCAACGATAACCGAAGAAGTTCAGGTTTCGCGCTTGATTAGCCAATAGTTTGGCACGCTCTTCTGGTGGAATTCCAGTCCAAGATAGTGAGCCTGTCATCTGATCAAAAGGCACATCGTCAGCTACTTTTAGTCTTTTTTCTTTGCCATCAGCTTGACGATAAAAACCGCCCTCGCCTTTGCGTGCATAAATCCAGTCCTTCATCACCGGATCATGAATGATCGCGCCGATTGTTTCTGAATTATTCACGATGGCCAGTATCGTACCAAAAATCGGGGCACCTGAAGCAAAGTTGAATGTGCCATCGATAGGATCGATCACAAATGACAGACCTTCCCACGGATGTGATGTCAAAATATTAGGATCGGCACTTACAGCTTCTTCTCCAAAAACAGATGCATTTGGGAATTTTGCTTTTAATGCGCGCGTGAGAAACTTTTCCGCTGCAACATCAGCAATTGTGACCAGATCGGCAGCATTTTTTTTAGATGATATATCATCGTCACTCAAACGTCTAAAATGCGGCATGATTTCGTTTGCGCCGGCATCTGCCAGGACATTCATCAACCATTCAAAGTCACTATCACTGATTATCATCTTGTTCTTTCTCGTCTTTAATACCGATTTCATTGAAATCAAACAATGAAGTATCAAGCATATGGGAAGGTCTGATATTGCCTAAAGCCTTGATCATGCGATCCTTGCGGCCTGGCATTTTTGTTTCAATATCATGGATCATTTGCTTCATCACATTGCGCTGTAATCCGTCTTGCGAGCCACATAGGTCACAAGGGATAATCGGGAACTCAAGCGCTTTTGCAAATTTCTCAAGATCATCCTCGGCACAATATACCAACGGGCGCATCACCATGACATCGCCTGCATCATTGATGAGTTTTGGTGACATGGAGGCTAATCGTGCACCATGGAAAAAATTGAGGAAAAACGTTTCTAGCAGATCTTCACGGTGATGACCCAAAATAAGCGCATCACAGCCCTCTTCGCGTGCAACACGATATAAATGGCCACGACGTAACCGCGAGCATAATGCACAATAGGTTGAGTTCTCAGAAATCTTATCAACAACAACAGAATAAGTGTCTTGATACTCAATGCGATGAGGAATGCCATGTTTTTCCAAAAACTCAGGTAAAATATGTTTTGGAAAGTTAGGCTGACCTTGGTCAAGATTACAGGCAAGCAGATCAACAGGTAGCAATCCGCGCCATTGAAGTTCCATCAAAATTGCCAATAGACCGTAGGAATCTTTACCGCCAGAAATACCAACCAACCAACGTGGACGTTTGCCTGCAGCCGTTTCTTCGGGAGTGGGCAACATGGCAAAATCATCAAGTGCCTGACGGGTATTTTTGATCAAGCGTTTGCGGAGCTTTTTAAAGCTCAGACCACTTGGCGCATTGCGAAACAATGAGAGGTCATCAATATTAAGTTCAGCAGCTTTTTCAGTTTCCTGAACTTGGGCATCCTCCGTGGCTTTGGTTGGTGTTTGAACACCCTCAGAACTAATATTTGGCGTCAAGTCTGGAATAATATTCATGTTTGGTTTCTGCCTGTTAAATATGTCTCTGTTCTATAGCCCATCGTACAATATGACAATTGCGAAAAACTTGTTCTGGGGTTACTTATTAAGCGGGCAAACATTCAGACAGGTCAAATTTTGAAAATAAGCATCATCATCCCCGTTTATAACGAAGCTGCGCTGACCACCACAAGGTCTATAAACTGTGATTTAGAGCTTTAACTCTGGTTGATACACAGCTCTTCTTGGCCTTCAATGATAGGCAAAATGGCTGTAATTTGAAGTGTGCCAACAAACCTATCAAACCCGTTGAAGCGTCTGATTTCCACTTGGCTGGCAGCGCATGAATTATTGCTTTGCCAGAATTCAGCATCATATCTGCCCATATGCACAGCACCAAACTGACGCAATTCCTCAGGTGTTACCCATGGTGAATAATCAAAATTATGCTCTTCAAACCATTTCGCGGTGCGCCCTGTTAAATGGTTGGCAACAGTGGCAGCTGGAATTTCGCCCGAAACGATCTTAATAGGCATTTCAGGATTAAAACCAAAATTAATAAGGCCGTTACGCCAAACATCTTGCGCTCGAAGTGTTACTTTTTCGGTTGGCATAACAGGTGTCCAAGGCTGTAAATTGTCTTGGAGAGCTGATTTAAGAACCCGTTCGCCAGGATAAATGATCGCCATAAATACAATGAATCCAAAGATCAGATATTGCCTGCTTTTTGTCCAAACCATGGTATTTCCCATACGACCACATAAATAGACTACAAGGAGCGTGGGTAAAAACAAATAATTCATAAAAAACCATTCGTCTTTTAAAGTTGCTCCTGAAAAACCCGCAATGAAAAGCCCTACCAAACTTGGGAACATAGCCATCCATGCAATCATCCATTTAAGTTCGTATTGCGCGGTGTCTAGCGTCTCATGGCTCGAACCGTTTAGACCATTGCGTATGGCCAAATACGGAAGCAATGCAAGTGCAAGCCATGCACCCACCACGGCTAATGGACCCACAATAAAACCAAATGCAATGGGAGACGATCCGACACGCTCTATTGCATACGCGTAGACGAAATCCAGATTCTCAATCAGCCAAAAAGCGTGCGGAACTGCAATTACAACAAATATAATAGCTGCTAAAAGAACCCCGATCCAAGATATTTTAGGGCGCAAAGTGGGGCTGGTCATTGCCGCTAAAAATAGCGCCGCCATGACAAGGACAAAAGAATATTTGGTTTGCAGACCAAAAGAGGCAGCAAGCCCGACGCCAATCCACCAATATAATTTTTGTGTTTGCAGCGCTTTCCAACCAAAGAATGCAAATAACCCAATAAATGCAAATTGAGCTGTATTTGCATTCCATTGCGGAAGTGAACTACTGAAATAAAATATGAGTGGTGACACGATGACTGCAGTAAATGCGATTTGATGACTATAAACGGTTCGAATCGTTAGATAGATCGAAACTTGGAAAACAGCATATCCAAGAGCGGACAGGATATAGGCTGAACCTTTCCAGCCACCAGAGGCCTGATAGGCAATTTCCATAAGCCAAATTTTGACAGGTGGATGGCGATAGACCCCCATCGGCCATTCGCGTGCCCAGGCAATAATTTCCATGGTGTCGGCGGGAAAGCCCGCATTTGATAAGATGGGGACGATTGTCCATAAAGCCATGTAAGCTGCCAGCCAAATGGCCAAACCATAGGGCGCTTTAAACAGGCGATTGAGAAGATTAGCATTCTGGCTAAGATGTTCTTTCAAAGCCCCAAAACTCCAACTCATTATAGATCATTCCCATGTTTTATGACTTCAAACAAAAACCCCCTGCTACGAGAGCAAGGGGTTTTCAGTACTATATATATTGTTTTTAAAACAGACCTAGCGAGAATAAAACTCGACAACTAGATTTGGTTCCATGATCACAGGATAAGGTACATCAGCAAGCTGTGGCAAACGAACATAAGTCGCTACCATTTTGTTGTGATCCACATCGATGTAATCAGGCACATCACGCTCAGCCAAATCTTTAGCTTCAAGAACAAATGCAAGTTGCTTTGACTTTTCGCGGATTTCGATCACGTCGCCTGGCTTACAACGGTATGAAGGAATGTTTGTGCGTGTGCCATTGACCAAAACGTGGCCGTGGTTGACGAACTGACGTGCAGCAAAGATTGTTGCTACAAATTTAGAACGATACACAATCGCATCCAAACGTGATTCCAAAAGACCGATCAAGTTATCCGGTGTATCGCCTTTACGACGAACAGCTTCGTCAAACGTTGCACGGAACTGCTTTTCACGGATTTCGCCGTAATAACCTTTAAGCTTCTGCTTCGCACGAAGCTGAACACCAAAGTCAGACAATTTACCCTTACGGCGCTGACCGTGCTGGCCTGGACCATATTCACGACGGTTGACTGGTGACTTAGGACGTCCCCAGATATTTTCGCCCATACGGCGATCTAGTTTATATTTTGATGCTTGGCGCTTGCTCATCGCATTTCCCTTTCGAAACAAAGACCCTGACCCACCATTGGCTCAGGGTTTAGGAAACGCGCCCTCCTCTGACCTCAATTGAAGCCTGACAGAATACTCACCAAATAAGCTAGGGAGCACTCACGGGACACGTAAAAACAGCGCGAAAGAATAAACCCACGCGCTGTCTGTGCTTCTACGCACTATATATAAGAGAGTCAACGATTATCAGGTCTAAAAACTCGAATAGTTTAGAACCGCACCATCAACATAGACGTCCCGCCATAGGCCTTGTAATGAGACGCGCCAATACCGTCGAAAAAGCCATTGAATAGAAGGGATACACCCTGATCTACAGCAAGGTTTAACCCTGCATCCAAACGAGCTGATATTTTGCTCTTGTTTGTGGTGGAAGTGGCCCCCGTTGCGGTATTTAAGAAACCAGTATCAGCAAAGTTCCAGATACCCTTTAAGCCAAAACTTGGGGTCAACACCATGCCATTTTCCATGACAATATCTTTTGAAAAAGATGCGCCTGTTGAAAGCTGACCAATATTAATGGTCTGGTCTGGTATCGTTGCAGACAGGCTATCCACATATGACAATTGCTTTTCTTGCAAATAGATGAATGACATTGTAGGCGCGATTTTAATATCATCCTGCATGAAATCACCAGTAATCCGCGCGTGGATCATGGCGCGGTTTGTTTTGAATGTGTCGGTATAAGTTCCGATCGGCGAGACGCTGTTTGTGGATTGACCAAAAGCTACCCGGCCATCGAACACGACATTATCGCGCAAACGCACCACCATATAAGGCCCAATCATCCAGCCCGTTCCAGAAATGCTGGAATTAACTGAGGTATCTTTTTCGCTGGCACGATCAACTTGGATAATCCCACCAATAACTAAGTCTGGGTTGACTTTGTGCCCTGCACCAAAATGAACAATGCCAAAATTTTGTGTCTGACCATTTTGTTCTGATCGCGCCAAAGCGCCTTGTATCCAGACATTATTTTTATTCGATATGGCTGGCTCATTACTCGTATTATACCCGTAACCAAATGAATTTGCAGAGGTGTCGTTTAGGTTCTGGCCATTTGAGTTTGCCTTAAACGAGGCACGAAAGCCGGCTGTTGTATCGGCCATGCTGTAGCTTACCGGATTAATATTACCGCCGGATTGCGTCAATTGCTGCGCTAAATCAGGCTCATTGGACGCAAGATTCTGTGCGCGTTTGCGCAGAAAGTTATTTATGATTGCGGATGTGTCAACAGTTGAGTTCTCAGTTAGAGCTGTCACAGTTACTGTCAATGTGATGGTTTCACAAACGTAATAGTTCGGATTTAACTGAGACACAGCAAGACAAGACGCAACGGGCTCAATATTTGGAGATGCATAAGAATTTGCCAAAACATTAAACGTCACCGAAGCCCCTCCAAATGCAACCTGATCTACAGGGATTGAAAAAGTCTTCATGACAGACTGCGCCGTCGATGAAACTGTTATCTCTGTTGCCGATCCACTTTTTGGCGCTGTTGTGCTCAGATCAATACCCCGAATGGTATATTGTAACTCAGTGGTGGCAGATACATCAAACACGATCGGATTATCGCTTGCATTTGCTAGTTTATCTGAATCAATCGTCACATTTGTGCCAGTAATCGCCACGGCAGCATTGGCTTGCGGTACTATTGCGCTTGTGAGGACTAAATTAGAACCAGCATTGGCAAGACCCGCGGATAAAAATAAAGTGAAGCACATCACAATTACAGTATTGAAATTTTATTTAGACTACGCACGATAGACACCTCAAAACTTAAAAAACATATCAAACGCCGTTCTAAAGCTTTAAAACGTTCATATACTTATCTGATCCCTACGACATATTAACTTTTTGTTAAAGAGCCTTGGTGCCAGCAACGCTGTTTCGTCAAAGGAAAGTTAATTTTGGTGTTTTTTTGCTTAACAACGAGACTGAAATGACAATCAAAGCTCAAAATAACGGTTAAAGATATTAAACCAACGTGTTATTGGGAGCATAATTTGAAAACTCTCAATTATGAGGCAATGTCTTGGCGCGTAAAATTCGCAAACGAAAAAAGATAGAATCGGGCGTTGCTTTATCGGCTCAAAACCATGCCTCAAACGGGGCCGACTCTGTTTTTCCAAGTCCCCTCTTTATCATGATCTACGCCCTATCAAGCTTTGGCGTGATTATGTTGATACGGGCACTTTATGTATTTTTAGATGACATAAAGGCTGGGTTAGATGGCGTATGGTTTTCTCAAATCATTGAAATTTTGCAATATATAATTGTCAGTATGGCGCCCGCTATTTTCATCGCTTTTTTGTTTACGATTGTTGAAATCATACTCACAAAGCGACAACGCATACAGACCACTTATTTCGTATCTTTTATCAATTTAATTCTCAGCTTTGGCGGCTTTGTTGCCGTAATTTTCCTATTTGAACGCACACTTGAGCAGCTGGGGATTGAGCCATTGTGGAATGTAAATGCCACAGTTTTTGGCTCTGTTTGGACATATCTGATTGCGATTATATACTTTTTTATATCAGACGTTTTGCTCTATTGGGTCCATCGGCTTGAGCATACAAACAAAGCTTTGTGGTACCTACACAAAATCCATCATGCTGTTGAAGATATGGACAGCGTTTCGGGTGCATTCCACCCCCTGTCAAACATTATCCGTTGGGTTTTTACCGTCCTGCCACTGAGCTTCTTTATTGAAATCAACTTGGGCGACGCCCTGGTTTTTGCTTCATTCTTATCGGGTGTTCATTTTGTCCAACACACCCGCGCGCCGCTTAATTTTGGTTGGTTTGGCAAAGTTATTGGCGATAATAGGTTTCACTTTGTGCACCATTCCAAAGACCCAAAACACTATAATAAAAACTTCGCAGCAATCTTTCCAATTATCGACATGATGTTTGGTACGTATCTGAAGCCATCCAAACACCATTTACCAGACACTGGCCTTGGTCATCTAAAAGGTGCAGAAACTGTCGGGCAGTTTTTGTCAGGTAAATTGCAGCCACGGTAGACGCAGATGTCTATTACAGGATTTTTGGCACTTTCTTGACGATAAAAAGTGAACCTATATAGATCCGCTTTGATCTAACAAACATAAAAAACACCCGCGTCTTGATCGAAAAGATGGGGGTGTTTTGTATCTAACCCATTTTAAGATGGCGATTTTACCGTTTTAGCCACGAGATAAACACCCATAACAGCCAAGACACAGCCCAATATTGCCATTACGCTTAAGCTCTCACCAAACAAGAACCACGTTTGAATGACGGTGACAGGCGGTACAAGATAAAAGTAGCTCGCAACCTTTGCCACCTCCCCTTCGCGGATCATATACATGAGCAATAATATGGCGCCAACAGATAAAGCCAGTACTGACCAAATAAGGGCGGCATAAAATTCAATTGAGGGAAGAATTGTTTGGTCTTCCAATAGATATGTCATTGGCAACAAAACCAAAGTTGCACCGATATATTGGCAAAATGTTCCCGATAGTAGCGGCACTTTTTTGGCATATATTTTCTGCATAATTCCACTGACCGACATGCCCAGCAGCGATAACACACACGCCATGACCCCAAGAATGGATAAAGCAGATCCATCAATATTACTGGATCCAAACACTACAAGTGAAATTCCGACAAATCCAAAGACCAGACCGAATGTTTGTTTTAAATTGAGGTTTTGGCTGAGCAAAACCCATCCCAAAAATGCTGTAAGTGCCGGATGCAGCCCGACAAAAATCGATGAAATACCGGCAGGCATTCCCAAATGGACGGCATAGAAAACGCCACCTAAGTAAACACCATGCAACAGCATACCGATCACCATTTGCAGAAGACTTGCTGGCAAGCTTGGCCATTTTTTCTTCAAAACAACGATCAACAGTAAAAAAGCCATAGCTGCTAAAACCATTCTCAATGTCAGGAAATAAAATGGCTCAATATACGGCAATGCGTATTTTGCATTGATAAAACCTGTGCTCCACAACCAGACGAAAAAGAGTGGAATGACTTGGGTAAGACGTGCTGACAAAATGCTTCATCCGTAAAGTTTTGATCTTAAAACATGGGATGAAAGATCAAAAAAACCGTCACAAAACACGTTTTAACTCATACAAGAATGATTTGCAGTAACACAGGATTTGACCCGAATATATAGATATAGTTCAGATTAAAATTTTGTGTGTCCTACCCGATACACGAATTGAACTACCAATATTCTCACAGAAATGAGCATTGATAATTGATTTTCGTCCCATATCTTCACCTTGAATCAACGTGATGCCGTGCTGCTTTGGCCATTTACGATCACGCAAATATCCAGAAAAAGCAGCCGTTGCAGCACCTTCCATGAGGCCACCGGAAGCAAATGCATTTCGTGAATGAAAAACACTTTCGCTTTCAATCCACACCAACATGATGGTGACCAGACCGAGCTTACGCATGAAAGCTTTGCCCTCATCAAAATCATAAACCATATGGCGCAAATCTTCGCGCTTGCGCAAGGCAAACACATAATGATCAGCCCCGGCGTGGATTGCCGCAGGCGGTAATCTTGGATCGAGCTGTGCACGGGAATAGCCAAATAGATCAAGCAATAGACTTGTTTCGTAACAAGATGATAATGAAGATTGGGTCGGCGGCGAGGTCAGCGTTGCCTTAAATGCGTCGTGATCTTTGGTGCCACGCACAGAAATTTGAGCATCATTTAGCTCTAGATCAAACGTGTTATCGCCGCAGGCTTCAGCCAAAACTGCTCCCAAAGCAATTGTCGCATGTCCGCAAAATGGAACTTCCGTTTCAGGCGAAAAATAACGTACCCGCCAATCGGTATCCGTGTCATTTTGCGTCTTTTTAACTGCAAAAACCGTCTCTGAATATCCGACTTCCGCTGCAATATTTTGCATTTTTTCGACCGGCAACATTGTGTCTAACAACACAACTCCTGCGGGATTCCCTCCCATGCCTTCACTCGAAAAAGCAGAAATTCTCTCTATCTTCATCATTGAGTAGTCTCCAACTCACCAAAACTCAGCCCCCCAAACGAACGAATCTGAAAAACACCTTTCAAATCCAGCCGCGCATCATATTTTGGCCGTGATAGTTCGCTAAAATACGCAAAATATCGGTAAAAAAACCCGATTTTGACTTGATTAATTATACATTAGAATCAAAGCATTGCAAACGCCGAGATTGAGCTAATTAAAAACTGCGAACTAAATACAACTTGTCAAAATTAATCATATATTTCAAATGCTTGACACAAAACCACCCAGCAAACATTGGCATTATTGAGCGTCTAAATACAAAATCAAGACTGATTTTCAATATAACAAGCGCTTTACTTAACACACACGTTTTAACCATAGAAAAAACCAATTTTAACATCGCTACTTGATTAAGCTACGTTTCTTGCTTTCTTGCTGAAAATCGCGCAATGCGGCATCAAATTGAGTTATGTCCCATTCCAATATTTGATCCGCGCGATGACGATCTACAAAATCAGAAACAAGCGCCGCCTTATCGCCTTTGGTTGTTGCCATTGCCTCGACAAATTCACGGGCTTGCGCACTTTTTAAAACGCACTCGCCTTTTATCAGGCATTTGTTCGGGTCATATGCCCAGGTGATTTTATCATCATCGATGATTTTAAAACCAGCTTCATCACCGCTCCCCTTAAACAAAGTGCCCTTTTCAATCCCAAGCTCAACTTCATAGCCATCATCGTCTGGCGTGATGAAAACAAACTGAGCTGCAAATTTTGGCTGAGGGCTAAACACTTCCACATAGCGGATATAGCAACGATCAACTTTTTCACCGTCTCGCTCTGCTTAATCACAAACACTATCCCATAATCTAAAAGGTTTGTAGTGCGTCACCACCCAATCACCTGGTGTATCATTACCTTCAGCATCTTGGGCAAATGCGGGCGAAAGACTTGGGGTGGATAAACATAGTAGTGTTGCAAATGAGATGAGGTATTTCATGATGGGCTCCAAAGCATCGAGTAATTTTGCGATGAACTTAACAGTGTTTTATATCACGCAAGATCATTATCGATAACATTTGCGGCATTGACCCTCCCTCTCCTAACCTGCGTAATGGACCTATCAGATATTGGAATGAACTCATCAATTCTTTCCACTCGTTATTTGCCAAGTCTGATGTTAAATGAGGCTAGCAACAAACGGGCAAATTTTTATGGCAATCCTCGATATATTTTTACTGATCCTTGTGACGATCATTTGGGGTGTTAACTTTGCCATTGCAAAACTTGGCATGGACCAATTACCACCATTGTTTTTATCCGCTATGCGGTTTTCCGTTGTGGCCTTTGCTATCTTTTTCATCCCCCGCCCAAAGGTTGATTGGCGCATTATCTTTGGGATTGCCATTTTTATTGGCGTTATCAAATTTTCATTATTATTTGTGGCGCTTGATATTGGTTTTGGCGCGGGGCTTTCGTCCGTTGTGGTGCAAGGGCAAGTCTTCTTCACCATCATTCTGGCATTTCTGTTATATGGTGAGCGCTTGAACCTTTTTCAGATCATCGGGCTTATCATTGGTTTTGCAGGGCTGATTATTATGGGCTTTGATGAAGGTGACAGCTTTAATCTAACAGGCTTTTTCATGGTGGTTTTGGCAGCCATTTGCTGGGCTATGGCAAATATGTTTTTCAGAAAAGCAGGGAACGCCACAGCTGTTGCAGTGATTGTGTGGGCAAGCCTAATTGCCGCTGGCCCCATATGGATCTTATCATTTGTCTTTGAAGGGCCGGTGCGCATAGCAGATGCGTTTATGAATTTTGATGCAATGGGTATTTTTGCTGTGCTTTATGTCTCCATGCTCTCGACGTTATTTTGCTATTCTTTCTGGGGCAAAATGTTATCAAAATATCGGGCTGCCGATGTGACACCATTTGCCTTGCTTATTCCCGTATCGGGATTATTGGGTGGGATATTCTTACTCAATGAAAGCATCAGCACATTGGCTCAAATCGGGATATTTGTGATCATGGCAGGCCTTGGCATATCTGTGATCGACGGACGAATTTCTCGTAAGAACAAATTAGCCAATTAAAACCCTCCCAAAGACCCAATAAGAGGGGTTCTCACTCTTGACCACAACCATTGATTCCCTTATACACCGCGTCAGATGTGGCTCTTTTGGGCCGCATTCTTTTTTGTATGCATGATTTTAAGTGTACGAAAATAAAGCAACAAGAAATGTCCACATGGAGTTTGGCCGGTTTTTAACCAACGAGAAGCTGAACCCGGGAATGGATCAAACATAGAGAGACTATTTATGAAAACCTTTACGCAGAAACCTGCTGAGGTGGAAAAAAAGTGGATTATCATCGATGCTGAAGGCCTCGTTGTTGGTCGTATGGCTTCACTGGTAGCACTTCGTTTGCGCGGTAAGCACAAAGCCACTTTTACTCCACATGTTGACGATGGCGACAACGTTATCATCATCAATGCCGCCAAAATTGTTTTGACGGGTAAAAAATACACAGACAAGAAATACTTCTGGCACACAGGTTATCCTGGCGGTATCAAAGAGCGCACAGCACGTGCGATCCTTGAAGGTCGTTTCCCAGAGCGTGTTGTTGAAAAAGCTGTTGAGCGTATGCTCCCACGTGGCCCGCTTGGTCGTCGTCAAATGAAAAACTTGCGCGTTTATGCTGGTGCAGCTCATCCGCATGAAGCACAGCAACCAACTCCGTTTGACGTTGCAGCCATGAACTCTAAAAACACAAGGAGTGCCTAAGCATGGCTGAACTTGATTCCCTAGCTGAACTTGGTGAAGCAACTGCAGAAGTACAACCTGCAATCGTTTACGTTCAAAAATTAGACGACCAAGGTCGTGCTTATGCAACTGGTAAACGTAAAGATGCTGTTGCTCGTGTTTGGATTAAGCCTGGTACTGGCAAAATCACAATCGTTGGCGCACCAAGCAAAAGTGCTACACGTAAAGCAAATTCCGACAGCAAAGCTGTTGTGAATTCAAGCACAGCTCGTGACTTTAGCGAATACTTCTCACGTCCAGTACTTCAAATGGTTGTTCTCCAGCCACTTATCGCAGCTGAACGTCGTACACAGTATGATATTGTTGTGACTTGCAACGGTGGTGGTCTTTCAGGCCAAGCTGGTGCGGTTCGTCACGGTATTTCAAAAGCTTTGACACATTACGAGCCTTCACTTCGTCCAGTCTTGAAAAAAGGCGGCTTCCTAACACGCGATTCACGTGTTGTAGAACGTAAGAAATACGGTAAAGCGAAAGCGCGTCGTAGCTTTCAGTTCTCAAAACGTTAAGTTTTGGCTCTTCGGAGCATCTACATATACTTATCAAGGCCGGACATTGTTCCGGCCTTTTTTTGTTTTGCGCTCCATCTATCGGCCACGCATTTTACTTCTGCATCAAAAAAAAGCAGTTTACTAAAATGCAACTGAATATAGAGTCATTTTTTAAGATGTACCTGATATCACACATTTAACGATAAAAACTATCCAAAGATGTGGGACTTGGTATGCGTGAGAAAATAAAGAATATGATCTTCAATTATGAAGGTCAAAAAGGTATGGCCTATAATTTTCGTGAAAAACGTTCTGCTTTTTTCAAAGACTTTGTTGAGACCAACTTTGCAGGGCAAGCAGGCATCACGATTGTAGATTTTGGTGGCACTGAAGGTTTTTGGAAAGCTGTTGGTCTGGATTATCTTCGCAAGAAGAACATGAAGATCACGCTGGTCAACTTGTCTGAATATGAGATTGAGAACAAAGACATCTTTGTCTCCATTGCAGGGGACGCGCGTTATTATTCTGCTGAAACCAAATTTGATATCTGTTTTTCAAACTCATGTATCGAACATGTGGGCCAAATGCAGGACATTATCAGCTTTCGTGATGCGGTGCAGAATGTGGCAAAAACTTACTTCATTCAAACACCTTCATACCACTTCCCTATCGAGCCACATTTTGTGTCTGTCGGCTGGCATTGGCTCCCAAAAACATTGCGTGTGTTTTTAATCAAACGCATGTCGATCGGCCATTTTAATCAAGGTAAAGATATTTTGGAAAGCTATGTGATTATCGAGAGCTGCTATTTGCTATCACGTAAAATTTTCAAAGCATTGTTTTATGACGCACATATTGAAAATGAGAAGCTATTATTCTTGACCAAATCATTCATCGCGATCCGCAACCTACCCAAATAACCAAAATCACATTTGGTTGATATTCAAGAAGGTCAGACATTGTCTGGCCTTTTTTGTTGTTTGACATTTGGCGCTTGTAACATTTTGTACATCAGCACTAGATTCATTTGCTTTTTGAGAGTGCGAGCTTCATGACTGTAAGATGAGCGGACATATTTGTACTTTCACATGTTTGCACATGGGCGAGACTCGTATTAACACTCAATCAGTCTCAAATTTTATGTTCATCAACTCAGCGTCATCATCATGAAAAATCTTTCGCCGACCCTTAGAGCTGCCATCTGGATTTTAGGCTCCATCTCAGCATTTACGCTTATGGCCGTATCCGGGCGTGAAATTGTCAGTGATCTAGATACGTTTGAGATCATGCTATACCGCTCGATTATTGGTGTTGTGATTGTCTTAGTCGCGTCCAGACTGTTTGGCACTTTGGGGCAGATCAACACGCAACAAATGGGGCTGCACCTTGTTCGTAATCTTACTCATTTTATCGGGCAAAACCTTTGGTTTTACGCGCTTGCCGTGATCCCATTATCGCAGCTTTTTGCGTTTGAATTTTCAACACCGATTTGGGTCGCATTGCTTGCGCCGTTTTTCTTGCAAGAAAAGCTGACCCGCGTTCGAGCCTTTTGTGCCGTGCTTGGTTTTATCGGTATTTTGTTTGTGGCCCGACCTGATACAGCCAATGTGTCACCGCATGTGATTGCCGCTATTTTATGCGCCGTTGGCTTTGCGGGCGCATCGATTACCACCAAGCTTTTAACCCGAACCCAGCCTATCACTTGCATTTTGTTTTGGTTGACAGCAATGCAAGCGGTGTTTGGTTTGATTTGCGCTGGTTATGATGGCGATATTCATGTGCCTGAAGGTTGGAATATTGTCTGGCTTTTCGTCATTGGCATTTGCGGCTTGGGAGCCCATTTTTGTATCACGCGGGCGCTCGAACTTGCGCCAGCTATTGTTGTGACACCGTTTGATTTCTTGCGATTGCCGCTTATTTCTGTCGTGGCTTTCTTGTTATATGATGAGATTTTGGAATGGCCTGTTGTGGTGGGTGCCATTATTGTGTTTGTTGCAAACCTCATCAATATTCGCACTGAAATGAAACTGCGAAAAGCTGCCAAATTGGCAATATAAATTTAGGCATAAAACTAACTATTTGCTCCTGTTCTGGAACGGTGTATATGTCTCTCTTGCATTCGAACTTGTAGACTTTGTACCAATCTTGGCATTTCTCTTACTTTCAATATATTTTGTGGATTTATTATGACGGCAAAAATCTTTATCGACGGCGAACATGGCACTACGGGGCTGCAGATTATTTCACGCCTTTCCGCGCGTGATGATATCAACCTTCTATCAATTTCGCACGAAGACCGCCGCAATCCAGATATCCGCGAAGCAAAATTGCGCGAAGCTGATATTGCCATCTTGTGTTTGCCAGATAGTGCAGCGCGTGAAGCTGTTGCTCTTGCAGCAGATGCTGGAACGCGCTTTATTGACGCTTCAACGGCCCACAGAACGCACCCTGATTGGGTGTTTGGTTTTGGCGAGCTTAATGCTGATCAAAAACAAGCGATTTCATCCGCGCAGTTTGTGTCCAATCCTGGATGCTATTCCACTGGCGCCATTGCACTCACTGCGCCACTTGTGCAAGCTGGTCTAATGCCTGCGGACTATCCTTTGACGATCAATGCGATCTCTGGATATTCAGGCGGCGGCAAGCAGATGATTGCGCAAATGGAAAATGCGGATGCAGATGATGCAATATTATCGGCGCATTTTTCTTATGCTTTGACACTCGCTCATAAGCACGTACCAGAAATTGTAACGCGCTCTGGTCTGACCCGTAAGCCTGTGTTTACGCCAAGTGTTGGACGCTTTGCGCAAGGTATGCTTGTTCATGTGCCGCTGCATCTTGATCTTCTTAAAGAGCAAACGGACCTGCGCATGGTCTATCGCGCACTGCGTGATCATTACCAAGACCAAGAGTTTGTGCAGGTTGTGCCATTGACCGATAGTGCAGAACTTACGCGCCTTGACCCAGAGCAACTTGCAGGCACCGATGTGATGCGTTTGTATGTATTTGGCATTGAAGGTGATGGACGGGTGAACTTGACAGCACAGCTTGATAATTTGGGCAAAGGCGCATCAGGCGCAGCTGTTCAAAACTTGGACCTCATGCTCCAAGGCATGTGATTTAAATAGAGCGAATACAATCTAATGAAATAAAAACGGGGCTCTTAACAAGCCCCGTTTTTTTATGGTCATTTCTGTCAAAGCTATCTAAGCCCCACGCTTGACAACAATTGGTAACTCGTAAGCGCCAACAAATCCGCGCCAATGGGCCACAGCAAAACCAAGCACGATGAGCGCTGAACCTTGATGGATCAGGGCCCAATTAAATGGCACTTGCAACACCAGTGTGATGATCCCAAACATGGCTTGTAGCGTGATCCACCCGAACAGAACGACAGAACGTCTTGCATGGGTCGTGCCTGCACCACCTTTAAGGCAGGCAACCATGTGATAAAGCGCAGCAAACCACAGCAGATAAGCGCTCATACGGTGAATGAATTGGGTTGTTTTAGGGCTTTCAAAAAAGTTCTTCCACATAGGCTCCATAACCCACAAATCTTGCGGAATAAATGCGTCATCCATTTGAGGCCAAGTATTATAGGCCAAACCAGCATCAAGGCCCGCGACCAATCCACCTATGAAAATCTGGAATAACACGCCGAATGTTAAAACCACACTCCAAAAATGAGCTGAGCTTGTGGGGCTTCTATCTTTTGAATGGGGTGCAAGTCCGCGCATCACCCACACAATTGACGCAAAGATAATACAGGCAAGCGTGAGGTGGATGGCCAAGCGATATTGACTAACATCCACGCGATCGACTAAGCCCGATGATACCATCCACCAGCCGATAAATCCTTGTAAGCCACCCAAGAAAAGCAATCCGACCAGCGGCAAGCGAACAGGCTTTTCAACCCGTCCTGCAATCCAAAAAATGAGAAGCGGCACGCCAAATAGAACCCCAACACCGCGCGCTAAGAACCTGTGTGCCCATTCCCACCAATAGATATATTTAAACTCGTCCAGCGACATGCCTTTGTTGATTTGTTGGTATTCAGGAATTTGGCGATAAAGATCAAACTCTTCATTCCATTCTTCCAAACTAAGCGGCGGCACCACACCATGGATTGGTTTCCATTGGGTAATGGATAGGCCAGAATCTGTTAAGCGCGTAGCACCACCGACAATCACCAATGCAAATATTGCCAATAGAACAATGCCCAGCCAGAGGCGCATGAGCTTGCGGTTGGATTTTGTTTTCTTTTGCAAGGCAACCAAATCCTCATATTCCACATGATCATCTGCTATTGGCATATCATTTGGGTCTATTGTTTGATTTGGCGAACTGGACGTGTCGGACATTTCCGTAACCTTTTAAAAATCTCATCATCAACTTGTCTGGCGCGTTTAAGATCCTGACAAGTGCTTTAAACTTGTTTTGCATTTGTCTTTACGAAAGGCAAGACAGATTGGAGCTGTTCGCCCTTGCGGCACGCGGTCACAGGGGGAGATGGCAAACACCCCGCCCCTTTTCACCAGCAGTGAAACGCGCTAATAGATCTGCGACTGCTTTAAAAGCATATTGACCCCAAAGGATACACATGATGTCGGTTCGAACCAAAAAATTTATTGGCGTATTTTTGATGATCATTCTTGTGGTGACCTATGCCATGATTGCTGTGACCGTTGCGACTTATCGTTTGGCCGAGTCTGCATGGTACATCCATATGCTGTATTTCCTAGTGACCGGCCTATTGTGGGTTTTGCCTGCTATGTGGTTGATCAAATGGATGGAAACACCATCTAAAAAAGCTGCCAAATCATCAGTCAAACCATAAGTTTTGATCCAATTGTTTCAGCTTTCTTAATTTTGATTGTTCAAATTTTATAATTCGGCTTTAGTTTTTGTTTTCCTTGATTTCAAACTTAGAGCCGAAATAATTCCAAAAATACCATTTGTTGACACTTTTTGCCCATTCTAGCTGCAGTTATTCAGTTTAACTGGGTTCAAAGAGTAGTAAATTGCGTATGAATACGATCCAGAGTAATTTTGAGGGTACATTGTCACCATACCATCCGAGCAATATTGTGAGGTTGAGAAACCTACGCGCCCATATGGCGACAGATAATGGCAATGACACAAAGCGCTATAGCATTGTCGATAATATTTACGATTTGGAAGATGATTGGCGCCGTATCGAGCAAGATATCCACGTCTCTATTCATCAAAGCTATGCTTGGTCTCGCGCTTGGATCAACCACAAAAAGATCAAACCAATTTTCATCGTTGGGCGTTTGGATGGCCGTGTTGAGTTTATCCTACCGCTTGAGGTTTCAACCCATTTTGGTATTCGAACAGCAAAGCTGATTGCATCAGACCATAGCAATTTGAATTTCGTACACTGTTCAAACTCATTTTTGGCAAGTTGTGGGTCTGATTTTACCGATCATATCATGGCCGATTTGAAAGAACTCAAACTGCCAGTCGACGTTATTTTGTTAGACCGGATGCGGATGCAGTTTAAAAGCGCGAATAATCCATTTGCAAAAGTGATCCTGACGCGCAATCAAAACGCATCTTTCCAATTGCCATTAGAACCAAATTTTGACGACACATTGGGCCAAATTAATAGAAAGCGGAAACGCAAAAAATTCCGAGGTGCAGATCGTATACTGACAGAGGCTGGCGGTTACACATACCATGTTGCTAAAAGCACAGCAGAACGCGAAAAAGTGCTCTCTGCATTCTTTGAGCAAAAAGCAAAACGCTTAAAAAGCCAAGGCTTGCCAAATGTCTTTGCTGATGACCAACTCAAGGCCTTCTTTGGTGAATTGGTCGATATTTCAGATCATGAAATTGGCGGTATTGAACTGCATACCATCACTATGAATGGCGACACTTATGGCGGTCAAATATTGGCAATCGCAGCAACAACGGCAAAACGGGATCATGCCATTTGTCAGTTTAGCTCGTTTAACGAAGACCTTGCTGCTGAGCTTGAATGTAGTCCGGGTGAGTTTTTGTTTTTTCTCACAATTAAAGACATGAATGAACGCGGTTATCGGGTGTTTGATTTTGGTATTGGCGATCAGTCCTACAAGCGATCTTGGTGTACTGAAAGGACAGAGCATTTTGATGGCGCGATGCCGCTGAATGGTTTTGGCAGGCTATATGCCTTTGCTATGAGACAAAAAACAGGTTTGAAGCGCTTTATCAAATCATCTACAACACTGCACAAAATCGTTGCGAAACTCCGCTCCGTCACTGCATAATATCCCATAAAAAAAGGCCTCGCACAGATTGTGGAGGCCTTTTTTTTCAATATTTTTTTCGGCTGTTTTTAAGCAACTGAACTTTGCAAATTATCGTCACCTGTTGTGTGTGAGCCGATATTGAGATCCATTGTGATCACATCTTGGAAACCGTGAGCTGCGAATTCATTTTGTAATTCTACGATCTCAGAATGCATCAGATTTTTGACCGATATCACAAATTCAGGGCTCATATTGCCCACAAGCTGCATAGCTGCATCAATTGTTGATGGGCCGCATTCCACAATCACCGTGTCATAACTATCGCATAATGCGCTCAAGATGATTGGAATTCGGTCTGCAGACTTCATGGCACGTTGAATATTGCCATTACCGCGCGCCATAACATGCGCGTCTGATCTGCGATCTGGATGGATCGTATCTGATATGGACGCTTCTGAACATAATAGGTTGGTGATGCCCACAATGCGGCTTGTGCCAATTGTCACAGCGGATGGTCCGCCATTCAGCGTGAGATCAACCAACACCGTGCGCTTGTCGCCATCGGCCATATTGCGTGCGATCATAACAGATCCTGCAGCGGCACTATCGCCTTCTGGTGAGAGGCAGATCACAAGCTTGGTGGCTGCAATTTCAAACTCGTTGACAACTTCAAATAGGGAATGGCCAACGGGTTCATATTGCTCAACAGATGGAGGAATATCTTGCGAAATCAAATTGGCAGCTAATGGTGCATTTTCAGCTAAGTTAACAGCACCAGCTGTTGCTACATGTGCTTGATATGCTTGCCCGTTTGACGCGTTAGCATTGGCGTTTACATGACCTGTCGTATTGACATGCTCATCAGTATTTGGATTTGCTGCCATCGGTTCATTGCGTTGTCTTTGAGGGCTTTGCAATGCGCGGCCACTAAACAATTCTGCCAACATCACCCAAATAGCACCAAGCAAGAATGTTGCAAACATGGCAACAATAATGATTGGGAGTTTTTTTGGAAAATATGCTTCTGTTGGTGCAATCGCCCGTGAAATAATACGGGCATCTGGTGGTGCGGAACTTGCTTGGGAACGAGATGCAGATTCGCGAAAACGTGCAAGATAGGTTTCCAGCAATTGGCGTTGAGACGTGGCTTCACGTTGTAGCGCACGGAGTTGAACTTCTTCGCCACCCGCTTGGGCAGAACTTGCTTTAATCTGGTCAAGGTTTGCCAAAAGCTGTCTTTCGCGCAATTGCGCAACTGATGCTTCATTCTCTAGGCTTGCTAAAATCTTACGTGCTTCGCTGCGCAATTGACGATTAATCGAAATGAGCTGCGCGCGCAAAGCCTGCATACGTGGATGGCCTTCAAGCAATGTGGTTGATAGATCAGCGATCTGACCTCTGACATCAGCTTCATTCTCACGCAAGCGCTGCACTGTTGTTGAATCCAACACATTGGCAATAGATTCAATATCTTGTCCGGCTTCTAACACACGACGAACCGTTGACGAGCGTGCATCAGCATCTACCCGTTCTGACCGAACACGGGTAAGTTCTGCAGAGATCGCAGAGAGTTGCTGGCCATTTAACGTGTCTGTTTCACCCACTAGCAACAGGCCTTTATCGGCGCGAAATTCTGCCACTTTGGCTTCTGCTTCTTGTACACCTGTCCGCAAGCGCGCAATTTCTGGCGCCAACCATGCGCTGGCCACAGTATTATCTTTCAGCTTTTCACCGGACTGTACTTTTAAAAATGCATCGGCCATCGCATTGGGGACATCCGCGGCCAAATTTGGATTTTCTGATGAAAACTCAATAACGATCACACGGGATGCAGCAACTTGATAAACGTCTAAACGTTTGTAAAACTCTTTAAGTACCCGCTCTTCTGCAGGAATATCAAATGGGTTGGCGATCAAGCCAAAGCCGATTAGAATGCTTTTAATGCCCGAAGGTTTTTTCGGAGCGTTGAATTCTTCATAGGAAGCCAAATCAAGATCGATGGCGACTTGTTTAACAAGGTCGTTGGATTTTAAAATCTCAACCTGACTGTTTACGCCTCGTTCATCAAACACATTGGATTGGTCTGGACCACCCAATTGTTGTTGATCGGAAAATGTCAGTTCGCGGTTATCAATTAAAATACGCGTTTCAGAACGGTATTTTTCATCCAAAATGGACACAACAACAAATGCCAGCAATGCAGCGATCACCACAGCTATGACTATTTTAATGAGGTTTTTAAACACCGCTGAGAACAATTGCCCCAGATCAATATCTACATTTGTGCTATCTGCATGAATTTGCGACATACCGCTACTCCGATTCATTATTGCCCTTAATGTAAATGAACATGGTAACTCATCGGTTAACGCAGCATGTGTTTGTGAAATAAACAAAAAGACCAATAGAATTGGCCACTTGTGACCGTTTTATAGATTTCTTATGCAGATCTTTACCAAGCATTAACCTTAAATCGACGATAAAAAGGACATAAATTAACTCGTGGAGCGTTTTGCCCGTGATCTTGGCTAAACTAAAATTATCGTTCGTCGCCACAGGCCTTGCCTTTGCAATGGCCCTATCAGGCTGTGCAACTTACAAACCTGCGCCACAGGCTTTTCACAAAGCAACCATCCAACCTTATCTGCTTGATTCAGGTGATCGCGTTCGCGTCACAGTATTTGAGCAAACAGATCTTACCGGAACATATGGTGTGGATCAGGCTGGCTATTTGTCCTTCCCTCTTGTGGGTGCCGTTGCCGCACGTGGGCGCACAGCGCAAGAACTTGAAGGTGTTATTGCAACAGCCTTAAAGCAGGGCTATTTGCGCGATCCTGATGTGTCTATCGAGATAGATCAATATCGTTCGTTCTTTGTGTTGGGCGAAGTTGGTCAACCAGGCCAATATGCTTATGTACCTGGAATGACAGTTCAGAACGCAATTGCGATCGCTGGCGGCTTTTCAACACGCGCCCAGCAAAAAACAACCGATATCACCCGTAAAATCAATGGCAAAATAATCACAGGCCGCGTCACAATTTCCAGCCCAATTTTGGCTGGTGATACCATCTATATTCGCGAACGCTTATTTTAAGCTGTGCAGCCCTTGGGATTTGTTAAATCAATCATATGACTGATACGCCCTTACGCATCATACATTGTTTTCGTTCACCTGTTGGTGGCATTTTTCGCCATGTGCGTGATCTGGTTGATTATCATACCGAACAAGGCCATCAAGTTGGCATCCTGTGTGACAGCTCCACAGGTGGCGCCCACGAAGATAAATTGTTTGAAGCCATTCTGCCTAAGCTTGAACTTGGTCTTCAGCGTATTGCGATATCTCGTGCCATTACGCCAAAAGACTTTTTTGCTGCAAAGAAAGTTTATAAAGAAATTAAAAGTTTGCAACCCGATATTCTGCACGGACACGGCGCCAAAGGTGGCGCATATGTTCGGTTGATGGGTTCACTCCTGCGGGGATCCCTGTCTCGCGTTACCCGCTTCTATTCCCCTCATGGTGGCACGTTGCACTATGATAAATCCAGCTTGCAAGGTAAGGCCTATTTTGGTGTCGAACGTTTTTTAGAACGTTGGACCGATGGTGTTATCTTTGTAAGCGACTATGAACGACAAACCTATTTTGATAAAATAGGTGAGCCAAAATGTGGTTGGAATCTTGTCTATAATGGTCTTGGTGAAGCTGATTTTGCACCGATTAAAACGCAAGATAATGCTGCTGACTTTTTGTATATCGGCATGATGCGTGATCTTAAAGGTCCGGATGTTTTCATATCGGCTGTTCGAAAAGCCGAGCAAATTGTTGGACGGCCGCTTAATGCCATTATGGTTGGCGATGGTCCTGATGTCGGAAAATATCAATATAGCATTGATCGCACTGGCATGAGTGAACGCATTAAAATGCTGCCTGCGATGATGGCAAGAGATGCAATTGCCTTGGCCCATAATGTGGTCATCCCGTCCCGAGCAGAAGCTATGCCCTACATTGTTTTGGAAACTGTGGCGGCGAACAAACCAATTATTGCAACAAATGTTGGTGGAATTCCTGAGATTTTAGGTGCGGATTGTGCATCCATGGTGCCGCCGGGTGATCCTGATGCTCTTGCAAATATGCTGGCTAAAACAATCAAAGACAAAGACTGGCTTGCCTCATGCTTGCCCGAACGTGCAAATTTTACGAAAGATTTTTCAGTCCAAAACATGGCTGAAAACTTGATGACACTTTACCGCAAGAAGCATGCTCAGACTTAAAATTTGCTGATAGCATGCAAGGTATGAGCTTAAAGCAATAGAAAAAGCCCAAATAAACAGTGCTTTATCTTCAAATCTCAACAGTTTTTTTAACACTTTGCGATAGTATTTTACGCAATTGAATAATTATGACTGCTGGTGGGAGCACAAATAATGACGAATACAAATTCTGAGAATCCAAAATCTGGTCACGATCATGACGCAAATATTGATCTCGGATCGCAAGCTTCGCTACAAGCTGATATGGTTGCCGAAACCGGCGCAGCTGAGGATGCTGCGACGATAAACGGCGTTGAGAAGAACAATCTAAGTCGTCTTGCCCGCCATATTGCAGCTCAATTATCTGAAGAAAATTACTCACCAGCGATTATTCGCGGCAGCTTCCGTGTTTTTGAAGCTTTTGGTTTTATGGCTGCCGGTTTTGCGCCTTATTTTGCCATGGGTTATTTCACAAATAGTGCAACCTTTATCAGCCATACGCTTGTTATCTTGGCGGCCACAGCTTTGCTGGCAGTCGCATTTTTTGTAGCCGGTGTTTACACCACACAAAGTCTAAGTTCGGGCGTGCGCATCCTGCCTCGTGCTATGGCAATTTTGTCGTCCTTGTTTGCGCTAATGGCTGTTGGTGGTTACCTCATAGACTTCCAATTCACCTTTGCATGGAACTGGTTCAGCACGTGGTTCATTGGTGCAGCTATGTTTATCTCGATTACGCGCATTTTGTTTGCTGTGTCTATGACCCGCTGGAACCGAAATGGGTTCATGGAGCGTCGCGCGGTGATTGTGGGCGGTGGTCCTGCCGCTAAAAAGCTCATTCGCGATATTGAAAACGAACCGGATAATGATATTCGCATTTGCGGTATTTTTGATGACCGTAGTGATGACCGCTCCCCACCTGTAGTGGCAGGTTATCCAAAGCTAGGCTCGGTCAAAGATGTCGTGGCTTTTGCCCGTTTAACCCAGATTGATATGCTTATTCTTACTTTGCCTTTGGCCGCGGAAAGCCGCTGGATTGGTATGCTAAAGCACCTTTGGGTTTTGCCAGTTGATATTCGTTTGGCAGCCCATGCCAATTCTATGAAATTTCGCCCGCGGTTTTATTCCTATGCGCAAAACAGTAAAATTCCGATGCTTGCTTTATTTGATAAACCAATTGCCGATTGGGATTCAGTCAGTAAACGCATCTTCGATATACTCGTAGCGTTTGTAGCGATTGCTCTTTTGTGGCCGATCATGATTGCGACAGCGATTGCGGTTAAAGTAAATTCCAAAGGCCCTGTTCTTTTCAAACAAAAGCGTCATGGTATCAATAATGAAGAGATCATGATTTTTAAATATCGGTCTATGTATACGGATATGTCAGATGCAGCAGCAGCTAATATTGTTACAAAAGATGATCCTCGTGTAACCTCGGTTGGGCGCTTTATTCGCAAAACATCAATTGATGAATTACCACAACTTTTCAATGTGTTGATGGGAACTGTGTCACTTGTCGGCCCACGCCCTCATGCCGTTGTAGCCCAAGCGCAGAACAAGTATTTTGCAGATGTGGTTGATGGATATTTTGCCCGTCACCGCGTAAAACCTGGCATTACGGGTTGGGCGCAAGTCAATGGTCTTCGCGGTGAGATTACCTCCGATGATAAGATTAAAAAACGGACTGAGTTTGACCTTGATTACATCGAGAACTGGTCACTTTGGTTTGATATCAAAATTCTGATCAAAACACCGATCAGCTTGTTCAACACAGAAAACGCTTATTAGACCAAATGGCAAACACCGCATACCCAAATACTGATTTAGCAACACGGCCATCTCTGACCATCAGCGCTGATAAGCTGGGTCGGTGGATGTTAGCTTTTGGTGTGTTTACGTCTGGTTTTGTGATGCGAGAACCTGCTCCCTATGAGCTTGTTATGGCGGGTCTTTTGGGTGTTTGGTTTTTGTGTGGATTGAAAATTTCGCGAACTGTTGCTCCAGTGCTTGTTTTCTTTGTTTTGTATAATATTGGTGGCTTGGGCTCTATGCTCACAATGCATGCTTACAAAGGTATCCCCCTTTATTTGGCAGTGAGCTTTTTCCTGGCGCTCACATCGGTATTTTTTGCAGCCCTTATTGAGGCTGATTACACCAAGCTTAAGATTATTTTCCAAGCTTATGTGATTGCAGCTGTTGTGACCTCCCTGCTCGGTATTGGCGGCTATTTGGGTGTTATTCCCGGTGGCGCTATCTTTACCCGTTATGGCCGCGCTATGGGTGCTTTCCAAGATCCGAACGTGTTTGGCCCCTATCTTGTGCTGCCTGCCATGTATCTGCTGCATGGGCTTATTGTTGGCAAGATCAAAGATCTTCCGTTTCGTGCAATCGGACTATTGATCATCACATTGGGTGTGTTCTTATCGTTCTCTCGTGCCGCATGGGGCCTGTTTGCAATATCCGGCATCTTGCTTGTTGCATTGCTTTTGATCCGTCACAGAACGGGTGGTTTTCAGCTTAAAATCTTCCTAATGTCGCTGGCGGGCCTCGTTCTGCTTGTGGGCGCTATTGGTGTGGCTTTGCAGATTGATCAAATTGCAGAACTGTTCTCATCACGTGCACAATTGGTGCAAGATTATGATGGGGCTCGTTTTGGCCGTTTTGCCCGCCATGCAATTGGTTTTGGCATGGCGCTTGAAAACCCGCTTGGCATTGGTCCACTCGAATTTGGCCTTTTGCTGGGCGAAGATACCCACAACATGTATCTTAAATCTCTAATGGCCTATGGCTGGCTCGGGTTTTGTAGTTATCTGATCTTGATGTCGATGACATTTTATTTCGGTTTTAAATACATGCTGCGTGAGCGCCCTTGGCAAACATACTTCATGTTGGCGATGATTGTGTTGTTGGGCCATGCTTTGGTTGGCATTGTGATTGATACAGATCACTGGCGACACTTCTATTTGCTGATTGGCCTCGTGTGGGGTTGTATCGCGCTTGAGAAGCGCTATGGCATGCGTTTTAACTAGCGCACTTTTTCAAAAACCATCAACCTATCAGTCTGTTAGCAAACGTGACGGAAAATACAATTTTTAGGAATTGTGTGATTTTACGAATGCTGATCTACATGCGCAATATCACCGAACGAACAATTTGGGGCAATTTTATGCACTTACCTAAAGCAGTTATTTTCGATATGGACGGCCTTATGCTTGATACTGAGACCATCTCACTCAATGCAAGGCGCAAAGCCATCGACATGCATGGTCTTAAAATTGATGATCAATGGCTCTATGATATTATCGGCATGAACAGCAAAGGGGCGGATGAATATTTTCGCCAAAAGCTGGGTTATCCCCTGCCCGATGAAGTGGGTTCAACGGGTTCCCAGTTTTACCAAGATCATATTGATAGCCATGGAATTGATCTCAAAGACGGTATTGTCGAATTGCTGGAATATTTGGATGCCAACAATATTCCACGCGCAGTGGCCACATCAACGCGTGAGATCATGGCGCATAAAAAACTCAAATTGACAGGTATTCATCATTGGTTTGATAAAATTATTTGTGGTGATCAAGTTGAAAATAGCAAACCAGCGCCTGATATTTATCTCAAAGCCGCTTATCTTTTAGGTACACAACCGCGAGATTGCCTTGCTTTGGAAGATAGTGATAATGGCTCAAAAGCTGCCCATGCCGCTGGTATGGATCTTATTGTTGTGCCTGATTTAAAGCAGCCGTCAGATCAAACAAACGAGATGGCGCACAAAGTTGTCAAAAATTTGCATGACGTCAAATCATACCTTATGACACTATCGCAAGCGACTAAATTACAGGCTTAAACGATGCGTGTTTTGCTGCATGTATGATATAATGAAGCAGATAGAGTAAATGAAAGAATTTTTTGATGCCACTTACGATACTCGCCAAAATTACTGCAACAGCAGGTCACGAAGCGCGTTTACGCAAAGAGTTGATCAAGCTTATTGCGATCACACGCTCTGAAGATGGCTGCCTTCAATATGATTTGCACGAGGACACATCAAATCCTCGTATCTTTGTATACTATGAGCTTTGGCAAACACGTGAACTTTGGCAAGATCACATGAATGCACCACACCTCGCTGCCTTTGCTAAGGCAACAGCGGGTGCAATTATTGACTTTGAGCTGAATGAAATGAACCAGATTGAGAAATAGGCTACCTCTTTAGCTGCAATCGTTACGAACTCTTTTCAGCTGCTGTTATCTCAGCAATTTTTTCACGTAAGCCAGCTTCCCATTGTGGAAGATGCTCCATGATTTGTGCGATATAAGCTTCATTTTCCATTGGCGGAATATCTGGGTCATAAGCACCTGCAACAGCGATCATAGCTTTGCCATCCATGTCTTTAAAGGCTTGCGCGACCTCCAGCGAATGATCACGATTAACGCCCAGTGCTTCAAGCGCAGAACTGCCCATGCGAACGGATGCATCAAAGGTTTCGCGAATAATATCGCGGCAACCAGCATGCCATAGGTCATAAACATGATTACGGTCGATAGCGCGGGCAAGCACGTGCACATGCGGATGGTTTTGCCTGACATAATGCACAAGATTGGTAATCTGTTCCTTGTCATCAATGGCAACGACCAAGAGCTTAGCTTCATCAATACCGGCAGCATGCAACAGGTCAGGCCGCGTTGCATCACCGTAATAGGTGAGCAGGCCGAACATCTTCATATTGTCGATTTGTTTTGAGCTAAAATCAATCACTGTCGTGTCATAACCAGAGATGCGCAAAATACGCTCCACCATGCCACCCACGCGGCCTCGGCCTGCGATAATGATGTGGCTTTTTTCATCGATAGCGTCGTTTTCGCGTTCTTGATCCAGCACATAACGCGGTGCAATGACTTTGTCATAGAATATAAATAGTGCCGGTGTTAGCAGCATCGATAACGCAACAACGAGCAATAATTTGTCGGCAATCTCTTGCGGGATCACGCCATTGCCTACGGTGAAGCTGAGCAGTACAAAACCAAACTCACCCGCTTGCGCCAGTCCAAGTGCAAACAACCATTTGTCTGACCCTTTGATCTTAAAGATCGCCGCCAAGATAAGCAGCACAATGGCTTTGAGTGCTATAAGACCAATCGTTAGACCCACAATGATCGCAAGATTATCGAACAACAGCATGAAATTGATGCCTGCACCCACGGTCATAAAGAACAAGCCAAGCAGCAGACCTTTGAATGGATCAATATCGGATTCAAGCTCATGGCGATATTCGCTATTTGCCAAGACAACGCCCGCCAAGAATGTGCCCAATGCTGGTGAAAGACCCACAAGCGTCATCAAGAGTGCAATACCAATCACGATCATCAATGCTGTGGCCGTGAACATTTCACGTAAATTTGCAGCGGAGATAAACCGGAAAATCGGAGTTGTGAGATAGTTTCCACCTAATAGAACTGCGGCAACAGCGCCCAGAGTGACCAGCGTTGTTTGCCAACCGTTGAGACCATCAACTAGGCTCATCGCTCCGCCATGATCGCCACCAGCAGAATCGTGTGAGGCGGCATCAGTGCCATGGACTGCCGTATCAACCACCACATTTGCCATATCCATCAGTTCTGGCAAAGCCAAAAGCGGAATGAAAGCCAACATTGGGATAACCGCAATATCTTGGGTGAGTAAAACTGAGAAGCTCGATTGGCCGCCATCGCTTTTCATCAGGCCTTTTTCATTCAAGGTTTGCAGAACGATAGCTGTGGATGACAGTGCAAGCACCATGCCAATCGCCAGCGCAACAGACCATGATTGGCCAAACAACATTGCAACACCCATTGCGCCCAATGTGGTGAGCACCACCTGCCCGCCGCCAAGGCCAAGCAATTTACCACGCATAGCCCAAAGCAGTTTTGGTTCTAATTCTAACCCAACCAAAAACAGCATCATTACAACACCAAATTCGGCAAAATGCTGAATGGAAACCACATCAACAGCCAGATAGGCCAAAACGGGTGAAATTAATATTCCAGCAATGAGATATCCAAGCACGGAGCCAAGACCAAGACGCGTTGCAATCGGCACGGCGATAACGCCAGCGATCAAAAATATAAAGGCGAGAAGAAGGAAGTCTGTCATGTTGGCCCCAGATTATATGCTTTTGATCATAGTAGGGATTATCAAGCACACTTCAAGGCACAAGTGTTTGGACCCATAGGTTCTTAACCAAAATCTTTGTAAATATAGGCTTATCCTTATTTGAACTTATTTTGGCCATAGCCGATTTTTTGCCAGATACGTTCGTGAAAGAAATATAAGATGAGCTTTGTGATCACTTCAAAACTACCGATAGAAAAAGCAGTAATCAGACTTCCCGTAAACAACCATGCCAGCAACATTGTATCCAGCGATGCCAACACGCGCCATGTTGCGGTTTTGACAGCCGAACGGGCGTAGCTTTCCGGTTTAGATCCCGCTGCAACAGACATCCCCCATTTGACCCGTGTCCAGATCTGTTCGTGGCTTGCATATATGATCAGCTTGGTGAAGACTTCTGCAAGCGCGATATAGCCTGCAGTTTGAACAATATTTGTATCTTCAGAAATCAGATCAAGCCCGAGCAATGGACCCAGATAGGTGATCAATAAAAACGATAAGATAAATGTATCTAGCGTGCCGATAACACGCCAAGTGATCGCTTTGACCAAAGAACGCTTAACGCTATCACGCGGTAAGCTGCTTTGGTTTTTATTTTTTGCACCATTATTGTTTTTGGCTTTTGGATCAAAATCCATCATAGCGGCCTTTTAACAATGAGAGATATAATGACGCGTTAGCGCAATGTTGATCTATGTTTTTCAGTTTTGGGGTCTTGCGAAGATACAGCAAGCACATCATTTTGCGTCTGGCCATATGATAATGCATCCAGATGCTGTTCGGCAATGCTGACCAAATTCACCGGAATTTCGTGAGCAAAAATCGCATCCACAATGGTCTCATCTGTAAAGTCAGCCAGCGGATTGATTTCCATCACCTTGTTTTTATTGTCCCAACGGGCAAAAACAGGCGCAGAGATATCATCATTGACCAGCGTACTGGTGATATGTGCAGCAAACAAGGAGATTGTGTTTGATGTGTCTAAAGGGAGCGTTTTATAGCTAAAAGCATACCGATCTTGAGTTATGTCTTTTAAATTCGCCACATCTTTGGGTAGGTTCGAGCTTGCACTAAATATTTCGGTGACATGCTTGTTACGGGTTAAAAGCCAGCTGAGATATTGGTCTTGGGACGTAAAACTGGAAATCATAATAGACCTGCTAAACCGTTCATTTATAAACAGAATTCTCTGCTCAATATTAAGCTTTGCTAGTCCTTGGTTCAAACCATCTGCAATTTTGTCTTCAAACATATCTTATCTTCCTTTTAAGGTTATCTATAAGATGTGCAATTAATGAGACTTTTGAAAGGAATCAAATTCCAAGTTTAATGCCAAATGAAGATGAATCATCGAATGTATGCAGTTACATCGTGATTTGAGTTTTATTGAAGTTTTGGAGGTTTTGTTTTCCTTATTGACATTTAGTTCAACGTTAAACTATAAATTGATTCTTAGTAGTTTAATATCAAACTAAATGGAGCTAATTATGAAAAGACGGAATTTTTTAGCAGTTGTAGGTGGTGGCGTAATTTTGGCAGCTGGAACCACAATGGGAGTTGTGGCAACCAGATACCCTGACAAAGCATCAGAACCATGGGACAAAGCAGGTGGACCTAATTATTCCGAACCTCGGATCCGCGCATTGTCCTATGCAATACTTGCGCCCAATCCACATAATCGTCAGCCTTGGTTGGTCGACCTATCTATTGATGATCAAATTACACTGACGGTTGATACTGATAAACTACTCCCGCACACAGATCCCTTCTCACGTCAGATCACCATTGGCTTGGGTTGTTTTTTAGAACTTCTGCGCATGGCAGCAGCACAAGAAGGCTATCGAGCTGAACTTGACCTGTTCCCTGAAGGGTCAGATGTCACAGCGCTTGATCTGCGCCCAGTTGCCATTGTTAAAATGATAAAAGATGACGCGATCAAACCCGATCCACTCTTTGCCTATTTGCCGGATCGACGCTCCCTTAAAGAACCGTTTGACACAACAAAGCCTGTCTCATCTGATACGCTTGCCCGCATTAAAAAAGCTGCAATTTATAGCACAATGGGCATTAACAACCAGACAGCTCAACGCGATAAGCTTCGCCAAATAACCCATGACGCCTTTGATATCGAACTTGATACGCCACACACTTATAAAGAAAGCGTTGACCTTTATCGTATTGGCAAAACAGAGGTAGAGGCAAATCCAGATGGTATCAATTTTTCCGGCCCCTTGTTTGAAAGCCTACATTTTACAGGTATTTTAACGCGCGAGAGTGCTATCAGCCCAGATTCAACCTTTTTCAAAGGAGGCAAGACAATGGGGTCTGACCAAGCCAATTCTGCAATGGCGCATTTATGGTTGATCTCGCCGGGCAATGATCGTGTTGACCAAATAAAAACAGGTGCAGATTGGGTGCGCACAAACCTAGCCACCACAGGGGTAGGTGTGAGCTTGCACCCAATGAGCCAAGCATTGCAAGAATACCCTGAAATGAAGGCTATTTATGATGAGACACAAAAGCTGTTGGCACCGAGTGGTGGCACGTTACAAATGCTGGGCAGATTAGGTTATGCTGCACGAGTCGCCCCTAGCCCACGTTGGCCAATTGAGGCGAAAATTATAAAGGCATAGATTTGAGCGAAAACGGCAAAATGATATTTCAATTCTTCAATGAAATTGGAATTATAAATCAACTATCAACAGCAATCTTTCAGGCGCAAATGCCTGATGGATTGCATGTGTCGCATTTTGCCGTGCTTAATCACCTTGTTCGGGTTAAAGATGGCGTGACCCCGCTGACGATTGCCAATGCGTTTCAAAGCACTAAGGGCAATATCACCAACTCGATCACGCAATTATCCAAGCGCGGTTTGGTACGCGTTGCACCCCATGAGACTGATGGCCGAAGCAAAGTGGTTTTTCTCACCGATGAAGGCCGAGCTTTTCAAAAAGCGGCAATCGCAAGTTTGATGCCTGCCATTGCCGCGTTTGATGACAAAATCAATTGGGAAGAGTTACTGCCACTTATTCCAAAGCTTGAAACTCTACGAAAAACACTCGACGAAAACCGCGATTTGTAATTAAGCTTCTGACGGTATCGCCTTCACTGCAATTTTCGCCATTTCCATAATCGCTTCGCGTGAATTAGCAACTGCGATGAAGCGGGCATTGTGGCAGAATTTTGCGCCTTTGACACCGCTTGCCTCTTCTAAAGCTGCATCTGATAGGCCTGCCCATTCAGAAGGAAGATCAGCACGTTGGTCGAATGTGTCATGGGATAGTTTAATGCCATTGAGTGTCCAGTCACCATTGCGGGGATTGACCACAAACATGATGTGATCAGCTTCTGCTTTTATTAATGACGAGCGGTAAGGCATGCCCATTGGTAATTCAAGAATAGCGGATGTGCCAGCTGTGGTGATGGCTTCTTCCACGATGCTTTTTGCGCGTGCTTTGGCTGCAACGTTTTGGATAAACGCTTGGATAAAACTTCGTGCAATTGGCAATGCTGTTAAGAATGCATCATCGTCGGCAGTTGGTGAGGCATCATCAAATACTGGCTTGAGGCTGCCCAAGAGCGATGGCAATGTTAATATCGATAATGGGCCGGCAATTGATGGCTCCATTGCGCCATTGTCCAACAGGTCAATTGGCAATACGAATTTATTGTCAAAAGATGCATGTATTGTTTCAACATCATCTTCTGGCACACTCAGAGCACTCAGATAATCTCGTCCGTAATGTGCCCAGATCAGGCCGAATGAGCTATAAGGCTGATCGTCTTCGCGCAATGGGCCGGGGCGTTGATGATGGTCAAAAATCTGTTTGTCAGCATTATAATCCCCACCAACATCATAGATGATTTTGTCTGCTGATGGCACTAACCATTGCTTGTCACGCGTGCGCTTTAACTCAGCTTCTGGGAACAATTGTGTGAGAATAACAGAAGACAATAATTCGTCCGCATGGAAGCCGCCAGAATGGGTAATAAGATGGGTGATGTTTGTGCTTGTCATGTGGGGGAGCGCTCCAAAGGGCCGTACAATTGTTTTTCCAACCCACAGATGTGCATGGGATGTTTGAAAAGATGTACTCACACCAAAAAGCTGCCAAATCAACATGTTTTTAAATGAAACGAAATAAAGACGCAGGATTTGTACCAGCGCAAGCCGATTGCGCGTCCTTACTATATAAAACCAATCTTTGCCTCGTCTAAAATTGTACTTACGATTTTAATCGTAATAAATCTCATTATCATCGAGATAGATATTTGATGCATCGCAAATATCGATGGAAATTGGCTCATCGATAACTTCGCCACCATCGCTGGACAACCAACCGACGCTCAAGCTTTGATCGCAATTGCCTGTATTGGCGACAAATTCAGCTTCCAGAGCACTACCGGGTGCGATCCGTTCTGCAAGCCAGTTTTCACTCCAGCCAGATCCATCATTGGTATAAAATCCAACAACAGTATTTTCGCCAGTGTTATTGTAAACTGTGAAATAACCCTCAGACCCCGTTCCGGCATAGGCATTTCCAGTTAATCCAGTCAAAGATGAGACAACAAAAAGAGTTGCCGTAAGGTATTTTAAAAACATGAAACCCTCCGATACTTTTTAATAAAGTACCGATACTATAGAATGTGAGCTGAAATGTTTCAAGTTGGCTCCATTTACGCCTATAAAAGCTAACCCATCATCCGCTTACGACGCTCTTGCATGCGTTCATTGGCTTCATCGGTACCGTCATGGAATGAGCCGAAGAGTTTATCCCAAGGAAGCTCGAGAGAGCCGTAATTACATTCAAAATAGCGATGATGCATTTGGTGATGAAATGTTCCCAGTTTAAGGCGGTTTTCGTCCTTGATCACCAAGCCTTCAAACCCTGTATGGGTCGTTGCGGCTGTGAGGGTGTAATATTGCATGTGGAACAGGATGTGAACGGGGTGTGCTGCGACAACCCAATGGATGAGCACAGTCCCTAGATAAATGACGTGTTCAACCGGATGCATCGACAGGCCAGACCATGGGCCAACATTGATATTGCGATGATGTAGGGAATGCACGTGTTTATAGAGAAACGGCACATGCAAAAGCCTGTGGATCCAATAGAAATAGATACTCTCCCACACGGGAATTATCGCAAACATTGCGATGAACCAAAACGTGTTCGAAGCACAAGTTAACATGGGTGCATAACCATTTGCCATTGCCCAGAACATCAGCACTTCATAGGCGGTCCAAACAAAGACGCCACTGCCCAATGTCCAAAACATATTATCGCGGATCTGGCCGCCTAATGTAAATTGCTTACCTTTTGTCATCAAAGGACGTGGATCGTATCTCAGCGTTTTACCTTGTTTGGTGAACGTATAAAAATACAGATGCAAACTACCGGCAACACCGGCCATTAAGAGCAAATTACGAACGTAGATTTCAAAGATCCAACCAAAGGCAAGTGTTTTTGTTTCTTCCAATGGAGGCTGGAAGTAATAAAACGAGATGAAGGCGAGCGCGACAATGATCAGCTTTTCAGTGATCATAAACCATGAGTTCCACACCCATAACAACATATCCAATGGACGAAGCGGCCAGGTGAAAAACGGAGATACTTTTATCGGCACAGCGGGAACATGGTTCCAGCCTTTTAGAGGTGCTTTGGCCATGTTCAAACTCCCTATTTAGTGCTTGATACACTTGCGTAATCTAGCGTGTCTGATCCAACAAGCGTTTGCATTCCAATAGATCGTAAAGCGCTTCCTGTAGCAAAGCTCTATCTTCTTCTTGCAAAGACTTGTTTTTCTTGCCGCTTAAAACAGTGTCGCCGTCTTCATCTTTGTTACGAGAGAAAAACCGTCGCGAAGTCGGAAGTTTGGCTTGGCCTAATATTCTATCAGGCTCAGGGGCGGAAACATCGGGCGCTGAAGACTGTTGTGAGGCACTTGTTTGTCCTACACTCGATGGCATTACAAAATCGTCATCATCATCATGGCTTGCGGCAATGGCTTCAGCTGTTGCCATATCGCCCGCGCCAATCGCGATAACATATTTATTGCCGTGTTCTTTGAGAAGTTTTTGCACACCTTTGATCGTGTAACCTTGATCATATAAAAGGTGGCGAATACCTTGCAGTAAAACGAAATCGTCGGGACGATAATAGCGTCGCCCCCCAGCCCGTTTCATTGGCTTTATCTGTGTAAATCGAGTTTCCCAAAAACGTAAAACATGCTGTGGCAGGCTTAACTCTTCAGCAACTTCCGATATCGTGCGAAAGGCATCTGGACTCTTATCCACTCAAACTCTCCCAAGTTCTGAGACGCAAATTACAAATCAAAGTATTTTTTGGCACTTTTAAATTGCCTTTTATATTCACGCAAGATTACGCATAATTGGTATGTTTAATTTAAGCTAAATAGGTAGCATCACCAATGCCACCTATTCAAAATCGCTTAAACACTTAGATTTCTTTTATAATAATTTTATGCAGAGATCCATAGATTGATGGATGCATATAAAGGCCTATTTACGTTTTTGATGGGACTTCAAAACACGTTGCTTCAAAACATTAGATGCCTTGAATGAAACAACTTTACGGGGAGTAATTGGCACTTCCTCCCCCGTCTTAGGGTTTCGACCTATCCGTTCAGTTTTGTCGCGTGCTTGGAAGGTCGCAAACGATGACATCTTTACAGTTTCACCACGTACAATTGAATCACAAATTTCATCAATGATCATTTCGACCAATTCCGAAGATTCAGTTCGTGATAGTCCAACCCGCCGGAATACAGCCTCAGCCAAATCTGCCCTCGTAACTGTTTTAGTACTCATTTATTCACCCGTTTATTTATATTTGTGCGTCTAGGGTCTATAATTTATGCTTTTTAGGCAAGTAAGGTCAAGTACTTGAATACAAGTATTGACATTCGAAATAATCATATCGAATTATCCATAATATTAGAAAAATATATCTTAAGCAGGCTGGTTTTGCAAAACTTTCAACAAATATTACCAGCGCAACAATACTGAACCCCAAGTAAACCCACCACCCATGGCTTCTAAAAGCAAAATTTGACCAGGTTTTATGACGCCTGATTCTGCCGTTTGAGACAGCGCAATGGGAATCGACGCGGCAGACGTATTGCCAGTCTGATCGACATTGATCACAACCTTAGAGGGATGGATGTTTAATTTTTTTGCAGATGCATCAATTATCCGCTTATTGGCTTGATGGGGAATAAAGAATATAATATGAAGTATGGGCCAATTACTAAAATTGACTGCGAAAATACTTTATTAATTGAGAAGCAATAATGCGCTTATTGGCTTGGTGAGGAATAAACCAGTCAATATCATCAGCTGTCATCTTGGTTGCTTCAAAGGCATCTTCAATCACATCGGTGATCATACCAACAGCGTGTTTGTACACCTCTTTACCTTGCATTTTTAGGTGGCCAACCGTTTGAGTGGTTGAGGGTCCACCATTGACGTAAAGCTTATCCTTGTGAGATCCGTCAGAGCGAAGATGGGCTGTTAATATACCACGATTTGAAAACGCGCCATCATCTTCATGGGCTTCTAAAATAACAGCACCAGAGCCATCGCCAAATAACACACAGGTTGTTCGATCTTCCCAATTCATCAATTTGGACATGGTTTCTGCACCAATGACCAAAATACGTTTTGCCATGCCGCCTTTAAGATACATGTCAGCTGTTGTTAGAGCAAAAATAAAGCCAGAACAAACAGCCTGCAAGTCAAATGCAGCACCATGCTTCATACCCAATCGATTTTGGATATTAACTGCGGTTGATGGGAATGTATTATCAGGGGTTGTGGTTGCAACGATGATGAGATCAAGATCGTCTGCTGTTATACCTGCACGTGCCATGGCTTTGCGGCCAGCGTCTTCGCCCAAGCTTGCAGAGGTTTCGCCCTCGCCCGCTATGTGACGCTGCTTGATGCCTGTGCGCTGGATAATCCATTCGCTGGTGGTATCAACAGTTTTTTCTAATTCTTCATTAGTAACAACCCGCTTGGGAAATGAATGGCCGAAACCTGTTATGACTGAACGGATCATTTAATTTACTTCGCCTCGTCTTGGTCTACATTAGCTTCAACAGAAGCTGTCTTAGGGGATATTACCTCAGGAGATATCGCTTCTTCTGAAATCGTCTCGGGACCCCGAGCATAATATTGCTCCAAATCACTTTCGATCTTTTCGCGCAAGCCATTTCGAGACATATCAAAGCCCATTTCAACAGCTGCTGCAAATCCATTTTCGCTCGCACCACCGTGCGATTTTATAACAACGCCATTAAGGCCTAAAAAGACACCGCCATTGACACGGCTTGGATCCATTTTTTGGCGTAATCTTGCAAATGCTTTGCGGGCAAATAAATACCCGATCTTGGCCATGATTGTTGTCGACATGGCCGCGCGTAGATATTCACCAATTTGGCGGGCTGTACCCTCTGCAGTTTTCAAAGCAATATTGCCTGCAAAACCTTCCGTGACAACAACATCAACCGTGCCTTTGCCCAAATCATCGCCTTCAACGAAACCTGCATAATGAAGGCCCGTTAAATCCAAATCTTTTAGCATAAGTCCGGCTTCTTTAACTTCTTCTTGGCCTTTGATTTCTTCAACGCCGATGTTCAAAAGTCCGACGGTTGGCTTATCAATTCCAAATAGCACGCGCGCCATCGCTGCACCCATGAGAGCAAAATCAAGTAATTGTTGGGCATCAGCATCCAAAGTTGCCCCGACATCAAGCACAATGCTTTCGCCGCGCAAGGTTGGCCAGATTGCTGCAATTGCCGGACGTTCAATATTTGGCATCGTTCGTAAGCAAAACTTTGACATCGCCATCAACGCGCCAGTGTTCCCTGCCGAGATACACACATCAGCCTTACCACTTTTAACAGCCTCAATGGCTTGCCACATGGTTGAGCGTTTCCGCCCTTTGCGCAAAGCCTGGCTTGGTTTTGCATCCATCTGAATAGCCATTTCACAATTGTAAAATTCTGACGCTGCTTTGAGCGCAGGATGCTGATCTAAAATAGCAAGACAATCGTCCTCAAGTCCATAAAGTTGGAAACGTATAGAGGGATGTCGTTTTAGAGCCAAAGCTGCACCAGGGATAATCACTTTTGGTCCGTGATCTCCACCCATCAAATCTACTGAGATTGTGGTCAATGCGTACGCCTTTTGTTTTTTTCAGAAAGAGTTCAATTAAATTATATTGAACTCTGCAAAAATACCTATTTCCAACACATTCACAACAGTATAATTTTTAATAAGCAATATTTTTATTCTAAATCATCTTTTATTGAGGCTAATATAGCAAATGGAGATGGTTTTTCATCATTTTTTTCTGCACCGGGTTGAAATTTATTATCAATTTCGACTTCTGGGTCACGTGGGTAAGGATCAATTGCCATCGCAACATATTCAGTGACCACTTGCGCAATATCAATCGTATTGGCAGTAAACGTGTCGGGAATATCGGGACCATCGACATCAATAATGATTTCACCGTTTTGAATATCATCACGGCGGGCAAGCTTTGACGTTTCGGGCACAAAATGGGCCACGAACTCCTCGCTTGCATGGGTGTTGATTGGTAAAAGCGATACGACGCAGTTTTGCACCAACTTTGCAGTAAACTCACCACTAATGCGAACGCCATCACGCTTCCATCGGCTCAATCTCAACTTTGCCTTAAGCTCGGTGACATCAATAACGTTCCAAAATTTGGCCAATGCTCTTTTCTCACGATCATCAGCTTCCAGCTTAATCACAACCGCATTGGTTGACACATGGCCAACCTTTACCGGAAAGGAAAACGGAGTATTCTCATCTACTATTTTTGATCGTTCAGACATCGTGTACCACTTTTATTGATTGAGCTTGCTTCTCAGCGTCGCTGGCATTTTTAAACCCACTAAACTCGGGGAAAAACGAGCTGGCCTTTGATCAATTGATCATGACCAAAGACTTTTAGTTTTTGGTCGGTTTCAATCATATATTGAGCGAGTTCGGTCATATCCGGCGTTTGCTCATCTTCATCTTTGACAAGTTCGGGATGAATGTTACGCGCTAATGCCGTTGCTAGCTCATCGATATCATTGGCATCGATTGCATTGCCATAGGATTCAGCCCGTCCATAGAACATCTTAGCCAGTTTTTTCATACGTTTTGGCACGCCAGCATCTCCGATGCCAAGTTCGCGGATAGAATGATCGATATCTTCAAAAAACGAATCCACAACATCTTGAGAGAGTTCGGGAATATTCTCGCCTGCCCCACGCGTTGCACGTAGATAAAGCACCATATGGATTGTCATCATATCAAAACGACCCAACACAGTGTCCGGCACATGATTACTTTGGTAGAAAACAACCTGACGCGCAGCTGCGGTCAGCTCTTCATATTGTGCGGTCACAATTGCACTATTTGATTTTTTCCGCCTGAATAAATTTAAGATCATCAAATAGCCTTTTTACCGTTCATATAATGGTTAGCTCACGTACCACAAATGCCCATTTCACCAAACATCGAATTAACCAAATCGGACAAATCAAATGGCATTTTGGTTCAGGCCTGTATACTTAATGAGTTACATAAGAACATATGCCGAAAATTGCCATAAAATAATCACTTCTTTGGCATAGACCATTTGATAAACTTGCATATCGCGCACAGCTAGGTTACCAAAAAACCTCAAGCGCGTTCGTAAAACAAGCTTGTTAGTAAAATTGTGAAGTAGTGCCACTAGGAGGCGTATTCGTTGCTTAAGATGATCAATAAAAGTTTTTCTGGTTCAAATCATATCCACCAAAACATTGTGCGTCATTTCAAACGTGGCAGTATAGCCGTTTTGTTGGTTGCTGCGACAACGCTGAGCGCTTGCACAACATCACAAGTTTTAAACCAAGGTTACATTGTTGATCAGGATGCATTGGATGCAACACCTGTGGGGTCATCTCGCGAGCAAGTTTTGCTATCGCTTGGCACGCCATCAACAACACAAGATTCAGGTACAGAGATTTTTTATTACATCTCGCAAACACGTAAACGTGGGTTAGCCTTCCAAAAAACCAGACTTGTTGGCCAATCGGTGCTGGCTGTTTATTTTGATGAAGATGCAACAGTGTCCCGCATTGCAGATTATACGCTGCAAGACGGCAAAGTGTTTGACATGATCTCACGGACCACACCAACATCGGGCAAAGAGCGCGGCTTCTTGGCTGGCATCTTGGGCGGCTTGGGATCTGGCTCGACCAACGGTGCGCCAAGCTTCTAATCACAGCTTTTTAAATATCAAATAAAAACCCTCGATGATCGGACTGATTATCGAGGGTTTTTTATTACTTGGTCTTAAGGGCGCGTTTTCTATCGCCCTTAAGTTATCAACAATGGCAACTAGCCTAAATGAGCTAGAACTGCGAGCAGCAAAAGCGCCATGATGTTTGTGATCTTAATGGCAGGATTAACCGCAGGACCTGCAGTATCCTTGTAAGGATCACCAACAGTATCACCGGTGACAGATGCTTTATGCGCATCGCTACCTTTTTCGTGCAGTACGCCATCTTTATCGGTAAAGCCATCTTCAAAAGATTTCTTTGCATTATCCCAAGCGCCACCACCAGATGTCATAGAGATCGCAACGAAGAGGCCGTTCACGATCACACCCAAAAGCGAAGCACCGAGGGCTGCAAATGCAGATGCTTTTGATCCGGAGATTAAAAGCACACCGAAATATACAAATAATGGCGCAAGCACAGGAAGCAGTGACGGGATGATCATCTCTTTGATCGCAGCCCGTGTTAGCATATCCACAGCACGGCCGTAATCAGGCTTTTCTGTGCCTAACATGATACCAGGTTTTGCTTTGAATTGAGCACGAACCTCAACCACAACAGCACCTGCGGCACGTCCAACGGCTGTCATTGCAATTCCACTGAATAAGTATGGAATAAGACCACCAAAGATAAGACCTGCAACCACATATGGATTTGCTAGATCAAATGAGATCTCGCCCATATTTGCAAAGTAAGGATAATCTGCAGCATTTTCCGCAAAGAATGCCAAATCATTTGAATAAGCAGCAAAGAGCACAAGTGCACCCAATCCCGCGGACCCAATGGCATATCCTTTGGTGACAGCTTTTGTTGTGTTGCCAACAGCATCTAGTGCATCGGTTGCTTGGCGTACTTCTTTTGGAAGGCCGGACATTTCCGCAATACCGCCCGCATTATCGGTCACAGGACCAAATGCATCAAGTGCCACAATCATGCCAGCAATACCCAACATCGCAGTGACTGCAATACCCGTGCCATAAAGACCACCAAATTGGTAAGTCGAGATGATACCACCAACAATAACAATTGCAGGCGCGGCAGTTGATTCAAGTGAAACCGCAATACCTTGGATCACATTTGTACCGTGACCTGTCACAGACGCTTGTGAAATTGAATTCACAGGACGTTTGTTCGTCGCAGTATAATATTCTGTGATCACAACAATAAATGCTGTCACAATCAAACCGATGACACCACAGATGAACAAATTAGCACCAGTGATAGATTTACCATCAACAACACCAATTTCACCCCAACCGATTGTCAAAGAGGTTGCCCCGCCCAATGTCACGATGGACAAAAGGCCTGTTACAATCAGACCTTTGTAAAGCGCGCCCATAATAGAACCATTTTGGCCAAGTTTCACAAAGAAAGTCCCCACGATAGATGTAATGATAGAACCACCACAAATCGCAAGCGGGTAAAGCATGACGCTATCTAAGATGTCGCTACCGGCAAAGAAGATTGCCGACAAAACCATGGTTGCAACAACAGTCACAGCATATGTTTCGAACAAATCGGCAGCCATACCAGCACAATCGCCTACGTTGTCGCCAACATTATCAGCAATGGTTGCAGGGTTACGTGGATCATCTTCTGGAATACCAGCTTCGACCTTACCTACCAAATCGCCACCAACATCAGCACCTTTTGTAAAGATACCACCGCCAAGACGGGCAAAGATTGAGATTAATGAAGCACCAAAACCAAGTGACACAAGCGCATCGATAACCGTGCGATCATCTGTTGCAAGCCCCATAGGGCCAATGAGGATCCAATAGTAAACCGCAACCCCCAAAAGGGCGAGGCCAGCAACAAGCATGCCGGTGATCGCGCCAGATTTGAACGCAATATCAAGGCCTGCCGAAATGCTATGGGCAGAGGCTTGGGCTGTACGTACGTTGGCACGCACAGAGACGTGCATGCCAATAAAGCCTGCAACACCTGACAAAACAGCACCGATTAAAAAACCAAATGCGGCTGTTGCCGATAGCAAGAGCCATAAGATAACGAGCACAATAACGCCCACAATGGCGATCGTTGTATATTGACGATTAAGATATGCAGATGCACCCTCGCGGATATATCCAGCGATTTCTTGCATCCGCTCATTGCCCTGATCGGCAGCTAGAACGGACTTCGTTGCCCAAATCGCATAGACGATTGACAATAGGCCGCAAATTATAACAGCAAACAAAATTCCCATATTAGGAACCCCCTCCTCCAATTGTGGGCCAACGAAATGACCCATTCCCAGTCAAACACGAAACCCCTACCTCCTCAGTAAAAGCTCCGGACATGGCATAGTGTTTGCGTTCCTTAAGGAAAAGGTCAAGTTCAATTTGATGATTTTTTGAAAGAATCTTACTAGATTCAGTATATACAGAATTTCAAACACTATATGTTGCGACGCAACCTAGTGTGCAAGCGCGATATCGCGGCGCACTTTTGCCGAGTGAACAAGTAAAATAATAAGACAAAGCCCACATACCGGCCATAGGATTCCGGTCAAAACATGCCAACCCCAAGCATTTAAAACTTGGCCCGAGGCCAGTGATGAGAGTGCGACAAGCGTAAACAATGTCCCATCGTGGAAACCTTGGACTTTGTTTTTCTCTGACGGACGATAACACATTGTCACCATCGAGGTTGCCCCAATGAAGCCAAAGTTCCAACCGATGCCAAGCAAAACCAAAGCCAGCCAGAAATTCCAAAGCTCAATGCCGCTAAAACCAACCATGGCGCAAATGATCATGATCACAAGACCAGATGCTGTGACGCGATCTGCGCCAAACCGTGTGATAAGTTTCCCTGTAAAGAAGCTTGGACCATACATGGCAAGCACGTGCCATTGAATACCCAATGTGGATTGTTCGGGGCTAAAGCCACATAACATCATGGCAATTGGGGTCCCTGTCATCATGAAGGTCATCATTGCAAATGTGACCACGCCGCACATGAGCGCGACCATAAATTTAGGCTGCGTTGCAATTTCTCTGAGCGGGCGCTCATCATGCCCCTCACCTGTTTGCAAAACCTGATTATCGCTTGGCATCCGCAAGAATGTCAGAATAAAAATTCCGATGAGCAAGACAGGTACAATGCCCATAAAGCTGCCCGCAAAGGGGATAGGATCAAAGAAATTGCCCATACGGATTGCCATTTGTGGCCCGATAACCGCTGCAAAAATTCCGCCCATGGCGACCCATGCAATCGCTTGTGGCTTAAAGGAAACTGGTGCGCCATCTGCTGCTGCAAAGCGATATTGATTTGAAAACGCCATGCCATTGCCAATGAACATAAGACCCAAAGCTAGCAGAACAAACATGCCATTGAGCAAAGCCAATGTGGCAAGCGTACAGCCCAACATGCCCAAACATGCCCCTGCAATAAAGCCTGTACGGCGTCCAACGCGGCGCATTAAAAACGCTGCTAAAAATGCACCTAACGCTGTTCCAACATTAAAACCCATAACAGGCAATGTGGCCCAAGACTTGTCTTCTTCTAAAAGATAATGGCCAGCCAACCCACCTGTTGCTACTGCAACGGGGGCCATGGATCCGGTAAAGGCAACCGTTGCACCCAAGATAAGCGCATTATATTTGGCAAGCTTTAGATCACCAATATCGCTGTTTTGATTTGGATCTTGGGGTGTTGCTTGACCAGTCATGTTGTTATCCAATTTGAGGCTTGGCTACTATTTACGCCATTTTTTTGCAAGGCGATCCAAAACTGCATTTACAAGTTTTGGCTCTTCGTCATCTTCAAAAAACGCACGTGCAATATCAACATATTCATTGATGACCACAGCTACTGGCACATCTTTACGATCCATAAGCTCAAAAGCGCCAGCACGAAGGGCCGCACGCAAGATAGAATCAATACGAGACAAAGGCCAATCATCGGTCAGCACTGAATGAATTTCTGGATCGAGTTCCAATTGGCGTTTCACAACGCCTTTGACGATCAGATCGAACCAATCAGCATCGGCATCACGATATTGGTCGCCATCGATTTCACTGCCAAGGCGGTTTTCTCTGAAATCGGTCATCACTTCTTGAACGTGATTACCTGACATATCCAATTGATATAGCGCCTGCACAGCTGCCAATCGCGCTACGCCGCGTTTGTTTGCAGGTTTGACTTCAGCTTTGTTTACGTCGTCGTTCATGAAGAAAATTTCTCTTTTAATTGGATCATTTTAAGCGCAGCACGGGCAGCAAATCCGCCCTTGTTCAATTCGGTTTTCTTAACACGGGCCCAAGCTTGGTCAGCATTTTCAACAGTCATAATGCCATTGCCTAGCGCAATGGATTCGCTGACGGAAAGCTGGGTTAGGCCGCGAGCTGATTCATTGCTGACGATTTCGAAATGATAGGTCTCGCCACGGATCACAACGCCAAGAGCGATAAATCCATCATAATGGGTGCCATCCATTTCCATGCCATCAAGTGCCATCGCGATTGTCGCTGGAATTTCCAAAGCGCCATCAACGGTTACAACTTCATAGCTTGCGCCTGCGTCTTTAAGGGCATCTGTTGCACCTTCTAAAATGGCATCTGCCATATCGTCATAAAATCGCGCTTCTACAATGAGTAAATGAGGTGCGTCTGCCATGACATGCTCCAGCTATAAAATGAGTTGTGAATTGATAACCGCTCAAACCATGGATCTTACAAAGTCGCAAGTAAAAATGCGCAAAACGGGTGTAAAATCAGATGATACGCCATCAATTGGAAGCTATTAAGGGCGATTACTCATGATGTGTTCAACATGTCGCGCAACCTGTCGTGCCATTTGATCAACTTCAATATTGACCTCATCACCGATTT
>CAXBCW010000010.1:0-62889 GCA_963974325.1 uncultured Rhizobiaceae bacterium
GCCTTGATAGACTTATGGTTTAGCTAAAAATAGATCTTATGCTGAGGTCTCATAATACAAGTGCTGGATTAAACTTATTGCAATGATATAAAGATATGCTTATATCTTGAAATAATTGAAATGAGAGATTCCCAATATGTCAAATGCAACAAATCCGATTTCGCAGCTTATTGCTGAAAAAGGTGTCCTGATGGCTGATGGCGCAACTGGCACCAATCTATTTGAGATGGGTTTGGAATCAGGTGACGCGCCGGAACTATGGAACGATAGCGCACCGGAGAAAATCGAACGCCTTCACCAAGGCTTTGTTGATGCAGGTTCAGACATTATTCTGACCAACTCATTTGGTGGCACACGTCACCGTATGAAATTGCACCATGCGCAAGACCGCGTGTTTGAACTCAATAAAAAAGCCGCCGAAATCGCAACCCGTGTTGCCAAATCTGTCGACCGCCGCGTGATTGTTGCTGGTTCAATTGGACCAACGGGTGAATTGCTCGTGCCACTTGGCGCAATGGCCTATGATGAAGCTGTTGCTTCTTTTGCAGAGCAAATGGAAGGCCTCAAAGCTGGTGGTGCTGAGATCGCATGGATCGAAACCATGTCAGCTGTTGACGAAATTCGCGCCGCCGCAGAAGCTGCAGTGAAAATTGGCTTACCATATGTTTACACAGGCTCGTTTGATACCGCTGGTAAAACAATGATGGGCATTCACCCAAAAGACATCCATTCAATTGCCGCAGATATTGGCGATGGCCCAGTTGCTGTTGGTGCAAACTGTGGTGTTGGCGCATCTGATATCTTGGCGTCATTGCTCGATATGACCCAAGCGGATCCAGAGGCTTTGGTTGTTGTGAAAGGCAATTGCGGCATTCCAGAATTCCGCGGCACAGAAATCCATTATTCAGGCACACCCTTATTGATGGCTGATTATGCAAGACTTGCCATTGATGCGGGCGCTAAAATTATTGGCGGATGTTGCGGCACATCTTGTGAGCATCTTGTTGCCATGCGCGAAGCTATTGATCAGCACAATGCACCATCTAACAGCATTGAAAAACGCCCATTGATCGAAGAAATCATTGAGCGCATTGGACCGATGAGAAATAAAACGGCTGATTCAGGCGCATTAACACCACCACGCGAGCGAAAAGGCAGACGCAAAGCGCCAGAGAAGCCAGAATTGTAAAACCAGACTTATCCATCTATTTTTTATTAAAAGCCCTCATGTGAAACTTCATATGGGGGCTTTTGTATTTATGGGGCAACCCAAACGGACAGGCGTTTCTAGCCAAACACCCCTCCTCCATGCAGCTGGATTGGCCATTGTCGGTTTTCAAAAAACTTTGACATGACGCGTAATCAAAACCATGCATTCCACCCGTATCGGCAAATGCGTCCACTGGGCACGCTGTCAAACATGGCTTATCCACACAACTCAAACAGACATTCTCAAAAATCTCCGGCTCAATATCTTGTTCAACATCTGGCTCAACACCAAAATTGAGCGCGAGCGCACCGCGATAGCCATGCCACGTTCCATAGTCTGGATGTATAAGCAGATTAATTGGTGATTGAGGTAATGCTTGCGCACCCTGCGCCCATTTTTGAAATGGTAGATAGGGTTTATCAGATGGAAAAAGCGCTTGGCCGCCAACCAGATCTGCCAAATCACCGATGATGATTTTTGACCACGTATCCAATGGATTATCTATCAGCTTATCAGGCTGCGCTTCAAGCCATGACGTAAAACACGGCCAATACTCACTGCCGTAATGGCCGATTAAAACAATATGGCTTGCGCCTTGCTTGTTAAAAGCCTGAATATCATCAAGTTTACAAACACCACGATGGCGCAAACCATTTGGTTTTAAAACTTGATTGATGTGATCAAGTTGTTGTGTGTAAGACAGGCCTGAAAAAGCCGATTGTGACTGAGTAAAAGAAGGCATCGGGGATCTTAATCCCGTTTAAAGCGGCGGAAGATTGTTCCCCATACACTATCGTGTATTTGGTTCGCAACGTCAGATTTTCCGCCTACCTCCCTAGCCACGGGACCCTTTCAAGTAAATGCATCAGGCATTGATTGCTTCTTGGCTTCGATAAATGCTCGGAGCGCTGAATCAATGTCCGGATCAATTGTTGGTGCTTGATAGGCTTCTAGCCACATTCTGCATAATTCATTTGCGCGTTTTTCAACTGGCTTTTCACCTTCAGCCAACCACTGCTCATAGGAATTATTATCGGCAACAGATGAGCGGAAAAATGCTTGTTTAAAATTATCTTGCGTATGTTCGCAACCAAGATAATGGGCGCCGGGTCCAACTTCAAAAATGGCATCCATCGCTTGTTCGGTTTCAGTGAGGCTAATGCCTTCAGCAAAACGCTGCAACATTCCCAATTGATCAACATCAATCATGAATTTTTCATAAGAGCTTACCAAACCACCTTCTAACCATCCCGCAGCATGCAAAACAAAGTTTGTTCCAGCCATCAAAGATGTATTGAGCGTGTTAGCCGTCTCGTGAGCGGCTTGCGCATCAGGAACTTTTGATCCGCAAAGACTGCCACCTGTTCTAAATGGTAGGTTTAAACGACGCGCCAATTGTGCGGCCCCATAAGAAATCAATGAAGGTTCTGGGGTTCCAAATGTTGGCGCACCAGATTGCATTGAGATCGTAGCTGCGAATGTGCCGAAAACAACAGGTGCTCCAGGGCGAACCATCTGAGTAACCGCAGCGCCAGCCAAGACCTCGGCTAAAACTTGTGCCAATGTTCCCGCAACAGTGACAGGGCTCATCGCACCTGCAAGAATAAAGGGTGAGACGATACAAGCTTGGTTTGCTGCCGCATAAACTTTTAGCGCACCCAACATAGTATCATCAAACACCATAGGTGAATTGGCGTTAATCAAATTAATCACCACGCAATTTTGATCAACGAAGTCTTCGCCAAACAAAATCTTGCACATTTCAACCGTGTCTTCGGCACGTTCTGGCGCTGTGACCGACCCCATAAATGGTTTGTCGGAATAACGCATATGCGCATAAACCATATCAAGATGGCGTTTATTCACTGGAACATCGACAGGTTCGCAAACTGTACCACCAGAATGGTGGATTGAAGGCGCCATATAGGCAAGTTTCACAAAATTATGGAAATCTTCAATCGTCGCATACCGGCGCTCGCCTTCAAGGTCGCGCACAAATGGTGGTCCATAGACAGGTGCAAACACAGTTGACGTGCCACCAATTTCAACATTGCGTACTGGGTTGCGCGCATGTTGGATAAATTTAGACGGTGCTGTTTCTAAAAGTTTGCGGCACAATCCTTTTGGAATGCGAACTCGCTCGCCGTCAACATCAGCGCCTGCATCTTTCCACATTTGTAGGACTTCTGGATCACCGCGAAATTCGATGCCAACTTCTTGCAAAATGCGATCAGCATTTGCTTCGATAAGATCTAAACCTGCCTCGTCCAGAACTTCATAAGGCGCAAGTTTTCTTTGGATGTAATTATTGGAAGGACCCGGGCCTTGCCCTTCGCGCGCAGCACGACGTGCAGAAGCTCCTCCTCCGCGACTTGCTCCACGGGAACGCATTTTTTTTGGTGCTTGTTCACCAGTTGATTCTGAATCAGTCATCCCAATATCCCACTATAAGTTTTGTTACCTCATATGAATAAAAAAACCAACAAATCAGTCTTCATAAAACGCCACTTAATGGCGCAACGAGAATAAATACAAAGAAAAAGAACATTTGGGTCGTTTGAGAAAAAACTTGCGTCGTTTTTAACGAACATTTTGCAAATTTAATGCAATAGTTTTAAGGATAAGCTATAGCTCTAAATATGTGTTGTAAAAGGGATTCGAGCCATGTCAGACGAAGAAGAAATCATCCTATCCGAACTTGCTGATGACGAGCTTGTTTTGCAAATGCATGATGACCTTTATGATGGTCTAAAAGATGAGATTTTAGAAGGCACTACCATCCTTCTTGATCGCGGTTGGGCCCCTTATGAAGTGCTCACCAAATCACTGGTTGCTGGTATGGCAATTGTGGGTGAAGATTTCCGCGATGGCATTTTGTTTGTTCCTGAAGTTCTGCTGGCTGCAAATGCGATGAAAGCAGGCATGAGCATTCTTCGTCCGCTATTGATAGCAACGGGCGCTCCAAAACTTGGTAAAATGGTTGTTGGCACTGTTAAAGGCGACATACATGATATCGGCAAAAATCTTGTTGGTATGATGATGGAAGGCGCAGGCTTTGACGTGATTGATCTTGGGATTAATAACCCAGTTGAAGACTATCTTGAAGCACTTGAAAGAGAGCAGCCGGATATTTTGGGCATGTCAGCCCTTCTCACAACAACAATGCCCTATATGAAAGTCGTTATTGATACGATGATTGAAAAAGGGATTCGTGACGATTATGTTGTTCTGGTCGGTGGCGCTCCGCTCAATGAAGAATTTGGCAAAGCCGTTGGTGCTGATGCTTATTGTCGTGATGCAGCGGTTGCTGTGGAAACAGCAAAAGCAATTATGACCCGCAAACATAATTCTGCCAACGCATAATATAACTTTTAAACGCCCATTGGTACCTGCGAGTTTGATGCTCATATAGTCGACACTCAAAGTACAAATTAGTGAGGCAATATGAACCAAGACGTCGATACAACACCAATACGCATCATTGCATGCGGTGCTTTGGCTCGTGAAATCTTGGCTGTGGGTGAGCTGAATGAGCTCACTCAACTCGATGTAAAATGTCTACCCGCCATTTGGCACAATCACCCCGAAAAAATAGCACCCGGCGTCAAACAAGCCATTTCAGAAGCACGCAATGATGGTTTTTCACGCATCTTCGTTGCCTATGCTGATTGTGGCACCGGTGGCCTGTTAGATATTGTGTGTGATGAAGAAGGCGTTGAACGGCTATCAGGGCCACATTGTTACTCATTTTTTGCCGGCAATGACCTTTTTGCACAAAACTGGGATGAAGATATGACATCTTTTTTCCTAACAGATTTTCTAGCGCGTCAATTTGATACCTTTATTACTAAGCCCTATAAACTTGATACACATCCCGAACTCATCGACATGATGTTTAATCACTACACCAAACTGATTTATCTAGCACAAACTGAAGATGAAAAACTTCAGGCAGACGCCAAAAGAGCCGCTGACTTTTTAGGGCTGGAATATGAATACCGCTTTACCGGATATGGCGATTTAAACACTGAGCTGCTCACAGCCTCCCAAAACAAACTATAAAAATTGACATATTTATTTAAGATTTGATTCACGACAAATGAAGCAAACCCATGGGTAGGGTATTGTTTACCATAGGAAATAACCGTTTCCTCAACACCTATATGTTTGAATAGCTCAACGAAATATAAAAAAAGTTGGACAAAATCATGGATGCTGCATTGGCGACCGCCACCCTACCAAAAGTCCCGCATTACAAAGCGGAACCTTCAGGCGAATTGTCGTGTATGCTTCAAACTTTGGCTGATAATGCCCAAGAGCGTGTTAGCGTTAATCAAATCTGTGACGCGTTAGGCAATCGTTCTTTTGGTGCTTTCCTGCTGGTTTTCTGCCTTCCAAATCTTGTACCATTGCCACCTGGATCATCAGCAATATTGGGTATTCCCCTAATTATCATTGCCTTTCAAATCCTTGCTGGCCATTCCAAAATATGGCTACCGAAACGGCTTGCAAATTATTCGCTTGCAAGCACAAGCTTTAAAGGCATGATCGCAAAGATAAATCCACATTTAAGACGTGGTGAACGCATGATAAAGCCGCGATTCTGGCCGTTAAGCCAGATATTTGTTGATCGTTTATTTGGTATATTTGCGCTTGTTTTAGCAATCGTTGTGACGATCCCAATTCCACTTGGTAACTGGCCTCCAGCTTTTGCCCTTGCGTTTTTAGCCGCAGCTTACATTAAAAAAGATGGCGTATTTTTAGCCGTCGGCGCGATGCTCGGATTTGCTTCGCTTTTCCTTGCAGGTACAGTGCTTGCAGCAACTGCCGTTCTCTTTATGCACCTCGTTTAAGCATTTAGTTTTATTATTCAATACAAAGACTTAAAACTAAGTGTCGCCATTTCGATTTGAGGGTTTTGCAAATTCTGTTTTGTACATAAAGCCTACGTCAAATCGTCGTACGATGTCTCTTTGCATAAACTTTTTGTTTAAAAAGTCGACTTACCCGAACATCAGCAGTTCCATCCAGCGATCAGGTCCTATATCAGATCAATCCTACCAAACGAATCTGGTAGTTTAATTTTCACGACATCAAGTCGTTTTTGTAGTCTTTCGCGTCGTAAAAAGTGAAGCGAAACTGCGATAACGAGCGCAATGTGACAACTAAGGAGATTGGCAATGGCTGATTGTATTGTGGTTTACTGGAGAGATATTCCGGCTCAAATTATCGTCAAAAAAGGGCGAAAAGCGGCAAAACGGGAATTATCACTAAGATTTACTGAAGCAATCGATATGTGCGCCATGAGAACAGGAGCTGCCGACAGCGAAGATTACTTGGCTGATTGGCGTAAAGGCGACCCTGTTCCGGTTTCCGATGATCTTGAGGCTGAAGCTGATAAAGCAGCTAAGGCTCTTGAGGAAGAGTTTAACAAAGAGCGCTTAGTGGCGTTGGTTAAATCAGATGGGCGTGTTGGGTAACCAGCCACCCTTCTTGAAAATGGGGTCGTTGATGCATCGTGGTAAAATTCCAGCTTCTATTGAAGCTTCACCAAAACAGATTTTGGACAATGAAAATCTAATCGGGATGTTCCCACCCCTCACCCGGGTCTACATCACCGATGTTGGCACGGACACAACTGAAACCCTTGTTAAAGCTGCAAAAAAAGTAACAGAATCGCGTTATCACGCGGTTCCACACTTTGCATCACGCCGCCTCACAACGCGCCAAGCGTTGGAAACACGCGTGAAACAAATGACACAAGAAGCGGGCGTTTCAGATGCATTGATCATTGGTGGTGGCTTGGAGCAACCAAATGGCAGCTTCACATCAACTCTAGAAGTCTTAGAGACAGAATTCTTCGACAGATTTGGGATAAAAGATATCGGCATTGCTGGACATCCAGAAGGATCGCCAGACTTTTCTGATGAAGTTGCGCTAGAAGCCTTGCGCCTTAAACAAGAGTTTGCAAAACGTTCCGACGCTAATATGCGCATTGTCACCCAATTTGGTTTTGATGCAGAAAGCTTTATTTCTTGGGCACAAAGCGTCAAAGCCTCAGGTGTTGATATCCCAATCCATATGGGTGTTGCAGGTCCTGCAAAAATCACAACATTGTTGAAATTTGCAGCCATGTGCGGGATTGGCAATTCAATGACGTTTTTGAAGAAGCGTTCAAATGCCCTTCTCACGCTTGCCGCTGGGTTTGATCCGGATGACATCGTCAATCCGCTTGAAAACCACTGGGTTGAACAAGACGGATCTTCCGCAATTGATCAAATTCATGTATTTCCGTTCGGTGGCCTGAAAAAATCCTCAGAATGGCTTGATTTACGCGGCAGCTGGGATATAAAGACATCTTTATATCTTAATGTGGTGAATGGCTAATTGTGATTCTATAATTAGTGATCGACAGCTTAGAGGAAGACCCCAATGACACGTACTATTGTAGCATCAGCAACTAAAGAAATTATCATCGGCTTTGACCAGCCTTTCTGCGTTATTGGTGAGCGTATCAATCCAACTGGGCGTAAAAAACTTGCTGCTGAAATGATGGCAGGAAACTTCGACACTGTGAGAAGCGATGCGTTGGCACAAATGGCAGCGGGTGCGACCATGCTGGATATCAATGCTGGTGTCACATCGGTTAATCCAAATGAAACAGAGCCCGCTCTCTTGGTTAAGACACTTCAGATGGTGCAGGACTTGGTAGACCTTCCCCTATCAATTGATAGCTCCGTAACTGCTGCGATTGAAGCGGGTCTGAGAGTCGCCAAAGGTCGCCCATTGGTCAATTCCGTCACCGGTGAAGAGGAAAAACTTGAGGCCATTCTACCACTGATCAAAAAATATAATGTACCAGTTGTTGCCATTTCAAATGATGAAACAGGCATTTCAGAAGATCCAGATGTAAGATTTGAGGTTGCTAAGAAAATTGTTCAACGCGCAGCCGATTTCGGCATTAAACCAGAAGACATTATCGTTGATCCATTGGTGATGCCAATTGGCGCAATGGGCACAGCTGGCGAGCAAGTCTTCAGGCTTGTAAGACGTCTGCGCGAGGAATTGAAAGTCAACACAACCTGTGGGCTTTCAAACGTATCCTTCGGGCTTCCTCATCGTCACGGTATCAATGCAGCCTTTATCCCAATGGTGATTGGTGCAGGCATGACATCTGCGATCATGAACCCATGTCGCCCACAAGAAATGGAAGCTGTGCACGGCGCAAACGTGCTAAAAGGCACAGATGCAAATTGCCAAAACTGGATTTCAACCTATCGCGACCATAAACCAGCAGCCGCTGGTGAGCCTGCTGTTGCACCAACACCGAGTTCATCGACCGGTGGACGTCGCAGAGGCGGTAGAGCTGCACGCGTAAGTTCATAATCTTAACGCGCCAGCAACAGTTTTAGGGTCTAATAACAGCACCCTAATTCTATTCATCTATCTTAAAATATACGGCGAAACAGCTATGACCGACCATCTCGTTCTCTTCATGCCCTCTGGTAAACGCGGCAGATTTGCCGTTGGCACACCTATCTTAGATGCAGCGCGCCAACTCGGCGTCTATATCGAAAGTGTGTGCGGTGGTCGGGGCATTTGTGGCCGCTGCCAAATCGATACGCAATTTGGCCAATTTGCCAAACATGGCATAACCTCAAAAGAAGAAAGTATATCTGAATTCGGACCAAAAGAAGTTCGATACGCAGATAAACGCGACCTTAAAGAGGGGCGCAGACTATCTTGTTCTGCGCTCATCATGGGTGATCTTGTGGTTGATATCCCACAAGACAATATCATCAATGCGCAAGTCGTCCGCAAAGAAGCTGATAACCGTCACATCGACAGAAATCCTGCCATTAAAATGTGTTATGTCGAGGTGGAAGAACCTGACATGCACAAACCGCTGGGTGATATCGATCGTCTATTGGTGGCGCTGGAAAACGAATGGCAAATCGATAATGTCATTATCGACACGCATATATTAGCCCAAGCACAATCTATCTTGCGCAAAGGGAAATGGGCCGTAACCGCTGCCATTCATCACGATAAACAAAACCAATCCGCACATCTAATAGCGCTATATCCAGGCCTTCAAAACGAAGCCTATGGCATTGCGTGCGATATTGGTTCAACAACAATTGCGCTCCATCTATCATCCCTCCTCTCAGGCTCAACCATCGCATCTGCAGGGACTTCAAACCCGCAAATCCGCTTTGGTGAAGATCTGATGAGCCGTGTGTCTTATGTGATGATGAACCCAGAAGGACGCGAGGCAATGACCATTGCTGTCCGCGAATCCCTCAATAAATTAATCGAAGAAGTTTGTACCCAAGGTGGTATCGAACGCACAGATATTTTAGACAGCGTCTTTGTTGGCAATCCGATCATGCACCATTTATTCCTTGGCATTGATCCAACCGAACTTGGCGGCGCGCCCTTTGCGCTTGCAGTCTCTGGTGCGGTCAATGTCAAAGCGTCTGAAATTGGGATTGAACTCAACAAAGGTGCGCGCACCTATATGTTGCCATGCATTGCAGGCCATGTTGGCGCTGATGCTGCCGCTGCAACCCTCACAGAAGGCCCACATCGCCAAGACGACATGATGTTGATGATTGATGTTGGCACCAATGCAGAGATCGTTCTAGGCAATAGTTCTCGCACCGTTGCTGCCTCATCACCAACTGGACCTGCCTTTGAAGGCGCAGAAACCTCCTGCGGCCAACGCGCAGCCCCTGGTGCCATTGAGCGTATTCGTATTGACCGAGAAACATTGGAACCACGTTATCGGATTATTGGTTCCGAACTTTGGTCAGATGAAGAGGGTTTTGATGAAGCCAGCAAAGAGACAGGCATCACAGGAATTTGTGGCTCTGGCATTATTGAAGTCATCGCCGAAATGTACCTCGCTGGCATTATCACAGAAGATGGTGTTGTAAACGGTGATCTAGCTACAAAATCAGATCGTATCTTTGAAGACGGCCGCACATTCTCCTATCTGGTTAAAGAAGGTGAGCCACGCATCATTGTCACGCAAACTGATGTCCGTGCCATTCAACTTGCCAAAGCTGCGCTCTATGCTGGGGTTAAACTCTTAATGGACAAACTGGACATTAAGTCCGTTGATAAAATTGGTCTGGCTGGTGCCTTTGGCTCCTTCATCGATCCAAAATACGCAATGGTTTTGGGCCTCGTGCCTGATTGTGATCTTGAGCATGTGAAAGCTGTTGGTAATGCTGCCGGAACAGGCGCAAGAATGGCATTACTAAATCGCGATCACCGTCGTGAGATTGAAACGACCGTTCAAAAAATCGAAAAGATTGAAACAGCGCTCGAAGCCAGTTTCCAAGAGCATTTTGTCAATGCAATGGCATTTCCAAACAAAATCGATGCATTCCCAAAATTGGAAACTGTGGTCACACTTCCCGCACGATCATCTGGAATTGCATTAGGCGATGAAGCAGGACAAGCGGCCCCTCCTAAAAGACGCGGTGGGCGCAAACGGCCAAAATAGCAGCCAATACGAAGCACTTCACACAAAACAAAAGCCCCATCACACAGGTGACAGGGCTTTTAAAACGATTATTATTTTGTAAACTCTATAAAAGCTTCAAATCGCCTGCAGCGGAACGACCATTGCGGCCTTCTTCGATCTCAAATGAGACTTTCTGATCATCTTGCAAATCAGTTAGACCTGCTGCTTGCACAGCTGATACATGCACAAATATATCTGCGCCGCCTTCATCAGGTGCAATAAAGCCGAAGCCTTTTGTTGAATTAAACCATTTAACTGTGCCAGTTGCCATTTCGGATCTCCTTATTACGGCCAATCAAAACAAAAATATCAAAGATACTTTTGCTCGCAATCGGACATTCTTCTTGGGATCTAAAATTGCCTCTAACGAGTAACGACCTTCAAAGAAAGTATTGCGTAAGAAATAAATGAGACAAATAGTTTAAAATTGCAAGTAGCTAATCTTATTGTACAAAATTGGCTACATGCCTGATATATTATTAAAGCATTGTTTTAATTGAAACATACAAAGGCGTACCACGACAAAAAATAATTTTTATCAGATTTTGAACCCTGTTGTGCCCATGTAGAAACGACTAATATTAGTGCAATTACATCCAAGCCCTGTATGAATATTGATCACTTTAAATTCTGCTAGATATTAATGCAAATCTGTGTACAGTCGAACAAGACTTGTTCCATGAGCAGCATGGTTTCAATGCCAAATGTGAGATTCATATGGAAACTAATCCAGACCCAAAAACCTTTGTTTTCTATCTCGTTAAAGAGTTCTCGATGATTGCGTTTGGCACAGCAATTGAGCCACTGCGTATCGCGAACAGAATGCTTGGTTATCAAGCCTATCGCTGGAGAATTGCCAGCGAAGACGGTCAGCCTGTCGCAGCGTCCAACGGCATTGAAATCTCTGCCAACTCATCACTAGATGAAGAACGCCGCGCATTAATGGGTGAACACCGCCCCACAATGACACTAATATGTTCTGGCGAAAACGTTGAAACCTATAACAATAAAGCCATGCTTGCTTGGATCCGCGAAACCAACAATCGCGGGGTTTATATTGGCGGACTTTGTACTGGTGCGCATATACTGGCAACCGCTGGCATTTTAAAAAACAGACAATGCGCAATCCACTGGGAAAACCTTGCAGGCTTTGCAGAGAAATTTCCTGATGTGAACGTGTGCGCAGATTTGTATGAAGTTGATGGCAGCATTTACACATGCGCTGGCGGCACAGCATCACTTGATATGATGCTAGCATTAATCGGTGAAGACCATAGCGACGAAATTGTGGCCCGTGTGTGCCAAGGCGCCATCACCGACCGTGTGCGCAGCCCTAAAGACAGACAAAGACTACCGCTACAAGCCCGCTTGGGTATTCAAAACAACAAAGTCATGTCCGTGATCGAGTTTATGGAGGCTAATTTAAGCGAGCCACTATCCTTGGCCCAGATCGCAGCAAATGTCGGCCTGTCACGTCGCCAAATCGAGCGCTTGTTCAGCTCTGAAATGGGCAGGCCGCCTGCCCGCTATTACTTAGAAATCCGCCTAGATCGTGCCCGTCATCTTCTATTACAATCAAGTCTTGCAATTGTTGAAGTCGCCATCGCTTGTGGGTTCATATCCGCATCACATTTTTCTAAATGCTATCGCGAAATGTATTACAAATCACCACAACAAGAACGGGTCGACCGCAAGGCTTAACCGTTCCTGTGACTTTCCGATCTTACATCCAACTTATCTTCTAAGCTCAAAATAAGCGTGCATGCCTATTCGCGCTCAACAGCAGGATGTTCTGCATCTTCTGACAGTGCTTGTGCATTTCTGAAATAAACCTCTTGATGGGGATATGGAATTTCGACACCCTCTTCTTTGAAGCGATCATAAATCGCAACACGAAGTTCATTTCGGACATCAAACCCATCGCCAATATTAGCTAAGAAACCGCGAATACTAAAATCGAGAGATGACGCGCCAAAATCAACAAATTCAACACTTGGTTCTGGAAAGCTCAATATCCGAGGATTAGCACGTGCAATATCCAACAGCATATCCATGATTTTACGCGGGCTATTGTCGTATGACACACCAATAAGAACGTCCACACGACCTATAGGATTGCGGTGCGTCCAGTTGCCAACAGCAGCATTGACCAATTCCGAATTCGGCACAATCACCGATTTACGAGAGAATGTTTCGATCTCGGTGGCCCGCACAGAAATCTCTTTCACAATACCCTGCACACTGGCTGTTTCCACCCAGTCACCAGCTTTAAACGGACGTTCAGCAAGCAAGATCAAGCCAGACACAAAGTTACTGACAATCGTTTGAAGACCAAAACCAATACCAAGAGATAAGGCACCTGCAACAAGCGCAAGGTTCGATAGATCAAACCCTGCTGCAGACACAGCAAGCATGGCAGCAATGGCAATACCGAAATATCCAATCACTTTACCGATGGAGTTTCGAACCCCTGTTTCAACCTGGCCACGGCCCAACACATTGCGATCAACCCAAAGCTGGAAACGTTTTGTCGCAAAGTAACCAATGGCAAACAACCCAAGTCCGATACCAATATTAACAAACGAAATTGTTATCCCGCCAATTTGCAATTGAGTGAAAAGACCAAGCGCGCCACTGGTAACCTCTTGGCGCTGGAAACCCCATTGAAGTAATATAAGGGAAATACCAAATCCTAAGACCAGCAGGTATAAAACGATACCTAAGACAAGACCTGTTCGATCTAATGCTTTTTGGGATAGGTTAAAGGACCGTGCTAGCAACTGGCCCAGCGGAGACTGCGCAAAGGCATCTTCCAACATGATCGATTTTGCAGACTGCAAACCAAAATAGCTGACAATCATCAAGGCGCCGGTAAAGACAAATTGCGTCGCAGAGAATGCAGCCAGAGCCACGTAACCATAAAGCGATGTTATAATCAGCAATCCACCAAGCAAGAGAAGTGGAATTCTAATCCATGCAGGCCAAGCAACACCTTTACCTGTTACCTCGCCATCTTCTGGGACAACAGGGCTTAGCCGAGACACAATGATGATGATGATTGCAACAAAGATAGTTTCCCAAAACGCTTGCAAGACTGAATTTTGCAAAGGTAAATCTAAAATCTTGCGAACGCCCAATCCAATATAGCTTAGCGCTTGAATGGTAACGACAAGACCGACCAAAACATAAAGAGATTTTGCTCCAGCATCTGTCAAAGCAACCAAACGGGACCGACCTGAATATGGACCCAAAATTTCAGACGCAAGTTTAAACACCAAAACAAGCGCCACAAGGGCTTGCACTATGCGAGCAAAAAGCGAGGCCAAATCAACACGCAAAACGCCAAAATCTAGCAATAGAAAATAGGTTGATCCACCAACGGCAGCCGCTGTTAAAGTGGGAATGGCAGCAGACCAAAACGCTGACGTGAGCCGTCGTCCATAATTTTCCTGTTCGTCTTCAACATTGCCAGAATTTAAAATGAGGTGGCCAAAATACCGATACCCACCAAAGAATATAATCAGACCTGCAAAGTTTGATAATCCGAGCGAGATAAACAAAGCTTGCTTTTTAAATTCCCAAACAAAGCGCGTTGATGCTGAAATTTTTATCCAAAGCTTTGAAAATTCACTCACCAATGAAGTGCGCGCTTTTGAGACAGAATAATCAGAAAGGTTCACACGCTCAAACAAAGCTTTATTGAAAGTGTCTCGGCGTAAGATACCAATATCAAGGGTTAAATCCTCAGCCCTATCAATCACGCCTTCCAGACGTCTGATATAGACAGCTAAAAGCGCACTCGATTCAGTCAGCTTATTACGCTCCTGCGTAATGGCACTGGCTTCGGCGGGTGCATCATCTGCGGGTGCATCGCCAAGAGCTGTTAATTGGCTTGAATATTCTGCATTTGCAGAATTATAGCTCGCCAAAAGTTCTCTTGCCACCGTTAGCAATTCACCGGTATCTGCTCGAATTTTAACAAGCTCCTGCTCACTAACATCATCTGCAGAAAAGCGATCTTTCAAACTGGTAAGCTCAATCTCGAGCTGACGAATTTCAGTCTCTTTGCGCTCCTCTGAGGATGCAACTTGCGTAAAGCTTTGCGCCATGATCGCAAAGGTCAGCACAGTTAAGTAACCGAACATGCGCAAAAAATGAGGAAGGTTTGATGAAGATTTAAAGAGCGTAAGCAAAGAAACGTCCTATTCTTATTTTTATCTATTTAATACGTAATACTGATTATGTATGCGAGCAATTAAGTGGAAAATTAGGCGCTCAAGTCAAAAAACCAATTTAGAATTTTTGGCATATGCAAAGCCATTTTGTGTTCATACCGCCCTGGTTCACGTATTGCAAACACCTCACTGAGTTCGGCATCTTTATCGCTTTGAATGAAATCATTGATTGTTTGACACAATACATCCGATTTTTGGGTAAAAACTATGCGTTTAACCGCAACAATTTTTCGATCGAACACAAATATATCAAACGGACCACTCAATGATTTAGTTTCAATCTCAAGACCCGTTTCTTCACTAATCTCACGAATAATATTCGCATGTAGATCGACTCGACCATTTACAATGTCATCTTCATCAAGGGAACCTGCCGGCCCATAAACCTTACCGGCATTAAACGTATGATCGGCCATGCGCTCTAGTATCGGAAATCCATCCCCAGATATCATCAATCCCATAGCAAACAGATGATAGCCTTCTTGGCCATCGTTTTTAATCCAATGGATAAAACTTGAAAATGGTATCGAATGGCTCACACCTCTTAAAGTGTTGCCGTCGCGATGAAGGCCAGCTTCCAACAATACATTGCCGTTAAACATCGATGGTTTTTGGGCAATTACATCACCCCATTCAGCCAAGCCCTGTTCCGCATAGAGTTTGTGATATTCATAGGGATCTGGCGAATATGTCAGCTCAACATAATCAACGGTAAAAACAGATCCATCTTCTAACATCAGAAAAATGCCTCATATTATTTGATATCCAACGAAATTGCGACAGGACAATGGTCTGACGCTTTTGGCCGATCCCAGCCAACACGTGGGTATCGATCAACATTTTGCCCTTCCGGAAACACAGTTCGCCAAGGTTGGCCCGCACGAATAACTTCTGGAATTTCATTCTTTGATTCTTTTGCAAGCGCTGGCGATAGTAGAATATAATCCAATTGTGCCAAATGCTGAACCTTTGGGCCACGCGTATGATAGGTCGTCCATCTGTCCAACTCATCGCGGCGATCCATCACATTTTCCGTAAAATCATCGGACAAAAACGTATCAACAGCGCTATCACTATCTTTTTCAACATGAAAACTGTGCCCTTCACGACGATTACCAGACACAATAACCCGCTGTTGATAATCATTCATATCACCACAGATAACAAATCTCTTATTATCGGTATTACCCTTACCGAACCGAGCTTCGATAATCTTGCGAACAGCTTTGGCTTCTGCGGCCCTGACCGGCATCGAATATGTTCGGCCATCAATCCCATCGCGCGATGGTCCCATTGATTTAAAATGCACCACATAAAACGTAATAGGTTTACCGCCAACCTTCACATCAACTTCCAAGCAGTCTCTTTTAAAAACTCGATCCTTAGGATTATACTTTTTAGCCAATTCATCGGTCAGTAAATCGAAATCTTCATAGGTGGTTTTGGCGTGACTTTTCATGCTGACAAATTCAAGGTCTTGGCCATCACGCGTTTTATCCCGCATCATAATGGCAACATCAATACCGCGGCGATCATTGCCTTCTGCGATATATTTGTGGCGATATCCCTCGCCCATCATCTTATATAAATAACCACGTTCAAAGGCTCTCAGCGTGTCTAAATCTTCGACTTCTTGTAGGCACAAAATATCAGCATCCGCATCAGCAATCGCAAGGCCTGTCATCTGGCGCGTATCATCAGTTAGCGATACCTGACGTGCGATTTCCATCTGTTTATACTGCTCTTTGTTGCGAGCATCATAGAGTTGGGCAACACGATCTTGACGATGTTCTTGGTCGTAACCTGAAAAATCAAACCGGCTCAGCAAGTTTTCTGTATTAAAAGTCGCAATCCGCACAACCATGTATCCACACCCTCGTTAAATCAACTGCTCAAGGGGTGGACTGTTTCACACAGGAGGTCAAGACATCTTGGATATCATCTTCGCCAGTTTTTCAATCCCCATCGAAAATGAAGCCTCTGTAGGACGCGAAAAATTAAGACGCAAAGTGTTTTTGCCAGACCCATCGGCAAAAAAGGCAGCGCCCGGTACAAAGGCAATTTTCTCTTCCAAAATCGATCGCTCGAGCAATTCGGCAGCATCAATCGTTTTGGGTAAGGTAACCCAAACAAACATCCCACCATCGGGTTTTGTCCAGCTCACCCCATCGGGCATATGTTTTTCAAGCTCTGCCAGCATAATATCACGCTTGGATTTATAGCACTTGCGGATTTTCTCAATTTGATCATCAAAACCAGATTGAACAACTTCAAAAACCGCCATTTGATTAAGTGTTGGCGAATGCAAATCAGAGGCTTGTTTCATCAGCACTAGCTTATCAATGACCTCCTTTGACGCACAAACCCACCCAACGCGTAAGCCCGGACTTAACGTCTTAGAAAAACTGCCGCAATAAATGGTTCTCGTTTGGTTGATACTTCCGCTCTTTGCGATATCAAGTGCCAAGATTGGCGACAAAGCTTCCCCTTCATATCTCAGCGCCTGATAGGCAGCATCCTCAATAATTGCGCAATCAAGATCCTCGGCCAGATCAAAAATATTATTGCGCTCATCAAGGTCCAATGTTTTGCCAGTAGGATTTGCAAAATCAACTGAAGAATAAATAAATTTCGGTTCTCCACCCAACCCCTGCGCTTGGGTTTTATAATCAATAGCTGCGCGGTTACCATTCATATTCAATTGATCAAAGTGAGGTTCATACGCGCGAAAAGCTTGTAATGCACCCAAATATGTTGGCGCATTCACCAGCGCCGTATCTAATGGAGATAAAAACAGTTTGCCAAGATAATCAAGCGCTTGCTGAGAGCCAGATGTGATCATGATATTGTCTAGATCACATGGAATATTTTTTTAGCTCGCATATGATCAACCAACCAAGACCTCAACGGCGCATAACCTTCAGATACAGAATATTGCAATCCAGCATCAGCTTTTTCGCCAGATAACAAATCAGAAAATGCATCTTTGAATTTTTGCTTTGGGAAAAGAGCAGGATCAGGAATCCCGCCTGCAAATGAAATAATGTCGGGCTGATCCAAAAGTTTTAAAAGCTCGCGTATTTCCGATGCATGCATGTGTTTTGTGCGGCTCGCAAAGATCTCATTCCAGTTCATTTCCCTATCTCCCATATATGTCAGCATACCTGACCTAATAAACTATACTGACATATAATTTTATGCAAGCTCTTTTCGACGTCTTACCAAAACACAAAGAACAAATTTATATCATAGATTGAATTGAGAACGTGAGTTTGCTAGTCATCAACATCAAAACAACGAAAGCCAAACCTGTGCTAACATTTGCAATTGCCGTTTTTCTCTTGATCATAACACCAGGCCCCGGCGTTCTAACGCTTGCAGGCGTAGGCTCGGCCTTTGGCTACAAGTCCGGCACTCAATATCTCATTGGATTGTTGATTGGTACCAATCTGGTGGCCCTTGCAGTGGTGACCGGACTTGCCACAGTTTTGTTCACATATCCAACATTGCGCGATGTACTGCTTGTTCTATCCGTCGGCTACATGCTGTTCTTGGCCTATAAAATTGCGTTTGCAGGATCAAAAGTTGCTTTTATTGGCGCTAAAACCGCACCCGGAGTTTTCGGCGGCCTCATGTTACAGGCGATCAATCCAAAAGCTTATGTCGTTAATACAAGTCTATTCACTGGCTTTGAAATTTGGCCTGATAATTTTGTAGCCGAGATCACCGCCAAATTCATTCTTATGAACATCATCTGGATTAGCATTCACTTTTTATGGTTATATGCAGGCGTGAGCCTTCACAGACTAAACCTATCGGCAAAAAGCCAATTCATTATCAACATATGCATGGCTCTTGCCATGTTGTCAGTTGTTGGCCTTGCGCTATGGCAACAGTTCTATTCTTAATGAGGCATTCTGTTCCATGCATCCAAAGCTGCAATTTTGTAAGCTTCGGCAAGTGTTGGATAGTTGAAAGTATTTTCAACAAAATATTCCAACGTACCTTTAAGGTTCAGCACCGCTTGCCCCACATGGATTAACTCCGTTGCGCCCTCGCCAACGATATGACACCCAAGTAAACGTCGCGTTTTAAGTGAGAAAATCATCTTCAACATGCCGTTTTCAAGACCCATAATATGGCCACGAGATGTTTCTCTAAAGCGTGCAATACCGCATTCATATGCTATGCCACGTTCTTTAACTTCTTCTTCTGTCATACCGATTGTCGAAATTTCTGGTACGGAGTAAATTCCATAGGGGAAATATTCCGGCGGATTGTAAGCCTTCTCACCAAATGCATGACAAGCTGCAATGCGGCCCTGCTCCATTGATGTGGATGCCAAGCTTGGGAAGCCAATAACATCACCGGCGGCATAAATGCCCTCAACGCAGGTTTCAAACGTATTTGGATCAACTTTAATCCGGCCTCTGTGATCACACTCAAGTCCGCATTTATCCAAACCCAAACTATCCGTTGCGCCCATGCGACCTGCTGCAAACAACACGATATCGCTTTTGATCGAACGACCATCTTCCATATCAATCTGGCAACCACCCTTTTCAAGCAGCTTGACCGCATCCACTTTTTTGCCAAAACGCAAAACCATGTTTCGATCACGCAATTGATAAATAAGATCCCCAACAAGTTCTTTATCGATAAAATCAAGCATCGATTCACGCGGCTCGACGAGTGTGACATGCACATCAAGCGCATTAAATATCGTTGCATATTCAATACCAATCACACCCGCGCCGATAACCGTGATACTGCGCGGCAAGTGATCCAGTTCAAGAATGTCATCACTATCAAGCAACGTTTTGCCATCAAATGGATAATCATCAGGACGGAACGGTTTGGTGCCAACGGTGAGCAAGAAGCGCTCAGCACTAAACTGGGTGATCTCACCTTCTTCGGATGTGACCTGAATTGTTGTTTTATCAATAAATTCAGCTGTTCCTTTGAACGTCTCAACACGGTTTCGCGCAAACTGATGCTCCAACACTTCAACTTCGTGGTTCAGCGTAATGTGAAGACGTTTTCTCAAATCCTCGGCTGTCAGGTTTTGTTTGACCCGATACGCGCGGCCATAAAACCAACGTTCGCGCCAGCCACTCAAGTTAAGCGCAGTTTCTCGCAATGTTTTTGATGGAATTGTACCTGTATGAACAGAAACACCGCCGACACGACGTCCTTTTTCAACGACAAGAACCTTCTTACCAGATTTAGCGGCTTGAATGGCAGCTCTCCGGCCGGCAGGCCCACTGCCAATGACGATAAAATCAAAATATTCCAAAAAAACCTACCCCAAGCGCTATGATTGCTGAATATATTAAATCTATAAACAGCCTATCATGTCCCGAGCTTAACATTTTTATCAAAAGTGACACCTAGTTGTTGGATTAAGACACTTTATCTCAAACTCAATAGGATTTGATCCCAAACATAAAAATAGACGCTTTCGCGCCTATTAGTATCAGTCTCAATAATAGTATCTAATGATTAGATATCATCGCTATAATAGGAAGCGGAGAACTGTGAGACTTGAACAAATTGAACATCAAGTCCAAATGCTTTTTCATCATCATTAGCTTCCAATGGGTCAACAACGTCAACAGGCTGTATTTCAATTGCTGTATCAGCAGGTTTTGGGGCCAAATCATCAGATGGTTTTGCTTGTAATGCAGCTTCAGCTTGCTTTTCCTGCCATGCAGCTTCGATTTCTTTGCGTTGTTCAGCCATATAGTTTGTCAATGCGATCAGAGATTGAAGCGCAGCCTTTGAATTAAAATTAGGTTCAGGTTCTGGCAAAGCAGGTTTTTCAACACCAGAACTACCAACACCAGAGGTGCCATTGTTAGATCCGGTAATATCAAACATCTGTGCCAAACTCGGCATAGAGCCAACATCCCCTGAAGGGCCAGCGCTGAGCACGCTCATTTGCGTATATTCAGTTCGGCTAAATGTAAGAGACTGAGTTTTATTTCCCTTATCATCCTCACCAATTGTATAGCTCATCGAAAAGCTTTGGATATTGCTAAATTGAGCTGACGCATAACCGCCTTCGCTATTGGTTGACTGGAAGCTCATCTCTGTCGACATTGCAAAATCAAGCTTAAAACCAGTCATCAGACCATCTGTCTTTTCCAACTCAAACATACGACCAGACGCAGCAGCAAGATTAAGCGTCGCAGAACCACCACTATCCGTGGACATCTCTGCTTGGGCAGTTAACGAACTGCTATAACTCATGGATGTCACGAATTTTTCGATATCATCAACATCCAGCTGTCCGTTGCCATCTTCATCATTTTTCGAATGCTCAATCAGCCCTAGAAAAGCTTCACTAATTTGGCTTGCAGCAGCACCAAATGCAGAAGCTGCGCCAGATGTATGTGCATCAAGTGCATTTCCAACAGATAAAAGACCCGGAACTTGCGCACCATTGCCTTGACCATCCTTTGCAGAATTAGTCGAATAAGAGATGTTAGCAGATTGATATGAACCGACGCCAGATAGCATGATTGGGCTCCCTCAATTGAAAAAATACGGATACAGAAAGATTTTTTATGAGAAACAGCATCATGCTGGACTATGATTTACTACTTTAACGAACAATTGTTAATTTAGCATAACTTGCCACCAAGGCTGGGTCAGACACTTATCAGCATGGTGAATGAAAGGTGAATAAAAAATATGAAACGAGGACAAACGCCACTTCAGTGCTGATTATTGAATATTATAGTAGGTCTCAGCAAACAAGCTTGTTGTCTCATCCACAAATATTTCATCAATTGCGTCTTCATCCTCTTCCAAAGCTTCTTCGGCAGTCGCTTCCATTAACTCGAGCGCTGAATCCAACTTCAGATCACCAGACCCTTCATCACCGGTTGGAGGAGGTCCGCCATTTGGTGGAGGTCCACTGCCCGGTGGTGGACCTTCAGGACGGCCACCCGGACGGCGATCTTCTGGACCGCCAGCAATCTCATTACTATTATTTGCAGACACAGATAGTGTGTTGATAAACTCGGCGCTTGTTAGGCTCGTTAAGCTGCCAGCATCATTTCCACCTTTGACAGGTTCATCTGCAATTTTATTTTGAAGACCATCCAAAAATGACGTGACGATTTGTGTCGAAGCTTTATCAAAAGCTTGTCGTGCCCCTTCATCAGAAGCTTGCATAGCCGTAAGCACAATACGCGCGCCAGGCGCCGCTGAATCTTTTGTGGAACTACCAACGTCTTTACTTGGTTGAAGAGCGGAGATATTTGCGGATTGTTGAAATCCTGCGAAAGCTGAAATCATAGTTTTTCACCTTAGTTCGGCTACCCCCAAAGTGCCGTTTGAAATTATTACTCTGATTATAACCGCCAATCTGTGAACAACAGTTTAACCGTGAGCTACGACTTATTGGGATGAACTCTTGTAATCAGATGACCCGATCTCAATTGAAATGCTTGCTTTTTACTTTTCCAAACAAAAAAACCGCGCCATTTCTGACGCGGTTCATTGTCGTTTTTATAAGGCTAAAGACTTATTTTTATCTTTATCAACCAATTGATTTTTGCCAATCCCCCGCGCAACCTCAGGCGGCGCAAGAGAGCAAACTTGGATCAAGCCTAGTTTTTGTCTTTATCAACGAGTTGATTTTTACCGATCCAAGGCATCATGCCGCGAAGTTTTGCGCCAACTTCTTCAATTTGGTGCTCATCGTTCAAGCGACGGATACCTTTAAAGCGGGCTCCACCAGCACGGTATTCTTGCATCCAATCAGATGTAAATTTACCAGACTGAATGTCAGTCAGAACGCGTTTCATCTCAGCTTTTGTTTCGCTTGTGATGATACGTGGACCAGAAACATACTCGCCCCACTCAGCAGTGTTTGAAATGGAGTAGTTCATATTTGCAATGCCACCTTCATAGATAAGGTCAACAATCAATTTTACTTCGTGCAAGCACTCAAAGTAAGCCATTTCTGGCGCATAACCAGCTTCAGTCAATGTTTCAAAACCAGCACGGATCAATTCAACAAGACCACCACAAAGAACAACCTGCTCACCGAACAAATCAGTTTCGCACTCTTCACGGAAGTTAGTCTCAATGATGCCTGAACGACCGCCGCCAACGCCACAGGCGTATGACAAAGCTAGATCGTGAGCATTACCAGATGCATCCTGATGAACAGCGATCAAGCATGGCACGCCGCCACCTTTCATATATTCGCCGCGCACTGTGTGGCCTGGGCCTTTAGGGGCAACCATAACAACATCAACAGTTGATTTTGGCTCAATCAAACCAAAGTGAACGTTCAAACCGTGAGCAAAAGCGATAACCGCGCCATCGCGAATGTTAGCTTCGATATGATCTTTGTAGATATCTGATTGTAGCTCATCAGGAGCTGCAAACATCATGAAGTCAGCCCAAGCTGCAGTTTCTGCAACTGATTTAACTTCAAAGCCATCAGCTTCAGCTTTTTTGATTGTTGCTGAACCTTCACGAAGCGCAATAACAATGCCTTCTGCGCCAGAATCTTTAAGATTCATAGCATGTGCACGACCTTGCGAACCGTATCCAATAATAGCAACTTTTTTCGACTTGATGAGATTTAGATCCGCATCAGCATCATAATAAACACGCATATTAAGTCCTTCCAATGTAACGTTTTATATGTTTTCTCAATTGCGACCTATCAACAATAGACCGCTGTATAAATTATCCTTCAGGTCCATAAAGTTTATAGAAATGAACAATGGCTGTTTGAGCTTGGAGCTCGAAATTTTGTATCACTTGTTCCCGCGGCTCACCCAAAAGGAGCCTCACGTGAATGTCTCTGACAATCAGCCCGTAAAGAACGTGATATGCTGTACGTGCATCTTCAAAGTCCAGAAAAGATTTGTCTTTTGCAGCATTTAAAAACGAGATGCCTTTTGTCTCAATAACCCCTCGCCCATTTTCAATCAGTAATGGTCCAAGCGGAGAACTCGGATTGCTTGCTTGACCAATGGCCAACCTATTGAGCGCAAGCGATATATCACCTGACAAAACAGACAAAAGTTCGCGCGCAAACCGAACAAGATAAGCTTTAAAAGCATCTTTGCTAGCTAAGGTTTCTTGACCAACAGCTGCGCCCACTTTGCTGCCTTGAAACGCCATCATCGCCGCCAAAAGACCATCCCGATCACCAAACCACTTATAGAGACTTTCCTTAGAACAGTTTGATGCGCGCGCAATATTGGCCGTGGTCAGAGCTTTCTCGCCACCCGATACCAATAGCTCCAATGCATTTTCAAGCACTTCATGCTGGCGCGGTGTCATTTCCACCTCGCCTTGCGTGCTCAAATCATGTCTTTTATCTTGCGCAGTCGCGATCAACACTGAAAACCCCTTCAAGTACCGTACGGTACGGTTCTTCAATATTGAAGTTTTGCACCAAGGTCAACAACTACTGAGTAAAATTATTGAGATTGTCCTATAAGGGCAAAAATTATCAATTCTCATAATTGACTCCATTATACGCTGCGTCATAAGATGAGCCATCCAATCATATTAAATAGCGACTAAACTCCCATGATCGTATGCAGCTGTAATCTCATCTCAAAAAAAGAGATCGTAAATACAATCAATGAACTCCTTCATGCTGACCCATGGCGGCTCATTGTACCCGGTGTTGTGTATCATGAGATGAGTGTACGTGGAAAATGCTGTGGCTGTTTCCCCGGCGTTGTCGACATCATCGTCCAGACAACAAAAGAATTTCACGAAAACCAAAAAACCCCATCAGCAGATATTATTGTGTTTATGGATAAGCTTAAAAAGCACCATCAAGAATGCGAAACTGTCCGTATGCTCGCTCGACACCGCCAACAAGCAGCAATAAAACGCGCTTAGTTACTTAGTTCATCACGAAACCAACATTTTGCTGAAAAACAAGGTCGCATCGGCTTTTTTGAAACCTAATCCCAGCCACAAGCCGTCAAATAACGTTTAACCGTGCCTGCCATGCCATGCTCCAACGCATCAGCAATCAATCCATTGCCGATTGAGACTTCAAGCAAATTATCAACCGATTGCGCAAGTCCTGACATATTATCGACCGTCAAATCATGTCCGGCATTCACATCCATCTTATACTGCGCTGCCAAACGTGCTGTCTGTGCTAATTCTTCCAGCTTAGCGGAAGCCAGTTTTGGATCATCAAATGTACCGCCATAGGGCCCCGTATAAAGCTCAACACGATCGGCGCCTGCTTTGTGCGCATGTTCAATCTGCGCTTCGGATGCATCAGGGTCACAAAAACATGACACGCGAAAACGGTTTTGCTTAAGGCGCGAAATCACCGGCACCAAAATATTGTGGCTTCCAACGAAATCCCAACCATGATCCGATGTCGCCTGTGACGGATCATCAGGAACCAGCGTCACTTGTTCTGGCTGGTGTTCTTCAACTAAGTTCAAAAAGTCATCCGTTGGATAACCTTCCATATTAAATTCAGCCTCTGGAAACTCGTCATCAATCAGCGCTCGCAAAGGCGCAAGGTCTGAAAACTTGATATGTCGTTGGTCAGGCCGCGGATGAACGGTAATTCCATGAGCACCTGCCTCGAGCGCAATTCGACCAAGACCAACAACACTCGGCCACGGCAATTCACGTCTATTTCGCAAAAGCGCAACAGCGTTCAAATTGACTGATAATTTTGCAGGCATTCTACTCATCCTAATTCGTTCAAACAGTTCTTCTATATGCCATATTACACTTGATGAATACTGAATTAAATTGATGTAACCAGTTAAAAATATCATATGTGTCACCCATGGCGTATCGCACTCTTTGCAGATAGGTTCTCGCTTTAATAAGAAAGATATCGCTTTGCTCGACAAAACCCAGCCTGAGATAAAAACCACGAACGAATCCATTGTAAATTCTAACATTGGTGCAGGCTTATTTTGGAGCTTTGTTGGCGTGTTGATTTTCAGCCTCACTTTGCCGGTGACCAAAATCGCAATCACTCAGTTTGAGCCAACACAATTGGTGGTATGGCGTGGTCTGATTGCAAGCATGTTGGCAGGTTCAATCCTCATTTATTTCAGGCCAAAGTTCCCAAATCCCGCTCAATGGAAAGATTTAAGCCTGTGCGCAATCGGCACTGTGTTTGGGTTCCCGGGGTTTTCGGCACTCGGGTTACAAACGGTTCCATCCTCACATAGTGCCATTGTAGTTGGCTTACTGCCACTTGCAACAACCATCATCTCAACAATCTTTACCAAAGAACGTCCATCCATCGCGTTTTGGCTTGTCAGTCTTCTGGGCACAGCCCTCACCTTGGTTTTTGTTCTCAAACAAACAGATGGCGCACCACAGATCGGTCATGTCTATCTGTTCATATCCGTCATATTGGCGGCCACTGGATATACATTTGGTGGACGTTTAGCCAAACAAATTGGTGGCTGGCAAGTGAGCTGCTGGGTGATTATGGCGGCATTACCTGTGTTGATCATCTGCGCATTCTTTGTTGAATTATCGTCATTGGGCGAAAATATGCATGCCACAATCTCGCTGTTTTACGTTGCGTTTTTCTCACAGCTTATTGGGTTTTTCGCATGGTATCGCGGCATGCAACTGGCAGGCATTGCACGTGCATCACAAATCCAGCTCCTACAATTATTTTTAACAATTATAACGTCCAGCATATTATTATCAGAAGTCTTGGAATGGGATGTCTTTGTTTTTGCAGGATTTGTGGCGTTAAGCGTGTGGCTTGGCTCAAAACTTCGAGTGAGGTCATAACCTCAATTCTGAGCCAAACTGTTGATCTGATCAGCTATCTGATCGTGTTATGTTCGGGCCCATAGGGGAATTTTGTAATGTTCTCGGCGCTGGTCTCACCAATCACCAAAATATCATGCTCACGATAACCACCAGCACCCGGTGTTCCCTCAGGAATCCAAATCATTGGCTCCATAGACACAACCATTCCAGGCTCAAGCACTGTATCAATATCTTCACGCAGCTCTAAACCTGCCTCGCGCCCATAATAATGCGACAGCAAACCGAACGAATGGCCATACCCAAATGAGCGATATTGAAGCAAGTTTTCTGACGCAAAGAACTTATTGATCTCTGCGCAAATGTCCGAACATGAAACGCCGGGCTTAATCAGCGATATCCCTAGTTCATGCGCTGCCACATTAGCTTCCCATAAACGTAAAGACGCAGCATCTGGTTCACCCAAAAACAAAGTCCGTTCAAGAGCTGTATAATACCCCGAAATCATCGGAAAAGCATTAAGGCTCAAAATATCGCCTTGCTCCAAAGCGCGAGTGGTCACCGGATTATGGGCACCATCTGTGTTCAAGCCAGATTGAATCCAAACCCAATTATCGCGCATTTCGCTGTCTGGATGAGAACGTGCAATTTCAATTTCCATTGCATTCCGGCCCGCCATGGCGATATCAATCTCGCGGGCACCTTCACGGATTGCTTCATGAATAGCAAACCCACCAGTATCAGCCACACGCGCACCTTCGCGAATAAGGGCGATTTCCTCAACCGATTTATGCAACCGAAACGTCATGACCTCAGATGCAATATCCACCAATTCTGCATTATCAACGTGTGATTTTAGCAAGGATTGAACGGCCAGTGTCAGATGATCACCTTCAATGCCGATCCGCTTTTTGCCATTCAACAGATCAACCACCGCTGCATAATAGCTGTTGCGCTGCCAATCTGTGTAGATAACATTGTCTGAAAATGAACAACGCCACGGCTGTGCGGCATCAATGTTTGCTGAAATTGTAGTGCATTTGTCTTGGGTGATAAGGCAGCCATAGGGGCGACCAAATGCGCAATATAAAAACCCAGAATAATAGGCAATATTATGCATGGATGTGAACAAGACGGCTGGAATATCGCGATCGGCCATTAATTGACGCAATTTTACAAGGCGATTTTCATATTCTTGATCAGAAAACGGTAATTTTGCTTTACCGCCATTATGTGAAATGAATGTTCTTGGGCGGTCCACAGAATTAGTGATTGGACTGGTCATAGCGTTCTCCTACTTTGGCACTGACACTAAGCATCAGCACTCAAAGTCCGGGCGTTCAGGACAACTAAATTGATTGGTTTAACCGAAATATTGCGACGCCATCGCAACAGATTAAACTATAGCTAGATTAGACAAGTTGAATTTGCTGTCAATAGAATAAACACGCACATATGGAGAATAAACACGCACATATGGAAGATTAATTGTGCTCTTCGTGCTGGGTTTCAATCAATCTATTATTGATCAAGTTAATCGCATTGGAATATTCTGCCCAAGCAATGATAACATCTGGATGCTGACCATCGATAACCGGCAGTTTTGAATGACCTGACGTGTCAAACAATTGAAGCGCTAGATCCATGCTGGTAAATTTGGATAATGTTGGATAGTCCCCAATCATCTTCAATTCAGACAGCGTGATTTCATCATCATCTAAATCGACTTTCACCATAAAGTCTTGAACCGTTAAATGCGCCAATATGGCTTTATAGGGTCCATCCCGAACATGCAGCCCACGCATTTCCAATTGCCACTGAAAGAACGAACGGCCGTGGATGGCTTGGTTTATCCCGTGCGAAACGGCAATGGTGAACAATAGCGCAATGGACAGCGCGTAACCCCCAGTAAGTTCAAACACAATCACTGTTGTTGATATAGGAGCACCAATCACGGTGGCCGCAATCGCGCCCATTCCCAAGATTGCATATACATTTTGATCAGATGCAAGCTCAGGGAAAACACCTGTCGCAATAACCCCAAACACCCCACCTGTTAAAGCCCCCAATAAAAGCGCGGGCGAAAACACCCCGCCACCAAATCGAGAGGCGTAAGTAACAGCCGTTGCAAAGATTTTGAGTAAGATCAAAATCACCATCAGCATTATGGGAACACGTCCCCAGATCGCATCATTGGTGGTTTCATAGCCAATCCCCAATATCTCAGGGTAAAACACGCCAATAAACCCAACAACCAAACCACCAATGGGCGGGCGAACCCATAGTGGAAGATTTACCGATTTCGCCAGATAATCTAAGGAAAACAAACTCAGCTGAAACAAAATCGCAACCAAGGCACAGACAACACCCAAGGCAAAAAACGCCGGAAACTCCAAATATGATGTGATTTCATACACGGGGATATTAAATGTTAGGCTCTCGCCAAACCAATTTCGCGCAACAACAGTGCCCGCAACGGACGACAAGACAATCGGAACAAACGCTCGCATGGAATAATGGCCCAAAATCACTTCATGGGCGAATAGCACACCCGCGATAGGCGCATTAAAACTGGCCGACACAGCAGATGCCGCACCTGCTGCCAATAATGTTCGCGTTGCCGAATCGGGCAAAGAAAAACGCCTAAAGATCACACTGGAAAAGGATGCGCCTAAATGAATAGCGGGGCCTTCACGTCCGGCACTATTGCCTGATCCAAGTGATATAATTGTGATCAGCGCTGATAAAACAGCATCTTTAAATCCCAAAACCCGACCGCCAATATGACGGGCCTCGATAACATCGGCAACACCGCCTGCCCGTTTGGTCTTGGATACAAAGTGTAATAATCCACCAACAACCACACCGCCAAGTGCTGGCGCTAATAATATTGCATACCATGGCGCCTCCCGAACAGCGGACAGGTATATCTCGCTATGTTCGCCGGACCATAAATATTGAACCAAGCCAATAAGCTCGCGAAATGCCACTGCTAAAACGGCCGCACCAACGCCCACAACAATGCCCAGCACCCAAACAATCGGTTGTTTGTTAGTGGTAAAAGCATTCAAATTTGGAACAACCCATTGCCACAAAAGTCTGACAAGGTTCTGGAGCCGATCGATCAACACTTCATAACGCCCTTCATTGATCATATTTATATACGTAATTTAACTAACACAGCCACCTCTGGCTGGACAAGTTGGACCAACAATATCATAAGGAATTAGCAAAAGAATATTGGAGCCAACACTATGACGGATCGCATTTCCGACAATCCTTCGGAAAACATTCAAACAGCAATCGGTATTTTAACCCAGCACTTTGCTGAAAGAGTGAAAACGGGCGAATCGATCTGCGAACAACATGCTCATACAACAACAATAATCCCTCCCCAGCTGCCAGATGCAGTGATTTTTGCCCATAATGATGATGATATACAAACCATCGTAGATATTTGCGGACGGTTCAAAGTTCCGGTTATCCCGTTTGGTATCGGCTCGTCGCTCGAAGGTCAGGTCAATGCAGCACGTGGCGGCATTTCAATTGACATGTCCGAGATGAACAAAATTCTGGAAGTCAATATTGAAGATATGGATTGCACGGTGCAACCCGGTGTCACGCGCGAGCAGCTGAATGTGCATTTGCGCGACACAGGCCTATTTTTCCCCATTGATCCGGGCGCAAATGCGACCATTGGCGGAATGACCGCCACCAGAGCGTCTGGCACTAACGCTGTTCGCTATGGCACCATGCGCGAAAATGTGATCGCAGTACATGCAATCACTGCCGATGGTAAAAAGATAAAAACAGCCAACCGAGCCCGAAAGTCTTCCGCAGGCTATGACCTTACCCGATTGTTTGTGGGGTCTGAAGGAACGCTTGGTGTTTTGACATCCATCACGCTTAAACTTCATGCCATGCCGCAAAGCATCTTAAGTGGTGTATGCGCTTTCCCGAGCATTGAAGCTGCCAGTCAAGCTGTGATTGTGACCATTCAAATGGGAATACCAGTTGCGCGGATTGAGCTGGTCGATGCGCTGCAAATCAAAGCATCCAACTTATATTCTAATCTTAACAACCCTGAAAAAACGACATTATTTCTAGAGTTTCATGGATCGGACGAAGATGTCGCCAACCAAGCCAAACAATTTGAAGAGATTGCAGAAGATTTTGAAGCTGATAAACCAAAGTTCTCCAAGGTTTTAGAAGAGCGCAACAAGCTTTGGAAAGCACGCCACGATGCCTATTGGGCTGCAAAAAATATGCGACCTGGCTGTGAAGTCATGGCAACTGATGCCTGCATTCCGCTCTCAAGGTTTTCTGAATGCATCACCCAATCTCAAAAAGATCTGGAAGACCTCAACCTCATGGGTATGCTGCTTGGCCATGCAGGCGATGGAAACTTCCACACCCAGCTTTTAGTCGATCTTGATGATAAAGACGAAATCGCACGCGCATCTGAGTATATTTCGCGATTAAACAGACGTGCGATTGAGATGGACGGCACATGCACAGGCGAACATGGAATTGGTCAAGGAAAGCAGAAATATTTAGAAATAGAGCTGGGCAATAGTGTCGATATCATGCGCACGATCAAAATGGCGCTTGATCCCGATGACATCATGAATCCGGGTAAAATATTTTCCCTTAAACATTGATTTTCTGGTACTAAGATATCCAAATGCATAATAAAGACAAAATGGCATATTAAATAAGTTAAAACGGGACATGGTCGAACAGACCGATATTTTTTAGAGACGAATGAAACCAAATGACACTAGTCCGATTATTCGTATTTTTTGGTGGGTTGTTAGCCATTGCGCTGTTTACGGCTTTGATCGGGCCGTATTTTGTCGATTGGTCTGCTTACCGTGCAGATTTCGAAAGAGAATCAACTAAAATCTTAGGTCAAAAAGTCGTTGTGCGCGGCGATACCGAGCTTCGTCTTCTTCCGTTTCCATCTGTGACATTTAGCGATTTAGCCGTGGGCGAAATCGAAAGCGGACAACCGCTGATGACGATCAAGCGCTTTGAAATGGATCTTGAAATTACGCCGTTTTTAAGTGGCAAAATCCTTGTTTTTGATATGCGCATTGAAGAGCCATCGGTCACAGTTACCCTTTTAGATGATGGCACCTTGGACTGGGCACTCAGTGCCAAGCAAAATCTTGCGGGCAATACATTGGTTTTGGAAAACATCGTTGTGAGCAATGGCAAGATCAAGCTGGTTGATCTGCAAAACCAACGCACAAAACGTATTACCAACATCAATGCATCACTTTCAGCCCCAGAACTTATTGGTCCATGGGATATCGATGGTGAGGCAGAATTTGAAACACAAAAAGTTCGTTACAACTTCAATACAGGCGTTAAAAACGCCGAAGGCCATATCAGGCTGCGGTCTAACCTATCCATCGATGACTTCCCACTTTATTTAGAAACAGAAGGAAGTGCAAAAATTGAAGATAATAAACCATCTTATGATGGTAACTTCACGGTGCAAAAGGTCATTGATAAAAATGGTCTCAACACACCGGCAGAGCTAAGATCACTTCTATCAGTCCAGGTTAAAGGCGCATTTAAAGTCAGCAATGAACGCTTAGATATTTCACAATATCGCATGACATCGGGCAAAAAATCCGACCCTTATGTGATTGAAGGAAAAGCTGAAATTGACACAGGCAAAGAGCCTGAATTCTTAATCGTTGCACGCGGCCAACAGATTGATGTCAAAAACATTGCATCTGAAAACCAACAAAACACCAGCGGCAATGGCATCTCAGGTATCGAACGTTTAAAAGCCTTGGTCGAGCAAATCCCCATCCCTGATTTCCCGGGTATTGTGGACTTGCAACTGCCCGCCATTATTGCTGGTGCCACAACAGTGCGCGATATCGTGTTACAAGCCGAACCACTGGATGGTGGCTGGCGATTAAATCGCCTTGAGGCCAAACTGCCGGGGCGCACAAACATCGAAGCCAATGGTGATGTTCTTTTGGGTGTAAATCCAAGTTTTTCTGGTGACATGCTGATCGCATCCCAACAACCATCTGGGTTTTCTACATGGTTGATCGGCCGAGTTGACCCCAATATTAGGCAGTTGAGCGTTGCAGGGTTTACTGCAAATGTTGTGTTTAATAATGACGTCCAACAACTTGATAATCTTGAACTCATTATCGGTAAATCTATTATAAAAGGTTCAGCAGAGCGCCAAAGTCTTGAGGGTCAAACGCCTTCAATTTCAATGAATTTTGATGGCGATGAAATTGATCTTGATAAGCTGACGGCATTGGTGCAATTGGCAAATCTAGGCCAAGCCACAGGCAGCACCAACGGATTATTATCGCATAATATTGGCGCTCAAATCCAAGCCAACAAGCTGGTGTCTGGTCAATTCTCAGCAGATAATGTTGATACGGTTGTTTCATGGCAGGATGGAAGTCTGACATTGGAAAGATTCATATTTGAGCATTTTGCAGGTGTATCAGGCGAGCTCAAAGGACAGATTTCTAGTTTAGGCAAAACGCCTAAAGGCAATATTGAATATACGTTAAATACGAGCTCCAGCGATAAAGCCTTTGATCTCATCAGCAAGCTGACCGACAAACATCCTTTGGTCGAACGCTTGAAATTAAACCGAACCAGTTTTACAAATATCGATGTCTCGGGAAACTTTGAAATTGGCAGCGATCAAACACCTAAATTCATCATGGAAGGCAAGATTGACGACACAGACCTTCGCGTTGAAGCCAATGGCCAAGCATTGATCCCAACATTGTTTGACACCATCACCTCCCCGCTTGCAATCAACATGACAGCCCAAAACAAACAGAGCCACAAGCTATTATCTCAACTCGGCTTTTCAGTGCTTCCATTTGATTTTGAGGAAAATGGCGATTTAGATCTCAAAATCTCACGCGGATTTGGCGAGGATTTTGATGTCACATCAAGATTTGAATCGGGCTCAACACTTATCTATTTAGATGGGTTTGTGGATTTACCCAATGCCCAAGATCAATCTTCGCCAAAAGGCATATTCACACTGGATATTGTGTCCGATGATATTGAGCCATTGCTTTTGACATTTGGGCAAAACCTACCCGGCATCGGATCAGGTCAGCCATTACAGTTAAATACTGCCATACTTGTTGATGATGAGCGTATTGAGCTGAACGATGTCATCGGGCGCATAGAAACCAACACATTCAACGGCGATCTTAGTTTTAAACGTCATGTACCAAACCTCGACATTATCGGGGATCTATCAATCGATACAGCAGATTTTGACTGGCTTTATGAACTTGCTCTGGGTGTCCGGTTCCAAGACTTTTCATCCGATCCGACTTTAGAGCCGTGGAGCACAGCAAATTTCCAACCGCCATTTGAAGCAAATCCTCGGGCAAATATTAATCTAAAACTGGGTAATTTGAATCTTCCAGACTTAGACCCCCTCTCTAAGATCACGACGAAACTAACCACAGAACCGGGCAATATCGCTCTTTCTGATCTCAGCGGAACATGGCTGGGTGGAACAGCAAATGGTGATTTTTCAATCTCCAATCCCGACGGAAATGCATTTGTCAGCCTTCTAGGACAAATAGAAGCTGCAGATATAAGCCAGATTACGTGGAGCCAAGATGCACGCCCAGTGCTAACAGGTAAACTTGACATCGCAGGTAATCTTGAAGGTAGCGGCACAAGCCTTGCTGACGTGATGTCCTCGTTTAATGGTGGCGGGCTATACAATCTAGATGGCCTTAATATTACCCAGTTCCAACCTGATATCCTTGATCAAACATTACAGATTGCCGATACAGATGATTTTGAGCTTTTGCCAGAAGTCGTCAGTGATTTCATGACGAGCGAAATACTCAAGGGTTCCTATGCAATCAAAGAGCTTGCGATCCCCTTCACCGTGACAGGCGGTGTGCAGCGCATTTCAAACATAAGCGTCGATGATGAGTTGTTTAAGCTAACTGGCGAAGGTCGTTTTGATTTGCCAAACAAAACCTTATCAGCATCCATCGATGTTTTATATGAAGCAGGTCTTGAAACCCAAAGCGGTGCGACACCTGAAATTAGCTTCGATTATCAAGGACCATTAAACGCCCCTACCCGCACGACAAATGCCAATACCATGACCAATTTCCTATCCATCAGAGCCTATGAACAAGAACGTCGTCGAGTAGAGCTTTTACAAGCAAGCATTTTGGAAAAGCAACACTTGCGCCGCGAAGTGGCACTCGTAAAAGATCAACAATTGCGCCGCGAAGAACAAGCAAGATTAAAGGCCGAAGAAGAAGTGCGCATTAAAGCAGAACTTGAGGCCCAAGCAAAAGCCGATGAAGAAGCCCGAATTGTAGCTGAAATTGAAGCAGAGCGCATTGCCAATGAAGCGATTGAACGCGCACTGGAACAACAAAGATTAGATGCTATCAAAAAGACTCAGCATAAACCCAAAAACCTGACCCAAGATATTGAAGACTTTTTAAACACCCCAACACAATAGATAACCGGCATCCAATAGGTTATTGAAAGATCAGCGATTATTCGTCTGAATCTGTCAGCTTTTTTTGATCAAATTTTTTATCAGCGAGTTTATTGATTTTTGTTGTCAGTGTTTTTTCTGACTTGGTGCGTCCAAACGAAATTCGGTTTTGTTCGGACTGAATATCTTTATCAGCCCGAGCTTTGCGCTTTCGCGCCGTTCGTAAGTTTATGACATTGTCAGCCATGTGCACTCGTTCAAATAAGTCTTATGGTTTTTTGCGGAATTCATCCAGCGATACCACATCGGCACCACTATCGCTTTTCTCATCATCTTTAGCACCATCATCTTCAACAGCATCGCTGTCGCTGTCTTTTGCTGGCTTCACAGATTCCAAGGTTTTCAACTCAGTCACTTCAGCATCAACAATTTCAACGCCGTCTGCACCTTCGTCTTCGTCCGAAGTGAGTGTATCAAATTCAAGTTCAAAATTAACAGATGGATCATAAAAACCACGCACAGCACTGAATGGCACAACAAGTTTTTCCCGTTGATCGGAAAAGGACAGGCCAATTTCAAACAATGTTTCGGTCACTTTAAGTTCCCAAAACTGGTGCTGAACAACAATTGTCATTTGCTCAGGATAACGCTCATGCAAGGCGCTTGAAATTCTAACACCGGGTGCATTTGTTAAAAACGTGATGAAGAAATGATGCTCACCAGGCAATTGGCCGGTGGCTGCTGTTTCTATCAAAACTTTCCGAATAACACCGCGCAAAGCTTCTTGTGCTAAAATATCATAACGAATGTGGTCTTGTGACATGGAATAATCCCCACCTACTGATAACTTAGCCTAAACCAGCCAAACTATTTAAATTTCTGCTTTGCTCGACCATACGAACGAGTCAACTATTATTAGATATACTCTAATTAAGCATGAAGCCAAAACTTTTAAAGAAAATAGTGAAGGCTTCTGTTGCCAGGTGCCTCCGAACCCCGCCTAATCGTGCGAACAATTAGGACTTGATGTGAAACTGTCGAACCGCATTACGCAGCTAGACGTGCTTCCGCATAGTTGTTATCATTTGCAACTACAAAGTTTAGTCCGATAACGGTGGTACAATGCCGAGCAAAAGTACAATCTTTACGCCCTCGTCGATCCTGTTTCGCCCCCAGAATAATCTGATCAAATATGATTGATCGGATCAGATTATGGTGGAGGCGCCGGGTACCGCCCCCGGGTCCGAATGGTTTATTTCATTGCCAATTTATTGCCGTAGCTACACAAGGTAGCATCCACAACATAGTCCTTTTTCCATAAGATTTAAAGAGCTTATATGGCAGATTATGCACAAAATGGATTTATCTACTGACAGATAAGCCCAGATTGCCAAGATATTGCCATGTTTAAATGGTCAAGACGCATATATATTTAATGCGGAAAAGGTGAGGAAATACAATGAGTGATTATCTAGCAGACGTCCAAAAGTATGACAAAGGCGCTGACGAGGCTGTTGTTACTAAAATCGTCAAACATTTGGGCATTGCGCTTCGCAACAAGGATTCGTCTTTGGTTGCATGTTCGGACACAAAAGAGCTTGATCGCGTTGTTGAAAAATGGTGTGGCAAAAAACTTGGTGTCACAGGCGATGCTGCTGAAGACGTTGTTGCAAAGGTTTGCGAAACAATGAAAGGCGACAGAAGTAAATCTCGCGTGACATTTTACTATCTTGTGGCCAAAGAGCTTGGCAAACTTGGGGATCTCATCAAATAGATCTTGATCTACCCTATCGATATAAGCTTATTAGGCCTTACCATTGCGGTGAGGCCTTTTTCATTCGTGGTAGGATGTATCGCTTAGTTTGTTTAAGCATCACATCCCGCCACTTTAGGAAACTGTCCATGACACGAATGAAGGGCAAATCAAATGCAACAATATCTCGATCTCTTATCTCATGTGATGGAAAACGGCGCTGATCGTAGCGATCGCACTGGCACAGGAACCAGGTCGGTATTTGGCCACCAAATGCGCTTTGATCTAAGCACTCATTTCCCGGCGCTAACAACCAAAAAACTGCATTTACGGTCCATCATTCATGAAAACCTTTGGTTCTTAAAAGGCGATACAAATATCAAGTATTTACAAGACAATGGTGTGAGTATTTGGAATGAATGGGCCGATGAAAATGGCGATCTCGGACCTGTTTATGGCTATCAATGGCGTTCATGGCCAGCGCCAAATGGCGAACATGTTGACCAAATCACCCAAATTGTTGACCAGCTTAAAAATAACCCAGATTCACGCCGCCACCTTGTCACTGCATGGAACCCAGCTTTGGTTGAAGATATGGCGCTGCCTCCATGCCATTGCTTATTTCAATTCTATGTCGCCAATGGCAAGCTTTCATGCCAGCTCTATCAGCGTTCCGCCGATATCTTCTTGGGCGTTCCGTTTAATATTGCCTCTTATGCCATGCTGACCATGATGCTGGCGCAAGTCACAGGGTTAAAACCCGGCGAATTCATCCACACATTGGGCGATGCTCATATTTATCACAATCATTTTGATCAAGCCAAGCTGCAGCTGACCCGCACACCAAAAGAACAGCCAAATATGTGGATCAACCCAGAGGTCGATGATATCTTTGGATTTCAGTTTGAAGATTTTAAACTTGAAAATTATCAAGCTGATCCCAGTATCAAGGCACCAGTTGCGGTTTAAGCCACTCAATCACACGAAGTTCAGGAAACATTATGGACCCTATCAAAATTGCAATGATTGCCGCTGTTTCTGAAAACGGAATTATCGGCCGTGAAAGTGACATGCCATGGCGATTATCAACTGACTTAAAGCGCTTTAAAGCCGTGACACTTGGCTGCCCGATCATCAGTGGTCGAAAGACATTCCAGACCTTTGACAAAGCGCTACCTGGCCGTCAAAATATTGTAATTTCACGAACGTCTTTTGAAGCGGAAGGCATCACAAATTGCCATTCCCTATCAGATGCAATCGCCCTTGCTAAACAAACAGCAGCAAAAGATGGCAAGGCTGAAATTTTTATTGTCGGTGGCGGTCAGATCTATAAAGAAGCCATGAGGCATGCAGACAGGCTGTATATTACCCACATAAATGAAGTGATTGTAGGCGACACAAGTTTCCCAAATATTGATTCGGAGATATGGGTACCCGCATCAGAACAAAGCTTCCCTGCGGGTGAAAAAGACAATTATTCAACACGATATGTGATCTATAACCGCACAAACGCGTAAACAATGGTAAGTATTTGTTAGAAATTCGGTATCAAAAGCAGGTTACGCGTTGAAAGCAGAGCTGACGATACCTATAACTACTGTGATATATCTATTTTTCTAAACATGAAAGAGATCTGAATGCCTTGGAGCAATCAAAATGGTGGCGGCGGCGGTCCTTGGGGCGGCGGCGGCAATAATAACGGTGGTAATGGCGGACCATGGGGCAACGGCCCTAAAAAGCCAAATGGCGGCGGTGGCAATGGCGGCGGCGGCGGTGGTGGAAACCAACCTGACGTCGAAGAGCTTCTAAGACAGACGCAAGACCGTTTTAACAAAGCTATTGGTGGTGGCGGATCCCCGTTTATCTTCATCATTGGCTTTTTAGCACTTGCCTTCTTATGGGCAACGCAATCTATTTACACAGTCCAACCGGATGAACGCGGTGTTGAACTTCGCTTTGGTAAACCAAAAGCAGAAGTATCCATGCCGGGTCTACATGTCATTTTTTGGCCTGTCGAAACCGTTGAGATCGCCAATATTTCAGAGCGCGAAATTAAATCTGGTAGCACAGGACGTTCCGGTTCAACGGAAGGCTTGATGCTTTCAGGCGATCAGAACATCGTCGATGTAGAATTTAAAATCCTATATAGCATCTCCGATCCAGCAGCATATTTGTTTAATGTTGCCCGCCCTGAAGATACACTAAGGCAAGTATCTGAAAGCGCGATGCGTGAGATTGTTGGCAGACGTCCAGCACAAGATATTTTCCGTGACAATCGTAATGCGATTGCCAATGAAGTTCAGGAAATTGTTCAAAGTGTTATGGATAGCTTCCCAACAGGTATTTCTATCAACACCGTATCAATCGAAGATGCAGCCCCACCGCGTGAAGTTGCTGATGCGTTTGATGAAGTACAACGTGCTGAACAAGATGAAGATCGTTTTGTTGAAGAAGCCAACCAGTATGCGAACCAAATTTTGGGTCAAGCACGTGGTCAAGCTGCCAAAGTACGCGAAGAAGCTGCCGGTTATAAAGACCGTGTCGTCAACGAAGCAACAGGTGAAGCTCAACGCTTTATCTCCATCTACGACGAATACATCAAAGCGCCAGAAGTGACACGTCAACGTATCTATCTTGAAACGATGGAAGGCGTGTTGGGTAAAGCCAACAAAGTCATCATCGAGCAAGGTCAAAATACGCAAGGTGTTGTTCCTTACTTACCGCTTGGTGAACTCGCAAAACCTAGAACGGGAGGAAACTAGACATGGGTAATCGTCTACCTTTCTTTATTGGCATTATCGCCATTGTCGCAGTGATTATTTATTCTTCAATCTTTGTGGTTAATGAGCGCGAACAAGCCATCGTCATTCGTTTTGGTGAAATCCAAAGCGTGAAAACCGAGCCTGGTCTTTACTTCAAAGTCCCATTGACATTCCTTGATTTCGATAGCGTTCAATACGTTGAAGACCGCACATTGCGCTTTGACCTTGAAGATATTCGTGTTCAAGTTTCTGGCGGTAAATTCTACGAAGTTGATGCATTTGTACTTTACAAAATCTCAAATGCTCAAACCTTTAGACAAACCGTTTCTGGTGATGTTGTAGCCGTTGAAAGTCGTCTTCGGACACGTTTGAACTCTGCACTTCGTACAGTTTATGGTCTACGTGGATTTGAATCTGCACTATCAGCGGAACGTGCGTCTATGATGCGTGAAGTTCGTGACCAATTGCGTCCGGAAGCGGAAGCCTTGGGTGTGACAATTGATGATGTTCGTATCAGACGTACTGATCTTACACAGGAAGTGTCACAACAGACTTACGAGCGTATGAAAGCGGAACGTTTGGCTGAAGCTGAAGCTATTCGTGCTCGTGGTATTGAGGGCGGTCAACGTCTAAGATCTATTGCCGATCGTCAAGTTGTTGAATTTGTTTCAGCAGCTGAGCGTGATTCACAGATCATTCGTGGTGAAGGTGATGCGGAGCGAAATTCAATCTTTGCTGATGCATTTACCCGCGACCAAGAATTCTTTGAGTTCTATCGTTCAATGGAAGCCTATGGCAAAGCCATCGATACGAGCGGAACGACTATGGTTCTGACACCAGACTCTGAGTTCTTTAGATACTTCAAAGACTCAACAGGTGCCCCACCAAAAGCACCAGCAAACTAAATAGGAGCCGACCGCCATGTCTGAATTAGTCGTGGCGGTCGGCCTTTTCCTCGTTATCGAGGGTCTCGTTTATGCCATTTCTCCGAGTTCAATAAAGAAAATGGCTCAAATTTTGCCACAAATCCCAGATAATCAATTACGTAATTTTGGTATGATAGCCATCGCAATTGGCGTTGGACTTGTATGGCTAATTCGTGGATAGTAAGTTCAATTTTTGATATTCCACGAGCTTAGATAATCCACAAGTTCTGTTATTAAATGTAAATTTTATGAGGTAGTAGATGAAAACGCGAGCAGTTCATTTGAAAAATAATTCCACACACTATGCGCTTGCGCTTTTAATGGCAGTTATTCTTGTTTTGGCTTCTTTCAACGTTGCAAAAGCACAGACAGCACCCTCATCAAATGGACCTGCCTCTGTTGCCGATCTTGTTGAAGGATTGATGGGTGCTGTGGTCAATATCTCAACATCGCAATCTGTCGAAAGATCCGGTCAGAGAAACACCCCGCGTAATGCGCCAGATGGCCAACCGTTCCAAGAATTTTTTGATGATTTCTTTCAAGACAAAGGCAAAACCCCTCCTCGTTCACAGCAACAAGTCAGCTCGCTCGGTTCAGGATTTGTCATTGATGCGGACGGAACAATTGTCACCAATAATCACGTCATCGAAAATGCTGATAATATCGAAGTTATCTTTGGTGATGGTCGCCGTGTTGATGCCACGCTTATTGGCACCGATCCAAAAACAGATTTAGCTGTGTTAAAAATTGAATCCGAAGAGCCACTCAACTTTGTGCCAATTGGCGATTCAACTGCGATGCGCATTGGTGATTGGGTGATGGCGATTGGCAATCCCTTTGGTCTGGGCGGTTCCGTTTCAATCGGTATCGTGTCAGCCATCGGCCGCGATATTAATTCAGGTCCCTATGATAACTATATCCAAACAGATGCAGCGATTAACCGCGGTAATTCCGGTGGTCCGTTGTTCAATATGATGGGCGAAGTTATTGGCATCAATACAGCCATCATTTCCCCTTCAGGCGGTTCAATCGGTATTGGTTTTTCTGTGCCAAGCGAACTTGCACTTAACGTCATCAATCAATTACGTGAATTTGGTGAAACACGTCGCGGCTGGCTTGGTGTTCGTATTCAACCTGTGACAGACGATATCGCAGAAAGCCTTGGTATGGATAAATCCAAAGGCGCACTTGTTGCAGGCATCATTCCAGATGGCCCAGTTGATGGCACAATGCTTGCTGGCGACATCATCGTAACCTTCGACGGTAAAGACGTTGAAACGGTTCGTGACCTTCCTAGAATTGTAGCTGAAAGCCCTGTTGGCAAAGAAGTCGACGTAATGGTTTTACGCAAAGGCAAAATGGAAAACATCAAAGTAGTCCTTGGACGCCTTGAAGATGGCGAAAAGAAAATGGCATCCAACGATAATTCAGAACCTGCGGTAACAGAAGACGACGAACGCAAAGTCGTTGAATTGCTGGGTATGGAATTGAGCGAACTCACAGATGCAATGCGTGAAGAGTTCCAGATCAACGAAGAGCTTAAAGGTGTTTTGATTAATGCCGTTGATGAAGGCTCAGCCGCTGCAAGAAAAGACATCCTTGCAGGTGAAGTGATTGTCGAAGTTGCTCAAGAAGCTGTTACCAAGCCAGAAGATGTTCAAAAAATCATTGATGACTTGAAAGCTGATGGCAGACGCAATGCATTCTTCATGGTCGCAAACCAAAGCGGTGAGCTTCGGTTCATCACCATTCGAATTGAATAGGTATCAATCTATTCAACAAAGTCTGATTTACGATAGCCCTGTAAGTATAACAGGGCTGTCAAATCACTATGATCAAGACGGATCTTAGCCTGCGCGGCAACAGATGGTTTTGCGTGTAGGGCAACCCCAGAGCCTGCAAGCTGCAACATCCCCAGATCATTGGCACCATCGCCCACAGCAATGGCATCGTCCACAGATAATTCAAGCTTAGCTGCAATCTCATTAAGAGCATCAACTTTGGCCTGCATACCCAAAATTGGATCAGCAACTTGGCCAGTCAACTTGCCGCCCTCTTCAATCAAGATATTAGATTGATGCTCATCAAATCCCAGTGTTTTTGAAATCGGCCCCGTGAACACGGTAAAACCACCCGAGACCAAAGCGCAATAAGCACCCTTGGATTTCATCGTTGCAATCAATGTCATTCCACCCGACATCAGCGTGATGCGCTCTTCAATAACTTTATCAACCACATTCAATGACAGGCCTTTGAGTAAGCCCACACGGTCTCGCAGAGCTGCATCAAACTCAATCTCACCATTCATCGCACGCGCGGTAATGGAAGATACTTTATCTTTCAAACCAACTTCCGCGGCTAACTCATCAATGCATTCTTGCTCGATCATGGTTGAATCCATATCGGCAATCAGAATGTTTTTTCTGCGGCCTTCTGCATTTTGAATGGCAATATCAATCGGTAAATCGCCAATAACTTCGCGGATTTTCTGTTCCATCACAGCTCTATCGGCACCATCGGGCAATGCGATATCACACGCAATACCGTCAGCAAGCCAATAAAGTCCGGACGCTGAAACTGCATGAGCTGCCGCCTCACCGATATTTTGTGTCAATTTTGGGTTTGACGGATGGGCTATAAGCGTGGCAACCAAAGACATGGATAGGATTCTCCAAATAGATAATGAACTTGGCATTCAAATAGCTGGCCCAACGGCAAGCGGCAAGTCTGCACTTGCGGTAAAATTCGCTCAACTCCACAATGGCGAAATTATAAATGCAGATTCTATGCAAGTTTATGATGTTTTAGATGCCGTGACAGCTCGGCCTTCATCATCAGAATTAGCTGCTGCACCTCACCATCTTTATGGTCACATTGCGCCAGGGTCTGATTATTCCACAGGATATTGGCTCAAAGATGTAAGGCTTACGCTCGACGATATTCGTGCCCGTGGCAAACTTCCCATTTTTGTAGGTGGCACAGGCCTATATTTCAAAGCGCTGAATGGCGGCCTATCCAATATTCCCAAAACGCCCGATGACATCCGCGATAAATGGCGCACAAAACTGGAAGCAGATGGGATTGAACCCTTATTTGAGCAACTCAAAATATGGGACCCTGAAATTGCAGAAGATTTAAAGCCCGCAGATAAACAAAGGATTACCCGCGCCTTAGAGGTTTATGAGACAACAGGTCAATCAATCCGCTCCTTTTATTCAGAGCAAGGCTTGCCACTGCTACCTGTACAACACTCTAAAAACATTATTTTAATGCCAGAAAGATCAATTCTTCATGAGCGCATAGCAAATCGTTTTCATAAAATGATGGATTTGGGCGCCGTTGAAGAAGTTCAACAAATGATTGAGCTCAACATAGATCCTTCACACACCTGCATGAAGGCGATTGGTGTTAATCAAATCATTCGATACTTAAAGGGTGAGATTGATAAGGATACAGCGGTCGAGCTTTCAATCATCGCAACGCGCCAATATGCAAAGCGTCAGTCCACTTGGTTCCGCAACCAACTTGGCGATGAATGGATTAAGCTAACTGCAGTTTAGATTACTTACCGAGCAACCGCGCGCGCATGGCTTCCATCTCACGATGCAAATCATCAGCAGTGCGTTCTGTGCGTTCTGTTTGTTGTGTACCAGAAACTTGTATTTTGCGAATTGATGGGCGTGGCGCTTGTTGGGCTAATCGGGCACTGTTCATGCTTGCACTAAATTTAGCATCACCTGGTGCTGCTTGCTCCAAAGGTTTTTGGCGCATCTCACTTGCCATCATGGCACTTTTTAAAGAGGAATCTATAGGTCCATCCATACCAGAACCACTATCAACAGCCTGCATGTTAATCCCGTGGGATGTATCAGTAGCCCTTTTACCGGTTTCTGTAGATCTCATTTTCTCGACAATTGAACGTAGATTAAGCGACGATGTTCCGGCACTAATACCATTTGCTCTTGGTAGCGCATAATTTGGAACACGCTCAAACATCATACGCATTGGAACCGCAACCGCCTCACCAAACGCTATAGCTTCACCATTACCAATCGATGCTAAAAAGCTTGTTGTCGATGTTGATGAATTTGGAATCGCCGACCGAATAATCTCTTGATCTCGATCATTTGCCAAACGCATCGCAAACACTGTCGAACATTGAGATAAAATCGTTGGATCCAGTTCACCCGGACGCTGAGTAACAATGCCCAAGCTTACGCCATATTTACGACCTTCTTTCGCAATCCGCGCAATCGCTTGACGTGTCGGTAAGAACCCGAGATTTTTATCCGCAGAAATATATCTGTGCGCTTCTTCGCAAACAACTAAGATTTTAATCGAGCCTTCTGCCCACAAAGCAATTTCAAATGCCAAACGACACAGTACAGACGCTACAGAATCAACCACCTCAGATGGAATGCCTGCAAGTTGGAATGTTGTGACTGGCTTGCCATTACCCGGGATTCGGAAAATTGTGCCAATCGTTTCCATAATCGTATCGCTGATCGTGTTCGATGAGAACATAAACCCATAGCGTGGATTATTGATTGCACCTTGGATGCGAATTTTAAGTTGGCGTAAATATGGTTTTTCATCACGACCTTCAAGACGGCCAATCCGTTCATTAAGCAAAGCCAATAAGTCAGCAATACGATAAGGAACAGGAGAATCGCTCGTGATCGATGTATTTTCGCGGCGACGTCCAAGGGACGAAGCGCCATTACCTTTGAATGCCTTTTTAGCTTCGGCGATCAAATCGCGCAGCACATTGACTTCGTCCAACACTTTTGGCTGGCCTCTGAAAATAACCTCTGAGAACTCATCAAATTTAAACAACCAAAACGGAAGATCAAGTGTCTCGGGTCCAAGCGCAAAAGATCGCTCGCCAAATGCTGGGGCAAACTCATCATGCGGGTCAAGAACCAGAACACGTAGATTAGGATCTGAATCAATTGCTTTGTTAACCAGCAAAGACAATGCTGTTGATTTACCAACACCTGTCGATCCCACCAAAGCAAAGTGACGAGATAACATTGATGGAATGCAAATGGACGCATCCATATCCATATTTTGAGATAACTTACCAACAACGACAGCATTCTCTGATCCAACATCATAAATCAGTCTTAGATCGTCAGAACGAATATCGTGCGCCCGTGCGCCCAGATATGGGTATTGCGTAATCCCCGTTGAGAATACATAGCCATCGCCTTCCTTGCGGACTTCCCCCACAAGCTCAGCATCGATATTAAGCGTATTATCTCCGTTCCCATTCCAATGACCATCCACCATTTGCATAGAACACACAAGTGCAACAACCCGACTACTACCAACCGAAATGGATACCAAGCGGCCAACAGACCATGACATAGCCGTTTCAATTTCATCACTGGAAATGGTGGCGGCGACTTTTACCTTGGCACCAGTGCACGAAACAACATGGCCTAATTTGCGCGCCAATGACTGATCGGGCCTTCTATTCTCAGATGGATCAAAAGGCTCATCATTTTTAGGTGTTATTATTATATTTTCTGACACTTATTTCCCCGTAGCGCAATAAAACGCAAAACTTAACCACCTAAAACTAATATAAGTTCCTTAAGAAAAAATGTAAAATCGTCTATCTATTCGACAAAACACACCTCCTATTCTGCTCCTGTTCTACCCCGGTTCTGCGCAAAAACGTGACTCAAAATTAAATTATTGACGATCATGGCAAATATCTTTAGACATTGTGTTATGAGAAATATTATTGACCTTATTGTGGTGATGTGGCGTATGGGCAAGATGGTGTAACCATCAGGCGAAAGCTCCCATGCGCGATACGAAGGCTCCGACAGGGGCCTTTTTTTATGACTTTTTGATAAGCTAAATTTTGACACGAAAAAGAAGACGAGAAAATGACAGGTAACGAACACGAAGCGACAGATGAACAATACCAAATGACCGGTGCTGAAATGGTCCTTAAAGCACTTGAAGAAAATGGTGTGAAACATATCTTTGGTTATCCGGGCGGGGCTGTACTTCCAATCTACGATGAAATCCATCAGCAAGACCTTGTCGAACATATTCTTGTGCGCCACGAACAAGGCGCAGGCCACATGGCCGAAGGCTATGCCAGATCAACTGGTAAACCGGGTGTTTGCTTGGCAACATCAGGCCCAGGCGCAACAAATGTTGTGACCGCCTTGCAAGATGCATTGATGGATTCAATTCCAATGGTGTGTATCACAGGCCAAGTGCCAACAGCGTTGATCGGTTCAGATGCGTTCCAAGAGTGTGATACGATAGGCATTACCCGTCCGTGTACAAAGCACAATTGGCTTGTTAAAGACGTCAATAATTTGGCGCAAGTCCTTCATGAAGCTTTTCATGTAGCAACAAGCGGTCGCCCCGGCCCTGTTGTTGTTGATATTCCAAAAGACGTTCAGTTTGCCGACGGAACGTATGTGCCAAAAGAAAAGTTTGTAAAACGCAAAAGCTACCGTCCTGTTCAAACAACCGATGCTGAGGCGATTAAACACGCCATGAAACTGATCATGGGTGCAAAGCGTCCAATCATCTATTCAGGTGGTGGCGTGATCAATTCAGGACCAGAAGCATCCACTTTGCTTCGCGATTTGGTATCCTTGACCAATGCGCCAATCACATCAACGCTTATGGGTCTTGGTGCCTATCCGGCATCTGGTGAACATTGGCTTGGTATGCTTGGCATGCACGGAACATATGAAGCCAATATGGCGATGCACGATTGTGATGTTATGGTGTGTGTCGGTGCGCGTTTTGATGACCGTATCACGGGTCGTTTAGATGCGTTTTCTCCAAATTCAATCAAAATCCATATCGATATTGATCCATCATCAATCAACAAAAATGTTCGTGTTGATGTGCCTATCATTGGCGATGTTGCAGCTGTGCTTGAAGACATGGTTCGTATTTGGCGTGCTGATGCAAGTGATCTAAAACGTGAGCGTTTGTCTGACTGGTTCAAACAAGTCAACACATGGCGTGCGCGCAACTCACTTGCTTATTCACAAAATGATGACGTCATCATGCCGCAATATGCAGTTCAGCGCCTATATGAACTTACAAAAGATAGAGATACCTACATCACGACAGAAGTGGGCCAACACCAAATGTGGGCAGCTCAATTCTACGGATTTGAAGAACCAAACCGCTGGATGACATCAGGTGGTTTGGGCACAATGGGTTATGGTTTCCCTGCAGCTATCGGTGTGCAAGCAGCCCACCCTGATGCATTGGTCATTGATATTGCAGGTGACGCTTCTATTCAGATGTGTATCCAAGAAATGTCCTGTGCTGTTCAACACGGCCTGCCCGTCAAGATCTTTATCTTAAACAATCATTACATGGGCATGGTTCGCCAATGGCAGCAACTGCTTCATGGCAATCGTTTGTCTAATTCTTATACAGAATCAATGCCTGATTTTGTTAAATTGGCTGAAGCCTATGGCGGCGTTGGAATGCGATGTTCAAAACCTTCTGAGCTTGATGCAGCCATCACAGAAATGATCAATTGCGATCAACCTGTTATTTTTGATTGTAATGTTGCAACATTGGCAAACTGCTTCCCGATGATCCCATCAGGCAAAGCACATAATGAAATGTTGTTGCCAGATGAAGCCACAGATGAAGCCGTTGCATCCGCCATTGATGCCGCTGGCCGTAAACTCGTTTAAGGGAGAAGCACTATGAACGCACACAAACCAACAGGTTCAGCTTATTTCCACGGCGTTGTGGACAATGAACAAGTTTCACGCACACTTTCTGTTGTTGTCGACAATGAACCGGGTGTTTTAGCCCGTGTCATTGGCTTGTTTTCAGGTCGCGGTTACAATATCGAAAGTTTAACCGTCTCTGAAACTCAACACGAACAGCACCTGTCTCGCATAACAATTGTGACAAACGGAACAGCCAATATTCTTGAGCAAATCAAAGCTCAGCTTGAACGGATTATCCCTGTTCATCGTGTTGTTGATCTTGATACAAAAGCCAAAGAGCTTGGCTTTGAAAAACCAATCGAACGCGAACTTGCTTTGGTCAAAGTCAAAGGCACTGGCAATGATCGTATGGAAGCTTTGCGTATTGCAGAAGCATTCGGCGCAACAGTTGTAGATGCCAACACGACGCATTTCATTTTTGAAATGACGGGTCGTGTCTCCAAGGTAAATCAGTTTATTAATATCATGCGCACTTTGGGTGCAATTGAAATCTGCCGAACTGGCATTACTGCGATGAACCGTGGTTCTGAAGGTATTTGGTAAGTCTTCAATTGTGACTTAAAAATAAAAAGATTCGCGAACTATATTGCTTATAGTCGCGAATCCTGCGACTTCAGAATCCATGGAATTCTCACCTCAACAAGACCAAGCTCTTAAAGCTGTTTCTAAATGGCTCCGCGAAGGGCAAACCCCGATATTTAGACTGTTTGGCTTTGCCGGAACGGGAAAAACCACCCTTGCGCGCCATTTTGCAGAACATGTCGATGGCGATGTGCTGTTTGCAGCCTTCACAGGCAAAGCCGCTCAAGTTCTGCGGTCTCGTGGCGCCAAAAATGCCAACACAATTCATTCACTGATTTACCGCCCAAGAGGCGAAGAAGAAGTTGAAGATGAAACAACGGGCAAAACATCTGTCACACCCATGTTTTCAGTCAACCGCCAAAGCCCTGTCGGAAATGCCGCCCTTATTGTCATTGATGAATGTTCAATGGTCGATGAAGAGCTTGGCAAAGATCTTTTAAGCTTTGGAACTCCTGTGCTTGTGCTGGGCGATCCGGGACAATTACCACCCATATCAGGCGGTGGTTATTTTACCGAAGAAGAGCCAGATATTCTTCTAACCGAAATTCATCGCCAAGCACGTGATAATCCGATTATCGATTTAGCCATGCAAGTGCGCAATGGTCAGAACCTAGATTATGGCGATTACGGCACGACCAGAATCATTTCAAAAAGCGAAGTCAACCAAGAGCTGGTTTTAGAAGCCGATCAAGTCTTGGTCGGAACCAACAAAACACGAAAACGCTATAATCAACGTCTGCGTATCCTAAAAGGCTTCGATCAGCCCTACCCTATTTCAGGTGATAAATTGGTTTGTTTGCGCAATGACCCAACCAAGGGGCTGTTAAATGGCTCACTGTGGCAAGTTATGACTGCGGCAAAAGAAACAACAAAGCCTGGAATAAATGTCCTGTTGCGTCCTGAGGAGGATGATATGCAACGCGGGTCTGCAAAAGTCAGATTGTTAAAAGCTGCCTTTGAAGAAAGTGATGTTGAAATCCCATGGACGACTAAAAAGCGTTTTGATGACTTTGATTTCGGCTATGCTTTGACTGTGCACAAAGCCCAAGGATCCCAATGGAACAATGTCGTATTGTTCGATGAAAGCTGGGCCTTTAGAGAAACATCCTCAAGATGGTTGTACACAGCTATCACCCGTGCAGTGGAAACTCTGACAATAGTTCGCTAAACTATCTCTCATGAAATGGGAGACAATAGGTATGTTGCGATTTTTATCATTAATAATTTTAGGGTTCATCATCGCTAACACTGCTGCCAAAGCTGGTGATTTTGCTGAATTTCGCTCGCTGGGTTTTTCAAAAGATGGGTCCGTGTTTGCATTTGAACAATTTGGTATTCAAGACGGTTCAGGCTTTCCCTATGCAGAACGATATTTCATCAACACAAAAACTGACACTTTTATCAAACCCTCACCATTCAAAATCAGGTTGGACGACGAAAGTGCCTCAATGTCCGATGCTCGTAAAATGGTAGCAAATGCAAGCGCTGCCTTGATGGCGCATTATGATATTGGCGCAGCGCCTGCAATTATTGCCGCCTTTAATCCATCAACTGAAATCTCATCATCAGGGTCCGATCTAAAATACCATCCGTTTACCTAAGAGCCCAACTCAAATGATCCGCACCAGCTGATGCTACAAACTTACACACTTCCAGCAAAAGGTATTTGCGCGGATATTCAAGATCACGCCATTGGTTTTAAACTTAAGCTCAAGACAGCATCCGATGCATTACCTGTTACATTGTATGAAGATACAAATATCCCAAGCAGCCGAAATTGTCCGACTGATTACCGATTGGGCGGAGTGCTAGTCTATAATGATTTTGGCCAGCCAAGCATTCATATAGCCCTAATTCTTGTCAAAAGCTTTGGCTTTGAAGGACCAGATGGGCGTTGGATAGCCATTCCACATCTTCTTGATCAATAAGGCATGCCACCTAATTTGCACGCTTGAGAAATTAAACAACACAAGATAAGAACCTTGTATGAAAAAAGATGAAAACCTATCCCTTCAGAAACCCAACAACACCTTTGCCGTTTTGTTAGGTCTATTGCTTTTAGTCACAACTCTTGTGTCGGTTATCTTTCTAACCAATCCACAATTTGATATCTATATTGCGTCATTCTTTTATGATGAGGGCAATAGTTTTCCGCTGAACAATAACCAGTTTTTGATCCAGCTTCGATTATTCTTCAATATCGAAATTGGCATCCTATGTGCTGGATCGCTGTTGATGATGATTTTCGCACGCATCAATAAGAATATGATCATACCCGCAAAACTCTGGGATTTCATGCTCGTAAGTTTTCTTATCGGGCCACTTCTTCTGGCCAACGTGATCTTTAAAAGCAATTGGGGCCGTGCACGCCCAGCAAATATTGAAGAATTTGGCGGAACACTTACATTCTCGCCAGCCTATTACATTTCTGACCAATGCAGTCTCAATTGTTCATTTGTCTCTGGAGAAGGCAGTGCGATAGCTACAGCCGGCATCCTATTGGGCATTATTGCATGGAACATCTTTCCAAAGCATCGATCCGTTTCAATCGGATTGATAGGCATTATCAGCATTATTGGAATATCATTACGTATTGTCAAAGGTCGCCATTTCATCAGCGATTCACTTCTTGCAACTTTGTTTTGTGCGATCGTAATTTTGCTACTATATCACTTTGCAAAAATCACAAAAATCAAACACAAACTGACCCTGACCAATCTATGTCATGACTTCAAGAATATGTTTAACTTCAAAACATAAGCTATAAATCCCCCCCATTAATGCGTATTGATGCGTGACGATTTGCGCTGACGCAGATTTACAAAACCTGTGTTAGCCTAATGACGTTTTGTGTGCGGGGTCAAAACAAATGTCTGAAACAGAGAATTCAAAGAATGAGCTAGCTTGGTCTTATGACCAAGATAGACAAGCAGCAATCGATGAGGTTCATGCACGGCCAGCACTCGATATTGTTGCGCCAGCGACAGTCCTGCACATTGCATTTAAATATGATCCAGCGGAGATTGATGCCGTTTTGGGCGATATCGTTGATGTAAAGGCTTTATCAAAAAGTCGCCAAACAACCATCAAAATTGATAATATTGATATTACATTTGAACTCCATACAGAATTCACAGCCTGTACCTTCGTTTCAAACAATTCTGATGACCGCACAAAAGCCCATGATTTATACCGGAGCATCCTCAGCAAAATAGACATCAAAATCCTGTCAAAATGCGAGATCATTGTGGTTGGTTCTGCCAAAGAAATGGCAAAGCATCTTCCTTTTGGAAAACGTATCTATGGCGGCATCATGCGCGGTGAATTACAGGTTCATTCAGCCCTTCAGCTCAATGAGCAGGGCTCCATTACCTATGCGGTCTATCCAACAAAAAACAGCCCCAACGAATTGGGTCGCAGAATTCAGCGCCTATATGAGCTTGAAACATACCGCATCATGGCGCTCATAGGGCTGCCGCTTGCAAGACGTATATCCACCCGATTATCCGGTCTTGAAGAACAGCTCAACGCGCTGACCTCAAAACTAGAAGATAGCTCAATTGAAAAAGAGGTAACTGACCGCGACATTTTCCAAGAGCTGTCCAACCTGTCTGCCAAATTAGATAGTTTGCGTTCTGAAACAAGATTTCGCTTCTCAGCAAGCAATGCCTATTTTGAAATTATCGATGCCCGCATGAAAACATTGGTTGAGCGTGAACATGGTGATCTTCAAACAATATCTGGTTTCTTGCGATCTCGTTTAGAACCTGCTCGCGCAACAATAAAAAGCGTCGAGAGACGTCAGAAAATCCTAACCGAAGATATCACCCGCGCATTAGCTCTTTTGCGGACCCGTATTGATATTGAACTCAGCCATGGCAACCAAGCCTTGCTAAAATCACTCGACGGCCGACATAAACAACAATTGCTCCTATCTCAAGCCGTTGAAAGCCTGTCTTCCATCGCGATAACCTATTATGCGGTCAGTCTTTTATCGTATTTCCTCAAAGCACTCGATAAATCTGGGCATTTGCCGATCTCATCAACCATCATAACTGCGCTGTCTGTTCCGGTGATTTTGTTCACTGTTTGGTTCTCTATTCGTAAGTTACGCTTAAAGCTGCATAAAAGTGATGATTAGCCCAGCCAAATCATCATACGGACCTAGCAATTCAGCCTCGAATCACTACATTTAGTAAAATGAACGGATATGATGACGATATACCATTCTTCGGAGATGATGAGCCAAGTGCTGCAAAAAGCGGACCTTCGGACACTCCAAAGAATGTAACACAACAAAATGCAGCGCCTGGATCAAATGGACCAAAAGGTCTAGGCATTGCCGCGCGCGCTATGGCAGCCCGTCAACGTCCGCAATATTTGGAAAATCTGAACGAAGCCCAATCAGATGCGGTGCAGTCCATTGATGGGCCTGTGCTTGTGCTTGCAGGTGCTGGAACGGGTAAAACCCGTGTTTTAACAACCCGCATCGCGCATATCCTCAATCTTGGTCTTGCCTACCCATCTCAAGTTCTTGCGGTCACATTTACCAATAAAGCTGCACGCGAGATGAAAAATCGGATTGGAAAGCTCGTCGGAGGCGCTGTTGAAGGAATGCCATGGCTTGGCACATTCCACTCCATTGGCGTAAAAATGCTTCGAAAACATGCCGAACTCATTGGCCTTAGAACAGACTTTTCTATTCTTGATACCGACGATGTCATCAGGCTTTTAAAACAGCTTATTCAAGCCGAAGGTATCGACGATAAACGTTGGCCTGCACGCCAGTTTTCGCAAATGATCGATGGCTGGAAAAACAAAGGCCTTGCGCCACACGAAATTTCTGAGGGCGATGCACGTTCATTTGCCAATGGCAAAGGCCGCGAATTATATGCCGCCTATCAGGATCGTTTAAAAACGCTGAATGCTTGCGACTTTGGCGATTTGCTATGTCACCCAATCCGCATCTTGCGCAACAACCCTGATGTGTTGGTCGAATACCAACAAAAGTTCCGCTATATTCTGGTAGATGAGTATCAAGATACAAATACATCGCAATATATGTGGCTTAGACTATTGGCACAGCGCCCGAAATCTAGCGATGCAAAACCCAATATTTGTTGTGTCGGCGATGATGATCAATCTATTTACGGTTGGCGCGGTGCCGAAGTTGAAAATATTCTGCGCTTTGAAAAAGATTTCCCCGGCGCAAAAGTTGTGCGTCTAGAACAAAACTATAGATCTACAGAGCATATTTTAGGAACCGCAGGACACCTCATTTCACACAATGAAGGCCGGTTGGGCAAAACGCTGTTTACTGAAATCAAAGATCCTGATGATGATAAAGTCATGGTGCATGCCGCATGGGATTCAGAAGAAGAAGCCCGTGATGTTGGCGATGAGATCGAACAACTTCAGCGCAATGATCATAAACTCAATGATATCGCAATTTTGGTGCGAGCATCGTTTCAAATGCGCGAGTTTGAGGATCGTTTTGTAACCCTCGGGCTCAACTATCGCGTCATTGGCGGTCCACGATTTTATGAACGTTTAGAAGTTCGCGACGCAATGGCATACTTTAAAACCGTGTGCCAACCGGCAAATGATCTATCATTTGAACGTATCGTCAACACACCAAAACGCGGATTGGGTGATGCGACCATTAAATTGGTTCATGATTACGCACGCACTAAAAAGATATCAATGTTTGCCGCTGCATCAGAGATGATCTTAACAGACGAGCTTAAGCCGCGCCCTCGCAAATCACTAACCGAAGTTATTCAAAACTTCCAACTTTGGCAATCATTGCTCGAGAAGGTGCCACATACCCAGCTTGCCGAACAAATTTTGGAAGAATCTGGTTACACAGATATGTGGCAAAAAGATCGCTCGGCAGAAGCGCCGGGTCGATTGGACAACTTGAAAGAACTCATCCGCACAATGGAAGAATTTGAATCCATGGCGGGTTTCTTGGAGCATGTCTCCCTTGTTATGGATACCGAGCAGAATGAAAACCTAGATGCTGTCAACATCATGACCTATCACTCGGCCAAGGGCCTTGAGTTTGAAACTGTGTTCCTACCCGGCTGGGAAGAAGGGTTGTTCCCCCACCAGCGTTCATTGGATGAAGGCGGGCGCACAGGCCTAGAAGAAGAGCGCCGCTTGGCCTATGTCGGTATCACGCGCGCAAAACGAAGATGTCATATCTGGTTTGTATCCAACAGACGTATCCACGGCCTATGGCAATCAACAATACCATCCCGTTTCATTGAAGAACTGCCCGAAGAACACGTGGAAGTGTCCGAGATGGATAGCTCCTATGGCGGCTATGGTAGAGGCCAATCTGGCGGTCCTTATGGGTCATCTCGCTTTGATAAAAAGGAAGGTTTTGGCGGCAGTTCCTATCAAACACCGGGCTGGAAACGAGCACAGGCCAAAGATTCAGATGCATTGCGCAACAATTGGGGCTCACGATCAGGCCATTCGGTAGAACGTGTGTCCTATGGTGAAACTGGTCCTAAATCTCGTGTGATCGAAGGCGAACTTGTTGCAAAATCTAAAACGGAAGTGCCATCTATTTTCTCAGAAGGCGACCGCGTTTTCCATATGAAATTTGGCAATGGCAATGTTGTCAATATTGACGGAAACAAACTGACAATTGATTTTGACCGCGCCGGACAAAAGCGTGTTCTTGATAGTTTTGTCGACGCTGTCTGATATTTGCGAGCCTTGAGGCTTTTATTAAAAACAAAAAATTACGAAAACCATTTGACAGAGACCTATATTTAATTTTAAACATGACTCAATTAGTCAGGTTTAAAATTAAACCCGAGCTGGTTGAATTATTTTTGACGATTAAAGGAACGATCATGTCACGCAAATCAAGTTTCATTTCACTATTCGCCGGTCTTCTTGCCGCCAACCTAACAGTGGGCGCAGCTTTGGCTGATGGCGAAGTCAACATTTACTCATCCCGTCACTATGATACTGACGAACGTCTTTACTCAGATTTCACAAAACAAACTGGCATTAAAGTCAATTTGATCGAAGGTAAAATCAACGAGCTTATCGAACGTTTAAAAGCTGAAGGCGTTAACAGTCCTGCAGATGTTATGATCACGACAGATGCTGGCCGTCTGTTTAAACTTCAAGATGATGATCTTTTGCAAAAAACTGAATCTGCAATGTTGAACGAACGCGTTCCTGCAGCTTTGCGTCACCCTGAAGGGTATTGGTTCGGTATTTCAAAACGTGCGCGTGTGATTTTCTACAACAAAGAAACAATTGCAAACCCACCTGCAACCTATGCAGATTTGGCTGACCCACAATATAAAGGTCTCGTTTGTGCAAGATCTAGCTCAAACATCTACATGCTGTCTCTCCTAGCGTCCCAAATCGCAAATAACGGCGCAGATGCTGCAAAAACATGGGCAACTGGCCTACTTGCAAATTTTGCCCGCGCACCACAAGGCGGCGATACAGATCAGCTTCGCGGCATCGTGTCTGGCGAATGTGATATTGCTGTTGCAAACACCTATTACTTCGCCCGTGCGCTTCGTAAAGATGTGTCAAACCTTTCTGGTAGCACGGATAAAATTGGCTGGGTTTTCCCTGACCAAGATGGCAGTGGAACACACGTCAATGTGTCTGGCGCTGGTATTACCAAAACAGCTCCAAACGCTGAAAACGCAGTTAAGCTTCTTGAATATTTGACAAGTGAAAGCGCACAAAATTACTTTGCAGCTGGCAATGACGAATACCCTGTTGTCGAAGGCGTTGCACTATCATCATCTGTCCAGCAATTGGGCACATTCAAAGAAGATGATCTTGGACTTGAAAAACTTGGTATCAACCAAGCCGGAGCACAAAAAATCTATAATGAAATCGGTTATAAATAAGATCTAGTAACGATCTGAATAAGCAAAACAAAAGGCCCGTTCTTTTCACAAAGAATGGGCCTTTTTGTTGTCTTGATTTTGGGCTTGATATTAGCTGCGATATTAGCTTCTGGCTGTTCGGTTAATCGTTGCACATAACAAAACAACCGGTAAAAGCCCAAAGAAAACAATCATCAATGATGGCACAGAGGCTTCGGCCAATCGTTCATCCGATGCAAGGCGATAGGCCTGCACCGCAAGTGTATCAAAATTAAACGGACGCATGATCAAGGTCGCAGGCAACTCTTTCATCACATCAACAAAGACAATCAGCAATGCAGTCAAAAGGCTTGGGCGCAACAAAGGTAGATGAATTTGCCAAAGCATTTGGCCGGGCTTACGGCCCAAAATGCGAGCAGCCCCATCGATGTTTGGCTTAATAGCTGAAATTCCCGTATCAAATGCATTCAGCGCCGCCGCAATATAGCGAACCATATAGGCGATCAGTAAAAGACCGATTGAGCCTGTGAAAAACAACCCTGTTGAATAATCAAACTGCTCGCGCATCCAACTATCAATAAAATTATCCAAATTCGCAAACGGCACCAGCAAACCAACAGCAATCACACCACCTGGCACCGCATACCCAATACCCGCAACAACAGTTGCAAACCGAGATGCACGACTGGGAGCAATCCGCGCACAAAACCCAATGATCACAGCACCAATAACTGTGATAATAGCGGCAGACCCCGCCAAAATTCCTGAATTTTCCAAATAGCCCAAATATCTTGGAGTAAATGGCGAATGTTCAGACCCCAATGCCATATTCGCGAGCACAATGAGCGGAATGAGAAAGCCCACCAAAACAGGGATCAAACACACAACCATCGCTGCCATGCCCCTCCAACCTGTCAAATGTTCAGGCTTTAAGCTTTCAACCTTGGCACCTGCCGGATAGCGTTTTGCGGCACCACGTTGAATGCGCTCTAACCCCGCAAATAAAAGCGCAACGACCAAAAGACACAAAGCCAATTGCGCAGCAGCTGCCCGATCACCCATGGCAAACCATGCGCTATAAATCCCTGTTGAAAATGTTTGCACGCCAAAATGCGCAACCGTGCCAAAATCAGCAATCGTTTCCATCAGTGCCAAAATCACACCACCAGCAATGGCAGGACGGGCAATCGGCATAGACACTTTTATAAACGCGGACCAAGGCGACGCGCCCAATGTTCTGGCTGCATGATAGGCTGTAGATGATTGCTTGATAAAGGACGCGCGTGCCAACAAATATACATACGGGTAAAGCACGAATATCAACATGGCGCCCGCCCCGCCAAGCGAGCGAATTTCTGGGAACCAATACTCTCGTGGTCCCCAGCCCGTTAAATCACGGAGTGTGGATTGAACAATTCCTGGATGGTCCAACACATCAGTATAAGCATAGGCTAAAACAAAAGCTGGAAACGCCAAAGGAAGCGCCAAACTAATCTCAAGCACACGGCGGAATGGAAAACGGAATGCCACTGTGAGCCAAGCAGTGGTTGTGCCAATGATAGCGGTTCCCAAACCAACAATAACAATCAGCTGTATCGTATTCCAAATATAGCCGGGCAATACTGTATCAAACAGGCTAAACCAAGTATCAGACGTGCCTTTGCCAGCCGCAACAACAGCGGCGACCATTGGCAACAAACAAATTGCAGATACAAACCAAGCCGCAAATTTTAAATTTCGATTTTCCAAAAAAGCCTCAAACAGGTGGAATATGTAATCTTGACTATTCTATGAAGGTATTGGGGTCAACAACTCAAAGGAAAATCAGCCTTATTGACGCAATTGTTCAACGGGCAAAATCAGATATTGTTGACGAATGAATTTGAGCGACATAAAAAGAAGTCTCAATTTAAAGGATGACATTATGGATATTCGCCCAATCAATGCTGACTACTCTGTTTCTGAGCAAATTACGGTAGACGACATTGCAGACGTTAAAGCACAAGGTTTCAAATCAATCGTATGTCATCGCCCTGATGAAGAGCAGCCCGGCCAACCAAGCTTTGGCGATATTAAAGCAGCAGCAGAAGCCGCTGGCATCGAAATTCGCCATATACCAGTCACCAGCGCAGGGCTTACCATGGACGCAGTCCGCGAAATGGTCGATGCGGTTGAAGAAATGAGTAAACCAATGTTGGGCTATTGCCGTTCAGGCGCGCGCTCAACTGTTATCTTTAAAAACGCCGAAGGTCAGATGTAGCTGACAGGTTCAAAATGATTGAATGCGAACAGTCATATGGTTCGCATTCAATAAAGAGCAAACCGCTTAACGCGTTACATTTAAATACAGTGCCATCGCGCATACCCACCTTAAGCGAAATGCCAGCATCATTTTTCACGACATCAATATTTTTGTCGATCGAACTTGGTAATGCAATGCGATCAAATTCAACCAGCTTGCTGGATTTGATCTGCACGAAACTCAAGTTGTTCCGATCAGCCGATGGCACAACAATATCTGTAACCTGATCGCCATCAAAGTCCGCAATTGCCGATAACCGAAGCTCTCGAGATCCAATTTGATGATTAGAAAATCCAGATAGTTTGGCTGTTTCTTTAAATACACCCTTACTGTAGGAATAGAAAAACAGCGTGCCACCAATATGGGGCGTGCGGACAAAAGCTATGTCCAATGTGCCAACACCTCTAAAGTCGCCAAACCCAGCAATATTAAGCCATCGATTGGCCCGTCCATGAAATTCTGTTGTCGCTTTTTGTATGAGCTGACCATTTTCAAGCCCGTAAACTGTAACAGCTGCCCCTGCCCGCACCGATGCTCTGATGGTCACGACTTCAACAAGACCATCGCCATCTAAATCAACAAGGCGCGGTTCGATATCTTCAAACACTTCATCATCAGGAAGAGCCAAGCGATATTCTTTTTGATCATCACCAATCACAACCAAGCTACCTGCTTCAATCGCATCACCCAAAATTCCATGCCTATAGCGCGTGGTTGGACTATCATAATACGCAAAGGCAATATCACCCTCGCTGGCATAGGCAGCAAACCGACATTCTGGCAGACCACCTTCAAAACTGTTGGAAATCTTCACCCCGTCAGGTCGCTCAAATCCATCCTCACAGGCAGATGCTGTATTGGAGGCTGAACCAACGGCTAAAAATGTCATAAACGCTAAAAATATTCGCAAAATTTTGATCCCACAAGGTTTGATAATCTGAGCTTTATTTTGGCAGTCTTTGCAGACAAAGCAAATAAACTTTAATTGACTTAACTGTTGATAATATATGCGGATTTTTTTCCTAACCCTCTTCACATTTCAACTGATTCCACCCATATTGCCTAGATGGCTAAAACACCGAAAAACCCGTCCAAAAACCCAACAGGTTTTGAAGAGGCGCCACAAGCACCCTTTGAAGGTGCTCCTTTATCTGACAACATTTCTAGTTGGGCAGAAGAAATGCAAAAAATGGCGGAGGCGGAAACCGAACCGAACAGACGCCAAGTCGCATCTGATGCCGGTAAGCACAGAAAACGCGTCGGAGCAGCCACAGAATCACGCTCGGCACGCGGCACATCTATGGGCGGCACAAATGACCCTAAAAAACGCGCAGAAGCAGGCCTGACACCTGTTGCAGGCATGACCGCAACTCTTGAAGAAGCCGAAGAGCTTGGCGAGCCTAGCAATACGGCAACGGTGCAAGCACTCACAGATCTCATCACATCGGGCAATCCGCTGTTTAAAAACGGCAAGCTTTGGGAGCCACACAGACCAGAACGGCCTGAAAAGTCGGAAGGCGGTCACAGCTTTGAAATGGAAACCGAATATGAGCCTGCCGGTGATCAACCAACAGCGATCAAAGATTTGGTCGAAGGCATAAGCGACAAAGAACAAACACAAGTTCTTTTAGGTGTCACAGGCTCTGGTAAAACCTTCACAATGGCAAAGGTCATTGAGGCGACCCAAAGACCCGCCATCATTTTAGCGCCAAACAAAACCTTGGCAGCTCAGCTTTATTCAGAATTCAAAAACTTCTTCCCAAAAAATGCGGTTGAATATTTTGTATCTTATTACGATTATTACCAACCCGAAGCCTATGTGGCGCGGACCGATACATTTGTCGAAAAAGAATCGACTATCAACGAACAAATTGATCGGATGCGTCACTCAGCAACCCGTGCTTTACTGGAGCGAGATGATGTCATCATCGTCGCATCCGTCTCTTGCATTTACGGTATTGGTTCTGTTGAAACCTACTCAGCTATGAGCTTTGAACTGGCTGTTGGCGAACAGATAAACCAACGGCAATTATTGGCAGATTTGGTCGCACAACAATATAAACGTCGCGATATGGATTTCCAGCGTGGCTCATTCCGCGTGCGTGGCGATACGGTGGAAGTCTTCCCTGCCCACCTTGAAGATGCGGCTTGGCGTATCTCATTGTTTGGTGATGAAATTGAGACGATCACTGAATTTGATCCACTCACCGGTAAAAAATTTAGCGACCTCAAATCCGTTAAAATGTATGCAAACTCGCACTATGTGACCCCGCGTCCAACCCTGACCCAAGCTATGAAGTCGATCAAAACAGAGCTTGTTGCCCGACTTGAAGAGTTGGAAAATGCTGGTCGATTACTGGAAGCACAAAGACTAGAACAACGTACACGATATGATCTTGAAATGATGGAAGCAACTGGCGCTTGCCAGGGCATTGAGAACTATTCTCGATATCTAACCGCCCGTGAACCCGGTGAACCACCGCCAACATTGTTTGAATATATTCCAGACAATGCATTGATTTTCATCGATGAGAGCCATGTCACTGTGCCGCAAATTGGCGCCATGTATCGAGGCGATTTTAAACGTAAGGCCACTCTTGCTGAATATGGTTTCCGCTTGCCTAGCTGCATGGATAACCGCCCACTTCGGTTTGAAGAATGGGATGCAATGCGCCCTCAAACTGTTGGCGTATCCGCAACCCCGGGCAATTGGGAAATGGAAGCTGCCGGCGGCGTGTTTGCCGAACAAATTATCCGCCCAACAGGATTGATTGATCCACCTGTTGAAGTGCGCCCTGCAACCAATCAAGTTGATGATGTACTCGGTGAAATCCGAAAAACAGCGCTTGAAGGTTACCGGACGCTGGTTACCGTTTTAACCAAACGCATGGCAGAAGATCTGACCGAATATTTGCACGAACAAGGCGTGAGAGTGCGCTACATGCACTCGGACATCGATACCCTTGAGCGCATTGAAATCATTCGTGATTTACGACTTGGTGCATTTGATGTTTTGATCGGCATTAACCTATTGCGTGAAGGATTGGACATTCCAGAATGTGCATTTGTCGCGGTTTTGGATGCCGATAAAGAAGGCTTCTTACGGTCTGAAACATCCTTGGTGCAAACCATTGGCCGTGCGGCACGTAACGTCGATGGTAAAGTTGTGCTTTACGCCGATAAGATCACAGGCTCCATGACACGCGCAATGGGTGAAACCTCACGCCGCCGCGAAAAACAAGTTGCCTATAATGTCGCCAACGGCATCACACCAGCCAGTGTTAAATCAAAAATCTCTGATATCTTGGATAGCGTCTATGAAAAAGACCATGTCAGTGCAGATGTCAGCGGTAAAGACGGCAAAGGCTTTGTCAAAGCAGGCCACATGGTGGGTGCAAACCTCAAAACCCACCTTACTGCCATGGAAAAACAAATGCGTGATGCAGCTGCCGATCTCGACTTTGAAACAGCCGCTCGTTTACGCGATGAGATTAAGCGCTTGAAAGCAAAAGAGTTGGATATATTGGAGAACCCGACAGCAAAATAGTCAGGGCTCTAAAAGAGGTGTTGTCAGAAGAACTCCAATCAGTCACAAACTTCCCAACAAGTTCATATTCTAGGCAGCACAGATTTCACGCCACTCAGTCAAAGCAGCAGCACGTTTTTGTTTGTAAACCTGTCTGGTTTCTAGATGTCTTTCGTGATTAAAGT
>CAXBCW010000011.1:0-62875 GCA_963974325.1 uncultured Rhizobiaceae bacterium
CCAGGTTACAATGTGAGCCCTGATATTAATCTGTTCCGAAGTGTCATCAGCACTGCTGGCTGTGCAATCATTTCACAGACTGCAAACTTGGCACCTGCCGATAAAAAGATTTATGCCATTCGCGATGTCACAGCAACGGTGGAATCCATTCCACTGATTGTCGCATCGATCTTATCCAAAAAGCTTGCCAGTGGTTTGGAAGGTCTTGTTTTGGACGTTAAATGCGGAAATGGTGCCACAACTTCTGATGTGGATGAAGCGCGGGAACTTGCAAGGGTTTTGGTCGATGTTGCCTGTGGTGCAGGATTGCCCACACAAGCGCTGATTACAGATATGAATGAACCGCTATCAAGCGCAATTGGCAATGCCACTGAAATTAAAAACACGATTGAGTTTTTATCAGGCACCCATCAAGATCCGCGTTTGAAGCGCGTTATCTTGCAACTCACAGCAAATATGCTGGTTGCTGGCGGCATTACCAAAGATCATTTGGCCGCTGAAGCGATGGCGCAGAAAAATCTGGACAATGGTCATGCGGCGGAGATTTTTGCCAAGATGGTTCTGCAATTGGGCGGACCGTCTGACTTGCTTGAAAACTACAATGCTCTTTTGCCAAAATCATCTCTTCAAGCCGATATTATTGCGCCATCAGATGGATGGGTCACAGGTTATAAAACGCGAGACTTGGGGATGGAAATTGTGAAGCTTGGGGGTGGACGTTCCCATCCAACCGATAAAATCGATTATAGTGTGGGATTATCTAACTTACAGCCAATTGGCACCAAAATATCAAAGGGTGATCGCTTGGCTTTGGCGCATATCAACTCACCAGAGCAATTGCAAAACTTAAAACATAACTTGGATGAGATCATCACAATTGGGCATCAAGAACCACAGATAAATGACCCAATTTTGGACCACATTACTGCGTCAGAATGAGCTTTGAATTTTCGACTTTAAACGATGACAGTTTTGAGATGAAGCTCATGCCGATGAGTGTTTCAGACAACGATCTATTTTTTAGAACAAACACATCAATATCTGAAACTTCGATTGAGCCAATTTTCAAACGGTCCAATTTTGCAAAGGCAGCTGAGGTTTTACCATTTGCTGTGGTTGCAGTGTGTTTGAAATCTGATGCAGAAACACGAAGTCCTACCTGACGCGCTGTTGTCTCGTTCATGGCGATGTAAGTTGCGCCTGTATCAATAAGGCCCTTTATTGGGCGGCCATTTGCTTTAAACGATGCAATATAATGACCTCGAGCATCAGCTTTGATCGAAACCTGTCGTTTGCCAGATGTATAATGAGCAGAATTTTTGGTTTGTTGTTGCTTTTGCAATGCGGCTCGAGATGAATTTTGAGATGAGACCTTACTTGCGGATGCCACAGGTTCATTCACGTCAAGCGATCCATTTGACTCTAAGAACTGCGGGACAAGCGCCAATCCAATTGCCAAAATTACGAATGGAAGAACCTTATTCATCATTAAACCCTCATTAACATTGGGGCTATCATGATCTATTTGATCTAAAAACAAGTAAAGCTTACCCAAGAAAATGGGATCAATTCGAACTCTGGTTAAAGCAAGTTAAAGAGAAACATTAGATTTGTAACTACTTCAACACGCCATGCAAAAATTGAGCAATATCATTGGATACATGATCGATATGACCATCATCTCGACCGCCTGTTTCCCATGCTTCTGCAGCATTTGCGTCAAAAGCATCGTCAACAACCAGAACCGTACGCATCCCCATTTGTTTAGGGACTGCTAGATTGCGTGGAAGGTCTTCGAACATTGCCGCTTTTTTGGGATCAACATCAAACATCAAGATAAACTGCTCATAGGGTTTTGCAGCAGGTTTCGGCAAAAAGTCGGCGGCAACAATATCAAATATGCCATCAAAACATCCATCAATGCCAAGGGCTTTGGTTGTTCGCTCTGCATGGGGAACATCGCCATTGGTAAAAATGAGTTTTTGACCGGGCAAAGCCTCTAAAGCTGCGCGAAGCTCTTTGCTTTCAGAAACAGGGCTATAATCAATATCGTGAACAGCATCTAAAAACTTTTGCGGTTTCATTCCATGATTGACCATCAGGCCTTGAAGCGTTGTTCCATGATCGCGGTAATATTGCTTTTGCTTTAAACGGGCTTCCGCATGCGGCAAATCCAAGAGTTCCGATACAAATTGGGTCATCTTTACATCGATTTGCGCAAATAAATCACATCGGCGCGGGTAAAGAGTATTATCCAGATCAAAGATCCAGTGGCGAATATCGGAAAAATTTGGCTGAGTCATGAACACACTTATATAAGAGAAGAATCTGGTAAAATGCCTGTTAGCTAAGTCTAGCTGAACTCAGTTTCGAAGTCGCCTAAATTTCTGATCTTGCAAACACATTTTTCGATTTTTGTGACAGGTATTTTAAAACCGTGCTATCGCACATGGATGGAAACATGGATACTCATCACGCTTGTATCTGCATTTTTGCAGAACATACGCTCTAGCCTTCAAAAACATCTTAAAAGCGTTATGGGAACAGCTGGCGCAACCTTTGTGCGCTTCGGCTTTGGTATTCCATTTGCGTTGATATTTCTCATTCTCTTTACCAAATTGGGCAATCATGAGTTACCCAGCTTAAACTCTGATTTTGTATTTTGGGTGGTGATTGCTGGCATTGCACAGATTATCGCGCAAGCGCTTTTGGTCCATATGTTTTCGCTTCGCAATTTTACCGTTGGATCAGCCTATTCCAGAACTGAACCGATGCAAGCTGCGCTTTTTGGATTGCTGTTTTTAAGCGAGAAAATATCGACCGCCGTTTTAGGTGCGATTACCATCAGTGTCTTTGGTGTGATGTTAATCTCAGTTGCGCGTATCACCATTACACCACGCTCTATCGCAACCGCATTGTTTACCAAAACGGCGCTGATCGGCCTGTCGTCGGGTGCCATTTTTGGCATTGCAGCTGTTGCATATCGGGCGGCATCCCTTGCCCTTGAAGGGCCAAATTTTATCATTCAAGCGTCTGTTACGCTCAGCTTTGCCATTATCATGCAATCCATCATTTTGATGGTTTGGATTTATTTTAAAGACCGTGCTGAGATTGCGCGCATAAGAGCTGCTTGGAAAACCGGCCTGCTGGTGGGTCTATTTGGTGCAAGTGCATCATTTGGTTGGTTTATGGCCATGACATTACAGCAATCAGCATTGGTTAAAGCTGTGGCGCAAGTTGAGATGCTTTTTGCGCTTGCGACATCCATTTTCATCTTTAAAGAAGAGATCAATAAGTATGAAATATTTGGCTGTGGGCTGATTGTCTGCGGAATATTGGCGCTTGTCTTAGGCGGCTAATGCCAGCTATTTCACAACCAATTCTCTATTTCACAATAAGCGTACCGGCACCATGCTCTGTGAATATCTCGAGCAAAACCGCATGTGGCACTTTACCATTTACAATCACAACGCCTTCAACACCCTGCTCGATAGCAAAGATACATGTTTCAACTTTTGGAATCATACCGCCAGAAATTGTTCCATCTGCAATCATGGCTTTGGCTTCAGACACCGATAGTTCTTTGATAACCTTGCCATCTTTACCCATAACACCTGCAACGTCCGTCAGGAACAATAAGCGTTTTGCATCAAGCGCACCGGCTATGCCGCCGGCAAATGTATCAGCGTTGATATTGTAGGTTTGACCTTTGCGGTCAGAGGCAACAGGTGCAATCACTGGAATAATTGAAGATGTGGCCAGCACATCAATCATGGTGCGATCAACCTCGTCGATTTCGCCAACAAACCCCAGATCTAAAATGCGTTCAATATTGGAATCTGGATCAATGACTTTTTTCTCAGCTTTACGTGCATAGACAAGATTCCCATCTTTGCCGCAAATACCGATGGCGCGTTCGCCTTCTGCATTGATCATTGTCACGATCTGTTTGTTGATTGAGCCTGCCAGCACCATCTCGACGATCTCGACCGTCTTTTGATCTGTGACACGTAAGCCATTTTCAAAACGAGATTTTATGCCCATCCGCTCGAGCATTGCACCGATTTGTGGACCACCGCCATGCACAACAACAGGATTAACCCCAGATTGCTTTAGCAAAGCCACATCACGCGCAAAAGCTTGGGCCAAAGATTGATCACCCATCGCGTTGCCGCCATATTTGATCACCACAGACTGGCCTTCATAACGCTGCATATATGGCAGTGCTTCTGATAAAAATCTTGCTTGGTTTTCGCTATTGCTCAAAACAGTCATAATTATTGATCCCGTGATACAGCCAAGGATAAGTGGCTTGTGACCCTATTTATCTGGAAAATCGGAATTCTTCAATTCGCGAATAAGATTAGCTTTGCGTTCTGCACATAACTTAGTTGCGAATGACTTTTGCAATCGCTTTGCGCAAATCGTCAATTCCGACACCTTTTTCCGATGATGTCGCAATGAGCTCAGGATAGGCGGCAGGATGTTTTCCGATTTGTGCTGTTGTTTGCACAATCAATGCCTCAAGATCAGAGGCCTTAATCTTATCTGACTTTGTTAAGATCACTTGATAAGAGATCGCCGCAGTATCAAGAAGTTTTAAAACATCTTCATCGTTCTTTTTAATGCCATGGCGCGAATCAATTAATAGATAAACGCGTTTAAGCGTTGCACGTCCGCGCAAATAATCAAATACTAGCCGTGTCCATTTTTCAACTTCAGTTTTGGGTGCTTTTGCATAGCCATAGCCTGGCATATCAACCAAAGACAAAGGAGGAAGATCTTCCTGCGTCCCTTCATAACCTGATGGTACGAAATAGTTGAGCTGTTGTGTCCGGCCCGGCGTATTGGATGTCCGCGCCAAACCTTTTACGTTTACCAACGCATTAATCAGTGATGATTTACCAACGTTAGATCGTCCAGCAAATGCAATTTCTGGCGGTCCTTCGGACGGCAGAAACTTCATTGACGGAACCGATAAAACGAATTCCCAAGTCCGATCAAAGGGCACTATTTTAGCCATATCAAATGTCCACTATTTGCCCTTGAAACAAGGATGGTTACGTTACGAGATTGCGAGTTACCAATTATTTGGCATCTTCTTTTTTCTTTTTAAAGAGGTCAGTCAAATTATCCCATAGCTCAATCTTAACGCCCTGACGTTTCATAATAACGCCTTGTTGTAAGATAGATAGGGAGTTGTTCCAAGCCCAGTAGATCACAAGACCAGCAGGGAAACTTGCAAGCATGAATGTGAACACAACTGGCATCCAAGTAAAGATCATTGCTTGTGTTGGATCTGGGGGTGTTGGGTTCATGCGCATTTGCAAGAACATCGTGATACCCATGATCAACGGCCAAATGCCCAAGGCCAAGATGCCGCCAATAACCGGAAGTGCTGTTGGATCATATGGCAATAGGCCAAATAAGTTGAACACTGTTGTTGGATCAGGAACCGATAGATCTTGAATCCAGCCAAAGAACGGTGCTTGACGCATCTCGATGGAGACATACAGAACTTTATAGAGCGCAAAGAACACCGGAATCTGGAGCAAGACAGGCCAGCAACCAGCAACCGGATTAATTTTTTCCGTCTTGTAAAGTTCCATCATTGCTTTTTGAAGGGCTTGACGATCATCGCCATGTTTCTTCTTAAGCTCTTCCATTTGTGGCTGAACTTTTTTCATGTTGGCCATGGATTTGTAGGACTTATTAGCCAATGGGAAGAACAACAACTTCACCATGACGGTCGTTACAAGAATGGAAACACCAAAGTTACCGAACAATAGGAAGAAGAAATGCAGCGCTTTAAACATCGGCTTGGTAATAAAGTAGAACCAACCCCAATCGATCATAAGATCGAATTTTTCAATGTTTTGCTCTTCAGCATAGGCTTCAATTTCAGGGGCAGTTTTAGCACCTGCAAAAATTCGAGTATTAAAGCTAGCTGTACCGCCCGCTGCAATCACAGCTGCATCGGATACATAATCTGTTTGGTAGCTTGGTTTGCCACCATCAGCAAAATAGCTGAAACGTGATTGGAAAGGACGACCTTGTTCAGGAACAAGTGCTGCTGCCCAATATTTATCGGTAATACCAATCCAACCGGTTGATGATTTGTCCGGTGTGATGCGGCCATCATCTTCAACATCAGAATAATCAACTTCTTGCAAACCTTGTTCGCCCAAGAAACCAATGAGACCTTCGTGCAGAATGTAAATGCCACTTGTTTGCGGCTTATAAAGACGTTTTACGCGACCATAAGGTGAGATCGAGATTTGATCTGCAGACGCATTGGTAACGCTATCATCAATTGTAAATAGGAAATTATCATCAACACTTATGGTACGATCAAAGATAAGACCAGCGCCATTGTCATATGTGAGTGTGATAGGTGTTTGTGCCGTCAGTGTATTGCTTGATTTAACCGACCATAGAGTATCGGCACTTGGAACAGGGCCAGCTTCTTTGGCTGCAATGAAACCAACTTCACCAAAATAACCCTCTTGGGCGTTTGCTGGTGAGAACAAAATGACTTTTGGACTGTCAGCATCAATAGTCTCGCGATAATCATTTAAAATCAAATCATCAAGACGTGCGCCCATCAAATTGATAGAACCAGAAAGAGCTGGCGTATCAATCAAAACACGCGCACTGCTTTCAGCCAAGGCATCTTCGCGGGCGATTGCTTCGACTTGCGGGAAGCCTTGCAAGTTCGGCAGCTGTGCGGTTGCCCCACTTGATGTTGTGGCAGACGGTAATGAACCATCGGTCCCATTGGCTTTCGCCGTTGCTGCTTGTTGCTCGATCAAAGCTTGCTGAGCTAATTGCTCGCGCTCGACCTTAGGAGCCACGTAAATAACCTGCCACCCGACAAAAATGAGGATTGATAGGCCAATTGCCAGAAAATAATTACGATTGTTTTCCATTGTGGTTCCTTAAAACGACCTTTTGTCTCTAGCTTTTCACGCGCTTTGAGCGGGTTTTATCAGGCTTTTTCAAATTTATGAAGCGCTGTTCAAGACTATAGATAAGATCTGTGAACGATGCTTCCAATAGCTCTTTGTGTCCTACGAGCACATAATCGTGTCCCGGCAGCAAATATTCATGTGCTTTGGTTCGGACAGCTTCTTTTAAACGCCTGCGAATTCGGTTGCGAATAACCGCATTACCTTGGCGTTTAGTCACGGTAAAACCAATCCGAGCAGGACAGGTTTTACCTTTTTTATCGAGGTCATTACGATCCAATACTTCCAACAGAAAATATTTTCCACGTCGTTTAACGCCAGAACGAACAGATAAATACTCTGTTCGATTTGTTAAACGACCATATTCAGAATTACTTTGTTGGGTATTCATATTCAGCCCTTTTTAATAATCAGGCTGCTGGACCATAAGTCCTATGCAGATAAACGCTTACGACCGCGTGAACGGCGAGCAGCGAGCACTCTACGACCACCTTTTGTGGCGAGACGAGAACGGAATCCATGGCGACGCTTGCGAACAAGCTTTGATGGTTGAAAAGTACGCTTTGTCATTTTATTTTAATACCGCGGTGTGCGGCCCTTCTTAAGATCTGTAATTTTTTACAGGAGCGTTGTTATAATGGGAATCCGCGTTTATTTTTAAACGTCAAAAACCCTGACGTGCGGCTATTGCCATCAAATGGGTGTTATGTCAATTAAAATGCCGTATCTGGGGTAAAATGGCGCATCTAAAGTCAAATATCACACTTGGTATAAAATTGCCTGTCTTGTCTCCATTTTTAGATATTGCGTTCAAAAACGTCTGCATATCCAACTATTTCTCCATTCAAGTGGATTTTGACAAAACCATTCCATGAAAACGCGTTACTGATTAGGATTCTCACCAAACTGTGAGTTGATCGTTAACTTGGCTCACATATAGTTTGATGAGCGCGATTGAATGTCATTAGCATGTGATCGAGAAAAACTTTATCTCTTGCATCAACGACGGGCCGGATGGGTCCCAAATTGATCGGTTCATACCTTTTGTGGACCAAGGAGAGAAAACATGGAACTAAGTACGACAATGAACGATGAACAACAATCAATCGCATCCGATAACAAGAAATCAAGTAGCACAAGCACATTGAAACGCTTTTTGCCGCTTGTTGTGATTGTCCTGGGTTTGGCCGGTGGTTATGCCGCAGGTCTTCATGAATATCTCACATTGTCTGCTCTTGCTGAGCAGCGTGATACTTTACAAAACTTTGTGAATGGAAACCTATTTCTAGCATCCGCTATATATTTAGTGGCGTACATTGCAGCTGTTTCCTTTTCATTCCCAGCGGCATCGATTTTGACCATCTTTGGTGGTTTCTTATTCGGATTTGCCTTGGGCGGAACATTAACTGCCATTGGCGCCACAATTGGCGCCACGATCTTGTTTAAAGCAACGCAATCTGCATTTGGTGACTTCTTACGTGACAGAGCTGGACCATTTGCAAAAAAACTATCTGCAGGCTTTGAAAAAGACGCCTTTAGTTACCTTTTGATTTTGCGTCTTGCACCTGTATTCCCATTCTTTATGCTTAACATTGTGCCTGCATTGTTCAAAATTCCAACACGCACCTTTGTTGCGGCAACATTCTTGGGTATTTTACCTGGAACATATGCCTATTCATATTTAGGCCAAGGCGTCGACAGTGTGCTCTTGTCAGCATCGCAGTCCGGTACAGAAGCATCTGTTTCTGACTTGGTGACACCTGAAATCACGATTGCCTTTGCAGCACTTGCAATTGTTGCAACAATCCCATCAATCATTCGCAGAATCCGCAGCCGCTAAGGCACTCATTCTGAATTTCATACGACGGTTTACTACTTAATAGGGGGACATTTTATGTCACATACAATCACTCCAGATATCTGTGTTATCGGTGGCGGCTCAGGCGGTCTATCTGTTGCCGCAGCAGCTGCTGCTTTCGGTGTCGATGTTGTTTTACTTGAAAAAGGTAAAATGGGCGGCGATTGCCTCAACTATGGTTGCGTACCATCAAAAGCGATTATTGCAGCGGGCAAACATGCTCGATCAATCGTTGATGGCGAAAAATTTGGTATCACAGTTGATAAAACAGAAATTGACTTCGCGAAAGTCAATGGCCACATCAAAGGCGTGATCGCTGGCATTGCGCCACATGATTCACCAGAACGTTTCCGCTCACTTGGCGTCAATGTCATAGAAGAAGCTGGTATTTTCTTAGATGCTGATACGGTTCAAGCGGGCGACACCATCATCAAAGCACGCCGCTTTGTGATCGCAACGGGTTCCTCAGCTTTTGTGCCGCCTATCACTGGCATAAATGATGTGGATTATCTCACCAATGAAACACTGTTTGAGCAAACAGCCCATCCAGATCATTTGATCATTATCGGTGGTGGCCCAATCGGCATGGAAATGGCGCAAGCCCATCATCGTTTGGGTTCAAAAGTGACCGTTATTGAGGGCTTTAAAGCCTTGGGTAAAGACGATCCTGAATTGGCTGAAGTTGTTCTGAACAATATTCGCCGTGAAGGTGTTGTGATTTTGGAAGGCGCAAATGTCGTCAAAACATCCAAAAGTAAGTCTGGTGTGACGGTAACGATTGAAACAACAGACGGCCAGTCTGATATCGAAGGTAGTCATTTGCTTGTTGCAACGGGCAGAGCTGCCAATGTAAACGGTCTGGGCCTTGAAGAGGGCAAAATTGAATATGATCGTCGCGGCATAAAAGTTGGCGCTGATATGCGCACAACCAATCGCCGCGTCTATGCCATCGGGGATGTTGCTGGTGGTTTCCAGTTTACCCATGTTGCAGGTTATCATGCAGGCCTTGTTATTCAACAAATCTTGTTCCGCATTCCTGCTAAGGAAAATCGTGAGATCATTCCATGGGCAACCTTTACAGAGCCTGAACTTTCCAATGTTGGTTTAACTGAAGCCCAAGCTTGGGAAAAACATGGTGACAATATTACTGTCTTGCGCTGGCAATATGGTGAAAATGACCGTGCGCGTGCTGAATTGAAAACGGATGGCTTGATCAAAATCATTGCTGATAAAAAAGGCCGTATCATTGGTGCTGCAATAGCAGGTGCTGGTGCTGGCGAAATGATCAATATGTGGGCTTTGGCTGTGACCAATAAAATGAAGCTTAGTGATGTTCGTGGTTATATTCCACCCTATCCAACAATGTCAGAGATTGGTAAGCGCGCCGTGATGTCTCATTACGGTCCGATTACCAGCAAGCCAATCATTCGCGCTGTTATTGGATTTTTGCGCAAATTTGGTTGATACTTCAGAACAGACTTTCAACAGGTAGCATCTGCAAATCATATGTCACATGAAAACCTAGAGCCCGCCCTTATCAAAAAACTCCCGGAACCCACGGATAGACCTATCCATGGGCTCCAGAGTAAATTGATATTTTTAACCATCACGTTTGTCATGATCGCTGAGATCCTTGCCTTTGTTCCATCGATAGCCAACACACGACTAAGATGGATCAATGACAAGCTCAACACGGCAGCAGCTGCCAGTATTGTGGTTGATGGCCAACAATATATGCAATTGCCAAAAAAGATTCAGACCGAAACTTTAATGGCAACTGGCACGAAAGCCATCATCTTACGCAAAGACAATACATCTCGGATTGTTGCATCGGTTGAGATGCCACCTGCCATCACCCATACTTATAATCTGGATGACACCGGACCGTTGGATGCCATCTATGATGCATTCGACACACTGCTATTTGGTGGGGACCGTACATTTAGAGCCTATGGCCAAGTTGGCGACAGCAATGATGTGCAAATTGAACTCATCATGTTGGATGAGCAATTGCGCTACGATATGCTGATTTATAGTCGCAATGTTTTGATTATATCTCTGATCATTGCTGCGATCACAGCTGGCTTGCTCTTTTTTAGCCTCAACAGGTTGATGATCATGCCGATCCGCAGACTTACAAATAGTATGCAAACATTCTCGGAAAACCCTGAAGACGCCACTCGGATTATCAAACCCTCGCAAGGCAATGATGAATTGTGGCTGGCAGAACAGCACTTATCTGCGATGCAAACCGAATTGCATACGACATTGCGTCAACAAAAACGCCTTGCCGATCTTGGTTTAGCCGTTTCCAAAATCAACCACGATATGCGCAATATCCTGACAACAGCTCAATTGATCTCCGACAGAATGGCCAATGTTGATGATCCAATGGTCAAAAGATTTGCCCCCAAACTGTTGCAAACAATTGACCGTGCGGTGAGTTATTCAAGCGAAGTTTTGGGATATGGCAAAGCACAGGAAGCTGAACCAAAACGCCGTGTTATCAATTTAACAACGCTAGCCAGTGAGCTGGAAGATGCTTTGCTGGGTGAGACACACACAGAGCAAATTGAATTTACAACAGATATTCCGGACAATCTTGAAGTTCATGCAGATAGTGAGCAATTGTTTCGGGTGTTATACAATTTGTCTCGCAATGCGATGCAAGCGCTTAAATCTGATTATGATCAGGATGCTGCGATTGTTAAACGTCTTAGCTTTGGCGCTAAGCTTGGTGATGGCCATATTTCGATGTATATCGACGATACAGGCCCTGGAATGCCTGCCCAAGCGAAAGAGCACCTGTTTAAGCCGTTTCAAGGCTCCACACGCGCTGGTGGCACGGGTCTTGGCTTGGCGATTGCAAAAGAACTCATTCAGGCACATGGCGGCGAGATTAATCTTGTCGACAAATCAACACCTGGAACTCGATTTGAGATCACATTGCCACATACGACACAGGTAAACCCCGTCGATAGTTCCAAATAAGACAAAAAAATTACATCTATCGAAATGTTTTTAAAATTGTGGCTTGCAAATCTCACACCGACCCATTAGGAAAACGCCAAGGACGTTATTTAAACTCCTTATGTGCACCCGTAGCTCAGCTGGATAGAGTACTTGACTACGAATCAAGGGGTCGGGCGTTCGAATCGCTCCGGGTGCACCATTTCTTTTTTACCGTTCCTAAACACATCTAACATACTGAATGGCAATGATAATTGGGGCGTTCGAAGTCCTTGATTCCGGCAGTATGCAATTCGCTCCGCAAACGCTAATCTTAGCACTGTTCTACGCATGGTAAGTTGACCTGAATCCCATAGGTTACAAGGGTTTGACAGGAATTCGAGAGCCCGTTCGAACAAATCATCAAAGGTATGCTTGGATGGAGTGCTATTTTCCACCTTTGAGGCAAGAACCAGCTTTTCTTTTTCCAACAAATCGATGCGTTTCTCATAAGCAGTAACAACACCCAAACTTGATGCGCTAACAATCCGGTCTAATAAGTGTTCTATTTGTTTATCTAGCTTTTCGATATTTTTCGTGTGGCCTATTAAAAATAGTTCAGATTGTTCCTGCCGTTGCGACCAAGCATTCTTAAACATAGCTTTAGCAATTGTGATTAGCCCTTGAGTTGGCTCTAGGGACTGTAGGAGCGCGGTGAAGTCACCTTCTAGGACATCGCGCTTGATCGATTTACGATAGCTAGCACAGCCCTTTGTTGGACAAAGATAATAGGGGTGTTTCTTACCACTCCCACCTTTTGACCAACAGGCAGTTAAGGGCTTCTGACAATCGTCACACAGAATAAACCCACGCAGAGGAAAATCTGCATTGATATCTTTTCGAGCAGAGGCTTTTGCGTTTGAGGTCAGGCGGTTTTGAATTTTCTGAAATGTTTCAAAATTAATTAACCCCTCATGCTGTCCTTTGCGCAGGCTAACATTCCAATTTGGTGCTTCCAAATATCCAGCATAAACGGGACGTGTAAGAAAATCATGCACCCGCTGATTATGGACTTCGCCAGTACTTTTATCTTTGGGAAAGTCGGGACAGGATTCCAAATAACGTTTTACTTCAACTTGGGTTTCAAACCGGCCAGAAGCATATCCCTCTAATGCTTCCTGTAAGAGCATCGCATAAGGCTCATCGCGAACGATCATATTGCCGCGTCCTGATGTGCGTTGATACTTATAACCAATTGGTGCTTGAAAGCACCAGTATCCGCTCATAACGCGCGAACGCATGCGGTTGATAGTCTGCTCACCATTCTTCTGTCGTTGGTGCTGGGAGACACTTGCCAGCAAGTTTTCGACTAAGATCGAATCTGAGTCTTCTCCAAATTCAATTGTAGGGCTTGTTAAAATACCACCAGCTTCACTAATCATTGTACGCAGTTGTAGATGTGCTTCGATGCTACGGGCTAGCCTTGAGATATCGTCGATGATGACAACAATATTCTCTTTACGCCGATGTTTGCGCAAAAATGACAGCATGGATTGCATGCCGGGACGCGTGGTCATGCTTCCGGTCATGTCATCCTTGAATACATTGACAACCTCACAGCCTTTATACTTCGCAAACTCACGACAGCGAGTTTCTTGTGATCCCAAACCATCACCACGCGTGGTTTTCTTGGCACTTGAAACACGTGCATAAATCACAGCCTTGGTATCGGGAGAAAATTCTTTCTTCAATGATGTCATGGTTTATGTCCTTCCCAACAGGCCGTTGTTTGAACGGTCTGCTGCATTCGAAAATGCCTTCTGTGATATTTGTTTCGATGATTTTACCACACCTGTGGGCTTATGAATCGAATTTAAAGAATTTTGCTCACAGACCTGTTGCAAAGGATGGACTTCAAACCCAAGATCAACAAAGTTGACGATGATTGACCAAAGGGCTTCAAGAAAGTCACGTTTCTGGGTTTCTGTTAGATCGGAGCTTTCGAGATAATGCTCGTATAAATTATAGTCGATTGAAAGAGCTTTAAATTGGCTAGTATGTGCCGTTACGCCTTCAATTCCCTTGTTTTTTATCTCTTCTTTGTTTTTCAAAACACTTCTCCTTATTAATACTTGCCCTCCTTTATTAATAAGAACGTAAGGTGAACATAGTAAGCTGAAATTCCAATTAACTCAAGTAATTTCGTGGTAAGATTCTTTCGTTTTACTGGTATGATTTAGAAACATTCTACGTGCCCAGATTGTTTAAATTGGCGCGGCAAGATGAATAGTTGGAGGCAATTAGTTTCCTAAAGTCCTTTTACAATTTAATTTCGTTTTGGGGATCGGGATTGTCTCCGGTCTATTACGGAACGACGATCAGTTGCTTTTTGAAAATCTCTTTTCGGCATTTCTTTTAATGCGCGGCGATTTGTTGAGCTGTCTATTAGTACTTTAATTTCTTTGTGCTCTTGAGATTCTAGGTGAGACATAATCTGCATATGCTGATTGCGAACATCTCTATGGGCTTGCCGATTGATGGCAGATTTATCGAACTGATCATTCCGAGCCCAAGGGTGCTTAAATGTTTTTGATTTTGAACCCGCTTTATTAATGAGACGTTTTTTGGCTACCTCAACGCGTGTTTTATACTCGAGCTCATAAATGCGTTGTTCAGATCGCCCAATATCCAGATACTTTTTCTTAATGACCTGAAAATCTTTCCACTCTTTGGCGGTTAAGGTTTTCGATGCTTCACGTTGCAGGCTTGCCAAACCAAAGCTATGTCTGAGTTCATCTGATATGCTGTAAGTCATGTGATCAATCGCTTTCGTGGTAAAGTTTGTAATCGCGGAGCGAGTTTTGATATTCTTTGCTCATGAAGAAATTCAAATATATTGATGATGTTGAAGCTTGGATTGAACCGTTGGATTATCTGAGCTTTTGGTACGCAGTGCAGCCTTATGATTTGGTACTGCAACCCCGCGATCATTGTGATCAGCAAATTGCCAGTGGAGAAATTGATGAGGCGACCGTGCTTGATGTGCTTAAATATTTTGTGCGGCTTGAATTGACCGCACGACTTGGTCTGCATTGGCGTCCAGTTACACCGTGGTTGAAGCTTGTTGAATAACATCATGCCTGCTCCCGTTTTTTACGAAAGCGTACCCAACTGCATTTTCCGTTATTCGGATGCGCGGTGAAATTGCCGTAGGGACCGACATAGGTACAGCGTGTGTAATACCGCGTTGCGAAGGGATCATAGCCTTGTCCCTTATCAATCCATGAGTATGACCAGATCATGTGCGGCAGGCCGAAGATCAAATATATCAATAAAATTGCAGCTGGAACTATCAACCACATGAAATAACTCAGTCGCAGAAAATGCACGGTCATAATACCACCTTTGGATTTGGCGGGAGGATGCCGCCCTCAAGCGGATTAGCGGCGAGGTCGTAACAGTAGGGGGCTATTTCGTTTTGGAATAATTTTTGGCAATGAATGAACCCGACATTTTTGACATGAATAATTTGATGTGTTGGATCAAGATTCATGAGTTCTGTGGCGGTAAGAATACGTTCCTTGCCGGTGTTATAGTTTTCATTCAAATCCAGCTTGTCTGAACTGCCGCCGATGGAATGGGAAACATTTTGTTCTTCGCCCATGGCGCGGGAGACACGTTCAGCTTCTTCAAAATTGGTAAAACTGAGCCATTGCTTAACAGGGCAATTTTCTTCCAGAATTGCTGTTTCTTTGACACCATATTTGCGCTCAATATCAATGCGGGATTGAGCGATATAGAGACTGCGACCACCGTAGGAGCGCTGGATTGTAACCCTCTCAATGGCAGGCTTTAATGGAGCGTTGCAAAGCTCATCTAGAATATAGAGCGCATTGCCCGATGTGCCCGAAAGCTGGGCATCCATGAAAGAATTAAAGTGGAGAGCATAATGAGTACCAAGGCGCGCGGTGTGACGTTGTGGCTGTACTAGACAAAAGACGAAAGCCTGATCAATAATTTGATCATGGGTTATATTGGCATCACTTCCCGCATTGTGAAGTGTGGAATTAGGCTCGAATATCCGAAGTGCCGTTAAGGCAGCCCGATTATGCTGAAAATAATGTTCAGGATCATTATTGCGCATATCAATTGATTGCTGCGCGCGCGATTTTAACGCGGGATCACCTTCTTCTGCCGCGATTTCAACAGCACTTTTCCAGATATCAGGGTCACTCATGAGCGCGTAGAGAGCCCCGGGTGTTACCATGTCAGGACGATGGCCTAACAGGATTCGAATGCCGAGATCGATTTCCTCGCGCGGTACATCTCGAAAAAACTGGTTCTTACTATCGCCTTGTGGTTCCGGAATTATCGCGTGCGCAGCAGTCTCTATTGAATAAAGAAGGTCGCTTTGATTCCGCTCATTGGTGGAAACAATCGAGCCGAATGGATTGAGGGAGTATCGATATGGGTAATCAGCACCCAATACTTGAAAGTCGTCAAGTACACCAAATTTGCGCCCATGCTTGCAGCACATATCTGCGATTTGTGCTGCAATCTCGCCGTCCTTCACATCATTAATGATAAGGGCAAGCGAATTATCAGACAGCAGAGATTGAATGGCTGGAACCACAACAGAAGTTGTTTTAGCTGCGCCCGTCGCGCCATAGATGATAGAGGACGTTGTTGGGTAGGGGTCAAATAGAACTTCGCCAGTTTCTAAAATGCCTAATGTACGCGCAGCTTGATTGGTCATTTTATCATCCCCGCCTTTCTCAGGGCATCAAGTGAAGCCATTTTTGATGATTTCGGTTTATTGCCTTGTGCCATGTATTTGCTGAGTGCTTTGTCGCGCTGATAGAGTTTGGTCATCATGCGCAAGGCATCGAAGGTGACACCAATGGCAGAAAGCCCCATGCAAATGCTCATAAAGCCAAACCCCCAGTATTTGGGATGTGTTGGCCAGCTATAAAAGGCGATTAATGCGCAAGTAAGCGCAAGCAGAAGCTTGATATTGATTTGATAGATCGTACCATTTGAATTTTGAAACGGTTTCATAACGCACCACCGAAATCGCTTGAGCTGATTTTCTGAATGATTTTGGCGCGAATGATATTCAAGGATTTATACTGACCCCAGATTACGCCAGAAAGCTCGCTGCCGCGTAAATCACGAGAGAGAAGTTTCAATTGCCCTGTCTGGTATCCAATAATAATTGCCGCACTAGATAGTCCTATGATTGTTGCGATCTCAACTGGGTAAAGAATATCGAAAAAGGCAGCACTAAAACTAGCAAACGCTCCACCTAGCAATATAGCAGCTCCCAAGAACGGCCTACGAACACTAACTACTGACAAATTTGTAAGTAAATAGGAATCGCGGTGCGTATTGACGGCGTTACCGTTCAAATCTACTGAGCCAAAAATCATGGAACTATCCCTTCATGTTGCAAAGTGGTGAACGCAGAGCTGTTTCAAGTTCAAACTGCACATTTTTAATGTTAGACGGCGTTACTGTGCGGATAGATCCGGCATAGATTGCCCATGGGATACGGTTTTTTTCCAATGTCACCGACATGGCACAGCCGCAGCGCGACCCTATTTTTGATGCAGCATTCGAGAGGCGCTTTTGCTGTAATGCCTGCACACGTTGTTTCTGCGCATTGATTTGATCCATCAACGGAAAATTGAATTGTGGATTTCCGTGCTTACGGCAGATTCTTTTACCTTCCGTGCCGAACAGGCCAAGAATTGAATTGCAATCAAGTTTTGGCGTGAAAGCTGGTGCAGCTTCTGAGGCAATCATTTCCGATTTGAGAGCCGCGTGACATTGCGGCTCCCAGTTTGTTTTGTTGATCGTTCGCTCGCCTACAATTTGCCCTGTGATTAAAACGGACACACCGGCATAAAGAAGCCCTGCGATGATAATTCCGCCACCGAGTGGTAGGCTGTTTGCATCAATTGGCACGATCAGACTCCCCTTTACGGCGAGGGCGATTATGTGCGTGGCTAAAACGCCGATTGTTTGCTTTTGGCAAATCCGGATCGACGTGACTACTGGATGGAATGACAATCAGGCCGCCAAACCCATCATCGTCGAGTTGATCTTCAGCGTCAGGCATCACAGGTTCTTGCTTAAAACGTTTCCAATAGAGCGTGAAGAAGGTGTAGAGCCACAGCGTTAGAGGAAAAACCAGTTCCACGACGAATACGACCGCTGCGATGGGTAAGAAGTGTCCAAAGTATTTGAACGTATCAGCAACGCCGGTTTTTCCCGGAAATATAATTGAAGCCTTTTTGCCTTGTTCAATATCTTCCAGAACAGTTTCAAGGCTACGACCATGGGAACGTAAGATATCATTCAGGCGCGCTGTTGCCGTAGGACGGTTTTGTATTTCAACGCCAGATTGGAGCTCGTTGGCATAGGCATTCAACAAGGATATCGGCAACGCTTCATCTAGGTCGCTTAATGATTGGCCGATTTCTGCATCAATTTTTTGAAGCGCGGCACGTTTTTCAGAAATGCTATTTTCTTCATTCCCGAGTGCCTTTTGGTAATTGGCCAACAACCCATTCAGGCGGAACAATGTTGATTTTCGTTTGGCTTCACCAGCAGTGAATTGTTCTTTGATGCCAGTTGCGCGCGCACTTTTATCTTCTAATATTCGTGTGATGGTGCCACGACCACCTTGCCCACGACCAGAAACGCATGAATCTTTAAATTCGCATAATGCCTTCAATTTTAGATCTGTCGCGATGGACTGAATGGCAGGGCCGGACTGGCCAGCCTTTGTCACTATCTGGTTTCGATAGGTGATGTATTGAGAAAGCTTTGTACCATATTCCTGCAATCGCAATTCAGCCACGCTACCAATTGTTAGCCCTGCAAAGGTAGAAGCAAAAAGACCTGCACCAACGATTAAGATAGACGCCACGCTTGTCACACCAGCACCGACAAAATTTATGGCTGTGAGCGGAGCACCTTTTTCTATTGCTAAACGATTTACTCCGTAGGCAACAGTGGTGGCTGCACCTGCAATTAAAAGAGCCTTTGCAATACCGAGTGAGCTATCGTCACCAACTAGATTAGGCATCGCCATGCCAAGCATTGCACCCGAAGATACTGTTGTAAGAAGAATAAGAATTGAGGCGAGTGGCCTCTTTTTTCGGCTAGGCCTGCTTAATATTTCTTCTCGTCCATTTTTACTTTGAGTGCTCATGTCATTTCCTTTTTTGCTGGGCGTTTTCATTTTTCAGTATTTCAGGTACGGTACGCACCAATTCGCCAAGGTATTGATGGGCCCTTACAATGAGTGATGCAAAAAATGAGGGGACGGTTTCCGACCCGAATAACTTACTAGAAGCAATGTTTTTTGCTCATGAAGTTGAGAAAGGGGTGCAGTTTTTTGGCTTCTATCGCAGCAAAGAAGGTCGTGAATTCCTACGGAAATTGTTTGAGCCTTACCTACGCCGACAAAGTATAGGGGAAGGGAAAGCAGCAACAATCATTGCCGATTCCCATCCCAATTCTGACTATCAAGACAGAGAGGTTGATAAGACCAAAAGCGCTCTTCGACGATGGAGGAATGATGGGCAGAACGAGCTCTGGCCAAAGGATGAGGAAAAGAATTTGCGATGTCTTCAACGGTTAGAAAATGAATTTCTAGCGGTTCAGGAACTGCGTGAAATTATGGAGGATACGGCTGAGACGGTTCAGAAACATCAAACCGGCATTGCTTTTGCAAATTTTTTCTACGGTGCGCTTCCTGCCCGATACGCAGATCCTGAAATTGAAGAACTTCATTTTCAGTTTGAAGGGCTTTATCATGGACAAGGGTTACGTTTTGATGCCGCAGTAGATTCTTACGAGGATGTAAAAAAAGAAATTTTTGATAAGCTTATAAAACAAGTGCGAACTACAGGCATTGCACCAAATTTAATAGATTTTCAGCTCGGTAAACTTGACCCAGACAACGCCATTTATAATACGCGAGAGACTGCAGGATATATGCTGGGAGGATCCAGCGGATATAGTTACTACTACTTGACCCACGTGGACAAACGAAACTTTATGTTGGTTCAAGAGTTCGCACTCGTATTTGAAAATGGAAAAGATCCGCGAACAAGAAAGCATTCAGTCGGCTATGCTTACCCAATGTTAGATGGTTCTCTGCATATGTTAATGACAGATACAGTGCCGTCCAGCCGCAAAACTTATGTCGCTTTCACTCCTGATGACTCTCTACGGCCTGAGGCGCTTAACAACAAACCAGAAGATTATTTATGGAGGGTTGACCGAAGTCCATTTGGAAAGCCCTGGGAAAGAATGTCCGAAGGAAAAGAAAATGTTTATTGGGAGAAAATCAATATAGGAGATCGACGTTTTGACTATCTGAATGTGGATAGAATTTTGAAATTTCTCGACCGTTCGAAATGGAATTTGGTACCATGAAGAAAGCAATTAAACACGATATCCGCACAGAAGGCGGAATAGGAGATTCGATTAAGGACATCATTGAAGCTGCAATTAATGGGGATGCGCCTCTTGTTAAAGAAATATTGGAACAAGGGGGCGATATTAATACAATTGAACCCGAACGCGGTTTTACATGCCTTCATATTGCCTGTCAAAATGGCGATAATGATGTGGCTGATGTCTTATTTGAGCACAATAGCCGGTTTCATGATCTTGATTTCACAATTCAAACTTTTGATCCACCAAGGCTGGCTTGGCAGTTGGCTATGAGTGCTCACCATTACGATCTTGCAAATAGGGTCGATGTGGCAGCTAGAGGTGAAGCCGGTAGCAAGCCCTCTGGGCCAAAATTAGTCCGCTAGTTTGGGAGTGACTGAAACTGGTTACATATTTTTTTGAACAATTTATTATTTTTCATAGGAAAAGGATGCCAGAGGCTTTGCCTCTTTCTTCCCACAAGTAAAATAGACGCAACCCGTGGCTCATTACATTGCGCCCGCACTATTACATCGATTTTACTTATCCCCTCCCATCTCCATCCTCGACCGGAAGCAAGGCTTCTAACAAAACCCACTTCTAATTAGAGGAACAGAAGACCCTATTGATTCCGCTTGCTTTTTTAGTAGGCATTGAAACTAAGTGTTTATTCGCTAATACCATCACGGCAACACAACAAATAGGATACGAATCAAGAGTTTTTGAACATCCGAATTTTAGGATTTTAATCATATTTTTGAACTTTTGGCTTTCTAATATGACCATTAACGGCGAATCGGGATGTTCTGGCGTTATAGTTTGAGTTAATGCTGTATTTAATCATCTAGGCTAACAAAAATTTATCTGTTAAACTGTTTTTAGTTAAGGGAGTTTGCAAGTAATATGGCACGTAGTGATTTACTGCTATCTATTGTTAAGGCTAGTGTAGCAGGTGACACCTCTGCACTGCGAACTTCTGTGGAAGCCATAGTTGCTGATGAGCGCTCAAAAAACCACCGAATAGTGGCTGATCGCCTTGAAAGAGTTTTAAATACAGTAAGTGTTACTCCTCCCGCGAGTCTAAATTCTCAAAAGAATAGAGGTCATGATGGACGGAATGTGATTCTTGAATCTCAACCAAGAACACATATTAGTGATCTTATACTTCCACTACCTGTTTCAAAACAAATCCATGAATTAGTCGACGAGCAGAATAGAGCAGATTTACTACGAGCTCATGGCATGCAACCACGTCATCGATTACTTTTATCAGGACCGCCTGGAAATGGTAAAACGTCATTGGCCGAGGCCACGGCTGAAGCTTTATCGCTTCCATTTTTTACCGTACGATATGATATGCTTATAGGCTCATTTCTTGGCGAGACAAACACTAGATTAGCGGCTCTTTTCGAATACGCACGAACGGTTCCATGTGTACTTTTCTTTGATGAGTTTGATTCAATAGGAAAAGAGCGTGGGGATGAACATGAAACAGGCGAAATTAAACGTGTCGTTTCCTTTTTGCTTATGCAAATTGACCAGTTACCAAGTTATGTGGTCACTATAGCGGCAACAAATCATGCTGAGTTACTAGACCGCGCCGTTTGGAGACGTTTTCAACTTAAGTTGTCTCTACCATCGCCGTCAGAGACAGTAATTGCTACTTTTTTAGAAAAGCAAATGATTTCTTGGGTCGGCGATCCTGGTCTAAAAGCTGCTACAATAGCAAAAAAACTTGGAAAAATCAGTTTTTCAGAAGCAGAGGAATTTTCGCAAAATGTCCGCCGAAAACAGATATTGATGCGAAATGAAGTCCCACTTAAGACAATACTTAAGGATGAAATTCACTATTGGAATCACCGCGTAGTGGCGGGGAAAAATGACCTACAATCAAGATAAACCTTTACTCAAATTAAATGAACCACAGCCAACAGAAAGGCGTAGTGGAAGTGGAATGGGGAGCCCAGGCCGCACTTTCACACAAGATTCTCAGCGAGAACGCCTGGGGCCTAAATTTCAATCTCTGAAAGATGCTCTTGGACGTGATGGAGGTTTGATTGAATTGCGTGCAGACCCCACAGCGCTAGCTCCAGAAAGACTGCTTGTTTTTGAAACAACAGGAGATGTTTCAGCTTTTTATAAGGCTGTTGGACGAGTTCCAGGTCTTGAGTTTGTAGGAGAAGAAAATCTGGTAGGCGACGAGGAAGATGAAACTCCAGATAATTATTTACTGATGCCTAGTGAGGCGTCTCTTAGGGAGTTGCTTTCACTATGGGAACGCTGGCTACGTGGAGAGCCAATGGATATTGGCTTTACTCCGTGGCGAGATGTTTTTGCTCAATTGCGTGCCATTCGACCTTGGGGTCCAGCTGATCGAGTTTCGCCTGAAAATCGTCAAATACTGATGGATCAAATAGAGGGACATAACCCAGAAAATTTATTGAGAATCGAAATAGATCTCGTATTTCGGAGTAATGATGCAACAGCTAGTGCATCACAAAATGTAGTTATATCCCAGATCACTGCATCAGGTGGTACTGTTGTATCACAATGTCGGCGTGCTGAATTCGCCTACCATGGCATCTTAGCGGATTTACCCATGGAAGAAATAGGGAAAATCGTACAGCTTAACGCAGACTCTCTTGCAGGCTCTGATCCGGTATCGCTCATCGTACCTCAATCCACATCTGATTCCGGGTTCACAGAATTTGAGCCCGACAATGACGGAGCAGGTATTAAATTTGAAGCCCCGGTGGGAGGAGAGCCAGTGGTCGCAGTATTTGATGCTGTCCCCATTCAAGCACATCCGGTCTTGGCAAATGGGATCATAGTTGATGACCCAGATGAGTTGGAGGAAAAGGCAGTTGGCTTACGTCTGCACGGAACTGCCATGGCATCTTTAGCCCTTCATGGAGATTTAAAGGGACCATTGAGACCTGTACGACGCCCAATTTATTTTAGACCGGTCATGTATGCACCTAACTGGGGTAATGAATGTTTCGACGAAGATCGGCTAGTCGTTGATGTGATTTGTGAAGCCGTAGAAACAATGCATCAAAATGGTGGTGCGGAAGTTGTCGCTATTAACCTTTCCCTCGGAAATATTTATAGACCCTTTTCTGGCCGTGTTTCAACTTGGGCGCGGGCACTCGATTATTTATCTTTTCGTTATGGCGTCCTATTTTTAGTCAGTGCAGGAAACGATACCCGCCCGATTGAAATTAGCGGAGTAAATTCTAATCAAGAATTTAATGAATTATCTGATGAAGAAAAATCAAATTGCATTGCCTCCGCTTTTAATGATGTGAAAGCAGATCGTAGAATATTGTCACCTGGAGAAAGTATTAATTCGTTGACTATTGGCGCTTGGCATCACGAAGTCAATAATTTGGCGAATCCAAACCAAAGTCTGTTTATACCTCACCCAAACAAGGAGATGCCGAATTTAAGCTCTCGGGTGGGGCTTGGTGTTTCAAATGCAGTTAAGCCAGATGTTCTATTTGAAGGAGGCCGTGAGCATACGAGGCTTAACATCACGTCCCCTCCTGTCTTACTCGCTTCGCATGGGGTAGGAAATCGTTTTGCGGGAATATGCGTTGCTGCGCAGCAACAAGGAACGCGCATACATGGTTATCAACTTGGAAGCAGTGTTGCTACAGCTATGGCTACGCATACGTCCGCCCGACTTTACGATCTTTTAGAACGTGAATACCCAGATCAGTTCCTCAACCTTCCCAAACCTGAGAAAGCAACTCTCATTAAAGCCCTTCTTATTCATTCAGCTAATTGGCGTGGGCGTGGAGAGGGGTTGCGAAGCATTATAGACCCAGCTCAAAGTATGCACTGGGAACATTGGCGTGCAGAAGTAAGTCGAATTTTGGGCTATGGTTTTGTAGAGCCCGATGAGGCAATTTATTGTGCTGAAAGTCGCGCTACACTTTGGGCAACAGGTGAGTTATTACCCGAAGAAGCCAAGAAGTACTCAATTGGTCTTCCTGACGAAATTGAAAGCTTGGCGGGTATACGCGAAATACGAGCTACACTTGCTTGGTTTAGTCCGGCCCGACCACAATTTATGACCTATCGTGCATCGAAACTTCGAATTGCCTCGCTTGGGGCCGAGGATTTTTCAACTCTTGGAGTGGGTACAATTAGTGATGAACCAGGATGGCATCAAATAGAACGAGGAACTGTTTCTCATAGAAGGTGGAGAAATAATAGGTTAGGAGATTTTAATGGTGAGACTGAGTTTTCAATTTCAATACAGCGCGATAAGGATCAAGGAATACCAATTGATGAACCAATTTCTTATGGACTTGCTGTAACTATTGAACACGCAGATGGTGAAACAATTTACGATGATATTCTCGCAAGCGTCTTGATAAAACCCCGAAGCCGCATTCCGGTTCGAACATAGTATTGATTTTACTACAATTCATAATTGGCCGCACTTATGGTCTTGTGAGCCAGTAGAACCGGTTCACGACCCATCACTCGAGATAACCGGAAGGGCAGGAATCCTATATAACGCTCACCGCAAGATGTGTGTTGTCAGACAACACCACTTGGCAAGGGAGACGCTGGCGCTCTCCCGTTGCATCCCTCTGGCCTGTGGCACTCATTCCATCCGAACCAATGAGAGATTGGTGCGGTTTCATTCATGCCAGTAAATCGTATCGCCGATTAATCACTCGCAAACGGATGTCCGTTGCATCACCATTTAAGGGAGCGTTCCTGCTACCCCTAAATACCCCAAGACCACTTCATGGGGACTGCTCCACAGGGGCAATTCCATTGAGGCTGGGGGAATATCTCTTCCCCCAAACCCGCAGACAGAGGAGCATGTCATTGCCCCTTGGAACCCATGAATAAACGCACCTTTAAACGGAGAGAAAGTGAATAACAAAAGAAGCTTCACGGTTGTTTCTTAAAACTAATGACTTTTTGGTCGATACCTTCAATTCTCTTGCCGACGCTATTAGGTACTAGCCAGGCTAATTCTTCAGAAGTTTCCGATATTTTTTTATTTAAAAACTCGGCCACTTCATCAATATTCATATCCTCTATAGCTGAAATAAGTTTTTTTACATCGTTTTCACCAAATTCTTCTATCAGATTTTGTCGGTCTTTTCGTGTAAATTTACCCTTTAAAGTGGTTGTTTTTATGCATGTCCAGAAAAACAAATCGTTTTCGATGTTTGTAATGTTGTCCCGCGCGGGCTTATCAATATAGCGATCCAAATCTTTTCTGACCCAATCATCTATTTTTTCCAAAGGTAAAGAACCGAGCTTATCGCCGAGCTTTATTTCATCATTCATTGAAAACCACAAAAGTGCCCTAGCCCTCAGAATTAGAGAGGGATGAGTCATTAAACTATCTGCCAGCGTGGCGTCTTGCTGGTCGGCATTTCTCAGTTGGTTAATAAAGTTGGCCGTATCAAACCGGATAAACTCATCAGGAAGGCCCGAAAGCACTTTCATAGTCGCCCGCAAGGAGCTTTCAAGTGATTGACAAGCAATAAGCCCGGCCCGGTCAACAGATATTTCCTTTGCCCTTTGGTTCATGAGGCTTTCAATAGAGGCTTGAGCTTCTCCCTCTTGGTTGTGCCTAAGGATATGGTGGCCAATCTCATGCCCGATCACAAAAGTAATCTCATCAGCATTGAGAAGGTTTATAAGGCCAGAGGAAATATTGATAACGCAGTTGTCGTCGTCTGCCTCAAAGCATTGTGCCTGCAATTCAGGTAAAGATGAAACATAAGCAAAAACGCGTTCCACCGGCAGCGTTAGGTTTTTACATGCCGTTTCGAGGCTTTCATATAACTTGGGTGTAAGGGCTTGGGTGATTTGTAACCCGTTTGAGGAAAGCATTCTTTTGATTTGTTGTGCGGTTTGGGCTGAATTCCCTACAGTTCCTTGGGGCGTATCGCCGGCGTAACGGTATTTTTCTGCTAGGTTTTTTGCACTACTAAGGCTACGCGGCTTCTGCATATTTCTTCCGGGCCTCCGCAATTAGATCAAGCATCTTTTGAGCATTTTCTCTTTCTTCTCCGTCCGAAAGGGTGTTAAGTCGGCCATTCCATTTTGTAAATTCTTTTCTTAAATGCTTGTGTATTTGATTGTGTGACCAATCGGAATCAATACCCAGTATAGCTTCAACACTCGATTGAGATTCTATTTTAGTCGACAGTTTGATAAGGCGCTGATCTTTCATTATTTGAATTTCTTGGAAATCCAAATTAAGAGATTCTGAAATATTTTTAATTGCTGTCAATTCTGCTTCATCTGCCACACCATCTGCGGCCATAACATCAAAGCAAAGATCAACAGCCTCATACTTTTGAGCCTTACTGCCTATTTCATTCATTTTATTTGTAATTTCAGAAATGGATAGAGTTCCTTTTTGAGCTTTTTCATATCCGTCTTTAAATGCTTTGTTATAAACTTTTTTAAGTTCCTCTTTTCTTTCATCCGAATAAGTAGCAATCGACCGGGTTATCCAATCTTTAATAATTTTCCCTTCCTCGTATGCAAAATCTCCATCTGCCATAGCCACTTGTACTGCCAGCATAATTATAAGGACGCGAGCCTCTTCCCTGTGGGCAGCTTCCTCTTGGTACCCATTATCTTCAAAATTCTCTTTAAAACTGTATTGAAAACTGGCGAGGTGGCCGGGATGATTTGAGTCACAAAACCCTAAGTCAATTGGTGGAGGGTTCTCAAGGTCAATCATTCTAGTAATAGCTACCAAGTTACGCTGGCCACTGTGCGGTGGAACAAGCAGAGAGGGAATAATAGCGCCAATTCTTACCCAATTGACAAAGCCGGTGTCTGGACTTGCTTGTCCAGCCTGTACTGAATGTTGGAAGGCTCTAGATTCCGGTTCCTGAAAATCATCTATCGCTGCTAAAACTGGTGCAGGGTCGCCATCGGTCGTATCTACTATTGAAGTAATAAAAGCAATGTTGGTTGTTTTCTTTACAGGGATAAGCCCTTTGCCATTTAATTCCAAAACCTCAAACGTGGTTTCACTTGAAATTGGGATTTTTTCGCCTTTCAATTCAAAGGCATTCATTCCAAAAAACTGAGTGCCAAAATTTTCTTTAAAACTACCGCCGTGGATTAAAGTTCTCCATCCAGCGGATAAGCTTGCAAAAAAGGCGCGAATAATCTGCCCAAAGAAAGCATAGATCAAAATTAGTGCAATAAATCCGATTATTTCCATGTTTCTATTCCACCATAAACTTATCTATATCTATGTCAGCGCTTTCTTTACTCTTGCCCATACTCAGATCAACCTCTGTTTTTTTATCGGTTTCAACATCTATAAAAGAACATTTCATGACTTGATTTTGATCATAGCTAAATCTTACGATAATTTCTTGATTTGAAGGTCTATCCGCTGGCAATTCAAGGACGCCTTCCCAAATAATTTTTACAAATTTGGGGTCTATCTCATTAGTGTTAGATTCTGTGACCACGCAATTAACGCCGGTTTGCCCCTCTGCCATAGTAAAAAAGCTTTCTTCTTTAGTGCAGGGGATTTTTTCGCCCTTCTCAATAATAATCGTGTTACCGCGAGTTAACTCATCCCTAGCGCTCATACCCACAGAAATAGTACCAAAAAACTTGCTGGTGATTTCTGCCACACTGATTTTTTCAACGGATTGTTTTTGTATGCTGTTTAAGAATTTCCCATCAGATTTATAGGCAGCATACAAGGCGGCACCCAAGGCTACAACTTCATCTGGGTTAGCAAAAGAAACGGGTTCTCTTTTAAAAATGCGCTCTACACTCTTTTGGATGCAAGGTATTCGAGAGCTTCCCCCGACAAGAAAAACCTCTGAAATATCACTAGGCACTAAATTTGCATCATCAATCGCAGTTTCACAAAGCATTTCAGTTTGAGCTATAAAAGAAGATATTGCCTCTTCCAAATCTTTTTGGTGCACTTCAAAACTGGCACGTCCACCTGCGGAGCGAAGACTAACCTTTATCACTTCACGTCTGGAAAGAGATTTTTTATCGTCCTCGGCATCAATCAAATTGTAATCTTCCGGCTCAAGATCAGAACCGGTTTCCGTTTTATATTTTGCAGACACAATTTTCTGCAAAGCTTTATCAAAATCATCACCGCCTAGCTTGCTAACGCCTTCTGTGGCTAATACTTCCACATCTTTACCATGAACACTAATGAGGGACACATCAAATGTCCCACCGCCTAAATCATAAACAGCATAAGTACCGTCAAGCTCTCGGCCAGAATGAAACGCATAATATAGCGCGGCAGCGGTTGGCTCATTGATAATGTTTTTGACATTTAAGCCAGCTTTACGGGCTGCGTTAAGTGTTGCTTCGCGGGCTTCATTCGCAAAATTAGCGGGAATAGTGACAACGGCTTCCTCAATGTTGCCTATTGTACTTTCTGTGTCTTCTTTCAGCTTTTTTAAGAGAAGGGCGCTCAAGCTTTCCGGGGTATGTTTTATACCAAAAGCCTCAAACTCAGATTTTCCGCCCATATCTCTTTTAAATCTACCAAAAGTATTTGGTTCTCCAAGGCTCTTTCTAGCAACTTCTCCAACGTCATATTGTTTTGTAGAAGAAAACGAAATCACAGAAGGCGTAATGTTACTACCATCTGGATTGTGAACTATTATTGGTCGCCCAGTTTCATCTAATTTAGAAACGGCGGAGTTTGTCGTTCCAAGGTCAATTCCTATATAATTTGTCATGCTGCTTAACTTTCCTCATAAATGTAAATTGCAATATTTGCCTCGCGCAGCACTTCTTCTCCCGCTTGTGTTTTTAAGATAAAGGCAGGTAACAAAACCTCAGCGATTTTCCCATGTAAGTCTGGCTGGTCAGTTATTTTTATTTTTTTGTGGCCGCTAATAATATTTTTATACTCATCGACTTGTTCCGTGAGTGCGGGTGTTCTTAATTCTACGTTACATTCCAAAAGGGCGTCTTCTAGCTGGTCAAGCATATCTGTAAGTAATTCAACGCTATGCTGATTTTCTGGCGCGTCGGTTTCTTTTTTAAGATCAATATAAAATTTGGTAAACTTGCCTAAAAATTTTTTATAAATGGCAGAATCATAGCCGTTTTTGTATCGCTCTATTTCTTGATCTTTTTTGTTGAGGCTTTCCTGAAAAATAGCAAAAGCATTTTGTAGCTCTTTGATATCAGCATCCGTTTTCCCTCTATCGTGCGCAATTCTCTTTATGTAATCACCTATGTAGTGAGTTGTTTGGTTGAAACCGCCCACTTGGCTTTCCAAGAGTTCCAATAATTTGTTGGGAACAACAGATACTTGTGTATCCGAAACCCGGTATCTCCAATTAAGAAGATGAATAATCAAAAATATGGCACTTGCCAGCGATACCGCTAGTAAAATCAAAATGGAATATAAAAAACCGCGTCCGTCCCTTGAAGAGGCGACGGCTGAGGGCTGGACTTCCTTCATATTTTTTTGTTCTACTAGAACCGGTGCGAGCTTTGTTTTTGCGAGCTGTTCAATCTTGGTAGCTTCAGCCGGATTAACTCCATTTGATTTAAAAACATTAATAGCGACCAACGTAGAAAGACCTATCAATAGAAAGGCCAAGGCAAAGATTATAGATTTTTGTTTTACATCCATGTGTAATACCATATTTCTTTTATAATTTTTGTTCTACCCATAAATTTCAAACATAAAAACTTAACCTGATTATATGAAAAGCGCAATATAAACAATACTTGTGGTTTCTCTGTACAGAACAAGACACCTGTATTGGTGGCGCAAATGTTGATCGTCGTTTATAGGTGCTAGACTGTCCAGAATTATATGATGACGCACAGTGCTAGACCCTATAAACGACACATAGTAGCCAGCAAATAATCCTGCTGATCGGACCGATGCGATTGCTCAATTTTGTATCTGTGGTATCATTTTCCTGACATTATGATGTATAGATTTTCCTTTTATCGCTCATCAATTGATGCTATTATGAGCTATAGAATGGAGTTTTATAACTCATGAAATGGAATTGGCAACGAAAAGGCTGGCCGGAATTTTTGTATGATTCTTTCGCTCTAAGCGAGCTAGAGAGCCATTTTCTGCGACAATCTGGTATGCTTCAAGGCACACTAAAGCATATTGGTGAGGATGATAAAATGCGTCTTACCGTCGACCTCATGAGTACAGAAGCCATAAATACCTCGAAGATTGAGGGGGAAATCCTCAATCGAGATTCGGTTCAATCATCTATTCGGCGTAATTTTGGCCTAGATACCGACAATCAGAGCATACCACCTGCCGAACAGGGCATTGCGGACATGATGGTTGATTTATACCAAACATTTGATAAGCCACTGTCACATTCAAAGCTGTTTGTATGGCACAAGATGCTGACCAACGGGCGGCGTGACCTAACCGATATTGGACGCTACCGCACCCATGAAGACGCAATGCGGGTCGTTTCCGGCGCAATATACGATCCCAAGGTTCATTTTGAAGCCCCGCCTTCTAAAGACATGCAAGCTGAGATGGCCAGGTTTATCGATTGGTTCAATGGATGCGCACCAGATGCTGAAAACCCACTTCCAGCATTGACACGCGCTGGGATTGCTCAGCTCTATTTCGTTTGCGTCCATCCTTTTGAAGATGGCAATGGCCGTATCGGCAGAGCAATCTCAGAAATGGCTCTTTCGCAATGCTTGGGACAACCGACTTTGCTGGCGCTATCCTATACAATTCAAAATGCAAAAAAAGCCTACTACAAGAATCTGGAACTCAGTAACAAAGATTTGGAAATTACAGACTGGCTTCAATATTTTGCTGAAACCGTTTTGGATGCACAAAGCTATTCACAGAAAATGATTGATTTCCTGATTGCCAAGATACACTTATATGATCGCCTAAGAGGCCAATTCAATGATAGACAAGACAAAGCTATTGCGCGCATGTTCAGAGAAGGTCCGAGAGGTTTTGTGGGTGGGCTAAGTGCTGATAACTATATCAGTATTACCGGCACATCCCGAGCAACGGCGACACGAGACCTACAGGACTTGGTTGAAAAAAAAGCTCTTACCCGTACCGGGGAACGTAAGCATACGCGGTATCAGCTAAACATCGACATCATTACAAAGTCTAAATGATAGAGATATTCAATTTCATATCCGATTATACCCGATTTGTGACTGTCAGCTAAAGTCGCGTGAGCGCTGCTTTTTGCGCCCGCGGCTAAAATTCTCTATCGTCGCGCTGTTGATGGCATCAACCTGACCATCAGTCGATAATTTCAAATATGAGCCAATATCGCGATTGAGCTTTTTGATCCTAATGCCGTGCTGGTGGCGGAGAAGGCGGATGTTATGCTGAATTTTCCTTCGTTCGCGTAATTGCTGATTAATTTGTTTTTGGCATTCAGATTGATCTCGTGATTTATATAGTAACGATTCAACTTCATTGAGTTTCTTTATCTGCTTATATTTTCCGGTGACGCGGAACCATAAAGCCTTCAATCCGGTAGGCAATAACGATGAACGAGCCTTTGCTTCCTGTATCCACCGCGTGGTATGAAATTGTTTTAATTCGTCGCGTTGATGTCGCTGATTTTCTGCTAACGACTGCCGCCTTTCATTTATGTCCTGTTCTGCTTTTTCGTGTGTGGCAAATGCATCATCGGCGAAATGTTGGAGTTTGTCGGTAAACTGTGCCGCAAATTTCCTCTTTGTTTCTTCGACTGATGGCAGGTTTTCTAGGTTTCCCAGCTTGGATTTGACCTCTTTGGTCTTGATGTCAACCCAACGGGAGATAGGATAAACCTCGCCACGCCAATCAACAGCGACGAAACCGCGTCGATCACCTTTCGCCAAATAATACCCGCGCTCTTTCAGTGCGCTGGCAAAGGCGGCCCTTGAATCTGATATAGCCCAGCAATCTTGAAACGCCTGCTTAATAACACGGGGGTCTTGCTTGATACGTTTGGCCTGCTGCCATTCGGCCTGAGTGAAGTTGAGAGGATTGCGTTCATTGCTATTTAGCAGTCCTTGCGGCATTTTCCAGCCGTGCTCTAGGTAGAGTTCGCGAGAAATATCTCGCAGTTTCAGTTTGAAATGCGGCAAATTGATTGCACGCATTTTCTCAACATCAATGCGTGACCAAACACAATGGGCATGACGGCGGCCTTCCTTTTCATGAAAGACAATCACACGGGGTTGTCCCGCCAAGCCAATTTTCTTTTCGATATCACTGATGGCCTGTTCAAATACATCGACAGGCACGCTTTCTGTTTCTGGTGGACTTAGGCTGAGCGAAAAAAGGAATTGCTGGCACTTTGTACCGCGACTGATGGCGTAGGCCTCATTGAATGCTTCCATGGGTGTGTCTCCCATGAAACCACGGATCTCGTGAATTTCAGCATGTTCATTTTCATCTGTTTTGAGCAGATGGATGGCAAGTTGTGTACCGCCAGCACGTTGGCTTCCTTTGAGGATCATTTTTTACCTCGGTTTTTAATCCCAAGGGCCTCGATAAGTTTTACCCGAATGAAAGCGATATGTGCGCAAGCCAGCTTAATCTCATCTTCTGTTTCTTGATCCATGAGAAGGGAACCGCAATTGGCCTCATATGCAATTTGGTTGAGGTTGTTGGCAATTCTTGTTTGCCCCAATAAGCCTAATACTTGTGCTAAGGCTTGCTGATCTTCTACAGGAACGCGGGAACGCACTTTGCGTGGTGCGACGTCTTTGCCAAATACACATTTTCGGATGTAAGCGCTTAACGATATGCCGCTGGATAATGTCTTGAGTTTTACAAGTTCATCTTCTGTCACACGTAAGGTAAGGCGCGGCGCAGGCTTCTTGCGTGCAACAGGCTGCGCAGTCGCTGCTTTATAGGTGCTTTTAATCGTAATGTGGTTTTTAAGAGCGCTTCGACTTTTCATGGTCTTGGCCCCTGATAGGTAGTGCTTTCAGTCTTTAAGTGCTTATTCCAGTCAGCTAATTCTTCAAATAATGCGTTCGAAGTTTCTCCTTCGAGGCGCACCATTCTTTCTTCAGGAATGGTCTCCCCTCCTGACAAAAGTAGTTCGAACTGTGTTCGAACGCGTGCACCATTTTATTTTTCCTTATCATCACAAAAATTTAAAAACATAGCTTTGCTATCGGCAAAGCATTTTTGTTGCCTGCGAAGAATTTTATAATTCCAGTGTTGTTTTTTCTAAAATTGAGAAATCTTGCCTGTTATAGGCAAAATTCTGCTTTAGCCCCAAGTGTGCCGTTGCGCGCAATGACTATTCTTGGGTTTTATCCGCGTTCTCAGCGATAGATGTTTCAACGTCAGGCAACGCTGTTTCCGTTAACAAAGGCGTAGTGCTGCGATCTTGCATGATACCGGTTAGAATTTCATCTCGTGTGAACAGGAATGGGCTGTCTAACCCCAGAGCTGCGAAGATAAATGGGTCGGCGGTCATATAGGGATAGCGCACATTGTCTGGTGCTAACGGCATAGGAAAGCGGGAATTTGCAGGATCTAATGTTTCTGTGTTTGGATCAATATTTGCGCAGCCCAATTGCGGATGAAATCCATAACTTGATGTTGCGATAAAACGAAGATCGATTTCTCGTTCTTGTGATGGGAAAGGTCTGAAGTCTTTGATAATATCGAAAGCGGGGCGCAAATGGGAATGCAAGATTGCCAAAACGGCTTCAGGCTCTGTTGCAATATCGCGCGCACGATTGCCAAATCTTAGCAGCATTAGATCGAACATGCTGATCGCGATTGCGACACGTTCAAGCTGTTCAAACTCCGGCCGTCCTGCACGTTCAAAAAAGTCTTCAACCTTGTCGATTAAGACCTCAAACCCCGCATCTGTTCCAGCATTTAATGATGAGATAACTAGCACAATTCCCTTGGCTTGGGAGAACCATTCGTCCAGTTTTTCTGCGCTTTTTTGATGTGGGTTATCTTTGCCTTCATGCTCTGGACTTGGGAAAGACGCCTCACCTGGTGCATCGCGTACGTGGATTGTAAATTTCTGATGTTCTAGCTCTTTTGTCCCTGATGGTGCGTCTTGTGTCGGCAGATCAATATCCAGATCAAAGCGGATATCTGTCACGCTTTCTGTGGCTTCTGGTAGATTACGATAATAGCTTCTTAGCAGTCGGCGGTTCACTCTATCGGTTTCAATTTGGATATTGTGGCGTTGCTGAAAACCATGGGCATTAAGCTCGACGCATTTGGCAAAATCGACGAACAGATTGGTTTTTCCAGACTTGACTGGACCGGTCAGCCCAATGCTGATGTCCTTATATTTACCAAGTTGCAATTTAATCTCCCCCTCCGCACAAAAGTAATGTAAGTTTTAGAGTATTAGACCATTTGTAAAGAGTAGGGAAGCATCTAATGGGGTACCGGTCTGGGGGCAGTGAAAACGTCTGGTTGGCTTGGGATGGCGAAGACCAAGCAATCTTGGGGTATTTTTCATCCAGAGGCGAAGAGCTTGTTAAACAGCGCAAATGTGCTGCTGTTTTATGCCATTTAAAGCCCGCCGCATTCCACGAAGGCAATCGTTCTGGCGTCATTATTGATACGTTTTCCATCAGCCCAGGCGACAATTTCCTACGTCCTTTAAAACTACCCCGTGATGTTCATTCCGTTGAGCTTCTCGTCGAAGACGAAAAGTCTGCTTGGCCGCTTAAAACCTTTATTTTGGCCCATGATGCTGATGAAACGCAACCGGGTGCTCGATTTGGTAATGTTGTCATTGCTCTTCCTGAAATTGAAGGCGATGATACCGATGGCCGCTTTGTTTGGTCAGACAAACGCGTTCACCACCTTAAAAACCCAAATGCGCCAATTGGCTGGGCTGGTTATTTCAATTGCTGGCCAGCCGATGATAGTGACCCAACCAGCACGGTTGTGATGGTGTCTAGCTTCCGATTGGAAGTTCCGCATTTAGAAGATGCGTTGCAAATTTTTCCTGTTGGATACGATATTATTGAAGCCGAAACGTCTGGCAAAGATGACGATACCACAGCGATCATGCGGGCCTGTATCGAGAACGACCGTATTCAAAATGCCGTTCTGACGATTGAAGGCAGCCCGCCGCTTTTATATGGTCTTTATTTTCTCCACGTTTCTGCCCATAGACAACGGGCAAATGAGTGGAGCCGAATTATCGATATTGATCCTGGCACATTTCAGGTGATTAGCGACAATCTTGTCGATGCCTATACCCAACAACTTGCAGGCTCTGATGATTGGAGTGAATCCGATATTGAAGAAGCTGGACAAAATCTTATTAAAGTCCTGACGCAGGAACATCGTTGGTTTGAGCTGACATCACCGGATACTTTTGTGGATGTTGTGCCACAAGAAACTGGTGAAAAAGTTGAATTATCGGTCTATGAAATCTCTGCCGGCGATCACTTAGTGTTCTACGATACGATGGGGCGTAAACTGCGCGTTGGCCAGCATGTCAGCTCCGATAGTATTTTAGCCTTTGAGGCAAATACCACAGGCTTGCAATTGCTGCGCGGCATATACACATCTGGCCATAAGAAAATTGCTGAAATTGACGCCCATCGCCCTGCAAAACGCTCCCCAGTTTCTGATACGGGCAAAATTGATACATTGCCAACATCTTTGCGCATGAAGCATGATCAGGTATCTGCGCCCTATACGCCATTTGATTTTCTGCCCTTGAAAGTTCATGCCGCCATTCAAAATGGTTTGAACTCGTCTAGCGTTGAGTTTCCTTGGGCAACGTTCATTCGCGATCCTGCACCTTGGCTTTTGGCTGATGCGATCAAACCAAACTTTTGGGCATCGATGGCTGAATTTAAGCACTGCCGTGAAGGTAATCTATTGGTCAGAACTTTGGGCTTGTTGGGCCGGGAAGAAGCTTTTGTAAATCTGGCTCAACTTGAAGACCAAATTGTAACATCCTTTGCGGTCACAAGTTTGGCACGTACACCTGTTTTGAAAACATGTGTCTTCCGAATTAATGGTGTTAATCCAGCAAGTGATGATTTTTATGCGCTGGCTGAATCCGTCGACCAGATTGATGTTCGCCTATCCAATGCAGAATTTAAAGATTGGTTGTTTGTCAGCCGACCTCAAATTTATGAAGATCTTTTAGAGACCAATGGCGCTTTTAGACCGATTGAACGCAGTTCCCTGGAGCAATTATCTGAAGATATGGCCCATGCAGCAGAAACGTTTGACGCTTTCCACGGTGAGCTTGTGGTCACTGATGACACTTCAAATGATGTGACCATTGATGGCAACAGATGGCAGTCGCTGGGAACAAGCGAAGAGGCCCTTGAAAGCCTGATTGCCTCGTTGACTGAATCAAATCTTGCCCGTGATCAAGTTGCTGGCCGTCGTTATGAATCTTTGTTGGTTCAATTTGGCCGTAATGCTTACTACAGAAGCCGGATCGCATCGGATATTTACACCAATTATCCAAAACTACTGCCAAATGATAGTAAGAAACTGATCGAATTTCTGCGCGCCTTGCTTGTCGATACCGGATGTCATTTTGATGCGCGTAACTTCGATGAAACATTGGTTGAAGATGTTGCTGAAAATATGCACGGTGTTGAAGATTGGCTTTTGCCAAATGCGGTCAACATGCGAAAGCTGACACAAATCGAGCTTGATAATGCATCGCTAACGACGCCGACTGATGATGTCAAAAAAGCCGCCATTATAGAGTTTGCTTCTGCCCATGAAATGCAAAAAACTTGGGATGATATTTCCAAGCTTGCGGCGCGCGCTGAAGATGTTGGCGTCCGCGTTCCGACAAAGCTTAGACGGATGCAATTGCTTTGGCCTCGTGAAAGCTCAACAACATTGAGCGAGTATTTGGCGTTTGAACAAACGCATAAGCATATTTTGGGCCAAAGTCTTGGCGAAAAATATGGATATGATTCAGTTTTACGCGCTTAATCAGTTTTACGCCACTCAGGCGTATAACATGCTCACGACATCAAATATCTGCTGTTCTCTAAAGCAAAGGCTGCGCTTTAAGCGCCCCTTTACACCTCACGTCTAAAGTTTGGTCTTACAACAATAGGTCTGCGTTTACGCGGCTTTTGCTCAACAGGCTCGTCATTGGTCTCTTCAACTTCTGCCGCATCTACCTCTGATACATCTTCAGCAATTGGGTCTTGTAAATCGTCTTGTTTTCCAGCTGATATGTCATCTTGTGTGGAGTCAAGCTTGTCGATATTTACCAAGACGGGTGCTGCAACTTTAACTGAATCAACAGTCGCTATTGGGTCTACGCGGTCAGGCTCAGCCATACTTGTAACAGGGGCAGCCTCGTTATTGGCCGTTTGGGTCGCTTGATTATGCCGGCTGATTTGACGCGCAATCTCAGCCATTCCATCTTCCGAAATAACAATGCCACGATGTGATTTTTTAGCTAGCTTTTTGCGGAACAAATTATCAAGAATGCGGCGCATATGGCTTTGCATTTGATGTGAATATTCTTCATCAAAAATATGTGGCAACAAGTGTCTCTGCTTGTGGAAGGTGGTATTCAGTAGCAGATTTTTTGCAGCAAGAACGGCTGCGGGATCGTCAGGCTTGGCGTCAAGATCGATATCAGAATAATCTTCATCATCTTTCCGAACTGCTGATTTTTTAACGACATTTGCATCCCAGAATAATTTTGCGAGAAGAAGTGAAAGTTCTTGTAAGAGCGCTAATAATGCAGGGAAATAATCACGAGCAGAGGCTGTGCCATTAAACAAAGATGTCACTTTTCCGATCGCTTTACTAATCGGATCTTGCGATGGATTAATCTGATCGTAAAGACTAGCTAAACTCTCGCGGATTGGACCTGTCTCTAGGCCTTTTTGCTCAGCGGCTACCAAACATGCTTCCAAAACGTCGGTGCGCATTTTGTCATAAGATTGTGTGATTGGCACCAAACGCTCAGGGCCTGTAAGACCTTGAATGTCACGACGAAGATCTTCGATAATAAACTCACGACGATCTGCCTCAGCGCATGCCATGCTGACGGCATTTTTCTCTTCATCTAGTGTGTTGAACTGTTTAAAAACCGCTGTCAGTTTTTGCGGGGCGCAGGCAGGTAGTTCAGATGTTGAATTAAGATCGGATAAAACCTCCGTCACGTTTTGGCAATAATTGGCAGTTGCGTTAAATGTAAGCTCTGAGGGTTGATCGATAAAGGCATCTACGCTTTTCAGAAAACCGTTTGTATCCAGAGCGAACTTCGATGAAAACTCTTCACTTGATTGCTGTTTATCAATCTCGAATTGAGCCATCAATTCTTTCAAATTCCCTTGATCATTGACCTGACGTTGGCGCGCATCTTTGAGATCTTTAAGCGAGGCTTGTGACGCTGTTTTGATCTCTTGGACCAAGACTTGAGTTTCAGTTAGTTTCTCTGTTAGCGCGAAATAACAGGTTCCAGGTATTCCACCACCTTTACCGGCTGCACGTCGGCGATCACAGGCTGGCGAATCTACCAATTGGCGCGCTAGACTATCCCTTGCGATAAACGGTCTTTGCTGGCCCGGCACATTAGGGTCACCCTCTTCCAACTCCATTGCGAGTTCCAAATTTTTCTCAAGAGCTTGGGCTGTATTCAGCGCGGCTTGTTTTTCAGAGGATAGGTTTTCAAGCTTGCCAATATTGATTGCAAGACGGTCTAAATCATTTTTAAGCTTGCCTTGTTCAGCTTCCAATGAAGCCTGACGATTGATCAATTCGATCTTTTTGTCATCGATCAATGTTTCAAGCTGCGCCGCAATTTCTTTTTTCTTATCTCTATCTTTTAGATCATCAGCAAGTCCGATGATTGTTGTTGAATATTCTTGGAATGTCTCGCCCTCAACTAATGCTGCTCGCTGACCTTCAACCTGATCATTCATCGCTTTAGTAACGTCATAGGCGTAGTTTCCCATTTGACGTAAATTGGTTTCTGAATTGGCAAGATCAGATTTCCCAACGCTTAGGAATTGCTGATGATAGGACGTGAAAGATAGGATCCAACAGATGGCAACAGCAACCAGAAAAAACGGCGTCACAAGGATAATTTGCGAAATTTTGTTGGAGGATATTCCATCACCAAGAACCAGTGATGTAAATGCCAAAAAACCGACAGAAAGGGCTGTAATACCGATCCATGCATAAGACTCGGTTAAAAACAGTCTCAGGCCACCACTTGTGGCATAGGCTGTCATCAGCAGAGCAATGGTGGCGAATACGATCAAAAAAATCTGGCGTAAGCGCGTTGTCATGCGTCCGGAATTATCATCCATTTGCATGTCATCTGTATGTCGGCTGCCTCTTTGCATCTTATCCATTTTTCGCCTGCCTCTCCAATTTAATCAATACTTTTAATTAGCCCCGGCGTCGTGGTGGCACACGAATTGTTAACACGGGAGTTCTCATGCCTGCAAGACGTGTTGCCACCAACAGCACTAATGCTGCGGGGATGGCCATAAATAAATGATGGCTTGTACCTGCCGACAGCCATGTCATTGGCTGCCCCATAACAGGTAGTAAACCGAATGCATTGGACCATGCCAAAATCCATTGCATTAAAAATAACATGCCTGATCCAAGCGCAATACAAGCCAAAGCTTGATCAGCGCCAGTTTCCACCGGATCGCGCGATCTTTTTGATTGAAGCCTGAGATATACATCGACCACAAGCAGCACGAAAATACCTTGCAATGCGACAAGTAAAGCTGCGGCCGTATTGCCTAGTCGTGCCGTAATATAGGTCGCTGCAAAATCACTTTGAACAACCGGTACACAATGGGGTCGCACAGGGCCTTTTAATGTTGAAGGTGTGCAACCAAGCCTCTCGGTTTGTTTTGCCGCTTCATCCACACAGGTTAGCCCCAAGCCTTGTGATGTGATGCTGCCAAGCCAGCTAACTGCTTTTCCAATGTCATAAGGTGCGCTTGTTAGTTCTGGGCTTAAGCCGCAAGAGGCATTGGCAAGTGTGGCGCGTGAACGAAGGACGTGGAAGTTTAAATCTCGAAGGGCAAGCTGTCTTGTTTCTTCATCGGTGCTAAATCGGTCATAGCGCAGGTCAGCCCAACTCATCAGACGTTCGACGGGCAAACGGCGTCCTTTGCCCAGTACTTTTTCGAGTTCTTCAATCTGTTGATCTGCTTTTCCAAACCATGACCATTCTTGAACACCTAAACCAATTTTAGTTGGCAAGTCTTGCAATCCAACAGCAAAAATAAGGGCAATAATAGGCGTTGCAATGGCCATACGGGCCAATGTCCAGTTGATGCGTCCGCTCAAAGCAATGCCACATAAAATGACGACGACACTTATGACCGCAATTATCAACACAATATATTCTTGGCGCACAAGTGCCCATGTGCCAATCACCGCCATAGGAAGCCCTAACATGGTGATGAACACGGCCCGTGGCACAAACATCAATCGAACCAAAAGGAAAATGACCAAGACCAACGCGATACTAGCTGCAATGGTATATTCTGGTGAGGCTTTGATAAGGGAAAATAATTCATGAACACGTTCATCGGCAATGATGAGCGGTGCTGTGAACACGAGTGTAAAACTGATCAACAGCAATAGAAACTGAGATGGTTTGAGACGAACGTCTCGAATTTTGGGCGCGTAGGATAAAGGAATGCGTTCAATATCTTTGATATCGTCAATTTCCTCTTCTCTGATCCGCATCCCAATTGCCATTAAACCAATAATCGCTGTCATTGCGGTGGCAGATGCGATGATAATCAACGGGGAATAATCAGATTTTACTGCCGGCACAAACAAAAGCGCTATGATAAAAAAACCAGAGAGAACAACAGCAATCAGTGTCAGGCCAAACCATGCTTGGGCCAATAAACGGGCGCGAATAAGCCATTGAGCAAGCGATGCACCAAGCAGCACAACAATGGCAAATTTACCCGCTTCAACGGGCTGAATTGAGCCACCAAGACCCGTTTGATTTCCAAGGAAGAACCAAGCTGCAAACAGCGCTAACACAATGGCAAGGAGCCAGAAAATTGGCGAGAAAAACGATGGCCGTCCGGCAAAATCATTGCCGATACGAAGCTTAAGCGCTGTTGGAGATACAATTGTAAGCGCGATGACAAACAGTGGTAAAATGTCTAAAACCACAAGCTTATGCTTGATGAAGAACCGTTCCCAATCGGTGTTTGCACCTTCTAGGCTCATGCTGAACATCGATATGGAACTAATCGCAATAATCGCTGTGAGAACCAACCAGAATGCAGACAGATGCGATCCACCTGAACTGTCCAACATAATGACAAATGTCGCACAGATCCATAATGCGCCAAGGGCATAGAACATCAAAGTTGATCCCATCGGAACATCAACAAATATCCGAGTTATTGCGATGAGATCAGGCAGTAAACAAAGCCCAAGTACCGTGATACCTGCAACACTCAAAAATATTCCGCGCACTATGCTGCCATTTGAGCGCCAAATTGTTGCCCCCGGGACTGCAAGCACAATCAATAGTGACAAGCTAATCGCAAAGCCACGCGCAAGGATTTCAGCCTTTGCCAAGCCATCTGGTGTGCTGACAAAGAGACGATCCAATGCAGGTGGCAGATCTTGTTTGACCACATCGATGCTTGCCCCTTTGGGCAAAAGATTTGGTGAGCTATCCAAAGGTGGTGGGCAATCTTCTGGTGAGAGCGAACCTGCCGCTGATGATAAGGGTTGACTGCACACACTGTCATCAAACAGCGCTATTCTTCGATCAGGCCGAATGCGAACATCCCAACGGCCATCAGCGCCATTTTCAGCCTCGATTGAATAGCGTGTTCTACCAGCTGTAAACTGCGTCACCGCAGGATTGATAAGTGGGGTGAGCGAAGCAACAGGAACTTCAATGCCTGTGCGCCCATAATGCTGACGGGTTTTATCACCATCGACCCATGTTTCATAACTAATCGGAACCAAGTTTGCTTTGCGAAAGATTGACACAAACAGACGATCATCTGACAGATTTTTACGTATCGCAAATTCTAGCTCTTGGTTTGCTCTTGGCATCGCCAAAAGGGCGTAGCTGTGCATGGTGCAATTTACATCGCCGCCCAAGACAGCAATGGTTGATTTTCCGCGGCGTTTAAACAGACTGCTTAAACCGCGTTCTTCCAAAAATTTGGATAGATCAAGGGCGGCTTGTCTGCTGAACTTATTTGCTTTTGAAGCGATCTGCGCAACACCGCCCTGTTCATAACAACCATTTGCTGGTTCGCCATCTAACAACGTGCGTGATCCATCTTCATAAACAATGGCAGATGTGTGTGTTCCGGGTCCATTTTCAATTTTGAACGATATGCCGCCATCATCACGTACTGCGATATCTAGGATTTGCGATCCGGCAGATAGGCGGGTTAATGCGCCCGCCTCTCGCGAAATTTCATATTGTTCGCTTGAGCCTTCTTCGGTTTTACCGCCAAATTCAACATTGAGATTGCGAAGCTCGGCAACACGGCTGATCAAAAGCTGACCATCTTCAGATGCCCGAAGTCGAACATGTTTAAGTTCGGCAGACCGCGCGCCACCTGGCTGTAGTAATTCCGCACGACCTAACAACACCTCGGTGCCCGGGGAAATCGTCAGATTTAGTTCTTTTAAAGCACTAAATGCTGGGGCTTTATCGGCAACGCTTGCAATTGAATGCATCCACCAAAAAATTACAATAGCGGTGAGAGCGCCCAATATAACGCGCATGAATGTACTCAGGACTGAAACTGCGGAACGGATCAGTTTCATGGGTCACCTTCATATAGGGACACAAGAAAATCTCTCACGATTGGGCCGCACACAGACCCACCAAAGCTTGGCGAAAATGCCACGCGGCATGCAAAGGCTATTCTTTGATCAATGCCAGGCAAATCATCATTTGGCTCTACAAACCCAACAAGCCAAGCCGCATAGCGACCTTCTTTGGCGATATCGCGGTTTGAGAACACCGGTGCTGTTCCTGTTTTGGCATAGATTGAATCGCGTAATTCTTTTGGAATTTTTGCAAAGGCTGACCGAGACGTGCCACCTTGGTTTCGAATAACTGCGCCCATGCCTTTGCGAATTTCGTCTAAGAAACTATCAGCAAGATATTGCTTGTCTGGCGTGGTCACCAAAATTGGCTGCCCTTCAACAGGGTCATCTGTTAATCCACGCTGCTGAGCTATGACCATATGGGGACGGACGATTTTGCCCGTTGCGACAGATGCTGCAACCGATGCCATAGCGATTGGGCTTGCATTGACACTCAGGCCAATGCCACCGCGCGCCAGTCTTAAACGGCGCGGCTCGCCATTTGGAACTGGCAGGCCAGCTTCCACCACCAAAGGACTTGAACGTCCACGACCCGTTGACGGATAATTGGGATCTAAAATATCAAAGGCGTTTTTGTGCTGCATAAGGTCTGAACTGACCTTTGATGGGAAAAGTCGGTCAGCTGTTTTTGCCAGCAAAAGATTATCAACCAATCTTGTGTGTTCAAAGCCAGTGTCAGGATCCAAAAACTTATCCGCATCAAGATACATTGCGATGCCTGCAAAGAACAAATTGGACGAGCGCTTCATCGCTTCGCACATGCCAGCGCGTGGCGAGCGAACATCGCCGCAGCCGCTATCAACGCCCATTTCTAAAATTGAGCTCATACCGCTACGCACACCGGCTCGAGATGCAGAATTACCGATACAAAATACAATCCTGCCACGAGCGCCCGGGATCGGCAGAGCATTCATTTTTGCCGGGTCCCGCACGTCATAATTTGGTTTGCAACGACCATTAAATGCAGGCTTTGTTGCCGCCACGCCAAAAGCATCCGCCATTTCAAGTGGGTCTGCTTGACCCAGTAAAATGCGTTCAAGCAGTTTGTCGCCTGTGTCCAACACATGTTGGCTTGCGGTCAGTGCAGTTACCAATTTAAATGCAGAACCAGGGGTCGCGCGCAGGTCATAATTCCGCCATGCGTAAGCTGCCAATGGGCTTTTCGATGGTGAGGACCGCTCTAATGTTTCGATATCCCATGCAGCCATTCCTGTGCGCGGATGCGGCAGACTTGCCACCGCAAGCACATTGCCAGCGTCATCGCCTTCAGCATCAATAATCACAAGATCAGCGCGGCGTCCGCATTCTTCTTTATCTTTGGGGCAAGTGTAGTTTGCAGCTAGGGCAGCAATCGCTTTTTCTTGATAATCAGGAATAAGCGTTAACGTTGGGTTCTCACCTTCATCAGTTTCGGTAAGCGCTGCAGCAACTGAGCCAGAATCACTGATGCCTAGCCCCAAAAGACCGCCAAGCCCCATTTCAAATGCTTTTTGCGTCAGTGTGCCGCGAGCATCAAGAATGGTGACGTCGTTCAAATTTAAATCCGTAACAGGTTCGCTTTGACGCTCAACCAATTGGCTATTGGGTACATTCCATGCCAGATCACAGCCAGTCTCGGCCATGCCTTTGTCATATTTACCAACTTCAAAACGTGACAGCTCACAGGAAACACGAATACGTCCAAACCCGAGAGTGACCTTTTTTATCTCTTCATTTTGGTCACTGTCGCGATTACCATTTTGTTGATCAGCTAAAAACCGTCTTAGCCCCCGCGCGACCCTGATGGATGGTTCTAGGACCATTTCTACTTCAACGGTTTTGCCTGCTTTTTCTGACAAATAAATCCATGTTCCTGCTGGGCGTCCTTTTGGACTTTCCGCTTCGCAACGGGCGCGTTTTCCAATTCCTGCTGCATCATTTGCGCAATAAATTGCCAATGCAACTTTTGCCGCCTGACCTGCAACTTTGCGAACAGCATCTGCATCATTATTGGGATCGATTTCAACCGTTTTTCCATCCAGTTTAAGCGACTGCACTGGGCCAATTGTCCGGATGCTGATCGGCAAATCGCCGAATGTCATTGTTGTTTTGAACGTATAAAAACCCGCATCGCCTGTCTGGGCATCAATCACCGGAGTGATGACTTTCCAATCGCCAAAAAAGCTCTCGGTCTGGCTTGCCAAAAACGCATAATCTGTTTGGGAAATTGTTGCTGTGGTGATCGATTGAACTGCCCGACCATCGGCTGCAATTGTTGCTTCCCATTTATTTGGTAGGCATCTTTTAGGCACAAACAACAAAGCTGTGCTGACACCATCGGCACACAGAGCACCTTTGGATGATTGCTTTGCCGGCGCAGCTTCGCGATTATCTGACACCGCGACAATACGATAGCTTTGATTGAAGTTTGCCAGTTCTTCGCGGATACGCTCACCTTGTGGCGATTCACAAAGTTCGCGAATATATTGACGCCCATTTTTGCCCGCAACACCATCAACCAGCTTAACTGTTTCAGGAGAGCGGAGGGCTAATGTATTGCACGATGCATGCCCAAGTGTGACAGATATCCCGTCCCGAACAGGCCAAATCGCACCGCCTTCAATGAGCGAATGAAAGGCTGTTGAATCAAAAGCTGTTGCGCTGGGAATTTGTACTTGTTTCATCCATGCTTGGTTGATTTTGGATGTTGTGACAAAGAAATGTCCACCAAGATACAACACGCCAGCAAGCACAATCAGGATGATCAGTTTGAATGGGAATGCGGCTAAAAACTTGGCTTTCATGATGTATCGCCCCCGTGATGTGGGGTCAGAACCAGCGGGCCAATGACTTTACGGGTTTCGCCCGGACCAAATTTTGACACCAACATACCCGAACATTTCTCTGCATAAGCTTCGCCCAAAGACATAATTGTGTCCCCACTGGCAACGCGTCCACATTCGTCCAACCAATCCAGATGGAAACCGCTGAAGGATTGAAATGCGTCGGAGAAGATAACTTTTTCAGGTCTGTCTGGTAATTCAAGATAGCCAAATGGTTGGCCATCGGCTCTGCCGATTTCGATGACATCATTATCAATTGTTCGACATTTTAGACCTGCACTACCGGGCTTTTTAAATGGCGAGCCGATTTGGCCCCATTCATAGACATATTGCTCTGAATTTTCGCAATCCCAAACCAATGAAACCCGCGCAACCTGCAAGGCATAGGCGATTAAGATGTTGTCATGGTCAAGATCGATCCAAAGACGATCAACATCAAGGTCGGAGAAATCATTTCGGTCAAACAGCAATGTGGTGATCGCTGCATTGCAGTTATCCGTTAGCTTCCAATGCATGCGGGATGGTCTAGCATCAACGCACAATTCCATTCGACCAGGAATTTGAGCAGTGCCGACATAATCAATACGCCATGCCAAATCACATTCATTGCTATTATTTTCAACCATGTTTGGCACTGGCTCATTACCGTGGCCACGACAAAAGGATAATCTTGCATCCACACCACGGCTTTGGCCATGTTCGCTTGCCAAAGTCTGTGCGGCATTCTTGTTGATAAACAGGTACGACGATTGAATTTCCTCATTCGACCCAAGAACAATCTCGGCATGGAGAAGATCTTCAACAGTGCCAATCACGATACCGCCTTGGCCTTTGTAAAGGCCTGCAGGACGACCATCTTGTAGGACAGGTTCGCTGAAATGTTCGCGATTTGAAGGGTCTGGATAATATCTGATCCAACCGATAGGCCGTTCACCACGGCGGGGCACAAACACGCCCTGACCTATATACATATTCACTTGATTGGATGGCAGAGCTGGATTGACCATGCACTCGACGCGAATACCAATTGTTGTGTCAAAATAGCCCTTCAAGGTCGAGCTTAAGCTTTCGGCAATGCGTTGCTCTAGGCCTTGCTCAGATTCTGTATCGCAGACACCGCCCGTGCCAGATATGAATGTCAGGTGTTGAAACGCAACCTCAACGACTTCGCTACCATTGGCAGTACCAACTGTAAGTTTGTCTGTAATGGAAAATAAAACTTCATCGACGGACCCTTTGGATACTTTGAAAAAACCCTTACGACGGCTTGGGTCTGGATTGCCACCGACGATCCATGGGAAATCTGTATCTTGTTTTTTCGAGCGATTAAACAACCAACCCAAAAGACCAGTTCTTGGGATATCAAAAACCTTGCGACGCCAAAAAGGTTGATTGTCCCGCAAATCTAGATTTGCGGTTATCATAATAACAGGTCGATCTGGCGTTGAATTGAACCTGACTGGATTTCCTAAAGCCATTATATACCCCCCGTATTACGCTCTACCATGACTTATCAAGGATGAGTATTCGAGGGCTCACTTGCCCGTTCGGGCCATTCCATCCCGGGCGTTGGCAATCTATGACAATTTCTTCGCCGGGCTGCAAAGTTGTGAGATGCGCCCCTGTCGATAAGGCGGCGGCACGGATGCGGGTGAGATCTCGCAAGCCTTCACCATCGCCTGTGGTCAAGACGCAACTTTTGGCACTTGCCACAGAGAGTGGTCTTGGCGCAATCACTTGGATGGCATGTTTTTTCAATACACCGAGCACAGCATTAGCAGCAATTGCATAGACAAAAGTTTCTGCTTCATCTGGGAAATAAATGCCAAGGCGACGCCACATGCTGATTAGTTTATCAAAGTCACCGTTCGCTAAAGCTGTTTCTGGATCAACCGTGCCATGGGCCAAGCCTTCCAGTAAATCAACAATCCGCTTGTGTTCACGCTCCATCGCATCATCGCTATCATTTGTTGCGAAATATGGCGGATCAATGGTTTTCATTGCGTGATGTGCAACCAGCAAAACAGGGTCACTTGATGGTTCTGACGTTGATGAAATAGGCGAGGTGATCGAAGCATGATTGTTATGTAACTTATCTTGCCAATCCTCTGGCAAACGACCATCAATCGTCCAACCTGTAATATTGGCAATTTCGTTGCGAAGTTTTGAGTTTTCGCGCCTGACAGTTGCTAACAAAGATGTGCCTTGACGTAAGCGATAAAAAAACCAAATCGCGCCGACAATAATTGCCAGCAACAATGCGAAGAATAGAAACTCCGTAAATCTGGATGTGAACTCAATACCAAACATCGCCATTTAAGCCTCTAGGTTCCTGCTAATCTGTTTCGTGGTTGCCGGACTATAATGTCGCCGACGGTAAACTCAACATCTGAATTTCTGCGCTTCCAAGATATCTCGACCAACTGATCTTGACCGCCTGCAAGACCGCCAGGCTTAACCTGACATTGATCCACAACAACTTTTTGACCAAAGATACCGAACAAATGCACGATTTCTTCGCGGGTGATATCTTGATCGGTTCCAACATCATTCAAACCGGGCAATACGCGGCTAAGCCATCTATTTGGCAAAAAGCGTACGCTTTTATTGCCTTCAGATCGCGAACGCGTATCCAAATATTCAATATCTGACACAACACCGCGCCCGTCATCGTGCAGAACAAGCGCGTAGGAATGATCAACACCATCGGTAATTTCAAGTCCGGCAGTTGCCAAACGTGCGGCACCAAAGACAGTGGCGTTTTTCATATCATCAGGTGCAAATGGTTTCATTGGGGCTGCATCTGTTTCCTGCCCAAATGTTTCAGCTGTATGACGGATACCTGAGAAAATGGATGGCCAAAGGCTGGCGCGGCCTGTCACAACCCATTTTGGATCGCGAACGTTTAAACGGCGTGCTTCTCTGATCAGCATTGCTGGAACTGCATGCCCGAGGGTGCGCGCTACAGTTTGCGGATTGCTTCTAGATGGATTTTGAAGTGGCTCATCGGCATCAAGCATCTCAGATGGTATTTCGATACACACCGTTTGACCGCCCGTTACATTGGTTCTAACGCAAAGATTAACCGTTCCATCGGTGCCTGGAATTGCGGTCTTTCTTTCGTTCAATGGCTTGCCGGATGTGATGCTGCGCACAATATCATTCAGCTCAACGGAGAAACAGCTGCCATCACCTGCATGTGCCCAACGGTACTCGCCGTTTGGACCAGCTTGGCGCATAAGCGTTTCTGATAACTCGCGTTTGGCCTGTTGAACACGTGGCAATAAGGCAGCTTTTAACGCCTCGTCTCGCAAGAAGCGATGGTCAAGTTCCATATCTTCAAAAATTGGTTCTGATGCAGAAAATAGCTCTCGCATATTTTGGATCAACACAGCAAGAAGCGCTTCATCCAGGTTCGCACCACCAATTGTTGCACCAAAATGGGCAAAAACTGTCCAGCTTTCAATACTATCATGACGCATTTTAGCTTCAATTAAGCTGGCATCAACAGTGCTGGCGCCAATATCAATACAGGCAAAAATTTCGGTGCCTTCGTCGCGGGTCGGTGATCTGGATATACCAAAATATGCGGCAGCTAATGCTTCTGGGATCAAACGCGGTTCCCGTGTTGATGCGTTTGGTTGTGCGCCTGTGAGACCTTGGGTAAATGATCTGCCAGCATTTTTGTATAATTGCTGTTTGTTTTGAGCAATGCCGCTTGGATGGGTAATGACAACCTGCACATCGGTATCGGCAGATTCTAACCATTGATCAAAACGCTCATCGCCATTTTCGCCCGTTATCGGACCATCAAGTTGGTCATGGGCATAAAACAGTGCATTGGGAATTAAATAGGATCCAAGTTCGTGGAAAACATCTTTTGTCAGTGCTTCCAGATCAATCTCTCTGGACGCTTGCAAACCGTTTGCAGTTCTTTCAATAACAGATTGTTTAATGCGATGTTTAAGTTCGGCATCGGAGTTCATCAACATCCGTTTTAGATCTGGAATAATAACTGTTTGTAGATCCATATAGGTCGCGTTTTTTTCCTCTGAAAGAAAGTCGCGATCAACTGGTAATGAAATATCATAGGTACGGTCGTAAAATGCCATACGCTTTTCAGCTGCCGGCAATTTGCTTCCCACCATGGATAGATTGCCATAGGACAAGGGTGCTTTGCGGGATCGCAAATGCTTTGTGGGGTTTAAGCCAACAGTGGAAGGCAATAACACATTTTGCCAGCGTTTTTTGTTCGGGTCATATTCGGCATGCGCTCCGGCAAGACTATAAGCAAAAGAGCCCAACGGGATAAGCTGACGGATCAGGTTCCGTTCAACACGGCCAAACCAAGCGCCAATTGCTGACGCACCATAATCCAAGCAAATCAGATATTTTGGATCGCGCTGACGCAAAACAATATCGACAGCAACTGTGCCAAATTTACGCTCAAGAAAGTCTTCCTCATCAAGCAAGGACAGGCCAGCTTTAAGTTTTAGACGCTGAGCTTCAAACCGAATGAAAAGCTGGTATCTATCGGTGTCTGCATTCTCATCAAATGTTGTGTTGTGGAATGGTACCTGAATTTTACCACCATTGACTTGATCAATGGCAAAGTTCTGAACAAGCTTAAAATCTTCGCTTGAATCAAGGATGGATGGATCGCCCATAGGCTGGATGTGTGCGTGGGCAACAACATCCCAGCTATCATCTAGACTAACTACTTCAAATTCAATTGTATCACCAAGTTCAAACTGAACACCACCACCCGAAATTGGCACGGAAAACTCAAGCGGAAACCGTTCCGCAAATGATGTCACTGTGCGTGTCATATTCGGAACAGCTGAGGTGTTGCGGTAATTAAGCGCTAAAATTTCACCTTGCCTTAGCTCAAGTTCAAACTTGTATGAACCAGATAAGGGCGCGCGATCATCATCACCAAATGTGCATTTCCAGTCAAACTGCATCGACAGATTATCGGCACTATCTGCAGCGTCAAAGACTTCATTGATCGATACTGTGCACGGAATGGAAATCTCATCGCCTGACTGTAGTTCACACGGGACCCCAAGATTGGACCGTGAAATGTTTGTGCCAAGCTTTAGATAGGACGTAATATCAGTGGACACGCCATCAATGAGGCATACCAAAGATCCAGAAATATGGCCTTCAGTCTTTGCGCCACCAAACTCTAAGCGGGTTGCAGGTTGTTTGGCGCCCACATGGAAGAGATCAACATCGTTGCGATCATTTTTTTCGACACGACTAATCTCCGGAACAGTCAATTGTTTGATCTGAACGGTTGGCGGCTGCCATAAAAGGGATTGTAGGCGAGGGTTAAAAATCTCAACACGTAAATTTTGAGATTGTCCGTCTTGGCGCTTCACTTGCAGCGTTACACTGAACATAAACTGCTTTTTGGAAGCCTGAGCAATCTCGTCTTCTGTTGGCTCGCGCGAACATTCTAACACGATTTCCACATGATCTTTATTGGAAAGTTCGTATTGAAGTAATTCTTCTGAAGTCGTTGTGTTCCTTAGTTTTGCATTGAGCCAAGGCGTCTCTTCAATGTATCCAGCGACGGAAATTTTTAGTTTTTCGTTTTGACTTAATGCTGAATGAGACAAGGACACCACAGCCGAATGGGTTCCCAGATCGCAGATCACGGGCGTATTCTCGACATATAAATGTTTTTGTTTGAGGCTACTCAAATCCCAGTCAAACATTAAAAACCCAATACTTTTTAAAACGTAATAAGAGTATGGATCATATAATTTAAGTCACATCAACGCAACAGCTTCGGATCGCCGATCTGTTTTATGGTAAACGTCTAAAATGCAACCTTAATAAGAATTTTTACTGGGTGAAACCTTCAACGGAATAGGATCTCTTCCGATGCGTCGATCCAAACTATCAGCATAATGTTCGCCCACAGCTTCCATGGGCTCTACTGGTTCATCAATCTTACTATGGGTAATTGCAACCCTAAGTGCCTGTAAATCAGGCGCTTCAATTGCACTGCCTCGGTGCGCAGGAAAATAGCTCACAGCCCCTGGCGTTAATCCTGGCTCAAGACCCAGATTTAAAATGAACTTATCAGTGTCGTTTACCCGTAGTGAGAACTTACGAGGAAATGACGCTATGACATCAAGATCTGCGGCGATCAATGATCCGGGTCTTTGCTTTTCTTCTTCAGCAACAACACCCGATACGGCCCATCCAACGCGCCGAGTTATGGCTTGGAAAGCTGAACCCAACTGGATCTGGCGATGCCTGCTTAACTCATCATACCAATCAACACCGCGCTGCTCATAGGCCGGCAAATCTACCCGTTGACCTACAGGCATTGTGGGTTGGTCATATACAAATGGATGGGCATGCAAAGACTGTTCACACCAGGCGAAAAGGCCTGATGGAATTTCATGCCAATAGTTGATGCCTTTTAGTAAAAGAGTGCGTGCGAGCAAAAACTGGCGTCCGCTTTCGCCTTCGCCTGCTTCTGCACGGTAGCGGATCCGCATGATAGCCAAGCCTTCTTTAACCGCTTTGACTATCAAGGCACCGCGCCGCATATATTCAGGATCGATCATGTTGGATGCTAGGTTTGCATCACCAAGAAAATTGGCCGGTACAAAACGAAGAGGGTTTTCGATATTTGCGGTGACAGAATTGATGCCGTAAGGCGCATTTTCATATAATGGGCCGAGCTCAGAGCGAACAGGTTTACCATAGCGAACTTCTTCACAGATCAAGTTTATAGCGTCGTCAGATTGAGTTGTCATAAACTGTCCCTTTAAATCTCGAGCTAGGTAGGCATATATCCTGTGCCGTCTTAATTTCAATTTTATGATATTACTATCTGTACAGAAATCAATGGTGGATATGTGTGCCTAATAAGTGTTAGGCCTTTGATCATCTGTATTTCCAGCACATTTTTTGCAAAAAACCACGCAAGCTAAGCGCACCAACACCTGAGAAACAGAATGCTTCTTTTTCCAAGTTGTCGATCTCTTCTGCAGACATTTGATCATGAGCAACTGTGATGCGACCCAGGAACACAAGCGGCAATTCTACGTTACGTCCTTCGATATCAGCTTTGATTGCTTCGGCCGTTGCAGCACCCACATCATCACCCATACGCATTGGCGTTGCATCAAGCTCACCACGACGGATCGCGTCTAACTCTAGGCCAGTTCCACCCCAACCTGTTGAGAAGATTTCTTTTTCTTTACCAGCAGCTACTTGCGCTTCAACAGAGCCCATAGACATGGCTGTGTTTGCATTGTGAATAACTGTTGCTTCAGGATAGGCTTGCAAGATCAGATTGGTTCCGGCAAATCCACCTTCGCGCTGATACTCGCCATAGTGCTCGTAAACTGCATTCCAGTTACCATTTTCAGCAACGCAATCTTTGAAGTCACCAGAACGTTGATTATCTGTAATTCCTGGAATACCTCGGTTCATTGCATAGGTTACATCTTTACCCAAACGTTCGATCATGTAATCGCAAATTTTGAGCGCGCCATATGCTGACGAGAAATCGAGCCACATGTCTGGCTGATTTTTAAGATATTTTGGTGGCGTGTGGAAAGCCCACACATAGGTGTCGAAACCTTCAGTGCCTGCAAGCTTATCGATATTATCAGCTTGAGTTGCCAATTCAGACGGTCCGAAAATCACATAATCGTAAAGATCACCATCTTGGGCCACTTGGTTTGCATATGTTGATTGTAGTGCATGCTCGATTTGACGTGATGCAAACTCGGTTGTTTTGTACTCAATGCCGAGCTGATCAAGACGTTTAGTTAGGGCAAGGAAAGCGCGGGCCCAGAAATCGGATGTATCCGCTGATGGATAGATCAAGGCAATTTCAATTGGTTTGTCCTGCATGACAGAAACTTTAACCGCAGCTTCACCTGTTGCCGCTTGAAGGGCCTCCAGTGATCCTTCTTTATTGACCTGTTCGACCAAATAGAAATCGCGATCAGCATCACCATCCATCGCTTTGAGCGGAAGTTCTTGTGCAATTGCTGCACCTGAAAACGCTATAACGCTGGTGAGTAGAAGAGTTTTAAAAATAGAATGTTTCATGATTTACTCCCATATAAATACCACAAAGAAACGATCTGGATTGTGGTTCAGCCAGACCTTTAACTAGCCCCCAGCTTAATTGCTGGGAACATCACCTCCTGCGAACAGGAATCCGAAAACAAGAAATAGTGCTATGCCGCCTATAAGGCCCACGCCAAGCTTTATGAGCTTCATACTGTCAGGCGATGCAAGGCCGGCTAATAACCCGCGCGCACCATCACGATCTTTCTTTTCAAGCCATGTGTAAAGCGCAACAGATGACACAATCACAACACCTGAGGCAACTGACTGCCAGAAGAATTCAATTCGCAATGTCACCAATACGTTGACCATCATTGCAAGGAGTAGAACACCCGCAAATGAACCAATTAAAGACCCGCGACCACCAAACAATGATGTTCCGCCCACAACCACAGCTGCAATCACATGAAGATTGAAATATGGCGCGGACGTTGCTTGGATTGCATTTAGTTTGCCGGTTAACATAACACCAGCAAGACCTGCAGCAGCCCCCATCAAAACATAGGCATAGATACGATGTCTATCAACAGAAATGCCTGTCATTTCGGCAGCTTCAGGATTAGAGCCAATGGCAATTGTGTAACGGCCAAAATAGGTTTTGCGCATAAGAATAAAGCCGCCAATCATAACCGCTATTCCGATAAGAACTGGAACAGGTAAGAAGAATGGAATTTTTTCACGGCCAATTGTCGTAATCAAATCCGGGAACCGTGACAACACGATACCTTTGGCTAAGATCAACGCAAACCCACGGTAAACCAGATCCATGGCGAGTGTACCAATCAGATCCGGCACTTTCAGACGTGTAATCATCAAACCATTGATCAGGCCCAATGTTGCACCAAACATAATGGCAATGAGGACTGCGATCATGGCAGGAAAGTCGTAAACCTTGATTAAAAACGCCATCACGATGCCTGTGAGGGCTGCCATTGATCCGATTGAAAGATCAATGCCGCGTTGGGTGATGACAAAGGTCATTGCCATCGCCATCGGCATCGGCATATAAAGCGCAGCATCTAATAGGATGATTTCAAGATTAGAAGCGCGAAAATAACGTGCAGGCTCGACGATGCCCATAAAGATAACCACAGCCATGATCATCGCCACGGGTCCGATAAATCCTAAATAGGGTTCGATCCGGTCTTTGAAGCTGGTTTTCGGTATATTTTGTTGTGTCGTGTTCATTTTATCTCTCCAAGTTGCCTAAGCAACCGCCTCATTTACTGCGCCAACAATCATTCCTAAGACTTTTTCGTTATTGGTGTCTTTTGTTGTCAGAACGCCTGCTTTTCGTCCGCGGCGCATCACATGCACGCGATCAGATACTTCCATCACATCGTCCAACGAATGGGATATGATAATGACAGCAAGGCCTTGTTCTCTCAGCGCTTTGATCAAGGTTAAAGTGCGTGCAGTTTCTTGCGGTCCTAACGCAGCTGTTGGCTCATCCATCACCAAAACACGCAGGTTTGAATTATAAACCGCTCGCGCAATCGCAACGGCTTGGCGCTGTCCACCAGACAGGCTAGACGTTTCAGCATCCATATTGCGTAATGTGACGCCCAAGCGCTCCTTGAGAACACGCGTGGCTTCTGACCGCATTTTCTTATTGTCTAAGAATGTCATTCCTGCGACTTTTCTTGTCAGCTCTGAGCCTAAAAACAGGTTAGCTGCGGGATCAAGATGATCTGCAAGGGCAAGTGTTTGATAAACGGCATCAATACCCACATCAATGGCATCTGCATGACTGCTCATCTCAAGTGGTTTGCCGTCTAAAGTTATCGTACCTTCGGTTGGCTGATATACACCTGTTAGAATCTTAATCAGCGTTGACTTACCAGCGCCATTGTCGCCGACGATGGCGAGCACTTCGCCTGCATAGGCTTCTAAATCAACATTATCGAGCGCTGTTATGCCTCCAAACCGTTTTGTAATGCCGCGCATTGCAACGATTGGCATTTTGACCTTTGGCTCTGAGCTAGCCGGCTTATTACTTTGTGGACTATCGACCTTTTTTGAAGACGTCATGTATTTATTCCTATTTGTCTAAATTCTGGACACAGTTATCCTGCCGGTGAAATACCGTTTTAAAATCAAACTTGAATTACGTTTTGGCTCTGGATAGTTTCGTCATATTTGGGCGGCTAAATAATGAGCCGCCCAAGCATTGTCTTGAAGGTTATTTACCCCAAATTGTTGCATATGCTTCACGATATGGAGACTGCGGATCAAACTGATTGCTATCACCCATAGCTTTGAGACCTTCTTGGGTCACAAGCGCCGGAGATGTGATATAGCCAGAACAAGTTTCACCTTGGATTGCACGGTTTAACTCATCAACAAGCTGCCAGCCTTGCAGGTTCAAAGGTTCTGCAACAGTAATCGTTTGATACTGATTTGTGCGAATACGCTGGAAAGCAGCTTCTGATCCATCGCCAGCGGAACCCGCTTTTGGTGATCCGTCGCCGGCAATGCCAGCGGCCGCTAGTGCAGGGCCCATGAAATCAAAATACAGATCATTAATTGCAAGAGCATGCGTCCATTTTGCGCCATACTTTTGCAAAAGCGACGTTGTTAAAGGCCCCATCCGCGCTGATGTATCGGCGATTGGTGTGTCGACATATTCAAGAACCGTACCACCCATTTTCTCAATCGTTTCTTTGATACGATCTGCTTTATCGCTAGCAATTTGGTAGGTTGAATCTGTGAAGATCACAACAGCAGGCTTACCGCCAGCATCCGTCACGGCCCATTCTGCAGCCGCTTCTGACACAGCCATTGCATCAGTGGATACATTGGCAAAAATACCGCCAGGTGCATCGCAACCAATATGGGTGCCCGTATGCCAGCTGACCAATGGAATACCTGCATCGATTGCTGTTTTGACAGCTGTTTGTTGTTCGGCAAGATCAAGACCGCCAAGAATTATTCCATCTGGCTTTAACGCCATGGCTTGACCGAAAATTGCAGCGCGGCCTGACACCGTTCCTGCACCATCTAGTGCGCGGAATTTCCAGCCAGCTTTTTCAGCAGCTTCTTCAACGCCGTTTGCAACGCCTAGAACGCCACCATTTTTCATATCGGCGCCAAGATATACAATTGTTTTGCTATCTGCAGCTTTTGGACCCGCTGTTGGGCCGTCCCATGCGACCATTTCTGCATGAGATGCTGAAAAGCCTGCGCCTGCGATCATTGTTCCAGCAAGTAGAACTTTCATGAATGTACGTTTTAGCATTTGGTTTCCTCCCGTTTTGCTAATGATATTCGTTATTTTTTAACTGCACCTTTTCGTCTTTGTGCATAACCAGCAATTCCGATAGCGACCAATAATGTTGCGCCATTGAACATTGGTTCAACCCAGAATGAGCCACCAAATTGCTGAATTCCTGAAATGCCAACCGCGAGAATGGACACACCAATAATGGTTCCCCACACATTCACGCGGCCAGGTTTGATTGTTGTTGATCCTAAGAACGCGCCAACAAGAGCGGGCAGGAGATATTCCAAGCCAACACTGGCCTGACCAATGCGCAGTTTGGACGCAAGAATAACGCCTGCTAACGCTGTCATAATGCCAGATGTGATAAACGCGCCAACGACAAATTTTCGTGTTGGAATTCCGTTTAGTTCGGCAGCTTTTTGATTTGCGCCAATGGCATAGAGATACCGGCCAATTGGGGTATATTCCAACACAAGCCAAATCATGATTGTGATGACAAATACATAATAGGCGGTGATCGGCAGACCGAAGACAAATGTGCCGCTGATGGCATAAAATCCGTCTGGCAAGGCACCAACAACCTGGCGTCCGCCTGTGTGCCACAGAGCTAAAGCATAAAGCACTGTGCCGGTTCCAAGCGTTGCAATAAAGGAATCGATTTTAGCAACTTCAACTAGAATTCCATTTAAAAAACCAACAAATGCACCCAAAAATATGACGACCAAAACAGTGATCGGCCACGGAAATCCATATAATGTTTGCAGCGAAATTGCTAAAATATGCCAAAGCACAATGCCGTAACCAACGGTTAAATCGATACGCCCTGCCGCCATTGGGATCATGGCCGCAAGACTGAGCAACGCAATAATGGCTTTATCTGATAAAATGGCTCTTACATTCAACATGGTGGGGAACGTATCCGGCAACATGATGGAGAAAAGAACGACCAATGCGAGAGTTAGAATGAGGAGGCCGTAAACAGGGATGAAGCGGATTAGCTTTGCGCCAAAACTTAAACCTTTCAATTCTGCTTTTGTTGGCTCTAACGCGCCAGATTCGATAGACTGCATAATTAACCCCTGCCCGCTTCGAGCTCGTGTGATTTTTGAATGGCATCGCCTGCAGATGCTGCTTGAATGAGTGTTTCGGTTGTTAGACCAACACCTGATATTTCCTCAACAACCTGTCCTCGACTAAATACAATAGCGCGGTGACAAATGGCAGCGACTTCCTCGAAATCTGTTGAAACAACAATCACCCCCATACCAGAGGATAATGCATCAAAGAGCAAAGCATAAATTTCAGCTTTTGCACCCACATCAACACCAGCTGTTGGGTCTTCAGCGATTAATAGTTTCCGCTGGGTTGCCAACCAACGGCCAACAACGACCTTTTGCTGATTTATGCCAGACAATGCTTCGATTGCAAGCGTTGGATCATTGGGGCTTAAGCCTAATGTTTGGCCAAGCTTGAGAGCTTTTTTATCTTCGGTTTTGGACGACATGAACGATAGTAAACTGCGGCCCGTTGCTTCGGGATTTAAATAAGCGTTTTCTCGAATAGTCAGGCTTGGCGCAATGGATTCAACAACACGATCCCGAGCTACCAAGCCTACCCCCGATTTCATTGCAGCTCTTGGACTGGAGAGGTCAGGTGTTTGACCATTGAGCAAAATATCACCAGTAACGGGTGATGCCCCATAAAAGCTGCGGCCAATTTCTTCGTGACCTGCGCCGCGTAAACCAACAAGACCGACAATTTCGCCTTGATCAATTTTTTTATCCAAGGGACCAGCTATGTCCAAACATAGGTTTTTTGTTTGGATAACAGAAGCGCCTAAATTAACCTCAGGGCGATCAATGTCGCGTGTTTTGCGGCCTACAATTAAGTTCACAAGTTCTGGCGAATTGGTGTGAGCGATATCTCGCATACCGACCATCATTCCATCTCGTAACACCGCAACGCGGTCGGCGATTTTAAACACCTCATCCAAGCGGTGAGAGACATAGATCATGCCAACTCCTGCTTCCTTTAACGGACGAAGTGCATTGAACAATCGTTCCACTTCGTCCGCAGGGAGGGAGGCTGTAGGTTCATCCAAAACAAGAAAATCGCATTCCACAGCCAAAGCTCTGGCAATTGCGACAAGTGATTTTTCGGTCCGACTGAGATCTGATACGCGCGTTGTGGGATCAAAATCGCAATCTACCTTTTTAAGGGCACGTTCGGCGATGTCTTCGGCTTTTCTCCAATTGATCAAACCGAACTTGCGGGCAAATCCTTGAGCAAGAGCCATGTTTTCAGCAACCGTCATCCATTCGACGAGACCTAAATCTTGGTGGATAAATGCACGGCCTGACGCTCGTTTAGTCTTGAAGGGGAATGGGTGTAATTGATGCCGTCGATGGATACGTGACCAGAGTTTGGCTCATGAATGCCGCCTAACACTTTGATAAGTGTCGACTTTCCTGCACCGTTTTCGCCCAAAAGAGCGACGATCTCTCCTCGAGCCACATGTAATGAAACGCCACGCAATGCCAATGTACCGCCAAATGACTTGACGATATTATCAAAAAACAAGCCCTGTTGCGCAGACTTAGGCATAAAATGTCCTCCCATACACTGATAACACTTGTCATAAACATCATGTTACCGGTAACCTATCCTTATAATGTCTTGCAAATATATTCAGAGTCAAGCAAAATGTTACCGATAACTTATTTTATTGAACTGACGAGGAAATGGTAAAAAAAATCACACGGAGAAGAGGCGCAACTTTGAGCGAGGTTGCTGAGGCCGCTGGGGTTTCAAAGATGACGGCATCTCGCGTGTTGCGAAATGCGAGCGGTTTTACCGATGAAACGCGCGATAAGGTTCTCATCCAAGTCAAGCGCTTGGGCTATGTGCCAAATCGCATTGCAGCCGCTTTTGGATCCTTTGAGACATCCACTTTAATCGGCGTTTCCGTTCCGAGTTTAACGAGCGGTTTATACGGCACTTTGCTTGATTCAATCGATCGAACATTTTTGAAATATGGCTATCAAACAATGATCGGTGCGCATGAACGATCTGCGGAAACAGAAGAAGAATGGCTGCGTGCTATTTTGGCTTGGCGCCCTGCAGGCGTTATACTGAGCGGCCGAAAGCACACCTCATCAACGCTTGAAATCTTAAAAGCACAAGGCATTCCAATTGTTGAAATTTGGAACTTAAATACCAGTCCGCTTGATGTCTCTGTGGGCTTTAATCATTACGATTGTGGTTATGAAATGGGCCGCTTTATGTTGTCAAAAGGCTATCGTAATATTGCCTATGTTGGGGCAAATCGCAATGCGCGCAGCACCAATGAAACCCGACTTGACGGGTTTGAAGCCGCATTAAGTGATGCTTCACGTACGCTTGTGAACAAGGAAATTTTGGTCGATCATGCTGGTTTTTACCCAGGTTATTACGGGACAGAAAACGTTCTAAATCGCACAAAAGATATCGACGCAATCTATTACCAAGACGACACAATGGCCGTTGGCGGGATGTTTTATTGCCAAAAATTAGGTTTAAAAATCCCACAAGATATCGCCATTGCAGGCTGGGGAGGCATGGAAATCACCTCTGTTTTGCCTCAAAAACTAACGACAACAACCGTTGCCATTGAAACATTGGGTAAATCTGCAGCCGAAGCCTTGGTGGCGCGTATTCGCGGTGAGTTCACCAAGGATGTTACCGTTGTTGAAACACGGCTTATCCCAGGCGAAACTGTCTAAATGCGATCTATTTAAGGTCTTTGAATGCCAGATCTATTGAGTGTCACGCAGTAAAGACTTGTTGTTGCGGTGATAAACAATTGATGTTTTGCACGCCCACCAAAGCAAATATTTGAGACCGTTTCTGGAACTAAAATCTTACCCAAAAATTCGCCTTCTGGGCTGATGCAATGCACGCCATCGGCAGCTGATGTCCATATATTTCCATCTTCATCAAGGCGAAATCCATCGGCGCAACCAGGCGAAATCGCGGTGAAATCTGTACCATTTGTGACAGTTTTATCATTAACTTGGTAACATCTGATGAGCCGCTTTGCGTCTTCATCAAAGATTTTTCCCGTATCAGCCACATACAGTTTGGTTTCATCTTCGGAGAACGCCAAACCGTTTGGACAATCTAAGTCTGTGACGACTGCCGTCATCTTACCGGTATCTGGCTCTACCCGATAGACATTGCAGGGCAGTTCTTGTTCGGATTTAAAGCCCTCGTAATTTGTCATAATGCCGTAATGGGGATCTGAAAACCAGATCGAGCCGTCCGATTTAACAACCACATCATTTGGAGAGTTTAAGCGTTTTCCCTCAAAGCTATCTGCAATAATTGTGATCAACCCATCATGTTCGGTGCGGGTTACTCTGCGGGTTTCATGCTCGCAGGAGATCAATCGACCTTGCAGGTCTCTGGTATGTCCATTGGAATAGTTTGATGGTTCGCGATAGATCGAAATTCCATCATTTGGAGACCAGCGCATAATTCTGTTATTTGGAATATCTGAGAACAATAAGCAATTTGCATCACCAAACCACACGGGTCCTTCGACCCAATCAAAGCCTGTTGCAAGCTTTTTTACTGGTGCATTTCCCAATACATAGGTGGAAAAACGTGAATCGGCCGCTTCAAAGAAAGACATCTATTTATCTCCGCATCATTTCTTGTTATCGATAACATATATTTTGCAAACAACAAGTGGGAACCCCACATGAATTTCAAACCTAGCCTTACCTTAACGCACACTGCAGCATTAGCAATGTTACAAGCTGCGACCCAAAAAGCTGAAGCCATCAGCCAGCCGCAATGTATCGTGATTGTCGATGCAAGTGGAGAGTTGATTGCTGAGATTAAAATGACTGGCGCCAAATTTCTAAGCCGGAAAAGCGCATCATCCAAAGCGCGAACCGCAGCTTCTATCTGTGCACCAAGCGCCAATATTCCTGAGGCTGTCAGACCTGCCATTGCGGCGGCAACCGATGGCAATGTGACGGGATTGGCTGGCGGTTTGCCTATTATCAAAGATGGTATGTGTGTTGGCGCTATTGGTATCGGCTCAGGCTCACCAGACCAAGATTTGATGGTGGCGATTGTAGCGCTTGAAGCTGTTGATGCCCAAATAGATTTTTCCTAATCACTATATCTGGGAATCAACGTTTTAAATAAGGCTGCTTAGCTTGAAAACTCAATCTGAGCTTTCATAGCTTTTGTGCGATCTCCAGCTATTTCAAATCCTTCAACTGCGTCTTCTAATTTCACCGTATGAGAAATTAGTGGGCGCACATCGATTTGCTTTTGTTGCATCAAACGAACAGCCATTTCAAACTCTTCATGGAAGCGGAATGAGCCGCGAAGATCCAGTTCTTTGGCTGTGAGCGCCTGCATAGGGATGGTCATATCTCCACCAAGGCCCAATTGCATGACAATCCCGCGTGGTCGCATGACTGAAATGCCTGCGGCCAATGCTGGTGCTGCCCCTGAGCATTCAAACAGGACATCAAAATAGCCTTTGTTTGCTTTGTAAGGCTCAAGCTGATCGCTTTGTGTCATCATATTGATGACTTTATTGGCGCCAACCTTTGTAGCATAAGACAATGCTTCATCTTGAAGATCCGTCACCACAATTTCTGC
>CAXBCW010000012.1:0-62753 GCA_963974325.1 uncultured Rhizobiaceae bacterium
AGAGCGCGAAAAGCGTGGCATTGATGATATTTATCTTCTGCGCCTTGAGCAGCTTTATCCTTTCCCTGCAAAAGCTTTGATTAATGAGCTTTCGCGGTTTGCCAATGCCGAAATGGTTTGGTGTCAGGAAGAACCTAAAAATATGGGTGCATGGTCGTTTATTGATCCGTATCTTGAATGGGTTCTTGCGCATATCAATGCGAAATATCAGCGCGTTCGTTATACAGGTCGCGCAGCGGCTGCATCGACGGCAACGGGTCTTATGTCACAGCATTTGGCTCAGCTTGAAGCATTCTTGGAAGATGCGCTGGGCAACTAGCGCATTTCCAATACATTTGAATTTTAACGTTACTTAGAACTAGAACGAGAGATAACATCATGGCTACTGAAGTCCGCGTCCCTACATTAGGTGAATCTGTAAGCGAAGCCACAATTGGCACATGGTACAAAAAAGTCGGAGATACAATCACAGCTGATGAGCCGATTGTTGAGCTTGAAACTGATAAAGTGACTTTGGAAGTGCCTGCACCTGCCTCTGGTATATTGACTGAAATTATTGCGCAAGAAGGTGATACTGTTGAAGTAAACGCTCTTCTTGCAAATATTACAGCCGGTGAGGGCGCAGCCCCATCAGCTGCAAAAGAAGAAGCGCCAGCTGCAGCCCCTGCGCCAAGTGCTCCTGCAGCACCCGCAGCTTCGGCTGCACCTGCGGGCCAAACAACAATGCCTGCAGCCCCTGCTGCTCAAAAAATGATGACAGAGAATAAAATCTCTGGCGATCAGGTTGATGGATCAGGCAAACGTGGCCAAGTGCTTAAAGGCGATGTGATCAGTGCTTTGGCAAAAGGTGTTTCAGCCGCAGCGCCAGTAGCCGCCGCGCCCCGTGGACCTTCATCTGACGCGGATGCACCACGTGAAGAACGTGTGAAAATGACACGTCTTCGCCAGACTATTGCTAAGCGTTTGAAAGATGCGCAAAACACAGCTGCCATGCTGACCACTTACAATGAAGTGGACATGACAGCGGTGATGGAACTTCGTAAGAAGTACAAAGAGCTGTTTGAGAAAAAACATGGCGTGAAACTTGGCTTTATGGGCTTTTTCACAAAAGCTGTTTGTCATGCACTTAAAGAAATTCCAGCTGTAAATGCTGAAATTGATGGCAATGAACTTGTCTATAAAAACTTCTGCCACATTGGTGTTGCTGTTGGGACTGAAAAAGGCCTTGTTGTGCCTGTGGTCCGTGATGCAGACGATATGTCGATTGCAGATGTTGAGCAAGAAATTGGCCGTTTGGGCAGAGCTGCTCGCGATGGACAATTGGGTATGGCCGATATGCAAGGCGGTACGTTTACGATTTCAAACGGTGGTGTTTATGGATCACTAATGTCATCGCCAATTTTGAATGCGCCTCAATCAGGTATTTTGGGAATGCACAAAATTCAAGAACGTCCAGTTGCGATTGGTGGACAAGTTGTTATCCGTCCAATGATGTATTTGGCACTGTCTTATGATCACAGAATTGTAGACGGCAAAGATGCTGTTACATTCTTGGTTCGTGTGAAAGAAAGCTTGGAAGATCCAGAGCGTTTGGTTCTAGATCTATAAGAGACGAGTAAAACTATGGTTCGGCATTCATCGGCGTATTGGCTCACAGCATTTGTGGTGATTGCGCAATTGAGTGCCGCACCATCAATGATAGGTCCAGCAAATGCAACATCATCAAATGCAGCAACTTGTCTGCAAGATAATGCACGTTATCTCGACCCAGAATCAGGTTTAGAACTGACATTTAAACCTCTGCAAGAAGAAGATCGTTTTTTGCAGAGCTTTATTGTTTCTTCAACAAAATCTGCAGCTTCTTTAGACAGCTTCATTACGCTCATGGGCGAGCCGCTGCGACCTGTGGCCTTTGTGGTCAATCAATGTCCAGAGGGCGATATAACAGGTGAAGAGCTTGAAGCATGCACCGTGTGGCAAGGTGTTCCTTATGCGCTTTTTGGTGATGGTTCCATTGGGCTCTTGCCTGAAGGAAGTGCGCCTGCGGTCACGCAAATATTACTACCTGACTTTGCACGATCTGTTATGTCTCACAAGATATGGGATACATTCAATTCAGAAGAACCGTTTGAGGTCTTCGATTTTAAAGATTGCGGAGAATAATTATGTCTTGGAAAGATAGTATGAGCGCCAATATTAAGCGCCTTGAAGCATTGAAAAAAGAAATTCCTGAAGCTTATGGCGCATTTGAAGCTATGGGCAAAGCTGCCAAAAAGCCTGGCGCTATGGATGAAAAAACCAAAGAATATATTGCGCTTGCAATGTCAATTGCGACCCAGTGCGAAAGTTGCATTGCGTTTCACACCCGCTCGCTTATTCGCCTTGGTGCCAACCGCGAAGAGTTTTGTGAAGGTTTGGCAATGATTGGATATATGGGCGCAGGCCCCGGTCTAACCTATGGTGCAAAAGCATTAGAGGCTTATGACGAATTCACAGCGAGTAAATAATGGCATTTGATCAAATGATGAATGGTTTTCCATGGCTTGAATTTTTGGCCTTGATGCTTGCCTTTGGTATTAATGCCGTTGTGCCTGGGCCTGATTTTGCCATGGTGTTGCGCCAGTCGATTGTTCACGGCCGCAAAACTGCGATCTTGACCAGTCTTGGCGTTGCAACATCAATCCTTGTCCATGGTAGCTATACTTTGTTGGGCATTGGTTTGATTGTTAGCCAGTCATTGCTGTTGTTTTCATTATTAAAAATTGCAGGCGCTCTTTATTTACTTTGGTTGGGAATCACAACGTTTCGGTCTCCGGCACCGGTGAAACCCGATTTTGAAGCTGAAGCACAAAGTGTTCAGCCAAACAGTTTAACAGCTTTTGTTGTTGGTTTTTTGACCAATCTTTTAAACCCAAAAGCGGTGTTGTTCTTTTTAGCTCTGTTCTCAACAATTGTGAGTGCAGACACATTAGCTGCTCATAAAATTGTCTATGTTGGCACAATGAGCGCGCAATTGTTCATTTGGTTCTTATTGGTGTCGGTGTTTTTTACAACACCTAGCGTTCGTGGTGCATTTTATAAAATTGGCAAATGGTTCAATCGTATTACGGGTGCGGCCTTGGTCTTGTTGGCTGTGCGTGTTGCGGCATCGCGGCAGTAGGATATTATCTGTGATAATGATGAAACATGGGGGAAAGCAAAATGTCAGATAAAGTTGTTATCGTAACAGGCGGAAGCCGTGGTATTGGCGCTGAAGTTTGTAAGCTTGCTGGCGCTCAAGGTTATCATGTTCTTGTCAATTATGTTTCAAATCAAAATGCAGCTGATGATGTGGTGTCCGAAATTACGCAAGATGGTGGCAAAGCTTTTGCGATACAGGGCGATGTGCAACACGAAGCTGATGTTTTAAAAATGTTTGATGCAGCCAAAGCCCAAGGCAAGATTGTTGGTTTGATCAATAATGCTGGTGTTGTTGATACAACAGCACGGCTTGATGAAATGTCGATGGATCGATTAAACCGCATGTTTGCGATCAATCTCACAGGTGCATTTGTGTGCGCACGCGAAGCGGTCAAAGCCATGTCATCTCGTCATGGTGGATCAGGTGGTTCTATCGTTAATATCACCTCAGCTGCAGCCAAACTTGGCGCGGGCAGTCAGTATCTTGATTATGCCTCTGCTAAAGGTGCGATTGATACGATGACAATTGGATTAGCGCGCGAAGTTGCCGAAGAAGGTATCCGCGTCAATGCCGTTCGCCCCGGTATTATTGACACAGATATTCATGCCTCTGGTGGTCTTCCAGATCGTGCACAAGAGCTTAAACATTTGATCCCAATGAAGCGGCCGGGAACGGCGCTTGAAGTTGCAAAAGCTGTTATGTGGCTGATGTCTGATGATGCATCCTATTCGACAGGTGCGATCATTGATGTGTCCGGCGGTCGATCTGTTCTACCTTAATATTTACGTTTTAATTCATATCCAAATTGAAAATCTTAAATTCGAAATTCAAAGTTAAACAAGGAAAAATCTCATGTCTTCATATGATCTTATCGTTATCGGTACAGGCCCTGGCGGCTATGTTTGTGCTATTAAAGCTGCGCAATTGGGATTGAAAACTGCTGTTGTTGAAAAGCGCGCAACATTTGGTGGGACATGTCTGAATATCGGCTGTATCCCATCAAAAGCTTTGTTGCATGCGTCTGAAGTTTTCCACCAAACTGGACATACAATTGCAGAACTTGGTGTTGAGGTTGCTCCCCCTAAGTTGAACTTTGCAAATATGATGGCGCATAAAGATGGTGTGATTAAATCTAATGTTGATGGCGTTGCTTATCTGTTGAAGAAAAACAAAGTTGATACCTTCCAAGGTTGGGGTTCGGTCGCAGGTGCTGGCAAGGTTCTTGTCACGGCAGATGATGGCACGGTTCAAGAACTTGAAACCAAAAACATTGTGATTGCCACTGGCTCTGATGTGTCTGGTATTCCCGGTGTTGAAGTTGATATTGATGAGAAAGTCATCGTGTCTTCAACAGGTGGTTTGGAGCTTGAAAAAGTTCCAACGAAAATGGTTGTTGTTGGCGGCGGTGTGATCGGTCTTGAGCTTGGTTCTGTGTGGGCACGTCTCGGCGCTGAAGTCACGGTTGTTGAATATCTTGGCACGATCCTTGGCGGGATGGATGGCGAGGTTTCCAAGCAGTTTAAGAAGATTTTGGATAAGCAAAATATCAAATTCGAGCTTGGTGCAAAAGTGACATCCGCTGTCAAAGGTGCCTCTGGTGCAACGGTCACGTTTGAGCCGGTTAAAGGTGGTGATGCTAAAACGATGGGCGCTGATATTGTGCTCGTGGCGACCGGCCGTAAGCCTTACACCGATGGTCTTGGATTGAGTGAAGCCGGCGTTAAAATGGACGATCGTGGCCGCATTGATATTGATAACCACTTCCAAACATCTGTCCCTGGTATTTATGCCATTGGTGATGTGGTGCGTGGGGCAATGCTTGCCCATAAAGCTGAAGATGAAGGTGTTGCTGTTGCCGAAATTCTATCGGGTCAAGCAGGTCACGTGAATTATGATATTATTCCGGGCGTTGTGTACACCCAGCCAGAAGTGGCGTCAGTTGGTAAGACTGAAGAAGAATTAAAAGCTGCAGGTATTGCTTATAAATCTGGCAAATTCCCATTCTCAGCCAATGGACGTGCACGTGCGATGTTGGCTTCTGATGGGTTTGTAAAAGTATTGGCAGACAAAGTAACAGACAAAGTTTTGGGTGTTCATATTATTGGTCTTAGTGCTGGTGAAATGATCCATGAGGCCGCGGTGTTGATGGAGTTTGGTGGATCATCAGAAGATCTTGGCCGTACATGCCATGCCCACCCAACAATGTCGGAAGCTGTTAAAGAAGCGGCGATGGCAACATTTGCCAAGCCAATTCATATGTAATTTGGGGAATGATATGACTTTGAAAATTTATCTATCGGGTGAAATTCATTCGAACTGGCGTGAAGAGATTATGGATGGCTGTAAAAGCCAAAATCTGGATGTGAGTTTTTCTGCGCCTGTAACAGATCATGATGCGTCGGATGATTGTGGCGTGAAGATATTGGGTGCTGAAGACGTTAAGTTTTGGCATGACAATAAGGGTGCTAAGATGAACGCTATTCGCACGCGCAAAGGCATCCAAGACGCTGATGTTGTGGTTGTGCGGTTTGGTGAAAAATACAAGCAGTGGAATGCAGCATTTGATGCAGGTTATGCGTCTGCTCTTGGCAAATCGATCATTGTTATTCATTCAGCCGATCACCAGCATGCACTTAAAGAAGTTGACGCTGCGGCATTAGCTGTTTGTGAACATTCAGCCCAAGTGGTTGATATATTGAAATACGTTCTGACTAGTCAATTACCGAGCTAAACAATATTTGCGGGCACTTTCGGTCACGAGACCTTAGTTTGCCCGCGTAATGTCATACCCTTGTTTACGCAACAGCTCAATTACGCCTTCATCACCGGGCAGATGCATTGCGCCGACTGCAATAAATGCATTTCCAGCTTTTAAAATAGGCTCCGCACGTTCGGCCATGAGGTAGTTTCGAGCCAAAATGATCTTGGCTTCAAATGCGCCAAAGTCTGCTTCGTCCATTTCTTCTCCGCCTAATTGTTTGGCGACAGCTTTCAGCGCTGGGGTAATAAGGGCTATCTCTTCGGAGATATAAAGCTGCATCATTGTTTCAGTGATATCAGATAATTTATCACCCAAGCGCAATGTTTCAACCAAACCATTGATTTGAAAATCAATCGGTAATGATGCCATGGCAGATAATTGTTCTGTAATTGTTTCAAGCCCATCGAGATTTTTATTGTGGTCTTTAGCTCGATTGATAATTTTAAAATCAAGAATTTCTTTGCCGGATACTTTGCGCGCATCTTCGCAAGCAGAGGCGGCAACTAAACTCATAATCATCCAAGGTTTCATACGGGAGACAAGCTTTGGCGAGATGCCGCGGGCATTGAGCTCCGCCTCAACGAATGCTTTGTCTTCTGCGCTCATTTGGCTGGTCAACGTATTGCCATCAGTGAACGTAGTGAGGTCTGGATTCATTAAAATGGCTGTTTGCGCTTTTTGGGGATCCAGCAAATCAAGTGTTTCGATTACAACAGTATCGGCATTATCGATGGCTTGATTAACGCTATCAGGCAGATTTGCAATGCGTGGATCGGTGACATGCATCGTGCCATAAAGCCATGACGCTGCTTGTCCGGTTTTTTCTATTTTCCAAAACAGGCCTGTACCGTTTGGCACTTTTGCAGCTTCCACTTTTGCACTTACCAGAGAACTGGGTGGTAGATCCAACATGAGATTGCGCCCCTCACATGCTAAGTCGGACTTGGCTAAATCAGGTTTGGCTAAATCAGCAGTTTGAGCCTTGGCACCCATTGTCGCAATCATTGTAAAAACGATAAAACCAATAATGGCGAGGGCATGAAACCCAACGGTGATCATTGTGTCTAAATGCTTGTCAAAAAGGTTTTGCAAAGGTGTCGAATGTGTCACGGGGTAGAACCTATCAATGTCTGAACGCGTTGGCTCAGACTATAGATGGTAACATTGCAAGGTTTGGTTAAGCGATATGAGATCTAACCGAATTTAATTCTTATGGTTGTCAGAAGTTTAACGGACACGAGTCTCTTGCTGAGCCTCTGCTAAGCTCGAGGGTGTGCACTTTGATAAATATCCAGCAATCTTTTGGTATCAACAGCTGTATATATTTGCGTTGTTGATAAGCTCGCATGGCCCAAAAGTTCCTGAATTGTCCGTAAATCTCCACCACCAGCTAAAAGGTGAGTGGCAAAAGAATGCCGCAATGCATGGGGTGTGGCGCTGTCTGGTAGCCCCAGAGCAGATCGTAGTTTTTTCATGTCGCGCTGAATAATGGTCGCATGTAGCTTTCCACCTCGGGCGCCTCGAAATAATAATTGATCTTTATCAAGATTGTAGGGGCAAAGCTTTTTGTAATGAGAAATGGCTTGTGTGGCGACAGGCAGAATTGGCACAAGTCGCATTTTGCCGCCTTTACCGCTAATTCGAAGAACTTCTGAATAGGTGCCAATGTCTCCAGCGTTTAGCCCCAAAGCTTCTGAAATACGGAGGCCGCACCCGTATAAAAGTGTCATCACAGCGGTATTACGAGTGGCAATCCAAGGCTCATCAACCATTTGCATATCTTGGTTGGTAACACGGATAGCGTCGCTAGCGCTTAGGGGTTTGGGCAGTGATTTTGGCTGTTTGGGGGTGCGAACCGCGCGTGCGCCTGTGGCATTGACCAAGCCTTTCTTTTCCAAGAACCTGAGGAATGAACGAACACCGGCCAGACTGCGGCCAAGTGAACGTGCGCCAGCACCATCGCGGCGGCGTGAAGCCAAAAAAGCACGAAAATCTCGTGGTTTTAGCTCTTTTAAGTCCTCAACCTTGGGAGGTTCGGCCAAATAACCTGTCATAAAAATGAAAAATTGACGTAAATCACGCTCGTAAGCTTCGCTGGTTTTCTCAGATAATCGACGTTCAACAGCCAGATTTTCCAGCCATTGTTCCTTTAATAAGGCTAAGTCTTTACTTGCAATTGTCAGGTACGGATTCATTCATATTAACCATTTGTTAAGATTTTAACTTTCCCATCTTACCTTATATATGTTATTGGCACGTAAATGAATGAAAACTCTTTTGTGTGGGCCGTACGTCATAGTGTCTTCACAATTACTTGCAATATAAAGGCAGGTTTTGGGGCAGTAACAAATTTCATGGCTGATGGTGCATTATGATTAAGCAAAAAGAATTATCGGTATTTGATGGTTTTACTGAAGCCTTGCAACTTTTGACATATGGCCGACCTGGACATGTGATTGACGAGTTGATTGCCGATCGTGGCAAAAGTATTATGAGCCATCCGCTTTGGCCGGTTCTGCGCCCTGTGTTCCACACTGTTTTTCATTATCGTGACGCTATCCGTTTTGCCGATTCCATCGCGCCTTTATCGGGCTATGATTCATTTGAATATGTGAGCAATGTTTTAAAGCTTGATGTCAAAGTTGAGCGCAAAGAACGTATTCCGCTTAAGGGTGGGTTCTTGCTCGCGTCTAATCACCCAACGGGTATTGCAGACGGCATTGCGATGTTTGATCTTTTAAAAGACATAAGACCAGACATGATGTTCTTTGCAAACCGTGATGCTTTGCGTGTTAATCCACGTTTTGTAGAAATGATTATTCCTGTTGAATGGCGTGATACACATAAGAGCAGATTGAAAGCTCGTGAAACTCTGCAACTGACAAGTCAGACATTTAAAGAAGACAAAGTTGCAATTTTATATCCATCTGGCCGTATTGCTCATTGGCATGAAGGTAAGTTAACCGAGCGGGAGTGGAAGCCGTCTGTTTATTCCATTGCGCGTAAATATAATTTGCCAATCCTACCTGTTCACCTAAGTGCTCGTAATTCGGGCCTGTTTTATTGGTTGTCAAAATATTCATCAGAATTGCGTGACATTACCGTTTTCCACGAATTGTTGAACAAAACAGGCAATGCCTTTGATTTTAAAATTGGTAACATGATTATGCCTGATCAGCTGGGCGATGATATCGCTCTGGGCACCAAAGCTTTGGAAAACCATACGGTCTTTGGTCTGGCAGATGATGTGGATTTGGATTTTTCAATGGATTTTAAACCAAAGCATTAAATGGGTTTGTACCTCATCTAAGAAGAGAACCATCAAATTTAACAGTCAAAAAAACCGGCCTCAAATGATTGAGGCCGGTTTTTATATGTTTAGATATATTTGAACACGTTAGCCGATAGATTGACCAGTTTTTGCCCAATCAGCCATAAATGCGTTTAAGCCTTGGTCAGTCAATGGATGCTTCACAAGCGCTTTCAATGTCGCTGGCGGAGCAGTGATCACATCAGCGCCGATCAATGCAGCGTCTTTAACGTGATTTACCGTGCGCACAGATGCAGCCAAGATTTCAGTTTTGAAATCATAATTGTCATAAATTTGGCGGATGTCTGTAATCAGTTCCATGCCATCAAGCGCGATGTCGTCAAGGCGACCGATGAATGGTGAGATAAATGTTGCACCAGCTTTAGCAGCAAGAAGCGCTTGGTTTGCTGAGAAGCACAAAGTTACATTGGTTTTGTGTCCGTCACCTGTTAAGGCTTTACAGGCTTTGAGACCTTCAAGCGTCAATGGCAATTTGATGCAGATATTGTCTGCGATTTTCGCCAACACTGCTGCTTCTTTCATCATAGTGTCGTAATCCATTGCGGTAACTTCCGCAGAAACAGGACCGTCTACAATGGAACAGATTTCTTTTGTGACTTCGATAATATCGCGGCCAGACTTCATGATGAGGGATGGGTTAGTCGTCACGCCATCTAGGAGGCCTAGATCATTGATTTCTCTGATGTCGTCCACGTCAGCTGTATCAACAAAAAATTTCATAATTTAACTCCGAATATTTAACTGATGGGCAAAACCATCATTTTGTGGTGGTCATAGCTTTTCTTTAAACCAATCTGGCTGCAAGGTCACGCAATATATGAATAATGATTCGCAAAACCAGCTTTTTGAAATGAAAATAATACGGTCGGTTCCGGTCCTTGTGCCGATGCCTGTTGATCGTGCGTTTACCTATGCTGTGCCAGAAGGCCAAGATGTTGTGCCCGGATCAATTGTTCAAGTCCCGCTGGGACCTCGCAAAGTTATTGGTGTTGTTTGGGATGGTGAGGTTGATCAAGTCGACACCTCAAAGCTGAAAACAATCACCCATGTTTTTGATTGCCCGCCCTTACAAACATCTATGCGACGCTTTATTGATTGGGTTGCCAATTACACAATTTCGCCCCCCGGATTGGTGGCTCGGATGGCCCTGCGCGCGCCAGCTGCCCTTGATCCTGAACCGATGATACCGGCTTTGAAAAGCACAGGTACTCAGCCAGAGCGCTTAACGGATGCACGACGCAGAGTTTTGGAATTGGTGAATGAGACGGGCGGTGAAGAGAGTATTGCATGGACAAAATCTGGCCTGTCGCATGCAGCTGGCGTAACAGGTAGCGTGATTGATGGGCTGACAAAACAAGGTGTTTTTGAAACAATTATGTTGCCAGCACCCCCTATTGTTGCAAAACCAGATCCAACCTATGGGCAAGCGCAGTTGAGCGATGAGCAAAGTGCTGGCGCTGATGATTTATGTGAGGTGATTTCGCAAGAGGGTTTCAGGCCTGTTCTTTTAGATGGGGTTACTGGGTCTGGTAAAACAGAAGTTTATTTTGAAGCGATCGCCAAGGTTTTAGAGCGTGGACAACAGGTTCTGATCTTGTTGCCGGAAATTGCGCTGACGGCGTCATTTTTGAAAAGGTTTGAGAACCGCTTTGGAGCGCCTCCTGGTGAGTGGCATTCAGATATTGCGCCTAAATCGCGTGAACGGGTTTGGCGGCAAGTTATCGATGGGCAAGTGCGCGTTGTGGCCGGTGCTCGCAGTGCGTTGTTTTTGCCATTTGAAAATTTGGGTCTTATTATTGTCGATGAAGAGCACGATCCTGCTTATAAACAACAGGATAGAGTATTCTACCATGCCCGCGATATGGCGGTTGTGCGTGCACATTTGGCTAATGTTCCTGTCATATTAGCATCCGCCACACCCTCATTGGAATCGCACGTCAATGCAGAGCAAGGCCGATATAAACGCATTGTCTTATCTAAGCGTTTCTCAGATGCTGCCTTACCGGATTTGGTGCTCATTGATTTGCGCAAAAACCCACCCAAACGCGGTGGCTTTATTTCCCCTGTTGTGGTGGATGCGGTTAAAGAGACACTTGAACGCAAAGAGCAAGCCTTGATGTTTTTGAACCGTCGCGGCTATGCCCCGCTGACCTTATGCCGCGTGTGTGGTCATCGGTTCCAATGTCCAAATTGTTCGACATGGTTGGTTGAGCACCGTTTTCGCGGGCAGATCCAATGTCACCATTGCGGCTATCACGAACGTACCCATGAATCCTGTCCTGATTGCGGAACGTTTGATCATTTGGTGGCGTGTGGTCCGGGTGTTGAGCGTATTGCAGAAGAGATGGATCAGCATTTCCCTGATGCGCGGGTGATTGTCCTATCATCGGATATGATGGGCGGCTCTAAACGATTGCGTTTGGAATTGGATGCGATTGCCAAAGGTGAGGCTGATATTATCATCGGCACCCAGCTTGTTGCAAAGGGGCACAATTTTCCGCTGATGACATTGGTCGGTGTGGTCGATGCTGATTTGGGATTGTCTAATGGTGATCCACGTGCTGCCGAACGGACCTATCAATTGTTATCGCAAGTGACAGGCCGAGCGGGGCGCACGGGGCTTAAAAGTAAGGGCTTTATCCAGACCTATCAGCCAGAACATCCGGTTATGCGTGCTTTGGTTTCGGGCGACCCTGAAGCGTTTTATGAACGTGAGACACTTGAACGCGAGCGCGCAAGCCTGCCACCATTTGGGCGATTGGCTTCCATTATTATATCTGCGGGCAATAGGCCTGAGGCCGAAGCCCAAGGTAAAGCGCTGCGGGCATCGGCACCGACAAAGTCAGCCTTTATGGTTTTGGGTCCGGCGGATGCGCCACTTGCGCTGGTTCGGGGGCGTTTTCGGATGAGGCTGCTTATTCACGGGCCGCGTAGCGCTGATATTCAGAGTTTTATTCGTGCAATGATGGGCGCTGGACCAAAGGGACGGGGGACAGTGCGGGTTCAAATTGATATAGATCCTCAAAGTTTCCTTTAGTGAGCAATCAAACTGTTTGTTCTATAATCTCGTAAGTGTATATAGAACAAAACCTTCGGTATTAGATTAGGACCCATTATGTTTGAATTTTATTTCCCCACCAGCACTGGTGAATGGCTCGCATTCTCATCGGCGATTGTGACGATTATCTTTGGCTTGATGTTGCTCATCACGCCGCATCTATCGCTTCGTATCTTGCGTTTGCAAACATTTGCTGATGTGCCGTCTGCTGTGTCAGAATCACGTGCGACAATGGCTGGCTTTTATCTAGGTGTTGGAATCACTTGTATCTTGCTTGCGCAGCCACTTTTGTACCTTGCATTGGGTGCAAGCTGGATAATTACATCCCTTGGACGTATCATTTCGATGGTTTTGGACAAAGGTAATACCAAATACAATTGGATCTCTTGGCCAATCGAAGCGGGGTTGGGCATTTTGCCGACATTGTATGCTTTGGGTTATCTTTAGAAATTGTCATATTAATCAATAGTTTATTGGGTTTTTGGGTCTCAGGTGCGGCGTTTCAACTCACTTAGTTTGAAAAATGCTTTAAAACGTATGTTGCCTGACCCCAGTTCCTATGCTAGTGAACCGCTGAATATGGAAAATTTGTAAATTCTGTTTAGAAGTTTCCTAAATTTAAAGTCGTAAAATTTAAGTAGTCAAATTTGGAATTCTTCAGATTGTAGCGCTACTTGACCAGAACAGAGAAAATTGCCCGTGGCCGACAGTTCCAATCTCATTTCCGGTGTTGCAGGACGATACGCGTCGTCGTTGTTTGATCTTGCCCTTGAAGCAAAGTCCATCGACAAGGTAGGCAAAGAGCTTTCTAGCTTTGAAGCCCTTATCGCAGGAAACGACGATCTTAAAAGATTGATCGAAAGCCCTGTTTTTTCCGCCGAAGATCAGTTCAATGCCATTTCGGCAATAGCTGATAAAGTAAAGATTTCCGGTTTAACCGGCAACTTCCTTCGTGTTGTAGCGCAAAATAGACGCTTGTTCACATTACCTGCGATTGCCCGTGGGTTCCGTGAGCTAGCTGCGCGCCATCGCGGTGAGGTTACAGCAGATGTTGTCTCAGCCCATGAGTTGAGTGCAGCGCAAACAAAAGAGCTTCAGTCAGCACTGAAAAGTGTAACTGGCAAAACTGTAGCGATCAACTTAACCGTTGATCCATCGCTTTTGGGCGGTCTTATTGTTAAAATTGGTTCGCGTCAGATTGATACATCTTTGCGTACTAAACTTTCCACCCTTAAGCTCTCATTGAAAGAGGTAGGCTGATGGACATCCGTGCAGCGGAAATTTCCGCAATTCTAAAAGATCAAATTAAAAATTTCGGCAAAGAGGCAGAAGTCTCTGAAGTCGGTCAAGTGTTGTCAGTGGGTGATGGTATCGCTCGCGTTTATGGCCTTGATAACGTTCAGGCTGGTGAGATGGTCGAATTCCCTGGTGGAATTCGTGGCATGGCGCTTAACCTTGAAGCTGACAATGTTGGTGTTGTTATCTTTGGTTCCGATCGTGACATTAAAGAAGGCGACGTTGTAAAACGTACAGGCGCCATCGTGGATGTTCCAGTTGGTCCTGAGCTGCTCGGCCGTGTGGTTGATGCGCTTGGTAATCCAATTGATGGCAAAGGCCCAATTAAAGCTAAAAAACGCTCCCGTGTTGATGTTAAGGCTCCAGGCATTATGCCTCGTAAGTCTGTGCATGAGCCAATGTCTACTGGTCTTAAAGCTATTGATGCTTTGATCCCTGTTGGTCGTGGCCAGCGTGAGCTTGTGATTGGTGATCGCCAAACAGGTAAAACAGCTATCCTCTTGGATACGTTCTTGAACCAAAAGCCTGCACATGATGCTGGTGATGATGCTGAAAAACTATATTGCGTTTATGTGGCTGTTGGTCAAAAGCGTTCTACTGTTGCTCAGTTCGTTAAAGTTCTTGAAGATCGTGGTGCGCTTGAATACTCAATCGTGATTGCTGCAACGGCTTCTGATCCTGCTCCTATGCAGTTCTTGGCACCATTTGCTGCTTGTACAATGGGCGAATACTTCCGTGATAATGGTCAACATGCTTTGATCGGTTACGATGATTTGTCAAAACAAGCTGTTGCTTACCGTCAAATGTCACTTCTACTTCGTCGTCCTCCGGGTCGTGAAGCTTATCCTGGTGATGTGTTCTATCTTCACTCCAGACTTTTGGAGCGTTCAGCTAAGTTGAACGAAGCTAACGGTTCTGGTTCATTGACAGCTTTGCCTATCATTGAAACTCAAGCCAATGATGTGTCAGCTTATATTCCGACAAACGTGATTTCGATCACTGATGGTCAGATCTTCTTGGAAACTGAATTGTTCTACCAAGGTATCCGTCCAGCTGTGAACGTTGGTTTGTCAGTGTCACGTGTTGGTTCTGCCGCTCAGATTAAAGCTATGAAACAAGTTGCCGGTTCTATTAAAGGTGAGCTTGCTCAGTATCGTGAAATGGCAGCGTTTGCTCAGTTCGGTTCAGATTTGGATGCCTCTACTCAGCGTCTCTTGAACCGTGGTGCACGTTTGACAGAATTGCTTAAACAGCCACAATTCTCTCCACTTAAAACGGAAGAGCAAGTTGCGGTATTGTTTGCGGGTGTTAACGGCTATCTTGATAAACTAGACGTCAAGCAAGTTGGGCCATTCGAGCAAGGTTTGTTGGCTCACATGCGCGGCGAAGGCAAAGACATTCTTGCTGCTATCGCGGATAAAAAAGCTGTAACTGATGAGATCAAAACGAAGCTAAAAGCTGCGATCGATTCATTTGCGAAAACATTTGCCTAAGTTACAGGCTAAACTAAGGACAGACGGATGCCTTCTTTAAAGGATCTGAAAAACCGGATTGCCTCAGTCAAGGCGACGCAAAAGATCACCAAGGCCATGCAAATGGTTGCGGCTGCTAAATTGCGTCGTGCACAAGACGCTGCGGAAGCTGCACGCCCTTATTCAGAGCGCATGGCAACTGTAATGGCTAATATTTCCGGTGAAGTTGGTGGTGATGATGCGCCGCGTTTGATGGCTGGAACTGGTAAAGACGATGTTCATTTGCTGGTTGTATGTACAGCGGAACGTGGTCTTTGTGGTGGTTTCAATTCACAAATCGCACGTTTTGCGCGTTTGCAGGTGCAAAAGTTACTCGCTGATGGCAAGCAAGTTAAAATCCTTTGCGTTGGCAAAAAAGGTTATGACATCCTACGTCGTGACTTTGGATCGCTGTTGCTAGAGCGCGTTGATCTACGTGAAGTTAAACGTATTGGTTTTGTCAATGCTGAAGAGGTTGCAGGTCGTATATCTGCATTGTTTGATGCTGGCGAATTTGACGTTTGCACATTGTTCTATTCTGAGTTCAAATCTGTGATTTCACAGATACCAACAGCTCAACAGCTTATTCCTGCAAAACTTGATGCATCTGAAGATGATGCAGAGGGTTCGGATGCAGCTTATGATTACGAACCAGATGCTAGCGAAATTTTGGAAGACATTATTCCTCGCAACATCAAAGTACAAATTCTTCGTGCTTTGCTTGAAAATGTGGCTGGTGAAATGGGCGCTAAAATGAGCGCGATGGACAATGCAACCCGTAATGCGGGTGACATGATTGATAAATTGACGATGAGCTATAACCGCCAGCGTCAAGCACAAATTACTAAAGAACTGATTGAGATTATCTCGGGTGCGGAAGCACTCTAAGTCGATACAAAGAGGTTAATAAACATGGCAAAAGCAGCGACGACAAAAACGCCCGCAGCAAAAAAAGCGCCAGCGAAAAAAGCAGCAGCTACCAAGACAGCTGCACCTGTAGCAACTGGTAAAGTTGTTCAGGTTATTGGTGCGGTGGTTGACGTTTCATTTGAAGGTCACCTTCCAAAAATTTTGAATGCGCTTGAAACAACCAATGTGGGCAATCGCCTTGTGCTTGAAGTTGCACAGCATTTGGGTGAAAACACAGTTCGTACCATCGCGATGGATTCGACTGAAGGTTTGGTTCGTGGTCAGGCAGTAGCCGATACTGGCGAAGCCATCATGGTTCCAGTTGGTGTTGAAACTCTTGGTCGTATTTTGAACGTGATCGGTGAGCCTGTTGATGATGCGGGCCCTGTGAAAACAAAAGAGCGTCGCGGTATTCACCAAGAAGCTCCCGATTTCTCTGAGCAGTCTACTGAAGCTGAAATCCTAGTCACGGGTATTAAAGTTGTTGATTTGCTAGCGCCATATGCGCGTGGTGGTAAAATTGGCCTCTTCGGTGGTGCTGGTGTTGGTAAAACAGTTCTTATTCAGGAATTGATCAATAACATCGCCAAAGCACACGGTGGTTATTCTGTGTTTGCTGGTGTTGGTGAGCGTACTCGTGAGGGTAACGATCTTTACCATGAGATGATTGAATCAGGCGTGAATGTTGAAGGCGGCGGCGAAGGTTCTAAATGTTCCCTCGTGTTCGGTCAAATGAATGAGCCTCCAGGTGCACGTGCACGTGTTGCGCTAACTGGTCTAACTATTGCGGAACAGTTCCGTGATGAAGGTCAGGACGTTTTGTTCTTCGTTGATAACATTTTCCGCTTTACACAAGCTGGCTCTGAAATGTCTGCGCTTTTGGGTCGTATCCCATCTGCTGTGGGTTATCAGCCGACATTGTCGACTGATATGGGTGCTATGCAAGAGCGTATTACGACAACAACAAAAGGTTCAATCACATCAGTGCAGGCCGTTTATGTGCCTGCCGATGATTTGACTGATCCGGCGCCTGCGTCAACATTTGCTCACTTGGATGCGCAAACCGTGTTGAACCGTGCGATTTCTGAAAAAGGTATCTACCCTGCGGTGGATCCACTAGATTCGAACTCTCGTATGCTTGATCCACTGATTGTTGGTGATGAGCATTATGCAGTTGCTCGTTCGGTTCAAGAAATTTTGCAGCGTTACAAGTCTCTTCAAGATATCATCGCCATTTTGGGTATGGATGAATTGTCTGAAGAAGATAAAATTACAGTGGCACGTGCTCGTAAAGTTGAGCGTTTCTTGTCACAGCCGTTCTTTGTGGCGGAAGTGTTTACTGGTGCTCCTGGTCAGTTGGTTGATCTTGAAGACACAATCAAATCGTTTAAAGGCTTGGTTGCTGGTGATTACGATCACCTTCCAGAATCTGCTTTCTACATGGTTGGTGGCATCGATATGGCAATTGAAAAAGCTAAGAAGTTAGCTGCAGAAGCTGCCTAATATAATTAACGCATATGCGGATCCGATAATGGCTCCGCATATGTTTGTTACCTTTTGAATTCACAATCGTTTTAAATTGGACGTTACGTCATGGCTGACACATTTACATTTGAACTCGTTTCTCCTGAAAAACTTTTGCTTTCTGCAGAAGTGACATCAGTTGTACTGCCTGGTTCTGAGGGTGAAATGACTGTAATGGCAAATCATTCGCCGACTATGACCACTGTTAAGCCTGGTATTGTAACTGTTGAAGGTACCGATGGCACGGCAACTAAATACGTTGTGTTTGGTGGATTTGCTGACATCGTGCCTACTGGTTGCACATTGCTTGCCGAATCAGCGGTTGCTGCTGATGCTTTGGAAGCTGGCGAACTTGATACACGCATTGCAGCTGCAAATGATGCAGCGCATGCCGCTGTTGGTGATGTGGATAAAACGCGCCTTAGCGCATTTGCATTTCAAATGGCTGATCTTAAAGCTGCCATCTAATATTTTATACATTCAAATGAAAAACCCGCTTCAGATTGAGGCGGGTTTTTTGTTGTTTATCATTTGTGCATGGAGTTATTTTTAACCGGAATGCTTATAAACAGCCCGGATTATCGGCGCCATCTAATTATTTGAACGCTTGTTGCATGCGCTCGACGGCTTCGATGACGCGTTGTTTTGGCAATCCAATATTAAAGCGCATAGAATTATGTCCGCCAGAGCCAAAACTTGCCCCATGGCTTGCAGCAATTTGTGCGTCGGTTTGAATTTTTTCGATGATTTGTTGAGAAGATAATCCAATATCTTTAAAATCAACCCATGCCAAATAGGTGGATTCAAGCTTCATTGAGTTTAACCCATTGATCGCATTGATACCTTCGTCAAATATACGGGCATTTGTCGCTAAATAGTCCATCAAACCATCGACCCAAACAGCGCCGTCTGGACTATAGGCAGCTTCGGTCATCACCAAACCGAAGGAATTACCTGAGATGCCGGTGGCTTTCATTCGTTGCGCAAACTTTTGACGCAATATATCATCAGGGATGATCACGTTACCCGTATGAGAACCTGCAATATTGAATGTCTTGGTGGGTGCTGTCATCATCACCAAACGATCTTCAATCCCATCGATCAAAGACATAGCGATGTGTTTTTGAGATGATGGCATGACTAGATCATGATGGATTTCGTCAGAGACTATTATGAGATCATGTTTGATGGCAAAATCTGCCACACCTTGCAGTTCTTCGCGCGCCCAAACCGTTCCACCTGGATTATGTGGTGAGCATAAGATGATCATTTTCTCGTTACCCGTGAGACATTTCTCATAGGCATCAAAGTCCATTGTGTAACGACCATCAGTTTCAACCAACTGACATTCAGTGACTGTGCGATTAGCGGCTGTTATCACCCGCGCAAAGGCATGATAGACTGGTGTGAATAGAATCACGCCATCACCTTCTTTGGTGTAAGCATCAACACACATACCTGTTCCATGCACCAAACCATGCGTGGTGAAGATATGGCTTGGATTAACCTTCCAATTATGACGGGTTTCCATCCACCAACAAATGCTCTGGCGATAAGAACTATCATCACCATAATAACCATAAATACCGTGGTCTTGCATTTTTGCGATACTATCACTTATGCATTTCGCCGGACGAAAATCCATATCAGCTACCCACATGGAAATTCCATTATCGGGTGATACACCATAGTTTTTTTCCATGGAATCCCATTTGTCCGAATGGGTGCCGACGCGATTGATTATTTCGTCAAAATTCATGTTTAGTCTTTCAATATAAGGATTGTTATTTTTGTATCAGATGGGAAAATTCTGAAACAACTTGTTGATAGATATTCTTTTTAAATGGCACGATTAAATCAACCAATTCACTCATTGGTTTCCAATCCCATTTTTCAAATTCAGCTTTTTCTCCGGTAACTGGCGGATCTACTTGGATCTCACTTTCATCACCCTCAAAGCGGTAGGCATACCATTTTTGTTTTTGACCGCGCCATTTACCCTTAAGGCCAATACCGATCATATCATCTGGTAAATCATAGGTCAGCCAATCGGATGTTTGCGCTAGCAAGGTGACAGATTTCATGCCGGTTTCTTCATAGAGCTCACGCAAAGATGCTTTTTCAGGGTCTTCACCCTTATCAATTCCACCTTGCGGCATTTGCCAGCGATAGGTTGTCTTGTGATATTCAGAATCAGACGGTTCTTCAAAACGATACCCAACCCAAACAAGGCCCTGTTTGTTCAGCACCAAAATGCCAACATTTGGGCGATAAGGCAGGTCGTCTGCTTTAACTCTTTTAGTCATATTATCTCCGCTCAGGGTCAGTGGCTAATGCGGATATTCCGACAATTTCGATGCCACGCGCTTTGGCCTCTTCGCTCCACTGAGCAATAGCGTCTACGCTTTCGGGAAAGGCTGATGCAACGCCAATGGCTTGACCATTACGTCGTGCAACGCGTTCCAAATCATCAAGTTTTTGCAAAATCGCAGCTTTATCCTGCTTACCATCGAGGATGATGTCACCGGCGGCAAAAGGAATGCCCAATGTACGGGAAAATGTCTCTGCCAAGGATTGAGCAGAACTTCCATCATCAAAAAACATCACGCCGCGTTTTGCGATATCGCGCATGATGGGCTCAAAGGATTCTGGTGCTGATAAAAAACGCCCACCCATAAAATTACTGATACCTGTGTAATTGGTAATTCGGCCCATCGCATCATGGAGCGATTTGATGTTGGAGACAGGATCATTGGCGGTGACTAACGTACCGCGACCAGGATTGTTGTTTGGATAATCAAACGGCTCAAGCGGGACTTGGAGAATGATCTCATGGCCCTCTCTACGCGCTGTTTGCATCCAGCGTTGTATACTATTGCCATTTCCTGCAAACCCGAGTGTGATGTCCTCTGGCAGGTTTTCTATGGCGTAATTCGAGCCGGTTTGGCTCAAACCTAAGCCGCCAACTAGGATTGCGATGCGAACGCCGCGTGCGCCAGACCATGGTCGCGCATAAATATCAAATGCCCGTTGACCATTTTGGCCATAGATAGGAAGCCGGCCTGAGGGCGTGTTTTCGATGATTGTTGGATCGGGCAGATGTGCAAGCCGTGAATCCTGACCCTTTCTATTGGGTGGGTTCAATATAACCGGATTGTTTGTTGCATTTTGATCGGGTGTAATGGTCGTGACTTTAAGACCATTGGGTGTTGTGACTGTATTGATCTGACCGCCTGAATTTCCCGCTTGGTTGCCAATAATATCAGTTTGAGATTGTGGATTTTGTTCAGCATTTTGCCCAGACGATTGGATCGATGGCACATCCGTATCAGCGGTCGTGGTTTTATCCACGTTCACGACATCAGGCTTGATCTCAATTAAGGCCATTTTTTGTAGTGGGTCTTTTACAAAAGCTGCATAGCTTGTGCCTGCAAGAATTGCTGCAACAGCAAAACCTGCCAACCATTTATGTGGTTTGGCAGGTTTTTTTGATGTTGGACTTGGCTTGGATTTTTGATCCTTGCCAAGGGGTTTATTAAGATCAGATTGCATGGGTGCTAATTTGCGTTACTTGCCTGATCTGGCTGAGGAGGAAATGCAGGATCTGATTTCTCACCGCGTAGTAATTCAAGTGCAAAAATAAGCTGCAAATCGTCTTTTGGATCCGGAGGAACATAGGCAATTGAGCCAGAACCTTCGTCTGTTTCTTCATCACCTTCAATATGGCCACGAAGCTCAGATTCGCCAGCGGCACGAACACGACCTTGCAATTCCTCAGGGATCGGTTGATTGACCTTGATATCAGGTTCAATACCTTTGCCTTGGATAGACTTGCCAGATGGTGTGTAATACAGCGCGGTTGTTAAGCGCAATGCACCAAACTCTTCCATTGGAATGATTGTTTGAACAGAGCCTTTACCAAATGAACGTGTGCCCAAAACGGTTGCACGTTTATGATCTTGCAAAGCACCTGCAACAATTTCAGAGGCTGATGCGGACCCACCATTGACCATAACAATCAGCGGCATGCCACCAATTAGATCGCCGGGACGGGCATTAAATCTACGACCAGTTTCTGGGTCGCGACCACGGGTTGATACAATCTCACCACGATCTAAGAATGCATCCGATACGCTGATCGCTTGGTCGAGCAAACCACCTGGGTTCAAACGAAGATCAAGCACAAAGCCTTGTAGTTTATCTTCGCCAATTTCGGCTGTCAGTTTATCAATCTCTTTTTCAAGATCGGTATAGGTTTTCTCCGTGAATGAGATAATGCGCAAATAACCGACATCACCTTCAACACGTGAGCGAACAGCTTTGATCGCAATAATGTCACGAACAACTTCAATCTCAATTGGCATGTCAGCGCCCTGACGTAGGATGGTCAAGACGATTGGCGTATTGACCAGTCCACGCATTTTTTCAACAGCATCAGATAGGGATAGGCCACGAACGGGTTCCCCATCAAGTTCGGAAATGAAATCACCCGCTAAAACACCAGCTTTTGATGCGGGTGTATCATCGATAGGTGTGATGACTTTGACAAGTTCATCTTCCATTGTAACTTCGATGCCCAAGCCGCCAAATTCACCACGCGTTTGGGTGCGCATATCGCCAGCAGCTTCAGGATCGAGATAACTTGAATGTGGATCAAGTGATGACAACATGCCACCAATTGCACTTTGGACAAGTTTCTTCTCATCAGGTGACGTGACATATTCTGCGCGGATGCGCTCGAATACTGAGCCAAAAATTGCGATTTGGCGATAGGTATCAGAACCAGCAGCTTCAGCTGACAGACTTTGTGTTTTCACAAAGCTTGTGGCTGTTGCGCCGACAAAAATACCCAAAGCGAGAAGCATTATTTTACGTATCATTACTTGCCCTTCCAGATGCGAGACTGGCCCACCATGGCGCAGAATCAATCGGTTTTTGATCTTTTCTAAGTTCAATGTAAAGCGAAGGCTTGCCCGACGCTAGTGTTAATCCGTTATTGTTTGTTGCCTTGGGTTGTCCCATTGTGGCAATCGGTTCACCCGAAAGCACAAATTGCCCTTCGGAGACATTCAATTTATCCATTCCAGCCAAAACAAGCTGATACCCTTCACCAGCATCTATGATCAATATCTGACCATAACTGCGATAATCACCGGAATATAGGACCCAACCATCGATCGGCGCTAAGACCTCAGATTGTTGGGTGGTTGCAAGCAAGACCCCCTGCAAAGGCTCACCCAATGCATCATTTTCACCAAACTTGCGTACCACAGCACCTTGTGTTGGAAGGCTAAGTGTCGCTTGTAACGCTGAGAAAGAATAGGCTGGCGTTAATAGGTCTCGATCCTCAGAATTGGCTGCATCTGCAAGCTGTTTGGCACGAGCTAGCTGGGCTTCGGCTTTTTGGCGACGTTCAATCTCAAGAATGCGCGCCTCTTCTGCGTTGCGTTTTATGGTCAAAATTTCGGTATTGAGTGACGCGATAACTGTTTGCAATTCGTTGGATTTATTATCTAACTCATCAGCTCTATTTCGTTCTTTTTCAAGCTGCTGAAGGCTGGCAATATTTAAGGCAGCTTTTTCTTGAATAAGTTCTGTGAGTTGAGTTTCTTCTTCAAAACTATTTTGCAAGGCCTCTGCCAATTGTTCGCGCTCAGAATTTATGTCTTTCCGAATGCTTGCCAGTTGTTGAAGATCAACGGCGAGTTTTTCTGTTTCTGCTCGAATTTCTGGTACAACGGCACCCAACAAGATCGCGCTTCGTACTGACGATAGTGCATCTTCGGGCGAGACAAGTAGGGCAGGTGGTGGGTTGCCACCCAATCTTTGGAGCGCTGCCAAGACTTCGGCCAAAACACTGTTACGCGCAATCAGAGATGTTTTAATCTCAAGTTCATCTTGCTTTAACGCAGCCAGCTTTTGTTCACCAAGAACAATTTTTTCATCCAGCAAGTTCTGTCTTGTTTCCGCTTCAATCAGCTTTGTTTCTAAAAGGTTTTGATCTTTTTTAAAGCTAGCTATGTTTGTTTCAAGGCGGTTGAGTGCGTTTTTGGTTTTCTCAGCTTCGGTGAGAATAGCTTCTAGTTCGGCATTGGTTTCTGTGCGGTTCAGCTCAAGATCAACCGATTGATTGTCCGGTAAAATGATTTCGCTGTCTTGGGCATAGGCTGTGCTTAAAAGCGCCATCGGCAGACCAATTGAAAGAAGTGCAATAGCTGTAAACTTGCATTTACCCAGCTTCTGCAGTCTTGTTTCAAAAATGGGCTGTTTCAAATTCATCTGTATCTTATCGACTTCAATTGATTTGGGTTTCAACTCGATTTTAGCTGATTTCGTCAGCTTACGCTACATTGTGTTGGATCAAACACTGTCACAATTATGTGTTTGGAATGGGGCGTATGATTTACCGGGTTTAAACCCGATGATAAGGATGGCCAGACAAGATTGTTACGCTGCGGTATAATTGTTCTGACAGCATGAAGCGTGCCATTTGATGTGGCCAAGTCATCTTGCCAAAAGACAGCATTTTATAGGCTTTGCGCCGAGATGTTTCGTCATGACCATCTGCACCGCCAATTGCAAATATGACATCGCGTTCACCATTGTCGCGTAAGTCTGCCAGAAGCGTTGAAAATTGCTCAGATGAGATGGCTGTGCCTTGCTCGTCTAAAATAATGAGTTTTGCATTGCTTGGGATTGCTTTTTCCAAAAGTTGAGCCTCATCAAGTTTTCGTTCTTTGACGTTTGATGCTCTGCTTTCGCTGACTTCTGTGACTTTGGAAAATTCTAAACCTATGGCCGGTCCTGCTTTGGCGAACCGATCTAAATAGCGTTTGACCAGTTCACTTTCTGGGCCTGATTTGAGTTTGCCAACGGCAAAGAGACTGATCCGCATAAGGTCTTTTCGTGTGTTAATGGGGAAGTGTTTTTAAAATAAAACATAAGAGATGGAGCTATAAATAGCCCCATCTAAAGATGTCATCTTGTATGGGTTGGCGATTGCCAACGCGCTTAAGATTAGTGTTTGCTTGTGTCTTCTGTTTCTGGAGCCATCCACATTTTTTCAATGTTGTAGAATTCTCTGATTTCAGGTCTAAATACATGAACGATCACATCGCCTGCATCAATAAGAACCCAGTCACCAGCTGCTTGGCCTTCAGTTTTTGCAGAACCTTCGCCTGAATCTTTGAGATCTTTTAAAAGCTGCTCGCAGATTGCTGAAACATGTCTGTTGGATCGTCCAGATGTAACAACCATATGGTCGCCAATGGATGATTTTCCAGTAATGTCGATAGAAATTATGTCTTCAGCTTGGGATTCATCCAAGCTTTCAAGTACGGTTTTCAGGATTTCATTCACGGCATTTTCGCCGGAGTTTTTTCCTTTTAGAAGCGCGTTATCGGCGTCTCCTTTGGTGGTTGCTGTTCTCAGCGTATTCCCTTTCTTTAGGTAAGAACATGCTCTCATAGAGTTGTTAAAACTGCATATTCGTTATGTCGATTATACGATTGAAAGCTTATGTGAGGCAAGTTTAAATTATTTATGTTGAAATTTGAGATTTAACCTATGTTTTTGCCTTAATTTTGGCTGCCCGCCGAAGTGCGGTTGAAGATAAAGATGAGCGCGGTCCGTGCAAAAAAGTCCATGCCGGAGCTTTGAGCATTGGTAATCGGCTGGCATCTGTTTCATCAACACGCGCAAAGGCAAATGTTTTGGCCATGCGCGATGATAAATAGGACAGAGTTGAGCCAGGCCGATCAATTACCGCTATTGGGAATTTGTTGGTTATATATTGCCAGTTTTGCCAATGATGAAAATTGGCCAAATTATCAGCGCCCATCAACCAAACAAAATTAACACCTTTGTTGCGTCGGTCAATTAGGTCCAATGTTTGTGCCGTGTAGTTTAAGTTATATGCAGCTTCAAATCCGGTTACTTTGATGCGGCGATCTTCGCATATATCGCGGCTTAACTGAATACGGGTACTGAGTTCTGCAAGTTCGCTATGGCTTTTCAATGGGTTTCCGGGCGTTACCATCCACCAAACTTGATCAAGCTTTAGACGTTTGATTGCCGTTTCTGCAACCAATACATGGCCTTCATGGGGTGGATTAAACGAGCCGCCAAACAGACCAACGCGCATACCCTTATGGACAAAGGGCATTTTTAGAAAATCTGGTTTGGTGTTGAGTTTCATAGTTAGTTCTTTACATCACAGCTGTTAAACGGGTCTGATTTGACCCGTGCCACGCACACGGTATTTAAATGATGTTAGCTGCTCAACGCCAACGGGTCCTCGAGCATGCATTTTTCCTGTTGCGATGCCAATTTCTGCGCCCATGCCAAACTCTCCGCCATCAGCAAATTGTGTTGAGGCATTGTGCAGAAGTATCGCGGAATCAATCTCATTGAAGAAACGTTCTGCAATATTTGGATCTTCGCAAATGACAGCTTCTGTGTGGCTGGATGAATATTGTTGAATATGTGCAATGGCACCATCCAATCCATCAACCATTTTAACAGATACAATTGCATCGAGATATTCTGTTGACCAATCATCTTCATTTGCCAAAACATAGTCAGGATATGCGTCGAGTATTGCAGATGTTACTCTAACTTCGCAGCCTGCAGCTTTTAAACTCGATAGTAATGTTTGCGTGACATCTGCAGAAGAATTTTCGTCGATGAGCAATGTTTCCATAGACCCACAAATGCCAGTGCGGCGCATTTTTGCGTTCACGACAATGTCTTTTGCCATGTTCAGGTCTGCGCTGGCATCGACATAGACGTGGCACAGGCCTTCAAGATGGGCAAAGACGGGTACACGCGCATCAGATTGGACGCGTCCCACAAGGCCTTTGCCGCCGCGCGGCACAATCACATCCACAGCACCGTTGAGACCCTTGAGCATTTCGCCAACAGCTGCCCTATCTGATGTTGGTACAATTTGGATTGAATGTTCTGGTAGGTTGGCAGCTTTTAGTCCTTTGACCAAGCATGTGTGAATGGCGGTTGAGGAATGAAACGAGTCTGAGCCACCACGCAAAATAACAGGGTTTCCTGCTTTTAGGCACAATGCACCTGCATCTGCGGTGACATTTGGGCGGCTTTCATAGATCACGCCAATGGTTCCTAAAGGCGTGCGAACGCGCTCTATCACAAGACCATTTGGTCGGTCCCATTGTGCAATAATATCGCCGATAGGATCTTTAAGCTCTGCAATGGCTCTGATGCCATCGGCCATAGAGCGGACGCGGCTTTCATCTAGTTTTAAACGGTCCAACATAGCTTTGGACATGCCAGACGCTTGAGCATTTTCCATATCAATCGTATTGGCATCCAAAATATCATTTGTGTCGTGTTCAATGGCGTCTGCCATGCCAATCAAAGCTGCATGTTTGCGCTCAGCTGTGGCGATTGCAAGTGCGGGTTTGGCTTGTGTTGCCTGAACGCCAATTTGCGCCATAACCTGTTCAACAGTGTCAGATTGTTGTAAAATGTCAGACATACCAAGTTTCCCGTAACTTCAATTATTCTCTTTTGATTTTGTTGTGCTTTGAGATGCACCTTGCTCATCCATCATCACAAGATCATCTCTGTGTACCATGGCATTGCGGCCTGAATAGCCCAGCGTATTTTCAATTTCCGATGTTTTAAGGCCTGCAATCGCTTCAGCCTCATGGGCATCATAGCGGGTTAAACCGCGCGCAATTTCAATACCTTTGTCGTCTTCTATCGACAATGTATCACCGCGATCAAAGTCTCCGCTTACGCTTTTCACGCCAGCTGGAAGCAGGCTATTGCCTTTTTTCAGCGCTCGAACGGCACCTGCATCAATGATGAGTTTGCCCGCAGGTTTTAGCTGGCCTGCAATCCAAACAGCTTTGGCTGTGCGCGGTGTGCCAGATGGTTTAAACCATGTGGAGCGTGCGCCATTATCGATAGAAGATAATGGATTGAATGCTTGTCCAGAGGCAATGATCATAGCGCAACCGGCTGTGGTTGATATTTTTGCGGCATCGATTTTTGTTCGCATGCCACCGCGCGATAATTCAGAACCTGCATCGCCCGCCATAGCTTCAATTTCAGGCGTGATTTGATCAATGTTTGGCAAAAACTCTGCATCGGGGTTTTGCAGGGGCGGCTCAGTGTACAATCCATCAATATCAGACAAAAGAACTAATAGGTCAGCGCCAACCATTGTGGCTACGCGTGCAGCTAATCGATCATTATCGCCGTAGCGAATTTCGCTTGTTGCGACAGTATCGTTCTCATTGATAATTGGCACTGCGCCCAATTCAAGCAGCTCGCCAATGGTCGCACGGGCATTGAGATATCGGCGGCGTTGTTCTGTATCAAACAACGTCAATAAAATCTGGCCTGCAAAAATATCATGTTCTGATAGATTTTTGCTCCATGCACGGGCCAAAGCAATTTGCCCGATGGCCGCACATGCTTGGCTTTCTTCGAGCTTTAATTTTTTACCTGTAGATGACAAAACGGTCCGGCCCATCGCAATCGCGCCTGATGACACAACTAAGACATCAATGCCTTTTGCTTTTAACGCGGCAATATCCAAGCATAAAGACCGAAGCCAAGCGGACTTTAAGCCTGTTTTGCGATCAACCAACAAAGCTGAACCAATCTTAATGACAACTTTCTTGTGTGCATCAACCCGTTTGCGGGTGGCTAAAACAAGATTGGTATCTTCAGTCATTAGCCATTGTCGTCCAAATGTGTGGCATCGATTTGTTGTCGTAATCCACGCAACATCTCTGTCATACCATGACCTGCAACCGCAGATATTTTCTCAACATCTCTGCCGGCAGCTTTGGCCAATGCAGCCATTTTTTCAGCTAAGGTTTCATCATCTAAAATATCAATTTGAGATAAGGCGATGACTTCATGTTTGTCTGAAATGCCTTTGCCGTAGGCCTCTAACTCTGTGCGAACTGTTTTATAGGCTTGAGCCACATCTTCTTCTTGTGCCGAAATCAGGTGAAGCAGAACGCGGGTTCTCTCAACGTGGCCTAAGAAACGGTCACCAATGCCAGCACCTTCATGCGCACCTTCAATAAGGCCTGGAATATCAGCAATGATAAATTCATACCCATCAGATGTCGCAACACCTAGGTTCGGGTGAAGTGTGGTGAATGGATAGGCGCCAATTTTCGGACGAGCGCGGCTCACACTTGATAAGAATGTCGATTTACCGGCGTTTGGAAGTCCAACAAGGCCAACATCTGCAATGAGTTTTAAGCGGAGCCAAATCGTTTTTTCATCCGATGGCTGGCCTGGATTTGCATTGCGAGGCGCTTGGTTGGTGGATGATTTGAAATGCGCATTACCAAATCCGCCATTGCCGCCTTTGGCAATTCTAAAGCGTTGACCTTCATGCGTTAGATCGCAGATCAGTGTTTCATTATCGTCTTCAAAAACTTGCGTGCCCGCAGGAACTTTCAAAGTGATCTCTTCACCTTTAGCGCCTGTGCGATTTCGGCCCATGCCGTGCACTCCCGTATGGGCTTTGTAATGTTGTTGGAACCTGTAATCAATCAGCGTGTTAAGACCGTTGACCGCCTCAACCCAAACGTGGCCACCATTGCCGCCGTCACCGCCATCAGGGCCGCCAAATTCGACGAATTTCTCGCGGTGAAAAGAAACGCAGCCAGCGCCACCAGCACCAGATTTCACATAGACTTTCGCCTGATCCAAAAATTTCATTTCTTAGTCCACTCGCTTGACTGTCGTAATTTCTCTAAAAATCGGCAATTTTTAGGAAAAAACTGCCGATTTATACTTCGATACAATTGCTAGCCCAAAAAGGCAAAGCATTAAACAAATAATGCTTTATCTCGGGTTTGCTGGTTCGCTTCGTTTACGCCATGATAAGGCATCAAATTTAGCTGATACCATTTCACAACAACTTGTTTATCTGATCTATTTACCAAAATTGGCACTGTCTCTTGAGCTCTAAAGCCGTTTTTTTCCAAAACCCGTTGAGAGGCAATATTGCACGGCTCACAGGAAGCGCGCAGCATTGCAAAGCGGAATTCTGGCAAAGCGTTTTTGATCAGCAAGCCCACAGCTTCGGTTGCATAACCATTGCCCCAATAATCAGATCCAATCCAATAATCCATCGTTGGGATAATATGTCCTTGGCAGATAATCAAACCGCAGGTTCCGATGAATTGATCATCTTCTTTGCGGATAATTGCAAATATCCGGCGTTCCAATGGGTTTGACGCTTTGGCGCGCAGAATAAAACTTTGCGCACTTTCATTTGTGAATGGGTCGGGCTTGTACAGCATCCGGTCCAAAACTTTACGATCATTTGACAATTGCGCCATTGGCTCAATGTCTCGATGTTCTAAATCACGGAGAACGAGACGGTTTGCCTGTTCTAAACTTGGGTCAATTTGCATCGTATTACTCCTTTCATTTCTCTATCGTTTGGTCTGTTTCACATTTTTCACGCCAGTTTTTAAGCGATGCCCAAACTTTTCGTTCTAATCTATAAAGCTCAATTGGCACTTGATCGTTTTGAGCAAGGCAAAAATTCATACCGGTTCCGAAGAACTGAAATCCGCTTTTTTGCAACACTTTCCGCGATGCTATGTTTCCAAATCGGCAACTGGCATTTATGCTTTCAATGCCGTCACTTTTGAACGCTTTGTCAACAAGTGCGTGGGCAGCTTCTGTGCCATAACCATGGCCCCAATGAGGCTCGCCCAGCCAATATCCAATATCTGTATGATCTTGACCGTTTTTCTTTTCAATTCCACAACATCCAATAAACTCACCCGTTTTGGTGATCGTTATGGCATAGACGGAATTTCCATTTTCAAACTTGGCAATCTTGTTCACAAACTCTTCCACATCCGCGCGTGTATACGGATATGGCATGCGTGATAGTATTTTAGAGACGGCGGTATTATTGGCCAAAATGGAAATTGCGTCTATGTCATCCCAATGCGGTTTACGCAAAGTAAGGCGACTTGTTACAATGTTTGTATCGTTATCACTCTCGTTTAGACAGAGCTCGTCACTCCGGCTTATCCGATCCTCGTTTTCTTCGATTATTGGTTCGTCTGATTGGCATTCCATTTGAATAACCTCCTGTTTTTCATAAAAATAAAGGGAAGATGATCCCTCATCCTCCCTTTAAAACAGTTGGCTATTTTTGAAATCAGCCGGGTCGATGAGACACCGGATGATTTAGAGCGTTTCCGGTTATTCCGCTGCTTCCGCCATAGGCATCACAGACACATACGTGCGTCCGTTGGCCTTTTTGCGGAATTCTACATTACCAGTTGTCGTGGCAAAAATAGTGTGATCACGACCAAGGCCAACACCCGCACCTGGATGCCATTTTGTGCCGCGTTGGCGCAAAATAATGTTGCCTGAATTTACAGCTTCGCCGCCGAATTTTTTAACGCCAAGGCGTTTTGATTCTGAATCGCGACCGTTGCGGGATGAACCACCAGCTTTTTTATGTGCCATTTTTTATCTCCTACAGTCTCGTTATTATTTCTTAGCTAATTCAGCTGCTTGCTCAAGCCAGTTATCACGATCGATACGGCCTTTGAAAGACAAAGCCTCATCAAGGTTTTCAATGTCATCACGTGTCATAGCAGCAACTTGGCTGAATGTTGTCACGCCAAGCGCATTTAGTTTTTTCTCAAGCACTGGGCCAACACCAGAGATTAATTTCAAATCATCTGCTGGACCTTCAGGTGCTGTGAACAATGGTACAATTGCATCATCAGCTTTTGCCGCGGCTTTTTTAGGAGCAGCCTTTTTTGGTGCTTCTGCTGCAGCTTTCGGAGCTTCTGTTTTCGTAACAGGTGCTTTTGTTGCTGCTGTTTTTGTTGGCTTTGCGCCATCAGTCAAGATCTCAACGATTTTCACTGATGTGAAATGTTGACGGTGACCAATAGTACGACGTGAGTTTTGACGACGACGTTTTTTGAAAGCAATGATCTTACGACCACGGCCTTGTTCAATGATTTCTGCTGTGACAAGAGCGCCATCAACAGTTGGTTTACCGATAGTCGCATCCGCGCCTACGCCAACCATCATCACTTCTGTAAGCTCAACAATGTCGCCAGCTTCACCAACGAGTTTGTCTAATTTTAGTACATCATCAGCGATAACACGATATTGTTTACCACCGGTTTTTATGACTGCGAACATTTTTATTCCTTTAAGTGTTCAATTCGGTTCTATTTGAAAAGCGTATAAACGTTTTCAGATGACCGTCTTTTTCCAGTCTGCGTTAAATGATAATCATTTGATTTTATTATGATTATCGGCTCAATCTTATCTCATATATATATGGTCAAAGATAAACGGCACAAAAATGTCTGCGCCGCTTAGGGGTTCGATACGCTTAATACCTCTTAAAGTCAAGACTTCGCGCGCTATATAGAGTGTCTTAGAAGTTGTGGTGGAAGTTGTCGTGACACTTGTCCGGATTCTTGTAGTCTGGGTCTTTGAAATTTGCTTGCATGCGATTGTCACAATGCTGCTATGCACAAAAATAACTTGCCAAACTTAAAGCATGTCCCTATATGACCGACAAGAGTTGATGAAAACTTTTTACAAAGGCCCATAAGCATAACGAGCTTTGCGGGCTTGCCCTAAGCTCAGGCCTTTTTTGATCATCTTCATCATTATTGATCCTTACATGTCTGGCAAAACAATTGAGTTTGGTTGATCCCAAGCCTTATAAATAATTACGGCTGCTCGTTTTTTCGCTTGCACTGTTTGAAGGATATGACATGGAAAATTTTAAATCATTAAACCTACCTGAATCGCTTACGCACACATTGGACCATTTGGGCTTTACAAAGCCAACACCGGTTCAAGCTGCGGCTATCCCATTGGCACTTAAAGGTAGAGACATTTTGGGTTCTGCCCAAACTGGTACTGGTAAAACAGCAGCATTCGGTATTCCACTTGTTGTGAAAATGACAAATAACCCGGAAGAAATGGCTGTTATTATCACGCCAACACGTGAGCTTGCAGCTCAGGTTCACACAGCTATTCAAAGCTTTTTGGGCAAAAGTTCAAAAATCTTAACCGCGCTTCTTATTGGCGGTGAGCCAATGCCTAAACAATTGAACCATTTGCGCCGTAATCCGCAGGTTATTGTTGGAACGCCAGGCCGTATCAATGATCACCTATCTCGCAAGTCTTTGCGTTTGGATCGTACAAGCTTTCTTGTGTTGGATGAAACAGATCGCATGTTGGACATGGGTTTTGCAGGTCAGATCGAAAAGATCGTCAAGCATATGCCAAAATCACGCCAAACGCTTTTGTTCTCTGCAACATTGCCGCATAACATTGTTAGTCTTTCAAGATCTTACATGATCAACCCTGAGCGTGTTGCTATTGGTTCGGTAACGGATCCTGCTAAAAACATTAAGCAAGAAGTTGTTCATCTGACCCAAGCCGAGAAGTATCCTCGTTTGCAAGATGAATTGATTAAGCGTAACGGTTCGATCATTGTGTTTGTGAAAAGCAAATATAATGCTGATAAAATGGCTAAGCGTTTGCGCACTGAAGGTCATGAAGCTGATGCGATTCATGGTGATTTGCGTCATAACAAACGTGAGCGTGTGATCAAAAGCTTCCATTCGAAAAAGATTCGTATCTTGGTTGCAACAGATATTGCCGCTCGTGGACTTGATATTCCTCACATTGAACATGTGATCAATTTTGATCTACCGCAGTCACCTGAAGATTACATTCACCGTATTGGCCGTACAGCTCGTGCGGGTGCTGAAGGCGAGGCGCTTTGCTTTATCTCATCAGCTGATGATGAAAAATGGTATGCAATCAGCAAGTTGATGAATCCAAATACAGATGTTCCACGTCCTGCACGTAAAAAACCTCTTGGAAAATCTGGTGGACCTGCGAAAAATAAAACAAAACCATTTAGCTTTAAACAACATTCACGCGGTGGCAATAATGGTGGCGGTAAACCACGCAGCGAAGAAGGCGGCAACGGTAATGCGCGTTCTGGTAAGCCAGGTGGCAGACGTCCACGTCGTGCTGCATAACGGTTTACGTGTTGTTGACTGATCATTTCAGTCATTAAATTGATGTTTTAAAGGGCTATTTCCTGACTTGGAGATAGCCCTTTTTTCGTTTCATCATCGTTTCACTTTGGTCTCATCATGGCTCGATTGGTTGCAATGCAGCAAAACAGCCGTTATGAAGATCATATTGTTAGCATTACGTTGCAATAACTTGCTGGAGCATTTCCAGAGTTTGACTAAAAATTGGTCAAATTTAGGCCCTTGCCTGAAGTTAAAACAGTCCTTTTGATCCATCTGACGGAGATGTATTCTTGAAAATATCTAAAATTCTCGTAGCGAATCGTTCTGAAATAGCCATTCGTGTTTTCCGCGCTGCCAATGAACTTGGCATCAAAACAGTTGCCATTTGGGCAGAAGAAGACAAGCTTGCGCTTCACCGTTTTAAAGCTGATGAATCTTATCAGGTCGGCCGCGGTGCGCACCTTGAGCGCGACCTTGGTCCGGTTGAAAGCTATCTTTCAATTGAAGAGATTATTCGTGTTGCCAAACTATCTGGTGCTGATGCTATTCACCCAGGTTATGGACTTTTGTCAGAAAGCCCAGAATTTGTAGATGCTTGCGATGAAGCTGGCCTCACCTTTATCGGACCGCGCGGGGAAACCATGCGCCGTTTGGGTAATAAAGTGGCCGCGCGTAACTTGGCCATTGAAGTTGGTGTGCCTGTTGTGCCAGCAACTGAACCATTGCCAGAAGATGATATTGAAACTGTCAAAAAAATGGCAGCCGACATTGGTTATCCTTTGATGCTGAAAGCCTCTTGGGGCGGTGGTGGTCGCGGAATGCGCGTGATCCGAGCTGAGGAAGATCTTGAACGTGAATCCACAGAAGCGCGCCGCGAAGCGATTGCAGCTTTTGGTAAGGGTGAGATCTATCTTGAGAAATTGGTTGAACGTGCTCGTCACGTCGAAAGCCAAATCTTGGGGGATACACATGGCAATGTAGTGCATTTGTTTGAGCGTGATTGTTCGGTTCAACGTCGCAACCAAAAAGTGGTTGAGCGTGCGCCTGCGCCGTATTTGAACGAAGATCAGCGCCAAGAGCTTGCTAAATATTCTATCATGCTTGCAACGTCGACTAAATATGTTGGTGCGGGTACTGTTGAATATCTTATGGATATGGACACAGGCTCGTTTTACTTCATCGAAGTGAACCCACGTATTCAAGTTGAGCACACTGTGACTGAAGAAGTTACAGGTATTGATATTGTTAAAGCTCAAATTCATATTCTTGAAGGCGAAGTTATTGGTACAGCCGCATCTGGCGTACCAGCGCAAAAAGACATCAAACTCAATGGTCATGCGCTTCAATGCCGGATCACAACGGAAGATCCAGAACTGAACTTTATTCCAGATTATGGCCGTATCACAGCTTATCGTGGGGCAACAGGATTTGGTATTCGTTTGGATGGCGGTACAGCTTATTCAGGTGCTGTTATCACGCGCTATTATGATCCGTTGCTGGAAAAAGTAACCGCTTGGGCGCCAACGCCACAAGAGGCGATTGCCCGTATGGATCGTGCTTTACGCGAATTTCGTATTCGCGGTGTTGCGACCAATTTGACGTTCCTTGAAGCTATTATTGGCCACGAAGAGTTTCAAAATAACACTTATACAACCAAGTTCATCGACAATACGCCTTCGTTGTTTGAAGAAGTTAAGCGAAAAGATCGTGCAACTAAGTTGCTGACTTATATTGCTGATGTCACGGTCAACGGTCACCCTGAAGTTAAAGGCCGTCCAAGCCCGTCTCCAGATGCTGCACTTCCAGTTGTTCCTTATACAACAAACGACATTGTTGATGGGACAAAGCAAAAGCTTGATGAATTGGGTCCGAAGAAGTTTTCAAAATGGATGCGGGTTCAAAAACAAGTTTTGGTCACAGATACCACAATGCGTGATGGGCACCAATCTTTGTTGGCAACGCGGATGCGGACCAATGATATTGCCAAAATCGCTGGCACTTATGCTCGTGTCATGCCGAACCTATTTTCGCTTGAGTGCTGGGGCGGTGCGACCTTTGATGTATCGATGCGATTCTTAACAGAAGATCCATGGGAGCGTTTATCGCTGATCCGCGAAGCTGCGCCCAACATCTTGTTGCAAATGCTACTACGCGGGGCCAATGGTGTTGGCTATAAGAACTATCCAGATAATGTGGTTAAACATTTTGTCCGCCAAGCAGCCCAAGGTGGGGTTGATCTTTACCGCGTGTTTGATTGCCTGAACTGGGTTGAAAATATGCGCGTATCTATGGATGCGGTGCAAGAAGAGAACAAACTTTGTGAAGCAACGATTTGTTATACTGGCGATATTTTAAATTCAGCTCGTCCTAAATATGATCTGAAATATTACACGAATTTGGCGCAGGATTTAGACAAAGCTGGCGCAGATATTATTGCGCTTAAAGATATGGCTGGATTGTTAAAGCCTGCAGCTGCCACGCAATTGTTCAAAGCATTGCGCGAAGCAACGGATCTTCCGATCCACTTCCATACTCATGACACATCAGGTATTTCTGCGGCGACTGTTTTGTCTGCTGTTGATGCAGGGGTCGATGCTATTGATGCGGCCATGGATGCGTTATCGGGCAATACATCCCAACCATGTTTGGGGTCCATTGTTGAAGCGCTTAAAGGCTCTGAACGTGATCCTGGTTTGGATACCGAATGGATCCGCCGCATTTCGTTTTATTGGGAAGCTGTTCGCGACCAATATGCTGCGTTTGAATCCATTTCTCAAAGCCCTGCGTCTGAGGTTTATTTGCACGAAATGCCAGGTGGTCAGTTTACCAATCTAAAAGAGCAAGCACGTTCGCTTGGTCTTGAAACACGCTGGCACGAAGTTGCGCAAACCTATTCTGATGCCAACCAAATGTTCGGTGATATCGTTAAAGTAACGCCTTCATCTAAAGTGGTGGGTGATATGGCTTTGATGATGGTGAGCCAAGATCTAAAAGTTGCCGATGTTGAAAATCCAGATCGTGATGTAGCGTTCCCTGACAGTGTTGTCTCTATGATGCGCGGTGATTTGGGTCAGCCACCGAATGGATGGCCTAAGGCGCTGCAAGCCAAGGTGCTAAAAGGTGAGGCAGCTTATACGGAGCGTCCGGGTTCATTATTAGCTGATGAAGATTTGGTAGCTGAACGTAAAGTGATTGAGACCAAGATTGAACGTGAAGTAAGTGAGAATGAGTTTGCATCATACTTGATGTATCCAAAAGTGTTCACCGATTTTGCGCTTGTGTCTGAAACCTATGGTCCTGTGAGTGCCTTGGCAACGCCTGTTTACTTCTATGGTTTGCCAGCTGGCGAAGAATGTTTTGTCGACATTCAAAAAGGTAAAACGCTGGTTGTTCGCAACTTGGCGGTGGGTGAGACCGATGAGAAGGGCATGGTTACAGTGTTCTTTGAATTTAACGGTCAACCGCGCCGGATTAAAGTTCCAAATCGTGCACATGGTGCCTCTGGTTCTGCGGTTCGCCGCAAAGCTGAACTTGGAAACGATGATCATATTGCAGCGCCAATGCCTGGTGTTATTTCAACGGTGACTGTTTCTGCTGGCCAAAAGATCAAATCAGGTGATGTGTTGCTATCTATTGAAGCGATGAAGATGGAAACGGCTATTCATGCTGAGCGTGAAGGCGAAGTGGACGAAGTCTTGGTCCGTCTTGGTGATCAAATTGACGCTAAAGACTTGTTGATTACTTTTAAGGCTTAGATCTCTATTTAGCTTTTACATTTAACAATCATTCTTTAAACGCCGCATATTCATTTATGCGGCGTTTTTTATTTGCTTTGCTTAGTATTTTCTGTTCTTAAATCTCATATATTGTTAACCTTTTTACGTGAAATTAAATATTTGATTTCGCCAAATGAGTGAGAATATGCCGCAAAGAATGTCGATATCAAGCACAAAGACGGTTTGGGTCCTGCGTTTGGCATATTTTATGACCATTACGCTGGTTGCTGGTGTTTGCTTTTTTGGCTACTCGCAAAACAATTCTATTGGCCGTTCAATTCAGGGTCTTGAGCGATACAAAGATCAGTTTCATCAGCTCGAAGATATCGTGAGGACGATCCACAATGAAGTCAAAACACTCAGTCAACTTTACCCAAAAAACGACAATGATGCGAGCCTATTAGCTGGAAACAACATTGAATCTGTTCAAGTTAGAACGGCCCATATAAATTATTTGGTCGAACAATCAGCACAAGATTTAACTGGGTTAAAATCTGAATGGTTGCGACAAGATCTTGCATTTCAAAACCTTGTTACTGACGCTATAGTTGATCTTGGAGAAGAAGGTGTGTTTACACAAATACATAATTTTCTTGATCCTATGCGATTTGCCCGTGTGAAAACGGATGCTGAGTTTGATATTGAAATCCAAAATATGTTCAGTATTTATGAAGGCTCCATCAATGATGTTCTGCTTGAAAAACGGGTGCTGCTCTATAATTATTACGAAGGATTGCAAGTTAAATTGCAAAAGATGATTTCGTTTTTCTTTATATTGATTGGCTCAATTTTGCTTGGTGTTGTTTTGTTGATCTTTCTACCTGTCGATTTCGTGCTGCGCCGTTTGTTAAATGGATATGATAAAAAATCACTTGAAGCTGCTATTGCCTTAAAAGAAGCCCAGGATGCTGATTTAGCCAAGTCAGAATTCTTAGCAACAATGAGCCACGAAATCAGAACGCCGATGAACGGTGTTTTAGGTATGGCTGAGCTTTTGAATAAAACTGATTTGGACGCGCGTCAGAAAGGATTTTCTGATGTGATATTGAAATCTGGTAGGGCTTTTTTGACGATAATCAATGATGTATTAGATTTTTCAAAAATATCAGCCCAGCAGTTAAAACTGGATCCCCATTCCTTTAATGTCGGTGAGATGATTGAAGATGTTGGGGCGCTTTTATCCACACGCTCCCAAGGCGAAGATGTCGAACTCATCATTCGTGTTCAACCAAATCTACCAAAGCAACTCATTGTTGATGGACCGAGATTACGTCAGGCTATTACCAATATCGTTGGTAATGCTGTCAAGTTTACTGAAGAAGGTCATGTGTTTGTTGATCTTTCATGGCATCATATTTCGATTGAAAATGAGGATTGTGCGCGCCTCGCCATCAGCATTGAAGATACTGGCATTGGCATACCAGAAGAGCAAATTGAGAAGATTTTTGACAAGTTTAGCCAAGTCGATGGGTCTAAAACTCGAAAATTTGAGGGGACTGGGTTAGGTTTAGCGATTGCAGCCAATCTGGTGACGCTTATGGGTGGGAACATCCAAGTATCGAGTGTTTTGGGCAAAGGTTCAAAGTTCTGTTTCGAGCTTGAGCTTCAGATCGATAAAAGTTTGGGCTTTGAAGAGCCAGATGTAATGGGATTAAATCAACCGAGCCGTATTTTGGTCATTGATGATAACCCGATTAATCACGACCTATTCATTGAGCAGATACAAGCCATGGGCCATGAATGTGTTACCGTTGAAACGGGGCAGTTTGGGCTGGACTATCTTGAACATTCCACATCACGTTTTGATACCCCTGTTGATCTCGTGATTATTGATTATCAAATGCCCGAGATGAATGGTGCAGCTGTTCTGAGCGAAATGCGCCGACGGCCTGCATTTGCGCACATGCCTGTTTTGATCATGTCATCCGTTGCGCAATCTGAGGAATTGCGTTATTCAAAATCGCTTGATGCATATGAATATTTGTCAAAACCTGTGCGCAATTCAGACCTTATTGATACGATCACTCTGGCACTTAAGTTCAAGAACGCACAGCGTGATGCGAACAAAAAATTGGCCGTTCAAAGTCAAACACCAATAGCTGTAACAGATTCTGAAGTGGATTTGGATATTCTTGTTTGTGAAGATAATCCGGTTAATCAGCTTTTATTCAAACAATATCTAAAGCACACAAAATACACTTTTGAAGTTGTTGGTAATGGCCGTGGTGGCATTGATGTCTGGCAAAACCTTAAACCTAAAATGATCTTTATGGATACGGAAATGCCGATAATGGGTGGGTTAGAAGCAACCCAGTTAATCCGCCAAATGGAACTTGCGCAATCACTAAATCCTGTGCCAATTATCGGTGTGATATCTCCTGTTATGGCAGATGATAAACAGACATGTATCAACATTGGAATGAATGGCTATATCAATAAACCTATTGGCTTTGATAGCTTGAAAAAGATGATGGACAAATGGATCGAGGAACAAGACCAAGAGCGTGTTGCCCGATAGTGGTTTTTGGCCTATCAGAGTATTCAATACTTTTTGATAGGTAGTTTTCATGACCCGTTTTTTTGGACCAATGTCGGATGGCCGTCTTGCCGTCTCAATACTATTTTTTATAAATGGTACTTTAATCGGCGCATGGACCCCGATGATACCGTCTTTTAAGCAAAGGCTTATGCTCAGCGAGAGTGAAATGGGCTTAGTGATTTTAGCCCTTGGATTAGGCGCGATCACGGCTATGCCTTTTATCGGTGCTTTTATCGCGCGAAATGGTGTCAAAATCCCACTGATATATCTTACGATTATTTGCTCGTTTGGCTTAACTTTGCTTGCGCTTATTCCTAGTTTTACGACGGCGATTATCGTCATGGTGATTTTTGGCGCCACTTGGTCTGGTATGGATATTTCGATGAATGCCAATGCCATCGATGTGGAAAAATACGATAAGGCCCCCATGATGTCATCCTGCCATGGGTTTTGGAGTGTTGGTGGTTTGGTTGGCGCATTGTTGGGTGGCGCAACTTTGTCTGCCTTTGGCGAGATTGGTCACGGTATTTTTTGGCAAAGTACATTTGTCATTCTTGCACTTTTTGCGTCGCGGTTTATCTATATTGCCAATGTGAAGGATGCAGATGGCGCAAAGCCAAAACTTGAATTTCCACGGTCAATACTGCCCTATATGTTAGGTGCAGTGGCTTTTTTTTCAGTTGTGCCAGAAGGTGTTATCATTGATTGGAGCGGGTTGTTTTTATATGAAGAGCGTGGGGTTAGCCTCACAATGGCAGGTTATGGCTTTGCCGCAACCTCCGCTTCGATGGCGCTTATGCGGTTCTTTGGTGACCCGTTAAGACAACGATATGGCGCAGTGCCAACCTTGCGTGTTTCAGTGATTATTGCCATAATTGGCTTTGCAATTGTCACGTTTTCGATTTTGCCATACGTTGCAATTTTCGGATTTTTTATCGCGGGTTTAGGCCTTGCAAATATTTTCCCAATTGCCATATCAGCTGCTGGAAATCTGCCAAATATTCCAAGTGGAATTGCGGCCTCATTGGTCGCATCGGTCGGGTATAGTGGCATTTTGCTTGCGCCACCCTTGTTCGGACTTGTTGCGCAGAAATGGGATTATGCAACGATATTTATGATCGTTCCGTTTTGTCTTATCATTGTCTTGTTTCTGCTTTACCCCGCACGTTATGCCGATGTGCAAAATGAAGATGATTAGGTGGTTTGTGACATAACAGCCAAAGCAATGATTTAGCGTACCCTTTTGCGCAGATAAACTTGACAATTTAACTGATAAATACCACTTCAAGGCTAAGATAATCTGATTTTGGAAGCTGGCTTGATACTTAAAAAGCTTTCATTTGAAATGAATTAGAAAAGTAGAGCACTATGTCCGACCTTCATTGCCTTGAACATTCCTTGGGACCAAAACCACGGCGCACTTCAGTTGGTGTTGATGTTGGTGGTGTAATCGTCGGTGGCGATGGCCCTATTGTTGTGCAGTCTATGACCAACACAGACACGGCAGATATTGATGCAACGGTGGCACAAGTTGCCGCGCTTTCAAAAGCTGGTTCAGAATTGGTTCGGATTACCGTTGATCGGGATGAAAGCGCAGCAGCAGTTCCTAAAATCAGAGAACGCTTGGAAAGACTGGGACTTGATGTTCCGCTTATCGGCGATTTTCATTATATCGGTCATAAGCTCCTTGCCGATCATCCGGCATGTGCAGAGGCTTTGGCAAAATACCGAATTAATCCTGGTAATGTTGGATTTAAAGCAAAAAAGGATAAACAATTTGGCCAAATCATCGAAACCGCAATCAAGTATGATAAGCCGGTTCGCATTGGCGTCAATTGGGGGTCACTTGATCAGGTCTTGCTGACACGTTTGATGGATGAGAATTCGGCAAATGGCGCGCCTTTGAGTTCAGATCAGGTCATGCATGAGGCGATCATTCAATCTGCGCTTTTGTCGGCGCAATTGGCTGAAGAGATTGGGCTCAAGCGAGACCATATCATTTTATCTGCCAAAGTATCTCGCGTTCAAGATCTCATTGCTGTGTATTCCCAACTTGCTGAGCGTGGCGATTATGCCCTGCATCTGGGGTTGACCGAAGCGGGAATGGGATCAAAGGGCATTGTGGCGTCATCGGCAGCTCTTGGTATTATTTTGCAACAAGGCATTGGTGATACTGTTCGTATTTCATTGACGCCGGAGCCTGGTGGCGATCGCACGCGTGAGGTTCAAGTTGCGCAAGAATTATTGCAAGTTATGGGATTCCGCCAGTTCGTTCCTGTTGTTGCTGCATGTCCTGGATGTGGACGCACAACATCGACAGTGTTCCAAGAGCTTGCACAGAAAATTGAAAGCGATCTTCGCGAGAATATGCCGATTTGGCGTGAGAAATATCCGGGCGTTGAAAATCTGCAGGTTGCTGTTATGGGCTGTATCGTCAATGGCCCGGGCGAATCCAAACATGCAAATATTGGTATTTCTCTACCGGGTACAGGCGAAAGCACCGCAGCGCCTGTCTTTATTGATGGTGAGAAGGCTAAAACCCTGCGCGGTCCAAATATCGCCAGTGATTTTCAGGATTTAGTCAAAATCTATATCGAAGAGAATTATCGTTAAACTTGATAATCCGCATTTTCGGTAAGATCTCGCAACTCAAGCCTTGGCAAACTTTCGGCAAATACGATTGGTAAAAACGCTTTAAGCCAATTTAATAATGCTGCATCATATAGCAATCGCCCCTGAAGATGGGCTTGTCGATCTTGTGCGCCCGGCATGGTAAATCTATTTGCGCCGCGCACGGTCCAGCTATGCATCATGGTCAGCGTTAGCTCTGCATGGAATTGTATACCCCATGCATTCTCACCGTATTTGAAGGCTTGATTTGGATAGTCGGGCGAGCTTGCCAGATGGGTGGCACCATCAGGCAACTCAAAACCTTCGCGGTGAAATTGATAGACCATATCTGGCCAGTCCATCAGTGCATTGCCAGCTTTTGTCGCGTTAAGTGGATACCAACCAATTTCAACCATGCCTTTGGGGTGGCTATAGACTTTTTTGCCAAGCTGCTTAACCAGCATTTGTGCGCCAAGGCATATACCCAAAAAGGGTTTATTCTCTTTGAGTGGAACGTCTAGCCAGTTGATCTCACGACCAACAAATTCGTCGTTATCATTAGCGCTCATGGGGCCGCCAAACATCACAGCGCCTGCGTGATCAAACAGGCTTTTTGGCAGTTCATCGCCCAAAGGTGGACGGCGGATATCAAGTTGATAGCCCATATCCAAAAGGACTTTACCAACGCGCCCTGCCGATGAGCGTTCTTGATGTAGGACCACAAGAATTTTAGGTTTTTGTGCTTTAAGTGTCGTGATCATTATTTGAGATTGTTTTCTGCTTCAACGCGCTGACGTGCTAAAACCCGTGCTCGGCCAGGGACACCCAAAAGTTCTGATATGCGCCATATCACATGATCTTCTAATTCGTGTTTATGGCCGTCGGAATAGGCTAGGTCCCATAGGATTTCGACAAGATTTATCTTCTGAGTTTCATCAAGGCTCTTTTTCAAAACGCTGGTAAAGGAATATAAATCAACGGCATCTTTATCGGCAGCTTCGCCGGCATGATACAACAAAACAGCCTCATCCATCGAGATATCAAATTCGGCAGCTAATATTTCACGCAACCGAGATTTTTCACTATCAACAACAACACCATCAGCTTCTATCAGATGATAAAAAAGCGCTGCAGCTGCGACCTGAGGGTCATCGGTCTTTGTGGTATATTCTTTTGTTTCGTTTGCAGTTATTGAACCAAAAAAATCGCGTAGTTTGTCAATTAACATAATGCCTCCAAGCCACTTCTATATGTTCTAAATACAGGAATGGATTGGATTTTAAAACAACTTAAAACGACTTTTTTTGGGCTCATCTTCAACGTTTTCGTCAACACCGGGATCATCAAAGCGTCTGCTGATCGGGGGCTCTTCGATTTTCGCCTCAGTTTCTGCATCAAGGTCATCTGTATTTTCTGATATTATTGGTGTTTCATCTGTCGTTGTTTCAGGCTCAACCTCTGGTTTTTGATCTTCAGGTTCTGCCACAGGCACAGCTGCTATTTCGATTTCTTTGGCATCAGTGCTTATGTCTTTGGACGTTTCGTCAACATCTGCCACCACAGTATCAGCTTCTGTTTCTACTGTATGAAGTGTCACATTATCTTTATCTGTGTCTTCAATTTCAACAGTTTCATCAATTGTGACGGAAGCTTCATCGGCAATAGGGGCCGCGATTGCAAGAGCAGGTAGCGCTGATACTGCTGCATCATAACCTGATGAGACAGTTTCAGCCTCAGTGATCGGTCCGCCGGATGTTGCAAGCGTAGTCAGTGGCACTTTCCATTCAAAGGCATCGAGTTTGCCTGTTACAAGGGAGATCGGTGCCCAATCTTCGCTGATGTAACCATCTGCGGTCCATTGAGGGTCTTTTTCAGCCCGCATTGCATGGGCCAACCAGTGGCGCACACGGCCTTGATCACCGGTTTCAGCTTCTTCAATATCGGCAAGGAGCAAATACATGCTTTCGCGTGGTTCAAGACGTGCAGCTGCTTCTATTTTCTCGCGTGCCATTGTAAAATCTCTTGTATCGAGCGCAGCTTTTGCCACGATCAATAGAGATTCAACATGATTGGTTTTCAAAGTTTCCAATTTTTTAGCGCGTTTTAAACGATCACCAGCTGTATCTCCCACACGGGCATGAACATACGCGTCTGCCACTTGCGGGTGAGGTTCAGCTTTCCAAACCTTCTCCAAAATTCTGGAGCCTTTGCGCAAACTGTCTTGGCGGAAAAGTGCTTTGGCTGCGATAATCGCTGCGGGCACAAAATCAGGTGCAAGTTTTAATGCGGCAAGTCCATCATCGCTTTTCTCTGATAATTGACCATCGGTATGGGATAAAGCTCTGCCTGTGAGAAGGATCGCTTTTTTGCGCTTGGCAATGTCGGCTGTGATCACACCTGAGGTTCTTTGATTTTCCAAGCGTCTGATTGCATCGTCCCAATCATTGTCTTGGCTGCTATATTCAATTGCAGCATTGCTTGCCCAAGACAAGTGTGGAGCTTGGTCGGCCGCTTTTTTTGCATATTGTCGTGCAGCTTCGCCCGCGCCCAAACGTTTGGCTTCCAAATATAAACCGCGTAATCCGAGTGTTGCCGTTTCTGGCGTATCGGCCATTTTTTGCAGTGCTTTTCGTGCATCATCATCACGACCATCAATCATCGCTGTTTGTACATCAAGCAGACGGATGAGGGGTTCGCTATCTTCATCAAGCAGGCTTTTGCCTTGCTTGGTCAGCTTTTTAGCCAAAGTGGCGTCACCTGATCCTGCTGCAATTAAACCTTGTGAGAGCGCTTTATAACCGCGATCTTTTTTGCGAGATTTAAAGTATTTGGACATGATCTCCGGTGATGTTAGCACCACGCGAATAACCCACCAAATAAACATTACTGTGGCGATAAGAGCCACAATGAAGCTCACGGCTGTCATAAGGGATAGCTCGATTTGCTGGCCTTGCCAGTTAATCAACATTTCGCCCGGACGGTCTGCAAGCCAGGAAAAACCACTGGCTAATGCCAGAACCATAACAATGAAAAATAGAACCCTGATCATACGCTTACTACCTTAACCGGCTGTTGCAGGACGAGCCTGCAATAATTGATCCGCAAGTGTTTCCGCTGAAATGCGGTCCTGCAATTGATCACTATAAGATTGTGACACAGCTTTTGCCGTATCAGATAATGTTTGCCATTCAGTCAATGCCGATTGTAAATCGCCAGATTGAAGACGTGTTTCCATGCGCGCCACAATAGCCTCAACACTATCGCCTTCAACATCGCCAACTTGACGAACCTTCACCATGGCAGATGCGCTATCGAGCAATCTTGTCATGAGGTTTGTTTCATTCGATGCAGGCCGTTGCGATGCAATGATTTGATTGGCGACTTCACCAAAACGATTGATGAGCTGTGAGCGGGTTAAAACGCCTTTTTCTGCAATGGGTTTAAGCTCTGCAATCACCGAATTTTCAAGATCGATCTGCGCATAGGCTTCAACTTCGTTGGCAAAGACGCCGCCGCGTTCAACTGCATTTTTAACACCAACTGCCGCAAGGGAGCGTGCAATTGGCACATCGTTATTTGGTTTTGCCAATGCTTCTTCTGCTAACGCCAAACGCGCTTCAAGATTAGTCATAAGCTCAGATGTTTCATCCGTTAGCTGCGGTGATTGCGCGTTTGCAGCAATAATGTCTTTAAGCGCATTAATTTCACTCGATTGTGACGCGCTCAAGGCTACAAGATTAGAAATCTCTTCTTGAATGCCCGCTGGCAGCGTGGATGTTCCATCACCTTGTGCAGGTGCTGCAAGTTCAATATTTGTCACTTGCGATGAAAGCTGATCGATACGCGTGCTCAATTCACCAAGCGCTGACAAAGAGCTGGAATTGTCGTTTTGCACAAGTGTTTCCAGATCATCCATACGTGTTGCAAGAGCTGTCACTGCGCCCGTTGGTTCGACAAGAATAGGTTGATTAAGCTGTTCGCCTAATGTCGCAGTGCTTGCTTCCAATGATGCAATGCGCTCAGATAATGACGTGCTGATCTCAGCTTGTCCAGAATTCGCACTTGGCAATATGCCTGCCCATTGAAGGCTCGCGCCGCCAACAAGAGCGAGTACCGCACCAAGAAGACCTGCTGTAAATACCGAGCCAGATGATTTCTTTTGTTCACTAGCTACAGGTTGTTCAGGGGTTGAAGGTTCTTCTTCTGTCTCAGTCTCAGAGGCTTCATCAGAAGGAGCTGGCTCGTGATCTGAACCATCTGTGCTGTCTGTATTCGTTTCAGCTTCTGTAGTTTCAGCACTTTCATCCGCCGCATCAGTGACTTGATCTTCAACTTGATCAGCAATGGTGCTTACGTCGTCTTTATCAAGATCAATCGTGACAGCTTCAGTTTTTGGCTTTGAATGACGTGGTGTTCGGACCATGTGCGTGTCGTCTCTTTCGTTTATTCCCGAGTATCTACGATTAATCGCGCGGGTTGTTCATAAATCTAGTTACCAATATTGGCGATAAGATGATTTTGGGTAGGTTTGGCCGCAATATCAATCTGTTTTGAATATTGATCTGGAATTTCTTTTGCTATTTCTTTGCTTAAACACCCATATCGCATTGTTGTAAACAAATTGCTTGCAGATTTGCCCGCACTTGCGAAGAAACGACGGACCGCACTTTTTGCATAAAATAACACGACTTCAATGTTCTCGTTTCGCAATATTTGGTTGAATTCGTCTTCTGAATAGTCTGATACCATTTTATAGGTGATCATCGGTGTGATCAACGCTTTTGATTGCGCCAAAAGGTTTTCCAGATCAGGGGTCCTGTCTTTGACAGTTAAATAGAGTAACGAGCCGGCATCTAAATTGTGCACGTGGATCGATTTTAGGATGGGTTCGATAAGCGCTTTGCCGCCGCCTATTCCTTGAACAATTTTATCAAAGCCCAATTCTTTGGCAAGGATTGCTGTTTGTTCGCCGACACAAAATGTGGGTTTGTTGGATAGGTCTTGTTCATTGAGTTTGGCTTTGTTCAGACACCGCAAAGCGTTTGCGCTGGTAAATATAAAACCTGAAGCCTTGTCAAATTCTGACCAATCAATTTGGGTCTGGCAAACACAAACTGACATGGCAAAGATTATTGGCTCGTGGCCGACCTTGCGGAGCGCATCAGCCGTCAGGGATGCAGCAGGTTCTGGACGTATGACAAGGACGCGCATGATATCTGCCTATGTCCAGCTCGCAAAAAAGCTCGTGCCTGCTTGGGTTTTAAGTTTTTCACCAGCATTTTTGCCCATAAGCTCTGCATCGAACGCCAAACCGTCGCATTTTATGTCATACATTGTCGTGCCATCTGGGGTTAAAATCATGCCAGAAAACTGGATTTTATCATCATGAAGTTTTGCAAATCCAGCAATTGGTGTTTTGCACGATCCATCAAGCGCTCGCAAAAAGGCGCGTTCGCATAAAAGTGCTATTTGCGTTTCTGCATGGTTGATAGGGGCAAGTAGTTGATCAATTTTATCATCACCAATGCGCGTTTCAACACAAATGGCGCCTTGGCCGGGAGCTGTTAGAAAATCGTCAATGTCTAAAAGCTCTGTCGCTCTTTTTTCAATGCCAAGTCTTTTCATGCCCGCATAGGCAAGCAATGTTGCATCAACTTGGCCTTCATCGAGTTTGCGAAGTCGTGTTTCGACCAATCCTCTGAACAGTGTCACTCTTAAATCAGGGCGCATTCGTTTTAAAAGGGCTTGCCGTCGAAGTGATGAAGACCCGATTAGCGCGTTTTCAGGAAGCTCTGCAATGGTTGGGGCTGTGCCGCCAATAAAGGCATCTCGGGCATCTTCGCGTTCTAAGAAGCAAGATATGTGCATGCCGTCTGGCAAGGTTGTGGCCATGTCTTTGGATGAGTGAACAGCAAAATCAAGCGAGCCATCGGCTAGTTTTTCTTCAAGTTCTAATGTGAAGAGGCCTTTGCCTCCAATCTCAGATAATGCCTGATTGGTAATGCGGTCGCCTTTTGTTGATAGAACAACGATATCGAACGCAGCTTCTGGTAAATTATGTGCTTTCATCAGCAAGTTGCGCACTTCATGCGCTTGATAAAGCGCTAAAGGGCTGCCCCGTGTGCCGATTTGAAAAGGTTTTGTTTGCATCATGGGGTATCCGTTGTTACCTGACATCTTATAAAGCTTTATGCAAAACACTTATTCTTGGGAACCCTCAATGGCAACAGGTCAATTGAAAATATTAGGCATTGAGACAAGCTGTGATGAAACCGCAGCCTCTGTGGTGAGCCACCAAACTGATGCAAATGGTCATGTAAATGGTATCATTCATAGCGATATAATTTATTCCCAAATAGAAGAACATGCTGAGTTTGGCGGGGTTGTTCCTGAACTTGCGGCGCGTGCCCATGTTGAACGGTTAGATGGTTTGATCGATGAGGCTTTGATCAAAGCCGATTGCGAATTGTCTGATTTGTATGGGATAGCTGCGACAACAGGTCCGGGATTAATTGGCGGGCTGATGGTTGGTTTGATGAGTGCAAAGGCACTTGCCATGGTCGCAAACAAACCGCTTTTTGGCATCAACCATCTAGAAGGCCATGCGCTGACAGCTCGATTAACACATGGATTGGCGTTTCCCTATTTGCTTTTATTGGTCTCTGGTGGGCATACGCAGCTCATTTTAGTCAAAGGTGTTGGGTCTTATGAGCGTTGGGGGACAACAATTGACGATGCTTTGGGCGAAGCGTTTGATAAAACTGCCAAGCTGTTAAGCCTGCCATATCCTGGTGGTCCATCTGTTGAACAAGCGGCGTTGGCTGGGGATGAGAAAAGGTTTGCGCTGCCGATACCAATGCGTGGACATAAGAGCTTTGATTTCTCCTTTTCGGGTCTTAAAACGGCTGTTCGGCAAACAGCTACTGCGCACCAACCTTTATCCAATCAAGATATCAATGATATGTGTGCCTCATTTCAAAAGTCAGTTGTTGCCACTTTGCGTGAGCGATTGTCGCGGGCGTTACGTGCTTTTTCTGAACGGGATGACTTGCCGGAAAAACCTGCATTGGTGGTTGCTGGTGGTGTGGCTGCTAATCAAAAAATTAGAACTTTGCTGGATGATTTATGCCAAGAATATGGGTTTGAATTTATCGCCCCTCCCATGCGCCTTTGTACTGATAATGCAAGCATGATTGCTTGGGCTGGGGCAGAGCGTATGGCGCTTGGTTTTGCAAGTGACCCGATGGATATCGCACCCAGATCCCGTTGGCCTTTGGATGAGACGGCACAAAGTAAAGTTGGTTCGGGCAAACGTGGGGCTAAAGCATGAGTAAAACACATCTCAATACAGTTGTTGCCAATATTGTTGTTGCAGGTGGTGGCGCATTTGGGACCGCTTTGGCTATTGTTATGTCTGCATCAAAAAACGCGCATGTAACGCTGTTGATGCGTAACCCACAAAACGTGGAACAAGCTCAGGCTACCCGTTGCAATCAGGCACGTCTGCCAAATATCCCATTGCCAGATGCTTTGACCATCACGTCAGACCTATCTTGTATTTCAGCTGCTGATATCTTGCTCAGTGTGGTTCCGACAAGTGCTCAGAAATATTTTGCAGAATTGGCAAAGGCGCATTTGCCACCCAATGCTGTTTTTGTGATTTGTTCCAAGGGCTTTGATCGTTTGTCGGGCGGATTGATGAGTAAGCAAATTGAGGCCATCCTACCGTCTCATGATATCGCTGTTTTGTCGGGTCCAGGCTTTGCCTCAGATATTGCAAAAGGTCTGCCAACTGCGATGACAATTGCGGCACAAACACTTGCGCAAGCCGAAGACTTATCATCCGATTTGTCACAAAAAACATTTCGACTTTATGGCAGTGATGATGTGCAAGGGGTCCAAACAGGTGGTGCGCTTAAAAATGTTTTGGCGATTGCAGCCGGTATTGTCACAGGTGCTGGTTTGGGAGAAAGCGCACGCGCGTCTATTATCGCACGCGGTTTGGCGGAACTTTCAAGATATATCCATTTTATGGGCGGAAAAGCCGAAACGGCATCTGGTCTGTCTGGGTTAGGCGATCTTGTTTTGACAGCCACAAGCGAGCAATCACGAAATTATCGCTACGGGATTGAGCTTGGTAGGGGTGTTTCAATCGAGCAGTTGTCTGGACCTGATAAGCCGCTTGTTGAAGGTGCAAATGCTGCAATTGCTGCAGCTGAGGTTGGTGCATGGGAAAATATCAACCTCCCCATCACAAAATCTGTTGCGGATATTATCAAGGCACGTATAGATGTGGCGCAAGCAATAGAGCAGCTTTTAGCCCGCCCATTGCGAAACGAACACGAATAGGATGGAGTAGCCATGTTTTTTGCCCTTATTTGCCGTGATAAACCCGGTGCATTGCAAGTCCGTATGGACGCAAGACCAGATCATGTTGCTTATTTAAAAGGTTTAGATGAAAAAGGTCAGCTGAAAGCTGCAGGCCCTTTGTTGGATGATGATGGCAAGCCATGTGGCAGCCTGATCATACTAGATGTTGCAGATAAAGCCGAAGCTCAAGCAATCGCAGACAATGATCCTTATGCACATGCAGATCTTTTTGCCGATGTTGATGTGAAACCTTACACTTGGATTTTCCACCCACCGGAGGCGTGATTATGGCCTATTGGCTCTTCAAATCAGAACCATTTAAATGGTCTTGGGAAATGCAAAAAGCCAAAGGTGATGTTGGCGAAGAATGGGATGGTATTCGCAATTACCAAGCGCGTAACTTTATGCGCACGATGGAAATTGGCGATAAAGGATTTTTCTATCATTCCAATGAGGGTTTGGAAGTGGTTGGGATTATCGAGGTTTGCAAACTTTGCCATCCTGATACCACAACAGACGATGAGCGCTGGGAATGTGTGGATATTAAAGCGGTTTGCGGTATGCCAACACCGGTAACGCTCAAAGCCGTGAAAGCCAATGAAAGCTTGGCACAAATGTCACTTGTGACATCCATGCGTTTGTCGGTTCAACCGGTGAAGGTTGAGGAATATCTTGAAGTCTGTCGTATGGGTAATTTGTTAAATCCACCAATGTGATTTTGATGATCTATGGCGTTGGGGTTTTAAGCCTCCAACGCTTTATTTAACTTCTAACACGGCTTTTGATCCCAGATACGGTAAGATCTGCATCATGTCGGATCGAGACATGGCGATACAGCCTTCGGTTGGTGGATAGCCAGGTTTTGCCACATGGAAAAAGATGGCGCTGCCTTGTTGGCGCTTTCGAGATTTGATGTTCCAATCTATCACAAAGACAAAATCATATAGTCTGTCTGACCGCAGCATAAGCTCACAGCTTTTTTGAAACGGGAGTTTGACGAGGCGGTTATATTGCGGATGATTGCTGTCATCGCACCAACCCATCGTTTTTTGTATGGCTCTCATATCTATGCGGCAGGATCTGCGATGGTTTATACGGTGTTTATAGAGCCCATATAGGATCTGCATCTTTGCGATCGGTGTTGCGCCATCACCTTCACGTTTGAAAATTGTTCTGCCAGATCGCCCCCAACTTGCTTGAAACGTTAAATGCCCAAACCGCAATAAACATCTTGTTTGTGACAATGGTTTTGGTCGCACGATGACGCGATTTACACCAATAGTTGATCTAGATTTACTGGCAGGTTTATTCATTTGCGTTTAGGTCGATCCTTAGACATTTTTATGACTACAACAAATAGCCATGATTGTTAATTATTGGCTAGTGTAGTTTGGATAAGTCTTGTTCTAACAGCAAAACTTTTGCGTTGAAGAGTTTTGTAAAAACTTTGCGAATTCTAACGAACTAGATTAAGTTCGTCACAACATGGTTACGAAGAGGAATATGATATGACAGCTCGCACAATTCTACTTGTTGATGATGACGATGATTTGCGTGAGACGCTCATTGAACAACTTTCATTATATGAAGAGTTTTTTATCCTTCAAGAAAGTACTGCCACCAAAGGCGTGAAAACTGCCCGTGATAATCATCTTGACCTTTTGATCATGGATGTTGGATTACCTGATATGGATGGACGCGAGGCTGTGAAATTGCTTCGTAAAGGTGGCTTTAAGTCGCCAATTATCATGTTAACTGGCCATGATACGGATTCGGATACTATTTTGGGATTAGAGGCTGGCGCCAATGATTATGTGCCAAAGCCTTTCCGTTTTGCTGTGCTACTTGCGCGGATCCGTGCGCAGCTTCGCCAACATGAACAAAGCGAAGATGCAACTTTTGTTGTTGGTCCTTATACGTTCAAACCAAGTCAAAAAATGCTGATTGATGATAAAGAGAACAAGATTCGCTTAACTGAAAAAGAAGCTGCGATTATCCGGTTCTTATATCGTGCAGAGCAAAAAGTTGTGCCGCGCAATGATATCTTGGAGAAAGTCTGGGGATATAATTCTGGTGTTACGACCCACACTTTGGAAACGCATGTTTATCGTTTGCGTCAGAAAATTGAAAAAGATCCTTCAAGTGCAGAAATATTGGTCACTGAAAGTGGCGGATACAAGCTTGTACCTTAAACCTCACATCGGATATTTTTGATGGCACTTAATGATGACTTGGCGCTTTTGGGTTCAACACCTTTGTTTTCAGATATGCCTGTCGAAGCTTTGCGTTTGCTTGCATTTGGTGCCGAACATGAAAAACTCCATACTGGGGGGACGCTGTATCATCAAGATGATGCTGCAAATTGTGCCTATATTATCATATCCGGCAGTGTTGAACTGCTCTCGCAAACAGAGGGTAAGGCAGCTATATCTATGGGGATCATCGATCGAGCAGGGCTTTTGGGTGAGATCGCGCTGATTGCGCCTGCAAAACGTCAATTTACCGTCAAAGCAAAAGATGATTCGCAACTGTTGCGAATCAATCGGGATTTATTTCGCCGATTGCTCGGTGAATATCCTGAAATTGCGACTTTGTTACAAAAACGTATCCAGCAAAACCTAGCTGATCTTTTGCAAAAACTAGGTGGCTTGGGCCACAAGTTTCAGTAAAATCACCAGAACCTTGGTTTAAACGTCCAAATGAACAATCATTGGAACATGATCAGATGGGCGTTCCCAACCACGTGCGTGGCGAAGGACTTCTATCTTACCCAAATTATCTGTCAAATCTTGCGACGACCAGATGTGATCAAGGCGACGGCCTTTATCAGCTTTGTCCCAATCTTTTGAACGATAGCTCCACCAGCTAAATAGTTTTTCTTCAACTGGTATATGCGCACGAACAAGATCATGCCATCCGCCTGCTGCTTGCACAGCATTTAACATATCCACCTCAATGGGTGTGTGGCTGACAACTTTGAGCAATTGTTTGTGGGACCAAACATCGGTTTCAGCCGGTGCGATATTGAGATCGCCAACTAACACTGACGATACACCATCACTTTTCTCACCATCAGAATGGATCGCTTTCATTTCTTCAAGAAAGTCCATTTTATGGGCGAATTTTGGATTTATATCGCGATTGGCTTCATCACCGCCAGCGGGCACATAAAAGTTGTGAACTCGAATCTTTTTAGCGCCAGCATCAACAATAGCAGACACGTGTCTTGCATCGCCTTTTTCGCAATAATCTTGGCGTTGGATATCAGATACGGGTGTTTTTGAAATTGTTGCAACGCCGTGATAGCCTTTTTGGCCATGGATTGCGAAATGTTGGTAGCCTAGTTTTCGAAAGCCACCGGATGGAAATGCGCCATTTTCACATTTGATTTCTTGGAGACATAAAACATCGGGTTGATGTTTTTCTAGAAAATCTTCGACAAGAGGCATGCGCAAACGTACAGAATTGATATTCCATGTAGCAATTGAAAATGACAAGATAGAACTCCTTGGTCCGTCAGGAAGCTGATCACCAGCCCAAGGAGGTCTAAATCATTTCGTTCAGTTTTTGAAGCTTAAAGCTGAGGCTTAGCTATCATTTTTCTTGTTGATTTCATGATAAGGGACACGAAATACACTTTTGGCAAATTTGACATCTGTTTCAGTGTTGAAAATCATCACTGTTGTGTCTTTGCCTTGCGCGTCTTTGATAGTCCATTGGCGCAGTTCATAGCTTGCAGGATCAAACATCATTGTGATTGTTGAGTTTCCAAAAATCGTTTTGTTGCCCATTACAATTGTGGTCAGGCTTTCGGTTTGTGTAACGGATTTGACCGTTTTTGAACCGAGATCAATTTTTTCTGACAGCAGAAGCTTGAGCGGTGTTGTGCGAAGCGGGTAAAGACTCCACGTTTTTAGCTTTTGATTGCCAACAGCCAAATTGCGACCATCTGAAATCACGCGAACTGGAGATGGTTTTTCATAATTAAAACGAAGCTTACCAGGGCGGGAAATAAAGAATTTACCTGCAATCTGATTGCCATCAGGGCTGAGCTGCACAAATTCGCCCATCATGGTTTTAACCGATGCAAAGTGATCAGCAATTTTCTGTGCTTTTTCATCCGCTGCCAGCAATGATGTGGCTGTTGCTAAACAAAGCGTTGCAACCAATGCCAAACCTTTAAGCGGTGTGGACAAGTATTGTCTTGCGTTTGAAATATTCATGTTGTTTAATTCCATCTTATAAAGATTGCCCATCAAGAATACAAAATACAAGAAAACTGAGGCATGATTACGACATTGTGTTGAGATCGGTGGGTCTTTCACCGATCCCATGATTAATCACCAAGGATGTCTTTTTCCGTTGGTACTAAAATTTCTCGTTTACCGGCATGGTTTGCGGGGCCGATAACGCCCTCTTCTTCCATGCGTTCGATCAGCGATGCAGCTCGGTTATATCCGATGCCAAGGCGGCGCTGAATATAAGATGTTGATGCTTTTCCATCACGCAAGACAACAGCTACGGCTTGATCATAGGGATCATCTGATTCGCTGAGATTACTTGTGCCTGACGGGCCGCCATCGCTTGGGCCTTCTTCATCATCATCAACTGTAATGGCATCTAGATATTGCGGCACACCTTGTGTTTTAAGGTGATCAACAACCGCTTCAACTTCGACATCAGATACAAATGGACCATGCACACGCTGGATACGTCCGCCACCTGCCATGAATAACATATCACCCATGCCCAATAATTGCTCGGCACCTTGTTCACCCAAAATCGTGCGCGAATCAATTTTCGAGGTGACTTGGAATGAAATTCGAGTTGGGAAGTTGGCTTTAATGGTACCGGTGATCACATCGACAGATGGGCGCTGTGTTGCCATGATCACATGGATACCAGCGGCACGTGCCATCTGTGCAAGGCGTTGAACAGCGCCTTCAATGTCTTTACCTGCAACCATCATAAGATCGGCCATCTCATCGATGATCACAACAATGTATGGAATAGGCTCTAGATCAAACTCTTCAGTTTCATAAACAGCTTCACCCGTTTCTTTATCAAACCCAGTTTGAACCGTCCGCGTAATTGCTTCACCTTTGGCGCGGGCTTCTTCTGCGCGCTGGTTAAATCCATCAATGTTACGAACGCCAAGTTTTGACATTTTTTTGTAACGGTCTTCCATCTCACGCACTGTCCATTTCAGCGCAACAACTGCTTTTTTCGGATCTGTTACAACAGGTGTCAGAAGGTGAGGGATGCCGTCGTAAACTGATAGTTCCAACATTTTTGGATCAATCATGATCAAGCGACATTGCGATGGATTAAAGCGATATAAGATCGATAAAATCATCGTGTTAATCGCAACTGATTTACCAGAGCCTGTGGTACCTGCCACCAGAACATGTGGCATTTTTGCAAGATCAGAGAAGACAGCTTCCCCGCCGATTGTTTTACCCAGTGATAATGGCAATTTGCCTTTGTTAGCTTCAAAGTCGCGGCTGGCAATCATTTCGCGGAAATAAACTGTTTCACGAGATTGGTTAGGCAATTCGATACCAATGGCATTACGGCCAGGGACAACCGCAACACGGGCGGCAATCGCGCTCATGGAACGTGCAATATCGTCGGCAAGACCAATCACGCGAGATGATTTGATGCCCGGTGCTGGTTCAAGCTCATAAAGCGTGACAACGGGACCGGGGCGGACGTGAATAATCTCGCCTTTAACACCGAAATCTTCCAACACGCCTTCAAGCATGCGGGCATTTTGCTCTAATGCTTCGGGTGATAGCGTTGAATCCCGAACAATATTTTTTGGTTCGGCCAATAGATGAATTGATGGCAGTTCAAAATCTGATGTTGTTAGCAACGATGATTGGGCTTCTTTAATCACACGTTTGCCTTGGCGCGGTGGAGGTGCGGCTTGGGTCACGCGTTGAGCATTTTGTTGATCGGCTAATCGTTGCGCGGCGGCAGCTTGTGAAGAAACACGTTCTACTGGCTGATAGGCCTCATCCATCTGGGGCTCATGGCGGGTTGGATTTGCATCAAACTGAGGTTCTTGTCTAGCGACAACGCGGCCTGAAGGGGCAACAGGTTCTTGGATATGATCAGAGTTCGTATGAATTTGGCGTGTTTGGCGATGGAAATCTTGATCATCCAACATACCGTTGTCGATATGGCCATCGTCGATATTGCCATCATCAATTAAACCTTGGTTCATATCGTAAGGTGCTTCATATTCCCATGCGTCTGCAGCCTTGCGTGTCGTTAAGCCAAAGAGCCTGCGCACGCGTGCTTGTGTCGTCAGAGCCATATGTGTCAGCACACCTAAAAGAAGCGAGCCTTCTTTTTCGCTCTCTTCATGATCGTCATCATCTGTCCATGGCATTTGTTCGTCAACAAAATCACTTTCGGTCACAGCTTGACGCTGAACAAGGCCAGATGCTTTGAGCAGCAACCAAACCGCCAGAATGGCCAATAATGCGCCTAAGATAAAGGCCAAAATGCCTGTTGGGAAATCACCAATAATAGTTGCTGGTAGTTTGAGTAACATATCACCCAAAACACCGCCCAAACCTGTTGGCAAAGGCCAAGTTTCAGGGCGTGGGAAAAGACCCATCACGGCAGCAGCGAGCACTGAACCAAAGAACCAAGCTGTTAAACGTGAACCCTTTTTGTCAAAGATTTGACCACGGAAAAAGCAAATACCCCATGCCAGCGCTGGCGTGAGGGCAATGATGGATGCAAGCCCAAAGAACTGCATTAAAAGATCAGAAAGGGCAGCGCCCGGATATCCGAGCGCATTTGTGGCTGTCGCTGCGGTTTTATGAGAAAAACTAGGATCAGATACATTCCATGTGGATAATGCGATTGTTGCAAAGACCAAGCCTATAAAAATTCCAATTGCACAACAAATTTGAACCTGCCGCCGTAAGAAATGGGGCATAGAATTTTGTGCAATATTGCGATTTGATGACGAATGTATTATTGTTTGCATGGCCAGAACAGATCCAAAGTACTCGTTACACCCCATATCAGAGGCCTTAAACCCAATGCGGGCTTTGGTCGGATTCTACTGTGCGGGGGTTAATGGCCCATTAACCATGGTATAAAAAGAGAAATTTGTTCAAGATACGTTCGGTACTGATGGGTTGCGCTGTGGATTGTTAATTACCCAGACCAGACGCATTGACCGTTTTAGATCGGTCACTTTCTGAGTATAGATTGCCCGCTATTTTGATACCAATGAATTGGCGGAAATAACTCAGGTTCAGTTTTGCAAACTCGTTGATCAATGTTCTAAGGGTGTCTGTGTTTGTGTACCATTTTTTATCATCTAAATCATTATACTTGATTGGATAGGCTATAAAATTAACTTCAGGGGCATTGGCACGAAGCTCATAAAGACTGCGGCGCATATGGTAATCGCTTGTGACAATCAGAATGTTTTTATAGGCTTTGTCTTTGGCCCAACTTGCAATTTCTTTCCCATTGCCAATGGTATCTTTGGCATCGCGACCAACATCAATGCAGCAATCAAATAGAGCTTTGTTTGCGCCTGTGACTTTTATCAGTTCAAAATCTGAAATGTCTGGATTAACGCCAGAGATCATAAGTCGTTTGTTCGTATCTTGTTTTAAGAGTGACACAGAATTTGTGATGCGGTTTTTGCCACCTGTTAAAACAGCGATAGCATCGTGTGGCTCGATAATTTCGGGGGCTTTGAAATTTGTGACATCTTCAGCAAAGCGAACAAACCCACCAAAAATGGTGCCTGCACATAACAAAAATGCAAGAGCGATGGGTGTCCAAATCCAATTGAACCATGAAGACCGGGCTTTTGGTTTTTTGATTTGCTTGTCATGCGACACGGATATGTCATCGTGTTGATCGCTATCAACAGCAGAAACTAAGTTTTCATTTTCTTCGTTTTGACTGACCATGATTAAGTAATACTATTGAAATACGGCCAATACCAGACCTATTTGCGCAAATATTGAGGCATTTGGTTCAGTGTTAAAAACTGATTTAGACCATGAATACTATTTTACCGATTACCCAAACTCTTCGTGAAGGATAAAGTTTAGACCAAATCTGATTGGGATGGATCTGAACGCACCAAATCGATGTCGCGGATCGTGCGAATAACTGTCATTCGAGTTGTTAAAGCGGTTAAAATTGCTACTGTGAAAATGATAACCACAATGCCGAAATAACCCGCTGCGCCCATTTTAAAGCTGCCGAATAGGGCTGATGTTTGATCGTTTATTGCGTTGGCAACGGACATTTCTTGGAATAGATCTGTTGCATAAAATGCAGCTGCTGCCGCTGCGCCGCCAATTGCTGCACCATATAATCCTGTTAAAAGAAAATGGCCTTGAAATTCACGGGCAATAAACGCAGATTCTGCGCCGACAAAATGCAGGACTTCAATGATGTCGTTGTTGACAGACATCGCCCCTCGAGTGGCAAAGACAACGGTTAAAATGGTGGCCGTCAGTACCAAGCATAAAAGCGTGATGCCAATGAAGACAGTGTTTTGCGCCATGCTCACAAGACGGCTTGCCCATGTGCGGTGATCATCCAAATAGGCGTCGGGAATAGCATCTGCTAGTGCTGTGCGCATCGTATCAAAATCAGGTGGATTGCTTTTATCGATGGTGATAATCACAAGGCGCGGCACTGGAAGTTCATCAATATCAAAACTATCGCCCAGCCAAGGTTCTAAAAGACGTGCTGTGGCTTCTTTATCGATGATGCTTGCGTCAGTTGTTCCATCAAACTCCAAAGCTAATCGTTTTGCCAATTGCAATGCATCTTCCATATTTCGCCCTTCAAGTGGCTTAATCTGGATCGTGATTTCTTGCGAGATTTGGTTTTGCCATGTTTTGGAGGCATCTTGAATAAGGGTTACAAAGCCCAAGGTAAGGCATGCCAAAAATGACATAATGATCACAACGACCATCAACGCTTTACTGGATAGGTTCGCAGGCGGGACAATCGGGGTTGGTGCTTTGATCCGACCGAGCGCACGTTGCTTTGCGTTTTGAACTTTCTTGGAGACTTTATCAATCATAGATGTCGATATGCCCCTCAGATAAAACCATCCGCCGTGCGTCAACACGATCCATCAATGTCAGATCATGGGTTGCGATAAGAACTGCAGTTCCCAAACGGTTGAGCTCTTTAAATAAGGATAAAAGTCGCAATGCCATTGGCGGGTCCACATTGCCTGTTGGCTCATCGGCCAACAATATTTCTGGTCGATCAATCAATGCGCGTGCTATTGCAACACGTTGTTTTTCTCCGCCTGATAGGACTTGGGGGCGGACATGCATGCGTTCGCCCAATCCAACCCATTCTAAAAGCTCAATCACATCGGCTCGATAGGAGCTTTCGTCTTTGCCGCGAACGCGCAAGGGTAGGGCGACATTCTCATAGGTGGAGAGATGATTGAGTAGGCGAAAATCTTGAAACACAATTCCGGTTCGTCTGCGCAGAAGCGGCAGTTCATCCCGAGGAATATCAAGGATATCTCGACCAAACATGGAGATTGATCCGCGTGTTGGTCGTAACGACATGAACAGCAATCTGAGCAAGGTTGTTTTGCCCGCGCCCGATGGACCCGTCAAAAATTGAAATGAGTTTTTTGGAATGTCAAAGGTTAGGTCACGGAGTATTTCCGGCCCCATTCCATATCTCACGCCAACATTTTCAAGACGAATCAATTTCATTACCTTTGATGGTTGTTACTTGCATATAACGCCATATATCAGGCGGGTTCAAACTTTTGGCTACAATCATGGAATAGGTTAAAAGTGTTACCTCTCTGTTAACCATTCTCATTTACGAGTTGTAAAGATTTTTATTATTCCATGGCTCAGACATAAAGCCTGACTTTTTATAGACTGATGAGAGAGCTTTTTTATGGCATCCCGTTCACATTCCAGTGTTGTTGATGATTTTGAGCGCGATATTGAAGATGCTGTCTTTGAAACTATCGATGTGGATTTGGATCAGAAAGCTTTTGTAAGTCCATCAAAACCGGTCCAGCGAGTTACTCCTTTGGTATCGCCCTCTATTATGAGGCCATCATCAAATGCAGGGCTTAGTGTTTTTTCATCTGATCCTGATCTGTCCCCAAAGCCGGTGATGAGCCAAGCATTGCTGACGATGGCTGTTTTTGCGTTTACGATAGCAATTGTTTTACCTGGTATTTGGTATGTCCATACAACATTAGGGCCTGGCAGCACTGGTAAAGGTTTGGTTGATAGTCAGATAATCACAGGAAGCACACTTGAAATATCAGCAGGCTCATCTGCGTCCCAATCTCCCGTTGATGATCCAATTTTAATGAAGCCAAACAAGGCAATACATGCTAACAAAGCCTCATCATTAAAATCGGAATATGGCAACGGCAAAGGGTCTATTGTTTATTTCGGTTCCAAATAAACTGGCGCGATGTTTCGGCCTTGTCATAGATTAAATTGAGAGTAACGTTATGGAAGTTGTCCGCGGTAAGCAGATTGATGTACTTTTTTCAGAAGAAAAAATTCAAGAACAAATTGAAAAAATGGCCAAAGAAATTGCCAAAAACCCTAAGAATGATCTCTTAGTTGTCGCTGTTCTTAAAGGATCTTTCATTTTTGCGGCAGATTTGGTGCGTGCACTTTATCGCGCTGGCCTTGCTCCAGAAGTCGAGTTTATCACGCTTTCGAGCTATGGAACGGGAACTGAAGGTAAAGCTGTTAAAATTATAAAAGATATTGATAGCAATGTTGAAGGACGTGATGTCCTGTTGATCGATGATATTTTGGAATCTGGCAATACGCTGCGTTTTGCACGTGATTTGATGTATGAGCGTGGCGCAAAAGACGTTGGGCTTGCTGTTTTATTGGATAAAGAATCAAAGCGTAAAGGCGAATTAGTCGCTGATCACGTTGGCTTTATTTGCCCCGATTATTTTGTTGTGGGTTACGGAATGGATGTTGCATACGCATTTCGCGAATTGCCTTATGTGGGCATTGTCCAAGGCGATGCTGAATAATCGTTCGCATTATAATTAAGTATCTGGGTTGGTCAATAATGTGAAAATTGACGAGTTGTTTACCAACCCCCTTTACGTGGCGAAAAGAACTCTGTGTTTAAATGTACCTAATTGAGAAGTTCAAATGAATTGGACTTAGCATCGACTTATAAGATGCCGACAATTAGGGATGTGTGTTCAGATGGCTAAAATTTTAATCACCGAAGATGAGACTGCTTTGCGTTCATTTGTTGCGCGTGCTTTGCGGATGGATGGCCACGAGACGACAGAGGCTGAAGACGGCGCTGATGGGCTTGAAAAGCTTGCAGCAGACGATTTTGACCTGCTTTTATCCGATGTTCGTATGCCTGTTATGGATGGTATCGCATTGGCGGAAGAAACGGCCAGAAGTTTTCCGAATACAAAAATTTTATTGATGACAGGTTATGCAGAACAACGCGAACGTGCTGATGATTTGGCAGAGATTATTATTGATGTGGTGCCAAAACCATTTTCATTGCCTGATATTCGCAATGCTGTTGCCGAAGCTTTGGCAGTCTAAACATTTAAAACTTATTCGGACGGCTGTAATAGACGTTCGAGATATTTCTTTTCAAAGTCCAATCTGAAATTTTCACCCAAACGCTTGCGGATCGTTTCTAAGATTTCGCGGGCGCGCTGGGCATTTGTTCCATCACTAAATTTGGCAAGTGGATCATCTGCATTGCCGCCTTCTTGGCCATTGCTTTGCATGCGCCCTAATGGATCGCGTTGATTGCCTTGGC
>CAXBCW010000013.1:0-61599 GCA_963974325.1 uncultured Rhizobiaceae bacterium
CAGCATTATATCGAAATTCGTTAGATATTTCATCACGATTGCAATTTGATAAAATTCTAGATATAAGCGGTCTAATTCTCCGGAAATTGTGGTAAAAACGACCCACTGCTCGCGTAACCGGCGCGGAGCTAAGAAAAGGATTCTGTCTATGGCACAACAGCTACTCATGCCCAAAGCAACAGCTATTTGGCTTGTCGATAATACGGCGCTTTCATTTGATCAAATTGCACTTTTTTGTAAACTTCACCCGCTAGAAATTAAAGCTATTGCGGATGGTGAGGCTTCACAAGGTATTAAAGGTTTGGACCCTATTTCAAATGGTCAGTTAACGCGGGATGAAATTTCCAAAGGCGAAACCATGCCAATGCACAAGCTTGAGATTTCAACGTCAAAAGTGCAACTACCTGAGAAAAAGCGCAAAGGCCCACGTTATACGCCATTGTCGAAACGCCAAGATCGTCCAAATGCGATTTTGTGGTTGGTTCGTAATCACCCTGAACTTAAAGATGCGCAAATTTCACGTCTTGCCGGTACAACAAAAAATACGATCGGACAGATCAGAGAACGCACCCATTGGAATTCAGCCAATCTAGCACCAATGGATCCGGTATCCTTGGGTCTTTGTTCTCAGATTGATCTGGATATCGAAGTTGAGCGCGCAGCGAAAAATCGTCCGTCATTTGCACCAGCAGGTGCTGGCGAGACATTGATGCCAACGAAAGATACACAAAACTTTTTGGCAACAGATTCTGCACCTTCAGACGAAATTGATAACGACAAAAAATATGATGCTGATGCCGTATTTGCGAGCTTGTCTGCTATTAAAAGCGATGATGCTGATGACGAAAATTTAAATGATGCCGAAGAAAACACCTAGTTCTTTTTCATCCAGTTTAAAATTCAAAGGGCCGGTGCTTAGATCAAGCACCGGCCCTTTTTACATTCTACATTAAAACGTAATAATTTTAGTCGTCCTGCTGAACCGAATATCCAAGCGGCATACGGCCACCATCAGCGTAGATAACCTCACCCGTAATATAGCTTGCATCTTTTGAAGCCAAGAATGCAGCAACAGATGCAATTTCTGATGGCTCACCCACGCGGCCCATAGGGGTACGTTCCAAAATACGTCTCTCTGAGGCTTTATCGCTTAACACACTCGCCAGCATCTCAGTTTTGATAGACCCGGGTCCAATCGCATTCACACGGATGCCATAAGGGGCCAGAGAGATCGCCATAACGCGCGTGAGCTGCTTTACGGCACCTTTGGACACTGTGTACGGAATTTGCCCCGGAAGAGCCAAGGTGTCGTTAACAGAGGATATATTGATAACACAACCAGGCTCTTCGCCTTGTTCCACGCGTTCAACAAAATGTTTACACACCGCTTGGCCAGCCAAAAAGACGCCTTTGAGATTAACAGACAACACACGATCAAAGTCTTCTTCCGCTAAATCAAGAAAATCAGCTGCATGAACAATACCTGCATTATTGACCAAAACATCCACTTTGCCAAAAGCACTGATGGTTTCAGCCAATAGATTATGAACATCAATCCGGTCCGCCACATTGCCCACAAAGCTTTCAACTTCACCCATGGGGGACAATTTAGTTTGAGCTTTGTGAATAGCTGCCTCATTGATATCTGAAATCATGACACGCGCGCCATTTTTTAAAAAACGCTCTGCAATCGCATAACCGATCCCTTGCGCTGCGCCCGTGACAATTACTGATTTAACCAAAATAGTCTCCAATACTAAGCAAATTGATTCTTATTGATATTCTTCACTTCAAAGCGGTTACTTAGATGAACGATATTCTTCAATCGCAATTTTAATCTCATCCAGTATTTGAGGATCATCAATCGTCGCCGGCATTTTCCATTCAAGACCATCATGAATTTTCTGCATCGTTGCCCGTAAGATTTTACCAGATCTTGTTTTTGGCAAACGCGGCACAATGATAGCCGTTTTAAATGCAGCCACCGGACCAATCAAAGCACGAACCTGCGCCACAACTTCAGCCTCAACCTCCTTGTTGGTTTTGCTGACAGATGAATTGATCACCACAAACCCAACGGCCATTTGCCCCTTGAGCTTATCTTCAACACCAACAACCGCACATTCCGCAACAGATGTCACAGAGGCAATAGCTTCTTCAATGCCACCTGTTGAGAGACGGTGCCCTGCAACATTGATGATATCATCGGTTCGCGCCATAATATAAAGATAGCCATCATCGTCGATATAGCCAGCATCTGCTGTTTTATAATAGCCAGGGAACTCGGCCATATAGGCTTCGATAAAGCGCTCTTCTGCATTCCACAAACTTGGCATAGATCCGGGTGGCAGCGGAAGCTTCACCACGATATTTCCCAATTCATTGGCAGCGATCGGTTCACCCTCATCATTGACAATCTGAACATCATAACCTGGCATTGGCACACAAGGTGAGCCGTATTTAACAGGCAAAAAGCCAAGACCCATCGGGTTACCAGCAATGGTCCAACCCGTCTCTGTTTGCCACCAATGATCAATCACTGGAACTTTTAAAACATCTTCAGCCCATTTGATCGTATCAGGGTCCGCACGCTCGCCCGCCAAGAACAAAGCTTTGAAATGTGACAGGTCGTATTTTTTGATAAACTCAGCATCAGGATCTTCTTTACGAATAGCTCTAAATGCCGTGGGCGCTGTGAATAAAGATTTGACTTTATATTCTGAAATGATGCGCCAAAAAGTTCCCGCATCCGGCGTGCCGATTGGCTTACCCTCAAACAAGACACTTGGATTGCCCGTAAGAAGCGGTCCGTAAATAATATATGAGTGACCAACAACCCAGCCCACATCAGAGGCAGCCCAAAACACTTCACCCGGATCAACGCCATAAATATTTTTCATTGTCCACGCAAGTGCCACCATGTGACCACCATTATCGCGAACCACACCTTTTGGCTGACCTGTCGTACCAGATGTATAAAGAATATAAAGTGGATCTGTCGCTAACAATTTCTCACAAGGAACATCAGCGCCCGCATGATCGGACAAGGCTTGGTCGAAATCAAAATCACGGCCCTCAACCACATCACCCAATAATTGCTCACGTTGGTAGATAAACGTAGCAACGGGCTTATGTTTTGACAATTCAATCGCTTCGTTCAATAAAGGTTTGTAAGCAATTTTCCGACTGCCTTCGATACCGCATGAGGCTGATACAACAAGCTTTGCCTGACAATCATCAATTCGAGTGGCCAATTCATTGGCAGCAAACCCACCAAAAACAACAGAATGCACAGCACCAATACGGGCACAAGCAAGAACAGCCACAACCGTTTGTGGGATCATCGGCATATAAATAATGACGCGATCACCTTTGGTCACGCCTTGCGCCTTCATAGCCGCAGCAAAAGCACTCACATCAGCAAGCAATTGATTATAGGTAAACTTAGCTTTGCTATCAGTTACCGGGCTATCATAGATCAAAGCAACATCGTCGCCCTTACCATTTATCACATGGCGGTCGAGACAATTGTAACACGTGTTGGTGACGCCATCAGTAAACCAACGACCATAGACACCCATGTCTTTATCAAACACTGTCTTTGGCTTTTCAAACCAATCGATGGATTGCCCAACCTCACCCCAAAATCCTTCCGGATCTTTTTGCCAACGCGCATAAACCGAATGATACAAACTATCCAAAATAAACCCTCCCACAGGCTTTCAATTCAAATGAGCAAATAGCGCTCAAATCTTCCTAAAACAAATGACCTAAAACCTATCTGAATTCAAGCACTTTGGCTGAGCCCAATTTTGCGATCATGACGTCTCTTACCTTTGATCGGCCAAGATCAAAAAACTTATGCGTAATCTCGATTTCCAAAAAGTGCAGAACCAACCCGTACATAACTTGCACCAAAAGCGATGGCTGTTTGATAGTCTTGCGACATGCCCATCGACAATTCAGTTACACCTGCTTCCTCTGCCAGCTTTTGTAACAGCGCAAAATGTGGCCCCGGATTTTCACCATTGGGTGGTATGCACATCAAACCGACGATTGGTAGTTCAAGATCATTGATACAAGTTTTAACAAAAGCAACAGCATCTTGCGGCGCAATCCCTGCTTTTTGCTCTTCAAGTCCGGTATTGACCTGAACAAAAAGCTTTGGACATTTGCCAAGTTTTTTGGCTTCTTTGGCTATTTTTTTTGCAATCTTCCGACGATCAACAGATTGAATGAAATCAAACAACTCAATTGCATCGGCTGTTTTATTAGATTGCAATGGCCCGATAAGATGAAGTTCAATGCCAGACGTTTTCGCCTTTAGCTCCGGCCACTTACCTTGCGCTTCTTGAACGCGGTTTTCACCAAAAATTCGCTGACCTAGATCTATAGCCTCTTGGATATGTTCAGCAGGATGTGTCTTAGAAACGGCCACTAATTGAACATGATCTTTTGGCATAAGAGCCTTGGACACGGCTGTTTTTATTTCTGACTGGACGATTTTTAGGTTTCCTTCAACAGACATAAAATTCCTTTGGAGCGATTCACGTGAAACATTTTGTAAACTTTGGCACGTCTAAGGCATGTCAAACGACACCAATAAGCTTCTTTAAATATCAAATCTTTACTGTTGAATAGCCTTTAGTGTTGACGATGGGTAGGTTTCATGTTGAAGCTCGCCCAAATTATTTATCCATATTTGTTAATCTTTGCTCTTTAAAAAGCGCAAAGCAGTTTCAAATAAGACAGTTACAAAATACTACAGGAAATATCCATGGCCGTTGAACGTTATAACCCGCGACTATCTGAACCAAATTGGCAAAAGATTTGGGATGATCAGAAAATCTATGAAACAGACAATTCTGACCCTCGCGAAAAATACTACGTGCTAGAAATGTTTCCCTATCCTTCTGGCCGCATTCATATGGGCCATGTGCGCAATTATGCAATGGGTGATGTTGTTGCGCGTTATCGCCGCGCCAAGGGTTATAATGTTTTGCACCCAATGGGCTGGGATGCTTTTGGCATGCCTGCAGAAAATGCGGCCATGCAAAACAAAGTTCACCCCGGTGAATGGACCTATCAAAACATCGACACAATGCGTCGCCAGCTTAAATCAATGGGCCTGTCACTAGATTGGTCACGTGAATTTGCGACATGTGATGTTGAATATTACACTCAGCAACAACACCTATTCTTGGACTTTTTGGACAATGATCTTGTTTACAGGAAAAACGCGAAAGTAAATTGGGATCCAGTTGATATGACTGTGCTAGCCAATGAGCAAGTTATTGACGGCAAAGGCTGGCGTTCGGGCGCAGAGGTTGAACAACGTGAACTCACCCAATGGTTCTTTAAAATTACAGATTTCGCCGATGACCTTCTAAGCGAATTGGATAATTTGGATCGTTGGCCTGAAAAAGTACGTTTGATGCAGTCCAACTGGATCGGCAAATCTGAAGGCCTGCAGGTTCGTTGGGAAATTGATCCAACTACTTCGCCTGAAGGTTTCAGCGATATTGAGGTTTACACAACCCGCCCTGACACTTTATTCGGCGCGTCATTCCTAGCCATTGCCGCAGACCACCCTCTTGCACTGGAAATAGCCAAGTCTAATTCTGAACTTGATACCTTCTGTCAAGAATGTCGCCGCGCGGGTACATCTGCAGCTGCACTAGAAACAGCAGAAAAGCATGGCTTTGATACAGGCGTAAAAGTTGCCCATCCATTCAATAAAGATTGGAAGCTCAGCGTTTACGTTGCAAACTTTGTTTTGATGGAATACGGAACTGGCGCGATATTTGGCTGTCCGTCAGGCGATCAGCGCGATTTGGATTTTGCCAATAAATATGGCCTATCGGTTGTCCCTGTTGTCATGCCAAAAGATGGTGATGCGGCCACATTCCAAGTGACCGAAGAAGCCTATACTGGCGATGGTGTGATGATCAACTCAGACTTCTTGGATGGCAAAGATCCAAAAGAAGCCTTTAATATTGTTGCTGATAAACTTGCTGCAACTGATTTAGCTGGCGCACCACAAGGTAGCCGCAAAACTCAGTTTAAGCTGCGCGATTGGGGTATTTCCCGTCAACGGTATTGGGGTTGCCCTATTCCCGTTGTTCATTGTGATGATTGCGGTGTTGTTCCTGAGAAAAAGGAAAACCTTCCTGTTAAGCTGCCTGATGATGTTGATTTTGAAACACCGGGTAATCCGCTCGATCGTCACCCAACTTGGCGTCACACCAATTGCCCGTCATGTGGTAAAAAAGCCAGACGCGAAACGGATACGATGGATACTTTTGTAGATTCGTCATGGTATTTCGCACGTTTCACAGATTCCAAAAATCCAAACCCGATAAATCCAGAAGCGGCAGATTCTTGGCTTCCTGTTGATCAATATATTGGTGGTATTGAGCACGCGATCCTTCACCTGCTCTATTCACGGTTCTTCACACGCGCCATGCAAAAAGCCGGACATTTAAATATCAAAGAACCATTCAAAGGGCTGTTTACCCAAGGTATGGTCGTTCACGAAACCTATAAAGGACCTGACGGTTGGATCACACCGGCAGAGATTGATATCAAAGATGTTGAGGGAACACGATCTGCAACCCAGCTATCTAATGGTGCAGAAGTCGAAATCGGTTCGATTGAAAAAATGTCGAAATCGAAAAAGAATGTTGTCGATCCTGACGATATTATTGCATCTTATGGCGCCGATACGGCTCGTTTCTTTATGTTGTCAGATTCACCGCCAGAGCGTGATGTGATCTGGACCGAAGCCGGTGTTGAAGCTGCACATAAATTTGTTCAACGTATTTGGCGCATTATTTCAGAAGCCTCACCGCATCTTCGTGACGCAACTGCAAAACCTGCAACAGAGGGCGATGCACACGCACTTTCAAAAGCGGCACACAAAACGCTCAAACTGGTCGGTGAAGATCTCGAGCGTTTAGGCTTTAATAAGTCCGTTGCCCGCATTTATGAATTTGTAAACACATTATCTGGACCTTTGGCACGTGTTGCAAAAGGTAATGCAGACGCAGCAATGATATCTGCCTGTCGCGAAGCAAGTGAAATTCTCATTCAACTCATTGCACCAATGATGCCGCATTTGGCTGAAGAATGTTGGATTGAACTTGGGCAAACAGGTTTAGTCGCTGAAGCAAGCTGGCCAGTCTTTGATCCCGATCTTGTTGCAGAAAATACAATGACCATGCCTGTCCAAATTAATGGCAAAAGACGTGGTGAACTCACCATTGCACGTGATGCAGACAAAGAGACTATTGAAAAAGCCGTCCTGGCTCTTGATTTTGTTGCCGATAAAATTAAAGCTCAGCCCATCCGCAAACTTATCATCGTTCCCCAAAGGATTGTAAATGTCGTTATTTGATCTTTCAAAAAATAAAAAGCGATTGGCACTTGTCGCCAGCATAGCAGTTCTGCCTCTTATTTTGGCTGCCTGCCAGGTGAAACCTCTTTATGGAACCTCATCTGTGGCCAACACAGCAAAAATTTCGATTTCCAATGCTGATGATCGTCTAGAACAAGTGACTAGAAATCAACTTGTCTTCCTAAATGGTGGCGAAGGTGAAGCGGAATATTATCTTGAGCTTAATGTCACAAGCTCTGCAGCTGGCGTTCTTGATAGCGGAACCGAAAATAATTTCTCAGCGGGACGAATGACAGCCACCGGCACCTATAAACTCACACGCGTATCAGACGGCGAGTTAATAAAATCAGCCAAACGTTCAACAACAGCCTTATACGATCTCCCCAACCAAGAGTTCTCAAAAATCAGAGCGCTTCAGGATGCACAAAATCGAGCTGGTCGCGAACTTGCTGAAGTCATCTACGCCCATATTGCTGCCGAAATTGCTAAATAGCATCTTCAAATGGCACAGATAAAAGCGCATGAATTTGATAGATTTATAAAGCGGGCTGAATTGCCCTATCGCGCTTTCCTGATTTACGGCCCAGATAATGGGCTTGTATCCGAGCGCGCAGTTGAACTGTCAAAAAAAACCGGTGTTGATTTATCAGATGATTTTAATCTGATTAAAGTCTCAGCCAGCGAGTTATCATCTGACCCAGGCAGGCTAGCTGATGAGGTTGGGTCTATTGGACTGTTCGGCAGAAAACGTCTGATATGGATAAAAAATGCTGGTAACGATAAAAAACTAACAGATTCTCTTTCTGCTGTGATGGAAGAAATATCCAATGATGTTTCGATCATCGTTGAAGCAGGCGACCTTAAAAAATCATCGCCATTACGCAAGATGATTGAAAAAGCATCTCCGGCAGTTGCAATTCCCTGTTACGCCGATGATGGCAGAGCGCTTCAAAGTCTAATTGACCAAGAACTTACCCAAGCCAACATGCGTATAGATATGCAAGCCAGACAATTATTGCTCAGTTTTTTGGGTGGAGACCGTCTTGCGAGCCGCGGTGAGGTTCAAAAACTCGTTTTATACTGCCATGGACAGGAGCAAATTAGCTCTGAGGACGTTCTGAGTGCTATAGGGGATGCATCTGCTATTTCAGTCGACGAGACAGTCGATGCTATATTAACTGGTAATATCAATGACTTAGATGTCTCCTACAATAAAATCATAGTATCTAGGACACCCATCTTCTTAATTCTAAGATCGTGTTTAGTTCAACTACAACAAATAGATCTTATGCGTTCAGAAGTCGAAACCATGAACAAACGACCAAGCCAAGTCATGGCTGAGATGGGTCGCTTTATTCATTTTAAGAGAAAACCGGCATTTGAAAGAGCACTCGGCAAGTGGACCTGCACAAAGCTACAAAATGAAATGAATCGCATCGCGGCTGCAATTTTGGAAACACGGCAAAATGCAGCACTTGAGAAAAGTATCGCACGACAAGCCCTTATGCGGGTATGTCTTTTAAGCCGTTAAACGTTGGCTTAGTTTTACTAAGTCACTGAACGTTTAATTAGCCAGCTACACCAAGCAATTTACAAATAGAATCTAGCTGCTCCAGAGATTTATAACTAATCTGCAACTTTCCTTTTTCGCCCTTATGATCGAGCTGTACTTTCAAACCCAATACGTTGGAAAGACTGCGCTCAAGAGCAACTGTGTCAGCATCTTTTTCAGATTGAGTTTTGTTTGAGCCAGTCTCCGCGCCATTTTGTGTACCATTTATATCATCTTGCGCAAGTTTTTCGGCATCACGAACAGACAGGCCATTTTCAACAATAATTTTGGCAAGTGCCAGCGGATCTGATGTCGATACTAATGCACGTGCATGACCTGCAGAAAGACTTCCATCGATCAACATATGGCGCACTTCTTCTGGAAGCTTCAAAAGGCGCAAACTATTAGCGACATGGCTACGACTTTTACCGATCACTTCGCCCAAATCATTCTGGGTGTATCCGTAGTGAGACATAAGCTGCTCATAACCAAGCGCTTCCTCAAGAGGATTAAGGTCAGAACGTTGAACATTTTCAACAATAGCGATCTCAAGTGCGGTTTTATCATCGACATCACGAATAAGAACCGGAATTTCAGTTAATTCAGCCTGTTGTGCCGCGCGCCAACGACGTTCACCGGCAATAATTTCATATTTATCATTGCTAGATTTACGAACAACAATCGGCTGTACAATTCCGTGCTTACGGATAGAACGAGCAAGATCTTCTAAATCATCGCGGTCAAAGTTTTGACGAGGGTTAGCCGTATTACGAACCACAAATTCGATAGGTAGTTTTTGATCAGGCGCTATTTTGGGTGCAGTTGGTTTTTGTTCAACATTATCCATCTCGCCGATCAATGCAGCTAATCCACGGCCTAAACGTTTTTTTGACTGATCATCACTCATAATTTTACCTATTATTTCAAATATTTATAGACTAAGCAGCTTTCGTGCTCTTTTCTCGTTGGATAACTTCAGACGCCAATTTCAAATAAGCCTGACTACCCGAACATGCCAAATCATATAAAATAGCAGGTTTTCCATAGGAAGGCGCTTCGGACACGCGAACATTACGCGGAATGAGCGTTGTATAAACTTTATCACCAAGATGTGCTCTCACATCATCAACCACTTGCTGAGCCAGATTATTTCTTGAATCATACATTGTGAGCACAATTCCTTGAATTTCTAGATCTGGGTTTAGTGTATCGCGAACCTGGCCTACCGTTTCCAACAATTGCGACAGACCTTCAAGTGCAAAAAACTCACACTGTAAAGGCACCAGAACTGAATGCGCCGCGGCCATTGCGTTCATCGTCAGAAGATTAAGCGAAGGTGGGCAATCGATTAAGATATAAGAATAAGCCTGAGCATCTTTAGAATTTAAAACTTTTTTCAAACGAAAAGCCCGTTGACTATCGCCAGAAATCTCCATTTCCAATCCAAGTAGATCCATTGTTGACGGTACAACATCCAAATTAGGAACAGCTGTCGGCATACAAGCAGCTGACAGCTCGGCCTGAAACATCAAGACATCATAGGAAGATAAATCGCGATCCTTGCGCCCGATGCCTAAGCCAGTACTTGCATTGCCCTGTGGATCAAGGTCAACAATAAGGACTTTTTCACCAATGGCTGCCAGAGCGGTCGCCAAGTTTATGGCGGTTGTTGTCTTTCCAACACCACCTTTTTGGTTCGCAACTGTAATAATACGGTTTCTGCTCTGAGACATATAAGCCATCTTCTATCCGATATTTCAGCGATTATATAACTATAATGGCTTGAGATTACTGATCTGCAATATGACGGACTCGTTTTGAATCTGACTATCATATTTTACCAGATTAAATTGCCATCGACTACGGGCCAATTCTATTTCAGCTGAGTAATCCCGACCTTTATGGAACCAAACAGTCAAATCCTCGTTAGAATCAAACCAAGGCTGCGACATTTCTAACAACTGGTCTAGATTTGCAAGGGCACGAGCAGATATAGCATCGACTTTTGGTATAACACTGACCGCATCAGCTACTCGAATAGGGTGAACACTTGCACGTGCGCCGGTTTCAAGGATTGCACTGCGTAAAAAGGCTGCTTTCTTCTGATTGCTCTCAACCAAATGAACCCATCCATCCCCATGAGTTGCGAGACAAATGGCCGTGACAATGCCCGGAAAGCCTGCGCCACTGCCAATATCAAGCCAAGTTACTGGTTTAGGCGTAAGATCGTATAGTTGAACCGAATCTAAAACATGTCTGTTCCATAAATCATCCACAGTGCTCGGCGCTACCAAATTGATGGATTTTTGCCATTTACGGACAATATCGGCGTATACGCGCAATCTATCCCATGTTTCACGTGAAACATTCTTCGAATCTTCTACTTCAAAATGCATATTTATACCCTAAGAAACCTGCTTGACTTGGCTACGTTTCAAATAAGTTAAAATCAAAGCTATAGCAGCCGGGGTCATACCATCTATCCGATTTGCATGGGCAATCGTAGACGGACGATTTGAATTGAGTTTAAATTTCAACTCGTTAGACAGGCCAGGCAAAATTTCAAAATCAAAATCGAGTGGAATCAATCGAGATTCTTCACGCTGTTGATTTCGAATGTCGCTTTCTTGACGTTCTAAATAAACTGCATATGTTGCGTCAATCTCGATACTCTCAAGAACAGCACGATCGAACTCTCTAAATTCAGGCCAGACAACCAGAATTTCTTCCAGCGTAATCGTTGGATAGGACAATAATTTATATGCAGAGCGCCGAATTCCATCTTTATTCAATTTAAATCCAAATTTATCGGCCTCTGTGGGCGTCAAAGATTTAGATTGGAAGGCTATGCGGCACTCTTCGACACGTGAGCGCCAATTCTCGAACCGGTTTTTGCGCTCTTTTGAGACAATATCCAGCAAAATAGCAAAAGGAGTCAGCCTCATGTCGGCATTATCGGCTCTTAACGTGAGGCGATACTCGGCTCGAGACGTAAACATTCGGTAGGGTTCGGTAACACCAAGCGTTGTTAGATCATCAATCATAACGCCAATATAAGATTGTGTACGACTAAACGTTATGGCATCACCACCACTAGATTTCCTTGCAGCATTAAGTCCAGCAACAAGTCCCTGAGCTGCTGCTTCCTCATAACCAGTCGTACCATTTATTTGGCCGGCCAAGAATAATCCAGAAAGCTTCTTCAGTTCCAGTGTTGCAAACAATTCGCGTGGGTCTACATAATCATACTCGATCGCATATCCTGGCTGAAGGATTTTTACATTCTCTAGGCCTGGAATTGTTCTGATGAATTGTTCTTGAACATCCTCTGGTAGGGATGTCGAAATACCATTGGGATAGACAGTATCGTCATCAAGCCCTTCAGGCTCCAAAAAGATTTGGTGTCCGTCTCTATCACCAAATTTGACAATTTTATCTTCAATAGAAGGACAATATCTCGGGCCAACACCTTCGATTTGGCCAGAATACATAGCGGATTTAGAAATATTATCTTCAATTATCCGATGTGTTGCAGGAGTAGTGCGTGTTACACCACAATCGATTTGCTTCAGCGATATTTCATCAGTCATAAAGGAGAATGGAATAGGTTTTTCGTCTGGACCCTGCGTACCAATACTATCCCAAGCGATCGTTTTACCGTCCAGTCGCGCAGGTGTACCCGTTTTAAGCCGACCAAGTGTCAGTCCCAAAGCTTCAAGACGGTCAGATAGACCAAGTGCTGGTGCCTCATTCATACGACCAGCAGGAATTTTCTTATCACCAATATGAATAAGTCCACGCAAGAACGTTCCAGTAGTGAGAACAACCGCGTTACAGTCATAATGACGGCCATCTTTGGTTATTACACCGCTGACGACTTCATTTTTGACAACTAAATCATCAACTTCGCCCTCGATAATATCAAGATTTGCAATATCGCTAATCCGTCTATGCATTGATTCTCGATACAAGCGCCGATCAGCCTGCGTTCTAGGTCCACGAACAGCAGGGCCTTTTCGTTGGTTAAGCATTCTATATTGAATGGCCGCATCATCAGTGACAACACCCATTAAACCATCCATGGCATCGATTTCACGAACAAGATGACCTTTACCCAGCCCACCAATTGCAGGATTACAGGACATAACGCCGATAGTATCAAATTTATGTGTTATAAGTGCAGTATTTGCACCCATTCGCGCAGAAGCAGATGCCGCTTCACATCCTGCATGTCCACCGCCAATAATTATCACATCATAGTTCATTATCTGCCTCACAATTCAATCAATCACTGACTTATAATCAGTCATTATGTCAAGAATAATTCATGTTTCACGTGAAACTATTCTGGCTTTGGTAGTAATTTTGTTTCATACGCTAAAGGGATTATCAAAATGTTTCACGTGAATCATTTACCCACACAAAATTCACTAAATATAACACCCAAAAGATCCTCAACATCCACACGCCCAGTTATTTTACCAAGCATATCTTGTGCTAGACGAAGATATTCGCTCTTAATTTCAATCGGTAGTTCAGAGAATTCCAGACTATAACTCAATTGTTTTGCGGAATTTTGTAGTAATTCTACATGTCGTCTCCGCGTTGGAACTGCAATATCGTCTACTGCATCAATCGTTTTCAGTATTGCTTTAAGCGCCGATATCAGAGGGTCCAATCCAGTATCAGATTTCACATCTATAGAATAATCAGTTTTAATCATCCAACTTGCACCGACTACATCAGCTTTGGTTCCGATTACCCACAAACTATCAGATTTTATCGCATTTATAGTGTTTGCATCCGCATCCGTTTCTTCCGGACTGATCAAGTATAACACTAGATCAGCTTCATCAAATGCTATTTTCGCACGTCGAATACCCTCTTTTTCGACAAGATTGCTAGTATCCCGAAGGCCCGCCGTATCTTTGAGAATAACGAGACTGCCGTCCAAATCCAAGCGAACTTCCAAAATATCACGGGTTGTCCCTTTTTCATCAGAAACAATAGCAACATCACGGCCAGAAAGCGCATTCAATAATGATGATTTTCCGGCGTTGGGTGCACCAGCGATTACAACAGAATAGCCAGAACGTTGAATTTCACCAATCTTTGCACCCTTAATATGTTCCAAAATCTCGTCTCTAATTAGCGCAACATCCTTCCAAACCTGATCAGAAACAGACCCTGGAATATCTTCTTCATCAGAAAAGTCTAATTCAGCCTCGATAAGCGCTCGAGAGCGTAAAATACGTGCTGTCCAATCGTCATAAAGTCGTTTTAGTCGACCATCGGACTGTTGAATAGCAAGTTTTCGCTGCATTTCAGTCTCAGAAGAGATCAAATCTGCTAAGCCTTCGGCTTCCGTCAAATCCATTTTACCATTATCGAATGCACGTTTGGTAAATTCACCTGCCTCTGCAAGTCTCAATCCGTCAATGAGGGACAAAGCATTAAAGCATGATTGAACAACCGCTCTACCACCATGAAGATGTATTTCAACACAATCTTCGCCAGTAAAAGAGAATGGAGCAGGAAAATATAGAACCAAAGCACAATCAAGAACCAGATTGTTTTGGTTCCGAATCGTTTTAAGCTTAGCAATTCTGGGTTCTGGTACCGAAACGCCAAGGGTTTCCAAGGCTAGTTTCGATTGAGACCCAGATAGCCGGATAACGGCAACTCCGCTGGGCAACCCACCGGAGGAAAGTGCATATATAGTATCATCATGCATCAAAATTCAGATCCTAAACCATAGATTTAGACATAAAAACAATGACTTATCTTTTATGTGTTCATTGAATCGAAGAAGTCTTGATTGCTTTTGGTCTGCTTAAACTTATCGATCAAGAACTCAATAGCGTCTGTTGTACCCATTGGGGATAAGATACGGCGCAATACGAAGATTTTTTGTAGATCTTGTTTTGGAACAAGGAGATCTTCTTTACGTGTACCAGACTTAAGAATGTCCATGGATGGATAGATGCGTTTATCTGACACTTTACGATCAAGTACAATTTCAGAGTTACCAGTACCTTTGAATTCCTCAAAGATGACCTCATCCATCCGGCTACCCGTATCGATAAGAGCCGTTGCAATGATTGTTAAAGAACCGCCCTCTTCAATGTTACGCGCAGCACCAAAGAAGCGTTTTGGTCTTTGTAGCGCATTGGCATCCACACCACCAGTAAGCACTTTACCAGATGATGGAACGACAGTGTTATAGGCTCTACCAAGTCTAGTGATCGAATCTAAAAGAATAACAACATCACGCCCATGTTCAACAAGACGTTTTGCTTTTTCAATAACGATTTCAGCCACTTGCACGTGACGAACAGCTGGTTCATCAAAGGTTGAAGACACAACTTCACCCTTAACAGAACGCTGCATATCAGTTACTTCTTCAGGACGCTCATCAATCAGCAGCACAATCAAATAACATTCAGGATGATTGGCAGTTATGGAATGGGCGATATTTTGCAATAGAACAGTTTTACCCGTTCTTGGCGGCGCAACAATTAGACCACGTTGACCTTTACCCAATGGGGCAACCAAATCGATAACACGGCCAGACAGATCCTTAACAGTTGGATCTTTAAGCTCCATATTAAAGCGTTCGTCAGGATAAAGCGGTGTTAGATTATCAAAATGCACTTTATGGCGAATTTGCTCCGGCTCATCAAAGTTTATTGTACTGACTTTTAAAAGCGCAAAATAACGTTCGCCATCTTTAGGCCCACGAATTGGTCCTTCAACAGTATCACCAGTTTTTAGCGAAAACTTTCTGATTTGTGACGGAGATATGTAGATATCATCCGGACCAGGTAGATAATTGGCATTTGCAGAGCGCATAAAGCCAAAACCATCCTGCAATACTTCAACAACACCTTCGCCGATAATTTCGACTTCTTGCTCAGCTAGGTTTTTTAAAATAGCAAACATCAATTCTTGTTTGCGCATAACACTCGCGTTTTCGACCTCAACACGCTCAGCAAACTCTAATAGTTCGGTAGGTGTCTTGCTTTTAAGCTCTTGAAGCTTCATTTCTTGCATGGAAAATCCAGATATAATTTTGAGAAATTGCCCGCATTTTTAAAAACCGAAGAAATCGGACGGGAGAATGATGGGTCATTGATAGCGATTCTTGACAAAAATCGCAAGCCCTTCATTTTTTTAGCTAGAATATGGGAAAATCCACCCGTTTAAAACGGGCGAACTATCACCATGATAACAATACCAATCATCAAGACAGTTGGTAATTCGTTGGCAAGTCTCCATTGTTTTTCAGTCAGTTTGTTCTCATCAGCGGCAAAACGTTTTTGAGATTTAGACAACCAACCGTGAACACCAGATAAAAGAATGACCAATAAAAACTTAACCCAAAACCAAGTTCCAATATCGACAAAGCCGCTTAACATTAGCCAAATACCAGCGCCCCAAGTCACAATCATAGCAGGATTGATAATCACTTTGAGAAGTTTGTGTTCCATGAGTTTAAATTTCTCAGAAACATCAGATCCTATGGTCTCCTGTGCATGATAAACAAACAAGCGCGGTAGATACAGCATACCGGCCATCCATGAAATCACAGCAATAACGTGAAGGGCTTTGATCCAAAGATAAAAATCCAAATTTCTCCACGTCAAAACCAAGAAAACAGCAAGAACGATAATACCAATTAATAAAATCGGCTTTTTCTTTGGCTTTACAGTTTTGGTACCTATTTGGGCATCGCTCATTTTTGATATCCTCTGACGCGTTCAATCATGCGCGTTACATTTTCTGGATCGGCTTGCGGCGTAATCCCATGACCAAGATTAAATATTAATGGACCATCAGATAATGCCACCATAATGCGATCGACACCATCATCAAGCGCTGAGCCGCCAGCAATCATCAACATTGGATCTAGATTGCCCTGAACTGCACCATCTTTTTGCAATTCCTTTGCAAAGCTAAGCGGAACAGACCAATCAAGGCCGATCCCATCAGAACCAACACTTTGACGATAATTGGCCAGCATTACGCCTGCACCTTTTGCAAAGGCAATAATCTTAGCGTTTGGCCGTTTCGCCCGCACTTGATCTATAATACGTTTAACCGGACCAATCGCAAATTTGTTAAATTCATGCTCGCCCAAAATACCTGCCCATGAATCAAAGATTTGAACAGCATCAGCACCCGCATCAATTTGAGCCACCAAATAATCAGCCGACATATCCGCAAGCAGGTTTAAAAGCTTCATAAACGCGTCTTCATACTCGTAAGCAAACAAACGAGCGGGTGCTTGGTCAGGTGTACCATGACCTGCGATCATATAGGTCGCTACAGTCCAAGGCGCACCACAAAATCCTAGTAGGGTTGTCTCTTCAGGCAATTCAGATCTTAAACGTTTCACAGTTTCAAAAACTGGAGCCAAATGCTCTAAAAACGCTTCACTCTTAAGCCCTTCAATCCCCGCAACATCAATAGGATCCATTTTGGGTCCTTCGCCAGTTACAAAATGAACATTCCTATTCAGAGCATCTGGAATAACCAAAATATCAGAAAATAATATTGATGCATCAAAACCATAACGTCTTATTGGCTGCATTGTGACTTCAACAGCAAGATCAGGTGTGTAGCATAAATCTAAAAAATTCGGAGCTTTAGTTCTTGTGGCACGATATTCCGGTAAATAACGTCCCGCTTGTCTCATTAGCCATACAGGTGGTGGGAAAACAGTCTCACCATTTAAAACTTGTAAGACTTTTCGATTCTTTTGCACTTATACACTCCTGGCTAATATATAAAGTTATGTGTATTTAGGATTCTTATTCTTAGAGTCTGTGAATAACGGTAATTATTTATATTACACAATTCATCAACAAGATATCCACAAACTTATCGCAGACAATTCTGACGTTAATGATATCTCTTAACGGATTTTAATGTTAAATATCAGAAGCTTTTCGATTTAGAGAAAAATGGCTTACACAATTCACAGCAAAACTCATAAACACCTATAAAACTTATCCACAAAATGCCATTTGTGGATAAACTCATACTTATCCTCATAACAATTCTAGTAATAATTTTCAAACCAGACTTACCCACCTCCATCAACAGGCATCGCTCGAAGGTGTGGTAAACTCAGATATAAAGTTTGACGATTGAATAAATATTGTAACTGTAATTAGGATTAAAGAGAATCACTTAGAATTTGGTTTCAAGCGCGATATACCCACAATAAATGACTTAGATTAATATAGAGATAAAAATGACAACAAAACTCATCCTTGCATCAAAAAGTATTCATCGGAAAATGCTCATGGAGAATGCCGGACTTGTCTTTGATATTTATCCTGCACAGGTTGACGAGCGTGCGATTGAAGATGCCATTGGAAACACCGGCACATTGCCAAAAGAAGTGGCCCTGATTTTGGCAAGTGCCAAGGCGCTTGATGTATCGCAACAAATTCCTGACTCTTACGTAATCGGATCTGACCAAACGCTGTCATTGGGTGATGAGATGTTCCACAAGCCAGATGATATGGAACAAGCGCGTCGAACGCTGTTAAAACTCTCCGGTAAAACCCATTCACTCAATAGCGCTGTTTCAATTGCAAAAAATGGTGAGACCCTCTGGCAGCATGTTTCGATTGCCGAACTAACCATGCGAGATATATCACCTGAATATACCGGTCGTCATTTGGCCAAAGCTGGCAATGATGTTTTGTCATCGGTTGGCGCTTATCTATTTGAACAGCACGGCATAAACCTGTTTGAGAAGATCGATGGTGACTTTTTTACAATCGTCGGCCTACCGATGCTGCCGCTATTGGCAAAACTAAGAGAGCTAAATATTATTGATGGCTAAATCAGACAGGAAAAATGCATTTGTCACAGGCTTTCCAATCAAGCAGTCCAAATCACCTCTCATCCATAGCTATTGGCTTGAACAATTAGGACTAAACGGAACTTATAAAGCGGTTGAACTTGAAGAAGATGGATTTGCAGCGTTTCTTGCAAGCATTAAATCTGGCGAATTGGATTTAGAGGGCGGCAATGTGACAATGCCATTTAAAGAACAGGCATTTAAGCTCGTTGACCGCCTTGATGACATTGCCAAAAAAATTGGCGCAGTAAACACAATATATAAAAAAGATGGCCACTTATGGGGCTCAAACACCGATGGATACGGATTTTCAGCAAATCTTGACGATTTCTCATCCGATTGGAAGCCAAAATCAGGGCAAAATAAACGTGCTGTTGTTCTGGGTGCCGGAGGCGCAAGCCGTGCCATATTATACGCGCTATCAGATCTCGGTTTTAAAGAGGTTCTTTTGTTCAACCGTACTTTTGAACGCGCCAAAGGCTTAGAGCTTGAACTTGGTGGACCAATCCAAGCATGTTACATGGCAGATATCGATAAGGGCCTTCAAAACGCCGATCTTTTTGTCAACACATCCTCCCTTGGTATGCATGGATCTGATGTTCCTGATCTTGATTTTAAAAAAATGGCCAAAGGTGCGCTTGTCACAGATATTGTCTATTCACCGCTAAAAACCAAATTTTTACAAAATGCTGAACATAAAGGTATCAAGATTGCCGATGGATTTGGCATGCTATTACATCAAGCTGTTCCAGGTTTTGAACACTGGTTTGGCCAACGCCCAGAAGTAACCGTCAAGCTTCGGCAACAAATTCTAAGCGCTTAATCTTACAGAATTGAACTCAGCTGATAAAACATCTAAAAGAGTTAGTATGATCATAATTGGCCTCACTGGCTCCATTGGAATGGGTAAAACAACAACGGCCGCAATGTTTGAAAAGCATGGCGTTCCAACCATTTCCGCTGATGATATTGTACATAAACTGTACGAAAACGAAGCTGTGTCGCTGATCGAAAACCTTCTTCCGGGCACCACAAAAAATGGTGTTGTTGATAGATTAGCTCTGTCTGCCGAATTGATGAAAGATCCATCTGCATTTAAAAAGCTGAATGCGTTGATACATCCCTTAGTGCGCCAAAAGCAGGATGAATTTATTAGCGTTCATAAGTCAAAAAATACCGAGCTTGTGTTGCTCGATATTCCGTTATTGTTTGAAACGGGAGCAGAGGCTCGCGTTGATACGATCATTGTTGTATCGTGTGATGCTGCTATTCAAAAAAAACGAGTTCTTGCACGCCCAAATATGAGTGTTGAGAAATTTGAATTGATAGTTTCCAAACAAATGCCTGATGCACAAAAACGCGCTCTTGCTGATCATATTGTGGATACCTCACACGATCTTGAACATTCAGAAGCCCAAGTCGTGGCTATTATCGAGCTTTTGCGCCATTCTTAAAATCTTCAAACCACAAAATTGGATACGTCATGCGTGAGATCATATTTGATACCGAAACTACAGGCCTATCCAATAAGGATGACCGCATCATCGAGTTTGGCGGCATTGAGCTGGATAATAAGTTCCCTACTGGGAATTTTTATCATGTCTACATCAACCCGCAAAACAAGAAAGTGCACCCTGATGCGCTGGAAGTTCACGGGATTACTGATGAATTTTTGAAAGATAAATCCGTTTTCAAAGATATTATCGCTGATTTGTTAGAATTTATCAAAGGCGCAAAGATCATTGCGCATAATTCCAATTTTGATATGGGGTTTTTAAACGCCGAGCTTGCACGTCTTGATATGCCACCAATTGGCAATGAACATGTGATCGATAGTTTGGCGATTGCACGGCGTAAACACCCGATGGGGCCCAATAGTTTGGATGCGCTGTGCCGCCGCTATGGCATTGATAATACAAAACGCACAAAACACGGAGCGCTTTTGGATGCAGAATTACTTGCCGAAGTCTATATTGAGCTGTCTGGCGGTAAACAAACAGCTTTAAGTCTTGTCAACACAGGAACAGCAGACAATAGAGACAAATCAGATGAACAGATCGATATAAAAGTTCAAACACGATCTGAGCCTTTGCTGTCAAGATTAACTGAAACCGAAAATGCTGCCCATAAAGCTTTAATTGAAAAGCTAGGCGATACCTCTATTTGGACAAAATACAGTTCATAAAAAAATCGGCTCAATTAATTGAACCGATCTTAAAAATCAAAATTTTAATAAACCAAAATGGTCTAAAACCTAGTTTACACTTGGCTCTTCTACTTTAGCTTTAGCTTGTTCTTCAGCCATGCGCTGTGAGAACATTTGTGCAAAATCAATTGGATCGATCATCAATGGAGGGAAGCCACCATTTCGTGTCGCATCTGCAACGACCTGACGTGCAAATGGGAATAACAAGCGTGGGCATTCGATAAATAGCACCGGAAGAACGTGTTCCTGTGGGAAGTTTTCGATACGGAAAATGCCACCATAAACAAGCTCAACATGGAACAAAACTTCATCGCCATTTTTGGCGTCAGCAGTTAGGTTCAACACAACGTCAAAATCTGTTTGAGAAAGTGGGTTGGCATTTACATTTACATTGATGTTGATGTCAGGGGCTTTTTCCTTCGGGCCAAGTGACTGTGGCGCACCTGGATTTTCAAAAGAAAGATCTTTGATATATTGTGTGAGAACATTCAAAGATGGTTGCGCACCGGCTTCACCATTTGCTGCTGCGTTATTTTCGCCTTTATCCGACATTTTAAATCCTTTATTTGCGTCTACGCTTCGCTAAACAGGAAGCCTTGTATTTGTCAAAACTAATATAATTTCACGTCGAGCTAGCATCTCAACTCGCCCCTTACAACAAAAAAAACCGAAAATCGTCCATTTCAATTGATTAGACTAACGATTTTCATCAGCTTTCTTATCAACTTTGTTCATTGAGTATTCTTATCTGAACTTAGTCATTCTTACCAATCCATGGAGAATTTGGATTTGGATTGGAGTTTTTTGCATCAGTATCTGTTGTGCCTGTATCGTCTCTTGAATATTCATCTTCATTCAAATCAACAAAAGGTTCCCCCTTATAATTTGGGCCTTTGTTTTGCGAAAACGGACCTCCAGCACCCGCTTGGCCTGATTGCGCACTTCCAAAATTCACAACATTGATTTTCGTTTTGAGGAAATTCCAAGCTAAATCGCGAAATGGAGGGAAGAAAAGCAAAAAGCCGATGGAATCGGTCACAAATCCAGGGGTCAGCAACAAAACACCAGCAATCATGATCATGGCACCATGGACAAGATCACGTCCTGGGATATTTCCAGCTTTGCTCTCAGCTTGTAAGCGGTTGACGATCGTTAACCCTTGTTGGCGTAGGAAAAATGTACCCAAGATTGCTGTTACAAAAATCATACCGAGCGTTGGAAACACCCCAATTTGCCCGCCGACAAGAATAAAAACCCCTATTTCCAAAATGGGAATCGCAAGAAGTAGAATTGGTATCAGAGAAAAGCGCATGTTTTTCACAGTCTGTTGGTTTTAAAATATTGGCCCATTCAAAGGTCCCGTCAAATGGTTAGACCAAATTGATTAAATTAATCAATTCTGAGTGCCTTTTATAAAGATAGTGCGTCTTCATTCATTTTTAAAGGGAATAGGATTTGAATGACGAGCACAAGATCACTATATGCTATTATAGATAATAATATGAGATGGCGAGTTCTATGGGTTCTTTTGATTTTACGACATTATTTTTCTTTGCAGTAGCTGTGATTGTTTTTGTTCAGCTGCGCGGTGTTTTGGGTAAACGGACAGGTCACGAAAAACCTCGTCAGGAACAACAACAACGTGAAGAAGCCGATAATTATTCAGACGCAGACGCTGATTCAAATGTTGTGACGTTGCCACGTCGTGGCGTGCATGAAGAAGCGCCAAGTAAATTTGCAGCCATTGATGCTTATGCAGATCCGGGCACAGACTTAAACAATGGCCTTCGATCTATCGCCCAGCAAGACCCTGAATTCACACCAAAAGAATTCTTAAACGGTGCGCAAATGGCTTACGAGATGATCGTGACAGCCTTTGCTTATGGTAATCGCAAGGAACTGAAAACCCTATTGTCCCGTGATGTTTACGATAGCTACGTTTCAGCAATCAATGAGCGTGAATCACGTAAAGAGACCGTTCGTTTTGATTTTGTTGGTATGGACAAGTCAGAAATTGTTCAAGCTGAGATAAAAGATCGTGATGTTAATGTCACCGTTCGCATGGTCAGCCAAATTATCTCTGCAACATTGGATAGCGACGAAGAAGTCGTTGAAGGTGATATGGAAGAAATCGCTGAAGTCATCGACGTATGGACATTCTCTCGCGATCTTAAGTCCCGTGACCCAAACTGGCGCCTTGTGGCTTCAGAGCCAGATAATGGCTAAACTTTAGGTTTGGTATGAATTCAATGATCCCAACCAGTCAAGATTTGAAATTTTCTGATCTTCCTGGTTGGTACGATGACAATCTTACCGCAGCTTTTGCAGCCTTTGTGCAATCAGCACGATATCATTTGCATCAAAAACCCTATCCGCAGCGTATCTTCAAAATCAACGATGCAGGGTTTTTGGCAGCTTGCTCCAATGCACTCGAGCTTGATCAAGTGCAATCATTAACACCTAATGAGATTAGACAGTTTTTCGAAAGCCATTTTACACCGCAAAAGGTGGAAACAGACGGCTTTGTTACGGGCTATTACGAACCCATCATCGATGTCTCGCTGACCAAAGACGATCATTATAAATATCCATTTTACAAAAAACCCAATGATCTAATCAAAATTAACGACCCCTTTAACCCACCAGAGGGGATCGAAAAAGGGTTTGCCTTTGCCAAAAAAACCTCCGATCTATGGTCAGAATACCCCAATCGGCAGAAAATCGAGCAAGGGTGTTTGAAGGGCCTAGGCCTAGAAATTGCTTATGCAGTCAGTAAAGCTGATGTATATTTCACCCATATTCAAGGTTCGGCTAAATTAAGAACGCCAGATGGTCAATTCATGCGGATTACCTATGCTGCAAAGTCAGGCCATCCTTATTTGAGCATTGGCAAAAATTTTAATTGAGCAGAATGAAATTTCTGAACATGACATGTCGATGCAAGCAATCCGTGATTGGATGGCGTATAATCCATCGTGTGTTGATGCTCTTTTATGGCAAAATCAGTCCTATATCTTCTTCGAAGAACTTACCGATCAGGACCCTAGTCTGGGTCCAAAAGGGGCTGGTAAAACCCAGCTTATTGATGGCCGGTCATTAGCAATTGATCGCCACATCTATCCCTTTGGAATGCCGATGTTTATCACGTCTGAGCTGGAATTTGGCGATGAGCAAAATTCTGCAAAAAAAACGGATAGCACCGTATTTTCCAGATTAATGATTGCACAGGATACGGGTTCTGCGATAACAGGTGCGGCACAAGGTGATATTTTTGTAGGTTCTGGCGATGCATGTGGCGATATAGCTGGTCAAATCCAACATAAAGCGCAATTTTTTGTGTTAAAGCCTAATCCTGTCACACCATAAAACTGAAAGTATCTTGGGCTAATGTCAAAGCGTGTTAAAAAATTATCGTTAGATGATAAAAAGCTCTGGCGTACTGTAACCAAAACAGTGATCCCTTATGGCGAAAAATTTGAGTTCAACGATGTTGAACTTACCCAAGATGCAGAGATCGATAATATCGTCAGCACAAAAGCGCCTTTAACCAGAATCCCTACAGAACCCTATCAACCACCAACCCAACGCCCAAAACCAATCAGAAAGCTCACTGAGCTTAATCCGATTGATCGACCGGTTCACAAAAAAATCGCTAAAGGTCGCGTCACGATTGATGCGTGTATTGATTTGCATGGGCTAACGCAGCAAATTGCACATCGGGTTCTATATGATTTCCTAACGGACGCTTATTTAGGTGGCGATCGCCATGTTTTGGTAATTACAGGCAAAGGTACGTCATCTGGTGGCCGTGGTATTTTGCGGCAAGTTGTTCCAGACTGGTTCCAAAAATCAGAATTTAAAGAATTTGTTTCAGGTTATAGAGTATCGGCTCAACACCATGGCGGTGATGGTGCGCTTTATGTAAGATTGCGCAAAAGGGGCATCAACTCTTAACCGTGCCACCTATAAACTTTGAAAAAGAGCGACAGTCATGACCCCATTTGGACAAGCCATTCGTGAAATGCGAGACGAGCGCGGGATAACCCAGCGCCAAATGGCCAATGATTTGGGTGTATCACCAGCCTACTTATCTGCGCTCGAGCATGGCCATCGCTCAAAACCAAGCTGGCCTTTTGTGCAAAAAGTTATCGGCTATTTCAATATTATTTGGGATGATGCAGAGCATATTCTAGAGCTTGCAGGTTTGTCTGACCCAAGAATTACAATCGACACATCAGGTTTGAGCGCACAGGCAACGCAAACAGCTAATTTGATGGCAAAATCCATCCAAACTTTGTCAGATGATGATTTATCGAATATTTGTCAAATTATTCAAGCTGCGCAAAAAGCACAAAAAAACAGCGTTTAAATTACCATTTATTGATAATCGCACGTAATTCTTTTTCATGCTTGTTCACAAACCAACCGTAATAATTCTCACGTGGATATTTGCGTCCGCTACGTTTAAATGCGGCGGCTCTGGCATCTGGATTACCAAGATTATAGAGTGTGGCGGTAATACCTGGGTTTTTGGAAATATCAACTTTGCCAGTTGTCTTATAATAATCGATGGATGTGCGAATAGAGGCCGCCATATAGGTCAGCGTTGTGTTGGGGTCCATAATGGCTTTATAAACACCGCGCGCATCATCAGCATCGATCTTCTTGTGGCGTGTCGTCTTGTTAACTTTGTCACTGAGTTTGAGTGCTGTGAGTGGATTTATTTGCCCCAAGCCAAATGTTTGACCTGCATAAAATGGCTGAAAGAAAACAGCGCTAAAACGATTTTTCGGATATTTAGTGCCATCAACCGTTTTACCGCGAAATTTAGCTTTCCACACGCTTTCGCGGCAAGACCAAACGGAGAAAGATGTTTTTAGTTTTTCACAAGCTGCAAACTCTTCACGTTTGACAAAATCTGTTACTTTTTCATCATTATATTCAAAGGTAAATTTTGTGCTGGTATACCCAATGGCTTTGACCAAATAGGACTGAAATGTATCATATACATCAACATTAAACGTATGCTCGCCCACAAGCGCACCAACCATGTGCATTGGATCAATCTTATACGCGGCAGACATTTTTTTTATGCCGCGCTGTAGGTTACGATCTTTTTCGAGAAGTTTTTTGACCTTCTCATATTTGCGATCAAACGTTGTTTGTTTCGCAGCCGTCCGCCTACCAGAAGCCGCAGGAATTTGTGGCTGTTTGGAAAACCGATTACCGGTGGGTACGGTGCGAACAGAAGCTGCTGACACCAAGTCGATCGTGATCATACTCAGTATGGCTGCAGCAATGATTGTAGTCCGCATGGTGTCCCATCCCCCAAAAAATCTTATATTATTCGTTATAAGATGAATTTAGACAAATCTGTGTCCTGCGCAAGATCACCAACATGTTTTCGTACATATTCAGCATCGATTGTGACACTTGTGCCACTGGTATCGGGTGCTGTGAACGAAACTTCATCTAAAACGCGCTCCATGACGGTTTGCAACCGGCGCGCGCCAATATTTTCAACGCTGGAATTTAGGTGAACTGCAACATCTGCCAAAGCATCAATTGCGTCTTCAGTAAATTCAAGCTCAAGGTCTTCTGTTTTCATCAGCGCAATATATTGTTTAATCAAGCTGGCTTCTGGCTCAGTTAAAATGCGGCGGAAATCATCTTTTTCCAACGCACGAAGCTCAACACGGATCGGCAAACGCCCTTGCAATTCTGGCAATAGATCAGATGGTTTGGAAACATGGAATGCACCCGATGCGATAAACAAAATATGGTCTGTGGTTATCGGACCGTATTTTGTCGCAACTGTTGTCCCTTCAACAAGTGGCAATAAATCACGCTGAACACCCTCTCGAGACACACCAACACCAGATCCGCCATCTTTGGCCGCAATCTTATCGATCTCATCGATAAACACGATACCTTCATTTTGGGCAGAGCGCAGAGCTTCTTGCTGAATTTGTTCATTATCGATAAGCTTATCTGACTCATCATTGATCAATTGTTCGTAAGATTCTTTAACGCTGGTTTTAACTTTTTTAGTTTGGTTGCCCATGGCTTTGCCAAACATTTCACTAATGTTTAACATACCAATATTGGCACCGGGCATGCCTGGCATTTCAAAACTTGGCATCGCGGATTGAGTTTCTGATAATTCGATCTCGATCTCTTTATGATCGATTGTGCCTTCGCGTAGGTCTTTGCGAAACTTGTCGCGCGTTGCAGGCGATGATGTTGTGCCGCATAAGGCATCCAAAACGCGTTCTTCTGCATTAATATGCGCTTTGGCTTTGACTTCCAAACGTCTTTTTTCCTTAATGATCGAAATGCCATTTTCAACCAAATCACGGATAATTTGCTCTACATCACGGCCAACATAACCAACTTCGGTAAATTTTGTCGCTTCTACCTTAATAAAGGGAGCGCCTGCCAATTTAGCTAATCGACGTGAGATTTCGGTTTTACCAACGCCTGTGGGCCCAATCATTAAGATGTTTTTTGGCATAACTTCATCACGCAAGTTATCGGGCAGTTGTTGACGACGCCAGCGATTTCGCATGGCAATAGCAACAGCGCGTTTGGCATCATTTTGGCCAATAATATAGCGATCAAGTTCGGATACGGTTTCACGTGGTGAAAATGAAGTCATGTAATTTTAATTCCAATTCGTTTCGTCAAAACAGCCATAAAGGCAATGATTATGATTTAGTCTCAAGTGTTTCCACAACAACATTTTGGTTGGTGTAAACACAAATTTCACTGGCGATTTTCATAGCTTTCACCGCAATTTCTTCCGCAGTTAAATCGGTATCCATCAATGCGCGTGCCGCCGCATAGGCGTAATTGCCACCAGACCCGATGGCCATTGTGCCATGTTCAGGCTCCAAAACATCCCCATTACCTGTCAGAGCCAGTGTGACATCTTGATCGGCAACTAGCATCATAGCTTCTAAGCGGCGTAAATAGCGGTCCGTCCGCCAATCTTTAGCAAGCTCAACAGAGGCGCGCATCAATTGGCCCGGATATTGCTCCAATTTGGCTTCCAAACGCTCAAGCAGGGTAAATGCATCGGCTGTAGCGCCTGCAAAACCTGCAATCACATTGCCACCCTTACCGATACGGCGCACTTTACGCGCATTGCCCTTCATCACAGTTTGGCCAAGGCTAACCTGTCCATCACCTGCCATGACAGATATACCGTCTTTTTTGACAGTAATAATGGTTGTGGCATGCATGGGTGCATAGGGTGCTGCGCTGGGGTTATGGTCACTCATAATTTATCCTAATTGTCTTGTTTTCTAACGGCAATCGAAAGCAATCTCTAAGACCTATTTAGGTGTGATTTTTTAAATTACAAAACAGAAACTTAAAATCATCACGATTAGCTTATGGAAATTTGCGCTTTTGCCTGTTATTGAGCACATATAGATCCCTAATTTGGAGCGCCTTATGGCAGATAATATGGAAAACAGATCAGGTTCAGTGGAACGAAAAACAAATGAGACGAATATTTCCGTTTCAGTTGCGATTGATGGCACCGGCAAAAACAACATCAAAACAGGTGTTGGCTTTTTTGACCACATGCTAGATCAGCTATCGCGCCACTCATTGATCGATATGGATATTCATGCTGATGGCGATCTTCACATTGATGATCACCACACTGTCGAGGATGTAGGTATTGCCATTGGCCAAGCTTTGTCCAAAGCATTGGGCGATCGCAAAGGCATTACGCGTTATGCATCTCTTGATTTGGTGATGGATGAGACAATGACCAAAGCTGGCATTGATATTTCAGGCCGTCCCTTCTTGGTCTGGGATGTTCCGTTTTCTGCGCCCAAAATTGGTACATTCGATACAGAGCTTGTTCGCGAGTTCTTCCAAGCCTTGGCACAAAATAGCGGTATGACTTTGCATGTGAAAAACTATTATGGTGCAAACAATCACCATATTGCCGAAACCTGCTTTAAAGCTGTTGCTCGCGTTTTGCGCACAGCCTGCGAGATTGATCCGCGTCAAGCTGATAAGATACCTTCAACAAAGGGTACTTTGAGTTAGATGAAAACATATAGCGTTCTGGGTCCAAAAAAGGACAAAGTGCACAAAGATGAACTGATTGCGATAGGCGATGGCTTTAGTATGCTCGCGGCACTTTTTGCACCAATCTGGTTTTTGTGGCGCGGTATGTGGTTACATGCAGCTCTAGCAATGTCCGCGATTATTGTCCTATCTTTTGCCCTTTTGGGCTTTGATTTGGTCAACATATGGTTGATTGCGATGGTGTGTCTGGCTTTATGGTTTGGTTTAGAGGCTCAAAATTTCTATGTGGAGCATTTGCAAGACGCATCTGGTGCACAGCTTATGGGGTATGTGTCAGCTTTGGATGGTGACATGGCGATGGATCTTTTTCTAATAGATAATCCATCTATTGTGAGTAACGACTTGCCAGATCGCCGCGTGATTACCACCTATGACAAAGCCCATCTTGCATCAGATTCTGGAAATACATCATCAAGCGATATGATATTTAGTAAAAACTGGGGTTCATAATGAAAGTTGCGATTATTGATTATGGGTCTGGCAATTTACGCTCGGCCGTTAAATCATTTGAACGTGCGGTGCGTGAAGCAAATCTATCTGCCGATATCCAATTGGTGGATCGTCCTGAAGATGTGCTCAATGCAGATCGAATTGTTCTGCCTGGCGTTGGCGCCTATGCTGATTGTCGTCGTGGCTTGGGTGCCGTTGATGGTATGATTGATGCATTAAATGAAGCTGTTATACAAAAAGCGCGACCATTCTTTGGTATTTGCGTTGGTATGCAGTTAATGTCCGACCGTGGTTTGGAAAAAGAAACTGTCCAAGGTTTGGGCTGGATTTCTGGCGATGTTGCTGAGATCAAACTTGATGATCCAAGTTTAAAAATCCCTCAAATGGGTTGGAATACAATTGATCTTCAAAAAGACCATCCGCTGTTTGACGGTATCAAAACAGGCCCTGATGGCAAGCATGCCTATTTTGTCCACTCCTACCATTTTGTAGCTAAAAATCCGGACGACGTGTTAGCCCAAGTCCAGTATGGCGGAACGGTGACCGCAGCAGTTGCCAAAGACAATATGATCGGCACACAATTCCACCCTGAAAAGAGCCAAGAATTAGGCCTTGCTCTGATCACCAATTTTCTAAAATGGTCTGTTTAAGGTTTATCTGAAATGATTTTATTTCCCGCAATCGATTTAAAAGACAGCCAATGTGTTCGTCTTAAACTTGGTGATATGGATCAAGCAACTGTCTATAATGACAGTCCAGGTGCACAAGCCAAAGCCTTTGAAGATCAGGGTTTTAGCTGGCTCCATGTGGTCGATTTAAATGGCGCATTTGCTGGCGAAAGCGTCAATGGTGCAGCTGTTGAAGAGATATTAAGTGCGACCAAAAATCCTGTGCAATTGGGTGGTGGTATTCGCACTCTAGACCATATTGGAAACTGGATTGAAAAAGGCCTGAGCCGCGTTATTTTGGGCACAATTGCCGTGCGTGACCCTGAATTGGTCAAACAAGCCTGCCGTGAATTTCCAGGCAAAATTGCTGTCGGAATTGACGCAAAAGGCGGCAAGGTTGCCGTTGAAGGTTGGGCTGAAGCGTCCGAGCTTGGTATTGTTGAGCTTGCCAAAGAATTTGAAGGCGCTGGTGTTTCGTCAATCATCTACACAGACATCGATCGCGATGGAATTTTGGCAGGTATCAACTGGCAAAGCACGCTAGATCTTGCAAATTCGGTTTCAATCCCCATCATCGCATCAGGTGGTTTGGCATCTATGGAAGATATCAAGATTATGGCAAGTGCAGAGGCGCAAATATTAGAAGGTGCGATCTCTGGCAGGGCTCTTTATGATGGACGAATTGATCCAATAGCAGCACTCGCTGCCCTCGCCAACTTGGGTAAAGGATAGTTCCGATGTTAAAATCCCGTGTAATACCATGCTTGGATGTAAAGGACGGCCGCGTCGTGAAGGGTGTCAATTTTGTTGACCTGATTGATGCAGGCGATCCGGTTGAAGCTGCAAAAGCTTATGATGCAGCCGGTGCTGATGAGCTTTGTTTTTTAGATATCACAGCTTCATCTGGCAATCGTGACACAATTTTCGATGTTGTTGCCCGCACGGCCGAACATTGTTTTATGCCATTAACTGTTGGCGGTGGTGTTCGCGAAGTCAAAGACATTCGCAAGCTTCTATTGTCTGGCGCTGATAAAGTATCAATCAATACGGCTGCCGTGAACAATCCAGATTTTGTCGCCCAAGCTGCCGACAAATTTGGTAATCAGTGTATCGTTGTGTCCATTGACGCGAAAAAGACATCCAAGCCCGGAGAAGAAGATCGTTGGGAAATATTTACCCATGGCGGTCGAACAGAAACGGGCATTAATGCGCTGGATTTTGCGGTAAAAATGACCAAGCTTGGCGCAGGCGAACTTTTGGTCACCTCTATGGATAGAGATGGCGCAAAAATTGGCTATGATTTGGGTTTAACCCGCGCCATTGCCGATGCAACATCAGTGCCGGTGATTGCATCGGGTGGTGTTGGTAATCTTGATCACCTTGTTGAAGGCATCAGAGATGGTCACGCAACAGCAGTTTTAGCGGCGTCGATTTTCCACTTTGGAACCTATACAATCGGTGAAGCAAAACAATATATGGCCGATGCTGGTTTAGCTATGAGGCTTGATTAAGCTTAAGATTACCGCCAAAGTGAATGAAGGAGCGGCAAATTATGACCCAATTTACATTGTCTGATCTGGAAAAGATTGTTGACGTGCGTGCATCTGCATCGCCGGACGAATCCTGGACAGCAAAACTGGTTGAAAAAGGTCAAGCAAAAGCTGCCAAAAAGCTCGGTGAAGAAGCTGTTGAAGCTGTGATCGCAGCCGTTAGCAATGACCGCAAAGAACTTGTGTTAGAATCTGCAGATGTTCTGTTCCATCTTTTAGTAGTTTTAAAAATCGCAGATATTCCGCTTGATGACGTAATGGCGGAATTAGAACGCAGAACTGCCCAGTCTGGCATTTCTGAAAAAGCGGCGCGCTGAACTTTATGACCGATCATGAGTTAAATGATAATAATCCCAATCACCAAGATCATATCGGTCAGGGTAAATATTCGCCATTTCGCATGTTTAGTGCAGATGATTGGTCAAACTTTCGTGCAGATACGCCGCTCACACTCAGCGAAGATGAGGTTAAACGTCTTAGATCACTCAATGATCCTGTTGATTTGCGTGAAATTGAACGTATTTATTTAGCTCTATCGCGCATGTTGTCATCCCATGTAGAAATGGCGCAAAACTTATTTGTGCAACGACAAAGTTTTTTGAACTTAGAAGACGCGGTACAAAGTCCCTATATTATTGGTATTGCAGGCTCAGTTGCGGTTGGTAAATCAACAACGGCGCGTGTGTTGCGTGAACTTTTATCGCGATGGCCATCGCATCCAAAAGTCGATTTGATCACAACAGATGGCTTCCTTCACTCAAATGCTTACTTGAATGAAAATGGCTTGATGGAGCGAAAAGGTTTCCCCGATAGTTATGATATTGGTGCGGTTTTAAGGTTTTTATCCGCCATTAAATCGGGGCAAGATAAAGTCGCAGCACCTTTATATTCGCATATGATTTATGATGTGTTGCCGGATAAGTATCAAATTATTGAAAAGCCAGATATCCTGATATTTGAAGGCATTAACGTTCTACAAGTCAGAGAATTGCCGGCTCATGGTCGTAATGTTCCCTTTGTATCTGATTTCTTTGATTTCTCTATTTATATCGATGCAGAAGAAGAGAAAATTGAAGAATGGTACATAGAGCGCTTTATGCGACTACGTGATACAGCTTTTAAAGATCCGCAATCTTTTTTCCATCGTTATGCTGATATTAGTGACAAAGAAGCGTTAGATATAGCCAATGGCCTATGGCAGAACATCAACCTTAAAAACCTATATGAAAATATCCTGCCCACGCGTCCGCGGGCTGATTTGATCTTACGTAAGGGTAATAATCACCTTATTGAAGAGGTTTTTCTGCGTAGGCTTTAGAATAGCTCTGGTCAGTTTTGAGCAAAAGTATAACCATCACAACCAGCGGAAAGATACCAAGAGCAGGAAGACCTAAGCTAATGATTTGCGGCCAATAAAGTGGTGCAATCCATAAAATGAAAATTGGTACAGCACTTGGTTTTTTAGCATGACAAAGATACCAAGCGATAGCTACGTAGTAGATCGCTCCATCATAGGTATAGGCGTATGGCGTGGTTATTAGGACGCATAATCCAGTCACGATCAATCTTGTTGTCTCACTCATTTCACGGTTTGGCTGCCACATCCAGATGGCTAAAGATAATGCACCTAAAGAAAACATAATTTGTAGGCCGTATGAAGAGATAAGATCTGCACCCAAAGATCGCGCTAAAGCAAATGCTGTGATCATATTGCCATGGTAGGGTGCAGGGAAATCAGCTTCAAGAATAAGCGTCATGAGAGGGCGTGTTGCGCTAAAAAATCCTTCCCAGGCAGCCAGTCCAAATAATAAATATGTCGAAAAGACCAGCAATATTGTTGTAATACTTGCCGATAAAAATGCTTGCCAATTTCTACTTGCGATCAAAATGAATGGGATCAAAATGCCTAAATGCGGTTTCATCGTGAGAAAACCAAACAATATTTCTGCTAGAATTGGCTTTTTGGGAGCGTAATAAAGCCCTGCGATCAAGATAGCTGTAACAAATGTCCCGTTTTGACCAAGAAGCAAAGATTTCCAAATGGCTGGAGATAAAAGTACAAAAACAAAGATAATTGGTGGGAATTTAAAAACCCGAATGCTCAATGCAAATGCCGCCAATCCTGCTAATGTCCATAGGGCATAGGCTGGGAAAATTGGTAAATACGACAATGGTGAACCAATAAGAAGAATATGTGGAGGGTAGCTCCACTCTTGTGGCTCTAACGTAATCTGAAAAAATGCATCCAGTTTTGCACGATACAAGCTCATATCAAATAACCAATTGATGTGCCCCTCTCGGGCAAAAAGCGAATCGGTCCAAAGATTAGAAAAATCCCAATAGGGTAATTTTGCTTCGTTTTTGATACCCAGTGTCAAGCCATCTGGAGTAAGCTGCCAGAGATTATAAAGCTTTATAAGGTCAAACGAAAACACACAAAGCGCTGCAATTAATAGTAATACTTTCGTAGAATATTCGAGATGGCTAATGTTTGGGTTTTGAATTTTTTGCATCTGGTTATGCGCCCCGATTTGCATCGAGAATGTGTTAAACCTAGAGAGTATTTTATATGCGGAAAGCTTATGTTCTATTCATTAGGAATAGGTTAATCCGACACACGACGCAAAGTCAGGTTAATCCGGCCACCATTTTTCAAAAGCGGTGATGTATCTGGGTAGAGCTTATCAACGCCATGAAAACACAGGCGCGATGGGCCAGATAAGACAACGATATCACCTGAATGAAGTTTAAAGCTTTTTGTTTGGCCGCCGCGCGTGGTCTGTCCCACTCGAAAAAGACAAGTATCACCCAATGATATCGAGACAACAGGTGCATCAAGATTTGTCTCATCATTATCTTGATGCAGGCCCATCTTTGCGCTTTGATCATAAATATTGATCAAGCAAGCTTCTGGCATATATTCAACGCCTGATGTTTCACGCCAAATGTTCAAAAGTGCTTCTGGGATATTCGGCCATGCTTTACCCGTTTTGGGATGGTGCGCCTGATAGCGATAACCATTTTGTTGGTCAGATACCCAGCCAAGTGATCCGCAATTGGTCATACGAACAGAAAATGGTTTTCCATTATTTGGCATTTCAGGACGGTATAAAGGGGCAATCTCGACAACATCTCGGATCGTATCAACGAGTTGTTGTTGCGCTGGGTAATCTAAAAACCCTGGTATGTGTTTAAAGCCTTTGGGGAGAACTTGCATAGGCTTATACCCCCCCCAAAGGATCGTGTGTTTATTCAACTGACTAAATACTTGATAGACTAGTCAAGCGCAGGAATACGAAGAACTTGACCCGGATAGATCAGGTCAGGATCTGACAACATTGGTTTGTTGGCTTCAAAAATAACGGTGTACTTGCCGCCCTTGCCTTTACCATAGGCAGCTTCAGCTACTTTCCAAAGGTTGTCACCTTTTTGAACAGTATGGAATTGTGGCGCACCAGCTGCTGTGTCTGCAACTTTAAGATCAGCCGCTTCAACTTTTGAAATACCCAATGTGTTACCCACAGCAAGAATAGCTTTTTCAAACACTGATTGGTCTTCAACACTACCTTCAAGAACAATGGTGTCACCTTTGACAACAACTTTTACATCGTCAGTGCCAAGTTTGTGAGAAGCAAGTTCCTTCTCTACGGCTGCAACTGTTGGTTCTTCGTCATCGCCGATACCAAGTTTTTTACCTGCGGATTTAATAAAATCAAAAAAGCTCATATTCTGCTCCCACTTTTTGTTTTGTGCCAAATGGTTGTACTCATAGTTCAGATATAGGAATTCTTGTTGATTTGTGAAGGCGTTTTTGCAAATTGGACGGAATTTTAGTCATCATCAACACTATTTCGCATCTTTTTAATGCCTGAACGGTTTGATTTCGCTTTAAGGCGTCTTTCAATTGATCCGCGTGTTGGCTTGGTTTTTCGTCTTGGCGGCGGTGGTGGTTTAGAAGCTTCGAGCAAAATCTCGATCAATCTAGCCTTTGCATCTTCGCGGTTTCGTTCTTGTGAGCGATGTTTTGTCGCCTCAAGAACCAAAACACCCTCTTTATTTAAGCGGCGCCCTGCAAGTTTGATGGCGCGAGATTTGATATGGGGTGGAACAGACGGTGAGTTCTTAAGATCGAACCGCAATTGAACACTTGTCGCAACTTTATTGACGTTCTGCCCGCCAGGTCCCCCAGAGTGAATAAACATCTCTGTGATTTCCCAAGCTTCAATAATAATTCTCTCGCTGACAAAGATTTGCTTGCCGGCCATATGCAATTTCCTATTCTAACACGGTCTCACATCTGTTTTTACACGCTTATGCGCGATAAAAAAACCCGCCGATGAAAATCGACGGGTTTTAATAACTGGAGATTATATGTTGAATGGAAGTCTACTCAAAAAACGCTACATAATGTCTAGATAATGACTATTGAGCCGCAACATGAACACCTGGCGCCGCATCGCGGACAGTGCCATCAACATGGCTTTCAAATTTCTCGAAATTAGAGATAAACATATCAACCAAACGAGCTGCCATTTGGTCATAAGCTTCTTTATCTTCCCAAGTTGAGCGAGGATCAAGAATGGATGTTTCAACACCTTCGACAATGACAGGGACTTGGAAGCCAAAATTTGTGTCTTGGCGGTAATCTGCATCATTTAATGTTCCATCAAGTGCAGCCGTGAGCAAGGCCCGGGTTGCTTTGATAGGCATACGATTGCCAACACCATAAGCACCACCTGTCCAGCCCGTATTGACCAACCAGCAATTCACACCATGTTCTGCGATCAATTTACGAAGCAAGTTACCGTAAACAGCAGGATGGCGCGGCATAAAGGGTGCGCCAAAACACGTTGAAAACGTAGCTTCTGGTTCTGTCACACCTTTTTCGGTGCCAGCAACTTTGGCTGTGTAACCAGATAAGAAATGGTACATGGCTTGATCAGGCGTTAGTTTTGCAATTGGTGGCATAATACCAAAGGCATCGGCCGTGAGCATAATGATATTGACCGGATGAGATGATTTACCTGTTTCACTGGCATTTGGAATGAAGTGAAGCGGGTAAGCACAGCGTGTGTTTTCGGTCAGTGATCCATCATCAAAGTCAGGCATTCGGTTTTCATCAAGAACGACGTTTTCCAGCACTGTGCCAAATCGTTGAGTTGTTGAGTAAATCTCTGGCTCAGCCTCTTTTGAAAGACGAATGGTCTTTGCATAGCAACCACCTTCAAAGTTAAAGATGCCATCTTCACCCCAACCATGCTCATCATCACCAACAAGGGTGCGTGCAGGATCTGCAGAAAGCGTTGTTTTGCCAGTACCAGATAGGCCAAAGAATACAGCTGAATCGCCATCAGGACCGACATTTGCAGAACAGTGCATCGGCATAACGTCGCTACCTGGCAACAAGTAGTTGAGCATTGTAAAGACAGACTTCTTCATTTCACCAGCGTAAGACGTCCCGCCGATCAAAACGATACCTTTGGTGATGTTAATTGCGATCACAGTTTCAGACCGACATTCATGACGGGTAGGATCTGCACGGAAACTTGGCAGATCAATCACGGTCATTTTAGCTGTAAAGTCAGCAAGCTCTGAACGCTCAGGGCGAATAAGAAGGTTGCGGATGAACAAAGAGTGCCATGCAAATTCTGTCACTACACGTGTTGGCAATGCATTGTCTTTATCAGCGCCACCGATCAGATCTTGAACAAACAGATCACGACCTTCTGCATGAGAGATCATGTCATCATACAAACGTTCAAACGCTTGTGAAGACATTGCCTTATTATTATCCCACCAAATTTGATCTTCAGTATTTTGATCGCGTACGGTAAATTTATCGGCAGCCGAGCGTCCTGTATGTTGACCCGTTAAGGCGCGCAAAGCACCTTGAGCTGTCAACGTCGCTTCTTTGCGTTGGAGAGACTGTTCGTAAAGCTCGCCTTCATTCAGGTTATAATAAACGGACGAATTCGTCGTTAATCCACACTGATCTAAGCCAAATACTTTATTCCGAACACCAAATTCCTGGGTCATAGCAGGAGCCTTTCCAATTTTAAAAATGACGCTTCAATTGTGGGTCAGAACATAGCGCCGTTTTTAAACATAACAAGCAAAAAATTAAAAATTCCTAATGAAAACATTAATTTAAACGATTTAAAAATTACGAAAAAATTTTCAATCGTTTAAATTTTCATTGAATTCTGATCGTGGTAAACAAGAGATTAATACGCTAAGTGAATGAAAAATATGGGTCTGCCACAATTTGTTCTCTTTTTATCCGCATGGGTGATGCACAATTTGCCAGCATGTGGTAAAACTGAAAAAAATTTGGAGAAATAGATGCAAACTATTGCTTTGGTCGATGATGATAAGAATATTTTGACGTCTGTGTCGATTGCTCTTGAGGCAGAGGGCTATCGAGTTGAAACATACACCGATGGTGCTTCAGCTCTTGATGGGCTTTTAGCACGCCCTCCGCAGCTGGCCGTTTTTGATATCAAAATGCCCCGTATGGATGGTATGGAATTGTTGCGTCGTTTAAGACAAAAATCAGATATTCCAGTGATTTTTCTCACCTCCAAAGATGAAGAGATCGACGAACTTTTCGGTCTTAAAATGGGTGCTGATGATTTTATTACAAAACCATTCTCACAACGTTTGTTGGTTGAACGTGTCAAAGCAATCCTTCGCCGCGGTGCAAACCGTGAAGCAGGCGCTCAGGCAAAAACAGAACCAGGTGAGCAAAAAATACTAGAACGTGGTCATCTTGCAATGGATCAAGAACGGCACGTATGCATGTGGAAGGGTGAAGTTGTAACGCTAACGGTGACAGAATTCCTCATTCTCCTGTCGCTTGCCCAACGTATTGGCGTTGTTAAAAGTCGCGATTCACTGATGGATGCAGCTTATGATGATCAGGTATATGTTGATGATCGCACTATTGATTCTCACATCAAGAGATTGCGCAAGAAATTCAAAATGGTCGATAAAGAGTTCAATATGATTGAAACGCTTTATGGTGTTGGCTATAGGTTCCGAGAATCTTAATCGCTTTCGCCAAACAAAGCTGCTAAATAATGCAGCCAAACAGAATGTCATAAATTGGATGATTTGTCGCAAAAGCAAGATAAGCAAAAGCTAAAGTCTCAAAAGGGCAAAAACCCTTCTGAGGGAACTAAGCTCGTGCGTTTTGCCAAATCATCTTTAAGTCAAAGGCCGCAAGGCATATTGCATCCATTGACCTATGTCAGACGGATTTTTGGCGGCATTATTTTTTCCAGCCTGACGCGCCGGATTCTGTTTCTAAATCTGGCAGCTTTGTTGGTTTTGGTCTCTGGTATTTTATATCTCAATCAATTTCGCGAAGGTCTGATTGATGCACGGGTTGAAAGTCTTCTCACTCAAGGCGAGATTATTTCTGGCGCAATTGCAGCATCTGCCAGCATTGAAACAGATTCCATTACAATCGATCCGCAAAAACTATTGGAACTACAAGCCGGTGAAAGCTTGTCTCCTTCTGTGTCTGATGATCTTATCTTTCCGTTTGATCCAAAACTGATCGCTCCATTGCTACGACGCGTTATTTCACCAACTAGAACCCGCGCTCGCATTTATGATCAAGATGCGGGGCTTTTGCTGGATTCTCAGTTTTTATATTCAAGTGGTCAGGTTCTGCGTTACGATTTAGACGCGCCAGATTCTGGCGACTTACATTTATTTGATAAAATATCTGGTGCTTTTAACCGCTTTTTACAGCCATCAAACCTGTCAATATATCGCGAAGCACCCGATGCTGATGGCTCGATCTATCCAGAAGTTATGAGCGCACTAACAGGTGGGCGTGGTGCGGTGGTGCGGGTTACCGAGCAGGGTGAATTGATCGTATCTGTTGCAGTTCCTGTTCAAAGGTTTCGTGCAGTCTTAGGCTCATTACTTCTTTCAACACAAGCTGGCGATATCGACAAAATTGTTCAAGCAGAACGCGCCGCAATTTTCCGAGTGTTTGGAGTTGCCGCCAGCGTGACAATTATATTGTCACTTTTGCTCGCTAGCACTATAGCGACACCACTTCGCCGGCTATCTGCGGCTGCGGTTCGTGTTCGGCGCGGTGTGAAATCACGTGAGGAGATTCCAGACTTTTCTTCAAGACAAGATGAGATTGGAAACCTGTCGACCGCCTTGCGAGATATGACAAGTGCGCTTTATGACCGAATTGATGCGATTGAAAGCTTTGCAGCTGATGTAAGCCATGAGCTTAAAAACCCGCTGACATCGCTCAGAAGTGCGGTTGAAACATTGCCTTTGGTCAAAAAAAATGAAGCGCGTGATCGTTTATTAAGCGTCATTCAGCACGATGTTCAAAGATTAGATCGTCTAATAAGTGATATTTCTGATGCTTCTCGATTGGATGCAGAACTTGCGCGCGATGATGCAATGCGGGTTGATATTGCGCAATTATTGACTGATTTGGTTGACATCTCATCTCAAGCAACCCGCCGCACCAAGGCGGTGGCGATTTCACTTGAGATCACAGACCCCAAAAAGGGTGAGAGTTTTGATGTGCTTGGTCATGATCTAAGGCTAGGCCAAGTTGTCACTAACTTGATTGACAATGCCCGTAGTTTTGTACCCGATGAGACAGGTCAAATCAGTATCTCGCTTCGTCATGATGATGAGCTTTGTCATATTGAGATAAGCGATAATGGCCCGGGCATTCAAATCGAAGATATCGACCGTGTATTCGAACGTTTTTATACAGATCGTCCATCTTCTGAAGACTTCGGCCAGAATTCAGGCTTAGGTCTGTCTATCTCTCGTCAAATTATTGAAGCCCATGGCGGCACACTCACAGTTAAAAATGTGATCTCTCCAAAAACTAATGAAATATCAGGTGCCTGTTTTCTCATTTGCCTCCCTTTGATCTAAATAAAATCCAATAATTGAGACTAAAATATTATTTGGAGCGCAAACTGGATACTTTTTGATTATGTGAGGTTCTTTTTGCTTGAACTTCATGTCTGGCTGTTGAAGATAGGAAATTCGAAAAAATCTGACATCAAATGAGTGCGTTCACAACGATATGGATAAAATATGATTGGTTTGGTGCTTGTCACCCATGGCAATTTGGCCGACGAGTTTAAAAATGCCCTTGAACATGTTGTCGGTGCACAAACAGCGGTAGAAACTGTTTGTATTGGCCCGGACGATGATATGGATCTAAGACGGCAAGATATTGTCGATGGTGTTCAAAATGCCGATCAAGGCCATGGTGTTATCATTTTAACCGATATGTTCGGCGGCACGCCATCAAACCTGTCTATCTCAGTGATGGATCATGGCAAAGTTGAAGTCATTGCGGGTGTGAATTTACCGATGCTGATTAAGCTGGCGCGTATCCGCGAAGATGATGATATGCAACAATCTCTCATTGAAGCTCAAGAGGCTGGCAAGAAATATATCAATGTGGCAAGTAGCTTGCTTAGTGGAAAATGACCGATAACCTCTCTTTGATCCAGACCAGAACCTTTGAAATTATCAATATTCGTGGTCTTCATGCACGCGCATCCCATAAATTTGTACAAACTGTCGAACAGTTCGATGCAAAAGTTGAAGTCACCAAGGATGGAATGAGCGTCGGTGGTGATGAAATTATGGAACTGCTGTTATTGGCAGCCAGCATGGGATGCACGATTGATGTGAGTGCTGAGGGTAATGATGCTGAGCAAGTTTTAACGGCGCTGGACCTTTTGATTTCTGACAAATTTGGCGAAGGCGAATAATTATTATAACGATATAAACATTTCTTTATATGTATCTTGATACAAGCACTTGATCCTGTTAGAACAGCGTCAAAATCGGGTAAGATAAACCGATTTGAATTTTTCAGCCCATTGGAGAAAATCATGAGCGAATTTACTGATTATATTGTTGCAGATATCGGCCTTGCGGACTTCGGTCGCACAGAGATTGATATTGCAGAAACTGAAATGCCCGGCCTAATGGCGTCTCGTGAAGAGTTTGGCGCATCCCAACCCCTTAAAGGCGCCCGTATTTGTGGCTCCCTTCATATGACTATCCAAACAGCTGTTTTGATAGAAACATTGACAGCTCTTGGCGCTGAAGTGCGCTGGGTATCATGCAACATCTTCTCAACACAAGATCATGCTGCTGCTGCCATTGCGGCAACTGGCGTGCCTGTGTTTGCGATCAAAGGTGAAACATTGGAAGAATATTGGACCTATACAGATCGTATGTTCCAGTGGACTGATGGCGAACCTTGCAACATGATCCTCGATGATGGTGGCGATGCAACAATGTATATCTTGCTTGGCGCACGCGCTGAAGCTGGTGAAGATGTGTTGTCAAAACCAACTTCAGAAGAAGAAGAAGTACTCTTCGCACAAATCAAAAAGCGTATGGCTCAGTCTCCTGGTTTCTTCGCAAAACAACGCGATGCAATCAAAGGCGTGACAGAAGAAACAACAACTGGTGTTAATCGTCTTTACCAATTGCAAAAAGCTGGCCAATTGCCATTCCCTGCAATCAACGTCAATGATTCAGTGACAAAATCTAAATTTGATAACAAATATGGCTGTAAAGAGTCCCTTGTTGACGGTATTCGTCGCGCAACAGATGTTATGATGGCTGGTAAAGTTGCGGTTGTTTGTGGTTATGGCGATGTGGGCAAAGGCTCAGCCGCTTCCCTTGCAGGCGCTGGCGCGCGCGTAAAAGTGACAGAAGTTGATCCAATTTGTGCGCTACAAGCTGCAATGGATGGCTTTGAAGTTGTAACACTTGATGATGTTGTTGAAACAGCAGATATCTTCATCACAACAACTGGTAACAAAGACATCATCATGGTCAACGACATGCGTCGTATGAAAGATATGGCCATTGTTGGCAATATTGGTCACTTTGATAATGAAATTGAAGTTGCAGCACTTAAAAACTTCAAGTGGAACAATGTTAAGCCACAAGTTGATATGATCGAGTTCCCTAAGGGCAATCGCATGATCTTGTTGTCTGAAGGTCGTTTGTTGAATTTGGGTAACGGAACAGGCCATCCATCATTTGTGATGTCAGCGTCATTTACCAACCAAGTTCTTGCGCAAATCGAATTGTACACAAAAACAGATGCCTATGAGAACGAAGTTTATGTGCTGCCTAAAAAGCTTGATGAGCATGTTGCACGTCTGCACTTGGCCAAACTCAATGCTAAATTGAGCGAGCTTAGCAAAGACCAAGCCGACTACATCAGCGTAAGCACTGAAGGTCCGTACAAACCTGAACACTACAGATATTAGATTTTAACTATCTATACACAACATATTGTGGTCGCGTCCTTGACTTTGGGGGCGCGGCTTTTTTTTGCGTTTTTCCCTTCACCATGATTCTCAATAAGAGTATATTTTAATAAGATGATTCGATTTGTCATGCAGGGGATTGCAATTCAGGTCGACGGTGTCTTGTCATTAAGACGACTATAAGGATCGGGACATGCCGAGTAAAAACTCGACTGTTGGGAATTGCAGAAAAATTTGTACAAGCTTTTCAACAAAGTTTGTGTATCAAAGCAAAAACGTGTTTTCAAAAATGCGGAACGTGCTTTTAAGCAGCACAGTTTATATCTCAACTACGTCAATGGTTCAGGCTCAATCAGCCAATAGTGAACCCATCAGCCTCACGGCTTCATCAATGGATGTTCTATATTTCTCAATGATTATTGGCGCAATTTCTGCGACGATGATTTCTGCGATTTGGCTCATTCGTGAGCGCAGCAAGATTGAAAATGAAAATACCGCTTTAAGAGAGCAATTGCGCGATGCGCAAGCAACCAAAAGCCGTTACAGCGTTCTTGTTGCTGATTCAGACCAACGTCTAATCATTTGGGACGGTGACGAAAAACCCACAGAGGTTTTAGGCAGACTTCCTAAAGAATTGGCCACACCTAAGAATACCAACGGCTTTTTGAACTTTGATCAGTGGATCGAGCTTCAATCCAGCGCCAAATTAAATCACGCGATTACACAACTCAGATCCCGAGCAGAACGTTTTGACATGTTTGTCGAAACCATCCGCGGTGATATGCTTGAAGTTCAGGGACGCGTGTCCGGTGGCTGCGCGTTTGTTCGTTTTGTGTCATTGGGTGATGTGCGTTCAGAACAAGCATCACTTAAATCAGAACGTGACCGTTTAGTTGGCGCACTCGAAACCTTCCAAAACCTTCTCGATATCATTGAGATGCCCGTTTGGATGCGTGGTTCTGATGGTAAATTAGTCTGGGTCAATGAAGCCTATTCCCACGCAACAGAAGCATCCAATCGTCAAGAAGCAATTGACGGAGGTTTAGAGCTTCTGGGCGTTCAATCACGCGAAAAAATCAAAGCAAACACAACACCAGAACGTCCGTTCTACGATAAAGTATCGACAGTCGTACGCGGCAATCGCAGATTTTATGATGTTGCTGATTCCAAAAGCATGACTGGGTCTGCCGGATTAGCTGTTGATGTGACCAATGAGAAGGAAGTTCGTTCCGAGCTTGAAAGTACGCTTCAAAGTCATATTAACGTTTTAAATTCATTATCAACGCCAGTTGCGATTTTTGATAAAAACCAAGAGTTACAATTCTATAATCAAGCTTTCCAACAATTATGGGAAATTGGCACAGATTTCTTAGCCTCACACCCAGATACCAATGCATTCTTTGAGCGTCTACGCGCCGATGGCAAGCTGTCAGATCAGCCGTCTTGGCGTGAATGGAAAGACGAAATGTTGGCGGTATATCAATCTGTTGAGCCAACTCAGCATCTTTGGTACCTTCCAGATGGTCAAACATTGCATATTGTTGCAAATGCCAATGCACAAGGTGGTGCAATTTGGGTGTTTGAGAACCTGACTGAAAAAGTAGATCTCGAAACCCGCTATAACAGATTGCAACAAGTACAAGGTCAAACCATCGATAACTTGGCCGAAGGCGTTTGCGTCTTTGCATCAGATGGTACATTGACCCTTGCCAATCCTGCCTTCAGAGCGCTTTGGGCCATTTCCCAAGATCAAGTTGAGCAGGGTACTCATATTCGTGCAATTGTTCCTGAATGTGAGAAATCTTATGCAAAACCTGACGGTTGGCAATACTTTGCCGACGTAATAACAAGTCTGGATGACACGCGATTAACCCATGACGGTCGTCTTGAACTCCATACTGGATTAATCTTAGATTATGCATTAGTGCCGCTTGCCGGTGGTCTCACGATGCTAACATTTGTCAACATGTCAGATAGTGTTCGCGCTGAACGTATGTTGACCGAGAAAAACGAAGCATTGGTCAAAGCAGAATCGCTCAAAAATGATTTCGTTCATCACGTCTCCTACGAATTACGATCACCGCTCACCAATATTATGGGCTTTACCGATCTTGTTCGCACGCCTGAAATCGGCGATCTAAATGAACGCCAGTCAGAATATCTTGATCATATTGCGACGTCTTCCTCGGTGCTTTTGACCATTGTGAATGACATTTTGGATCTTGCAACGGTTGATGCAGGTGTCATGACGCTAGATGTCCAAGACACAGATATTGCGCAATTGTTGGAAGACACTCAATTGCAAGTATCTGACCGACTAAAAGAAAACTCGCTGGTTCTAAAAATTGATCAAACTGCTGCCCCAGACATGATGCGTGGTGACTACCAACGCCTCAAACAAATCCTAGTCAAGCTGTTGCGCAATGCAGCAAATGCCTCGACTAAGGGTGGTCAAATTCTTCTCAATTGTCGCATGCTTGATGATAATGTCATCTTTGAGGTTCGTGACCATGGTGCTGGCATTCCGCAAGATGAAATCGATAAAGTATTTGGTCGATTTGAGTCCAAAGGTAAAAACGGCCATAGAGGCGGCGCGGGTCTTGGCCTATCGATTGTTCAAAGCTTTGTTGGTTTGCACCATGGTGAAGTTAAAATCGAAAGCGTGATCGAAGAAGGTACGACAGTGACATGCATATTGCCGCATAATTGCGAAAATGCTGCTCAGGAAACTGGTTAGTATTTTGAGGCGATCTATTTGACCATAGACCCAAACACATTCAAAATTGATCTTGAAGATGAGTTGGCAACACAGCGGTTCGCCGAAGATCTGGCGCTCACCATCAAACAAGGCGATTGCATCGCTCTGTCAGGTGATCTTGGTGCAGGTAAAACAACCCTCACCCGCGCGGTCTTGCGTGCCATGGCCGACCAGCAAGGTCTTGAAGTCCCAAGCCCGACTTTTACACTTGTTCAGCAATATGATCTCAGAATTCCGATAGGCCATTTTGATTTATATCGTTTGGGTGACCCAAGTGAGATCTTTGAGTTGGGTCTTGATGATATATTATCAGACGGTGCTGCCTTCATCGAATGGCCAGAAATGGCTGAAGAGGAGCTGCCAAAAGATCTTATTCATCTTAAGATGACAGGATTAGATGATCAACGGTCCATAAATATCACAGGGCCACATTCATTCATGGTGCGGCTTGAGCGCTCAATCCGTATTCGCACGTTTTTGAATGAAAGTGGCTATGAGAAAGCCTCAAGACGCTTTTTGTTAGGCGATGCCTCAACCCGCACCTATGAACGCATGATCCATTCAAATTCTGATCCCATGATATTGATGAACTTGCCCAAAATGGCAGATGGTCCTATTATCAAAGACGGCAAAACCTATTCTGAGATCGCACATCTTGCAGAAGATGTTCTCCCGTTTGTTGCGATTGCAAAATATTTGAGAGATATCGGTTTAAAAGCCCCGGAAATCTATCACTCTTCGTTTGATGATGGGTTTCTCATTATCGAAGATCTAGGTGCTGAAAAGCCTATAAATAATCAGAACGTTCCGATAACGGAACGATATGAACTTGCCATTGATGTTCTTGCAAAATTGCATAATCACAACACTATCAGTTCAATTGAAATTGATGCAGATCATACCCATGTTATTCCCCATTATGATACCCAAATCATGCAAATGGAAATTGAACTTCTGCCAGATTGGTATCTTTCTTTCAAACAGGGCACAGCAGCTGATCCTACTGATAAAACAAGCTTTATAGAGATATGGCGTCAGCTTTTTGAAAAGCTAGCAAGTTCTGAAAAAGCTCTTGTGTTAAGGGACTATCATTCTCCCAATATTATCTGGAGACCAGAGGCCGACGGTCTAGATCAAATTGGTATCATTGATTTCCAAGATGCCCTTATTGGCCCATCAGCCTACGATGTTGCATCCCTTTGTCAGGATGCGCGTGTCACAGTGTCGGCAGAATTGGAAGATTTACTGTTAGAGCGTTATATCCAAATTCGAATTTTGCTTGATGAACATTTTGATGAGCATATGTTCAGGCAGTCCTATGCAATCATGGCGGCGCAAAGAGCCTCTAAAGTTATCGGCATTTTTGTTCGCTTGAACTTGCGTGATAAAAAACCTGAATATTTAAAGCATATCCCACGTATTGAGCAGTATTTGGAACGCGTTATGCGCCATGAGGTGCTTAAGCCCTTGCGCAAATGGTTGGAAGAGGCCCAAATCTTACAATCCGAATCGTAAAAGCATATGGCGTTGATATGACAATAAATACAGCAATTATCCTTGCCGCAGGTTTGGGAACGCGTATGCGCCCTTTAACGGACACAATTCCCAAACCTCTTGTCGAGGTGGGCGGCAAACCATTGCTACAATATTGTCTTGATGCGTTAAAGCCCCTCTCGATTGATAAAGCGGTGGTCAATGTCCACTATTTACCTGATCACATCATCTCCTATTTGAATACAATTCCCGACCAAGGTTTAAAAATTTCCATCTCTGATGAACGAGATGAACTCCTTGATTCTGGCGGTGGTACCGTCAACGCACTTGATCACATCGGCCCCAATCCATTTCTTTTGCTCAATGCAGATACCTTTTGGCTCGATGATAAAAATATGAAGCATGATAATCTCACCGAGCTAACGTCCATGTTCGATGAGAATGCAATGGACATCCTTTTAATGGTTGTTCCAATTTCAAGCACAACGGGACATACAGGCAGTGGCGATTTCTCCATGAATGCAGACGGAAGGCTTCAACGTTTTAGGGGTCAAGAAGAGGATGCGATTATCTATGCGGGCGCAGCAATTTTAAATCCCAAAATATTTGCCGATATCACCGATAACAAATTCTCGCTCAATAGGTGCTTTGATTCGGCTATCGAAAAGGGTCGTCTATTCGGCTATCAAATGAAGGGTCATTGGATTACTGTAGGGACGATGGCCGCCATTGATGATGCGGAAAATTCGATCAAAAAGCATTTGGTAGTTTGATGACAGATGATAATCAAAAACACTTTGGTGCCAATCTCTATACAATCCCACCGGGCGTTCCGTTTCTATCAACTTTCGCAAAAAATCTGCTCAATGGCAAACTTTTCCCAAATTTTAAATATGATGAAAACGCGCCCCATAAACTTGCAAAAGCACTCATTTATGTGCCGACCCGCCGTGCAGCTCGCGAGTTAAGGTCTGAAATTTCTGATCTGATTGGCAAAGGATCAATCATTCTTCCCGACATTAAACCTTTGGGTGAGACAGACGAAGATTTGGGTTTTTTTAATAGTGATGTCAGTCTGGATTTAACCGAACGCGATCCCATTTCAAAAATTCAATCTAGCCTGATACTTGGCGAACTCATCTTTGCATGGAAACAATCCCTACCGGCGGTGTTTGATCAACAATTAAAATCCGTTCCACTTGTGGCCCCTGCAAACCCAGCAGATGCCATTTGGCTTGCAGATGAACTCTTGGGTTTGATTGAAGCTGCCGAAAACGAAGAGATTGATCTCAAGCTTATCGATAAGATCGACACTCAAGAACATGCTGAATGGTGGAAACTCACGCTCGAGTTTTTAAAAATTGCGCGCGAGTTTTGGCCGATCAGACTTGATGAACTTAACCGGCAAAGTTCTGCACAAAACCAAATATCAATGTTGGATAAACATAGAGCGCAACTTGAATTGCATGGCCATGATGGCCCGATTATTGTGGCAGGGTCCACAGGGTCTTTGCCGGCAACGGCACGCTTGATAAAAACGGTCGCAAATCTAAAAAATGGCGCGGTGATACTCCCAGGTCTTGATCAGAAAATGGGTGCCAAGCAATGGGCGTCGATATTTGATATTGCGGCAAGTCGAACCCAAACAGGGTTTGGACAACAACTCAATTCAATCGTCATTCAAGGCCATCCGCAATTTGGCCTTGCGCGTCTATTATCAAGAATAGGCCTGAATGAAACCCATCTTGGTGATATAAAGCAATTGGGGGATTTAAACCCAAAACTTGAGCTGCGCCATCAGTTGGTGTCAAAGGCCATGCTACCGGCATTTCATACAGATATTTGGGCTCATTCCGATGATACTGACAATGTTGATGATCAAGCGCACGCATTTGAAGGCGTCACATTGATAGAGGCCGCAAACACGCGAGAAGAAGCAGCAGCCATTGGGGTGGCTATTCGCCTTGCGTTAGAACCAGTAGAAGATGTTAAGCAACCCAATGTCGCCCTTGTGACACCCGATAGAAATCTGGCTCGGATGGTGGCGTTAGAGCTCACGTGTTATGGTATTGAGGCCGATGATTCAGGCGGTCTGTCGCTTGATCAGACAGAGATTGGCGCATTGACGCGAACACTCTTGCAAGTCGCGCTCAAACCTGCGGACAATACGGTTTTGGCTAGCATGCTTAAACATCGATTTGCAAATTTTGGCATGGAGTTTGATGAGCGGTTAAAAGCTGTTTCCACCATCGAACGACTTGTGTTGCGCGGCCGTAAAAAAGCCCTTCCGATTTCCCAATTATCGACAATTCTGCGTTCTGACTTTGATCTCTTATCGCATCAAAAACATGTGCCTTTATGGCGTAGGTTTTTAACCGCTGATGATATTGATGTTGCGGAAACTTTGACAGATAAACTGACATTGGCACTAGCACCTCTGATGGAGGTTGGTCATGCTGATACTGGGTTAGTGCCTGCTTCAGAGCTTGTTCTTCCCGTTCGTGACTGGACCAACCGGACGATTAAGTCGTTGCAATTAGTAACCGATTCTTTTGATGGTGCATTTACGCTTTGGGATAATGATGCAGGGCAAAAGCTGGTGAGCGTGCTCGAAGAAATTGCAGAATGTCCAACAAGTTTGGAAGTGACGGGCCGTGAATGGGTCGACATGATCGAACCATTGCTCAGCGGTCAAGTGGTCAAACCAAAAACTGGCAAACATCCAAATGTCTTGATCTGGGGTGCGCTTGAAGCTCGTCTACAGGATGTTGATACACTGATATTAGCTGGGTTAAATGAGGGAACTTGGCCAAGCACAAGTTCAAATAATCCGTTTTTATCGCGTACCATGAAGTCTGAAATTGGCCTTGAACCACCTGAACGCCGTTTGGGGTTGGCAGCACATGATTTTCAAATTGGAATGGGGTCGCGGCGCGTTGTCTTAACCCGTGCGCTCAAATCTGGCGGTGCGCCAACAGTCGCCTCGCGCTGGGTGCAGCGTTTGCTCACAGTGCTGGCAGATGATGTGATGGGTCACATTCGCGCTCGAGGTCAGGATTTGATCAAGCATGCTGATTTGGTTCAAAATAAAAGTGACGTAACACCCACCAAACGTCCAAGCCCAACACCTGAAAAATCGGTTCAACCACGATCCTATTCATTTTCAGAAGTCTCCACGCTTCGGCGCGATCCTTACGCAATTTATGCCAGACGGATATTACGTTTACAGCCATTAGATGGGTTTACCACAGCACCTGATCTTCGCGAACGTGGCACAATTTTCCATGCGATTGTAGAGAAATTCTCGCAAGAGTTTGATTTTACAAAACCTGATAACGCACAGGAATATCTAGAGAATATCTTAAATCTGGAAGTTCAAAACGTCTCAATTTCAACAGATATCGCGCTCCTTTGGAAATATAGTTTTATGCAAGTCTCCCAAGCGCTGATCAATTGGGAATTACAACGCCAAGATAGTGTTCAAGTTAGATATGTTGAGCAGTCTGCAAAGTGCAAACTCCCTGACTTGGACGATGTTTATCTAACGGGACGGGCCGATAGAATAGATGTTTTGTTAGATGGCAGCACCGAGTTGATTGATTTTAAAACGGGAACAAGCCCATCAGCTAAACAAGCGCGTGTTCTGTTAGATCCGCAATTGCCATTGGAAGCCTATGCGATGGAACAAGGCGGTTTTAAAGACATTGGCAAACGCGATGTTTCGAGCATGAAATATGTTCGATTAAAACCGGCTGATACGTTAATCGTTGATCAGGTCGAGTTAAAAGCCACAAAGAAAGAACCAGAGCCTGCAACGCCATCTCAACTGGGGGAAAGTGCGGCACGTGAGCTGTCAAAATTGTTGAAAGCACTCGCGCAACAAGAGGTTGGATTTATTTCGCGAGCAGTGCCAAAAACCGCTCGCGATTATGGCGGCGATTATGACCATTTAGCGCGTGTTTCGGAATGGTCTGTTGCAGAAGCCTCAGATGAGGGTGACGATCATGAATGAGCTGACCGAACGCACACAACTCATCGGTGAGACGACCAGCAAGCAAATGAAAGCTGCGCAACCGAGTTTATCTGCGTGGGTATCTGCCAATGCAGGGTCGGGCAAAACGCATGTTCTGTCCCAACGTGTTGTGCGCCTATTGCTCAATGGTACGCCGCCATCGGCAATTTTATGTCTGACATATACCAAAGCTGCAGCGGCTGAAATGTCTTTAAGAATTTTCAAAATCCTATCTGACTGGACCAAGATGGATGATCTCGCTTTGCAAGAAGCGCTTTTAAAACTGGAAGATAAGAGGCCGACAGAAGTAACCCTTTCAAAGGCACGAAAACTGTTCGCGTCCGCGCTTGAAACACCCGGTGGTTTGAAGATCCAAACCATTCACGCGTTCTGCGAAGCACTCCTTCACAGGTTCCCATTAGAGGCCAATGTCGCGGGACATTTCCAAGTGCTCGATGATATTGCAGCACGTGGTTTTTTCGACGAAACGCGACGCCTGATTTTAACGCGTGCGGCCAGAGGTGAAGACCAAAAATTATCCCATGCCGTGGATGTCATTTTAGATAATGGTGGAGAAACTGGATTAGAAGATTTGTTAAATCAGGTGATTTCAAATCGTCATGGGCTTTCTGATTTTCTTGACTATGCAAACGCCAATACAGGTGCGGATGCGGGCGTGAGAGAAGGTTTAGCAGAGCAGTTGGTCATCATAAGTGATGTAAGTGAAGATGATTATATCGCTCAAATATGGCCAATTCCTTTGTTTTCAGAAGAGCGCATTGAGAGTTATTATTCTCGCGCTTTGGAAGGGAAAAATGCAACACCAAAGAAATTTGCGCAATGTTTGATGGATGCAAAAAATACACTCAATCCAGCGCGTCGACTTGAGATATTAAGCGAAGGCTTTTTAACAAAAGCTGGCTCCCCACGCAGCGTTGGCAATGCAGCATCAAAAGACATTTTGGAATCTATGCCAGATATCACCGAGGCATTGGAAGGCGTTCTTGAACATATCCAGCATATTGGTGATTTGTTAAAGCGCAAAGCATGTTTGGATGTCACCGAGCAGGCGCTTTATGTGGCTAAATCGTTCATTGATTTATTTGAGGGTATGAAACGTCGTCAAGCGATGCTGGATTACGATGATCTGATTATTCAATCGGCAAACCTGTTTAAAAAAGGTGGCGCTGGCCCTTGGGTACACTACAAAATGGACCAAGGAATTGATCATATTTTGGTCGATGAAGCCCAAGATACAAGCCCCAATCAATGGAGTATTATCCAATCCTTAGCCGGCGAATTTTACACAGGACTTAGTTCACGTGATGTCGAGCGAACCATGTTTGCCGTGGGCGATGAAAAGCAATCAATTTACTCGTTCCAAGGCGCTCGGCCTGAGCGCTTTGACCGTGAACGTCGAGAAACATCAAAACGCGCAAAAGATGCTGCAAAGAATTTTGAATCAATCGCCTTGCGGGTTTCGTTCAGATCCACAGCCGAAGTATTGGATATGGTCGATCTTGTTTTTGCGGATGCAGATTCAAAACGTGGATTGAGCTACACCGATGATTTAATTTCGCACCAAACTGTCCGTCAACATGCACCCGGTCAGGTGGAGTTGTGGCCCGCTATTATCAAACCACCGAAATCTGATGACGAGGATTGGTTAGCGCCCTATGATGCCGTTTCTGACATTGATCCGGTGACTAAACTATCTCGCCAAATTGCCCATGTGCTGACCAATTGGATCGGCGTTGAGACAATTTTGGATCACAAAACCAATGAACTTCGCAAAATCAAAGCCGGCGATATTCTGGTTCTAGTGCGCAAGCGTGATGCATTTGTGCCCACGCTGATGCGAACCTTAAAAACCACAACGAATATACCTGTTGCTGGTGCCGATCGTTTAAAATTAACGGATCATATCGCTATACAAGATTTGATCGCACTTGGTAAAACAGCTCTTCTGCGCGAAGATGATTTATCGCTGACAGCTTTGCTCAAAAGTCCATTTTTTAACGTGAGTGAAGATCAAATATATGACCTTTGTATTGATCGAGGCGACGGGGTATGCGTTTGGCATTCGTTGGAAAAACTTGCCGCCCAAGACGCGTTTTGGCATAAAACTCTTTTGCGATTACAGCACTTTGAAACGCTCGCAAGGCGAAGTTCTGTCCATGACTTTTATAGTTTGATTATTGGCCGCGAAGGCGCCCGTCAGATTTTCCTCAATCGGTTAGGTCATGAGGTCACGGATGTTCTGGATGAATTTTTAGCGGCCGCCTTAGATCACGATCAAAATGGTGTGCCGGGATTACAAACATTTTTGGCAAATCTTGAGAGTTTAAAGCCTGAAATTAAGCGCGAACAGGACCATGGGGTCGATGCCGTAAGAATTATGACTGTTCATGCATCAAAAGGGCTTGAGGCACCGATCGTTTTTCTTGTTGATCCAGGAAGCGCAGCTTTTCATAGCTCTCATATGTCAAAATTGCGTATGTTGGAACGTAAAGAACATCAAGACCATTTACCTAAAACCCCTGTTTGGTTGCCAGCATCAAAATTTGAAAATAGCCAAACCGAAACTTATAAAACAGCCGCTGAAAACATGGCTGAAGAAGAGTATCGGCGTTTACTATATGTGGGTCTAACGCGTGCTGCCGATAGGCTTGTCGTGTGTGGGTATCGAGGATCCAGCAATCCGACAAAACCAACTTGGCAAATGTTAGTCGAGCAAGGGTTTGATCGTGCCGAACCCGAAATGATCTGTGATATTTCATATGATTTAGGTGGTGTGGGCGACAATGCATGGGATATAAAGCGATTCACCAGACCAAATATTGCGGACACTTCAAATCTTAAAGATGAGACTGTTTTTCACGAAAGTACCAGCTATCAAAGACCTGTTGCATTGGATAAACCTGTTCCCAAAACTGATAAGTTGCCCCGCCCACTTGTGCCCTCAGGGGCAAGCGCTATTATTGATGGCGAAGACCAAATGGGGCTAAAACAATCACCATTTTCATTATCCAAATCAAGCGGTGCGTCATCGTTAGAATATGGTAAAGCTGTTCATAGAATGTTGCAGGTTTTCCCATCTATTGCGTCGTCAGAATGGGAAAAACAGGGGTTAAACTACCTGAGCCGCGCTTTGCCTGCGCTCGATACATTTGATCAGCAAAATATGATCAAAAGCATCATAGCTGTTCTAAAGGATACGGATTTTGCACCTATTTTTAGCGAAGAAAGTGCATCAGAATTTTCAATTATGGGAACTCTAGATGTCAAAGGCCAACAGCGAATTGTGTCAGGCCGAATAGATCGCATGGTAATTTTGGACGATAAGATTCTGATTGTGGATTATAAAACCAATTTTAAGGCACCAGATCACATCAACGAGATCCCTCAGGCATATATTCGCCAACTCGCCATCTATCGTGCGGTGTTACAGCCACTTTATCCTGATAAGCCAATTGAAGCTGGCCTGCTTTATACCAGAGTTCCCGCACTATTTGCGCTAAAAGGGGAGCTACTTGATCAAGCTATGGAGAATCTGAGTTCAAAATAACGTGAACTACTTGAAACAAACCTCTAAATGGCACACATATAGCCCAACAGAATAAGTTTAAAGGAGCGCCCTAATGGCAACGTTAACTGTAGACAGTAATAATTTCCAAGCAGAAGTTTTGGATTCGACCACCCCAGTCGTTGTAGATTTTTGGGCTGAATGGTGTGGACCTTGTAAAATGATCGCGCCAAGCCTTGAAGAGATTTCAAGTGAGATGGGCGATAAGGTTAAAATCGTGAAATTAAACATCGATGAGAACCCAGATCTCGCTGCTCAATTTGGTGTACGCTCAATCCCGACATTGGCAATGTTTAAAGCTGGTGAAGTTTCAGACATCAAAGTTGGCGCATTGCCAAAATCTGGTTTGTCGAGCTGGATTGAATCCACCCTTTAAGCCAGATCATTCCATTTGAAGACTATTTTAACCCGTCAGCATTGTTGGCGGGTTTTTTACTGTGGTGGCGTACCGTTTTGGTCCAATACATCGCCGACTAAATAAAGAGATCCGCAAAATAGAATACGCAATGGCTGACCTAGGTCAGTTTTAGCATGATGATCAAAGACAGCTTTCAGCGCATCGGTAATATTCAGCTTTGCTAGCGTCGGAATGCCTTGTGCTTTAACATAGTCGGCTAAATCAGAGGCGCTAATTCCAGCGTCAGATGAATTGATTGGGACAGTTACAATTAATTCGACATGCTTTTTATACCGTTCAAAAAAGGCAGACGGGTCTTTGGTGTTGAGCATTGCACAAATGAGATAAAGCTGTCTTTTATCCTTAAGGTTCATGTGCGTAATTGTATCAACCAAGACTTTTGCCGCATCTTGGTTATGCCCACCATCAACTAATATGTCGACAGGTTTGCCATTGGCAAACTCTTTTGCCTTATCAAATATAGCGCCAGACCGTAGTGTTTGTAATCTGCCAGGCCAATAGACATTACCCATGGCAGCTTCAATAGCCTGACTACTAAGCGCGAACCCTGCCTCTTTAACCGCTTTTATGGCCGTTGCTGCATTTGCATACTGGTGCGCACCTTGTAGCGCTGGAAGCGGTAGGTCTAACAGGCCATTTTCATCTTGATACACAAAGCGGCCGTGCTCTGCATATCCCATAAAATCTTGACCAAAGACTGAAACGGGAGATTTATTCTTTTCAGCTTGGACGGTGATCACATCCAAAGCATCATCATAAGGTTGTTGGCTTATAATCGTAGCGCATTGTTTTTTAATGATGCCAGCTTTTTCAAACGCAATCTTATCAGGGGTATTGCCAAGCATGCTTTGGTGATCCATCGAGACTGGCATGATGACACTTGCTGCTGGATTTACAATGACATTGGTTGCATCAAACCGTCCACCCAAGCCAACTTCAATAATTGCAACATCCGCTGGCTGTTCGCTAAACAATATAAACATTGCAGCGGTGAGTATTTCATAAACAGTGATCGAAGCACCATCATTTGCAATAGCTACGCGCGAAATGGCATCGGTAAGAAGTTCATCTTGAACAAACTTACCACTATTCTGCCCAATAAGGGCATCAGGCGCAGCGATACGAAAACGCTCGTGCCAAGACACCAAATGAGGGGATGTGTGCACATGTACCCGATAGCCTTCGGCCTCAAGGAGCGCACGGGCAAAAGCTGTAAAAGAGCCTTTGCCGTTTGTCCCTGCAACATGAATGACAGGTGGTAATTTATTGTGTGGATTGCCAAGCTTTTCGAGCAACATCAAAATACGATCAAGGGATAAATCATAGCCCTTGGGGTGCAAACCCATTAATTGTTCGATGAGCTCATCGGCGCTCGCCAAAGCAGGGTTCAAAACAGGATCGGACATAACCTATGCTTTCGCATCCTCAACAGCATCAGAAGTATCTTGTGCTTCAGTTTCATCGGTAATGACTGGTTCAGCAATTTCAGCTTCAGGCGCAGATGACGTTTCATCAGTGCCATCTGTGAGTGCAAGAACTTCTGGCACTTTAGCAGGTGATTTTGATAACATCCGCAAGATACGTGCCAACGTTTTTGGCAATTCATGACGGTGCACAACCATATCGATCATACCATGCTCAAGAAGATATTCAGCCGTTTGGAAGCCTTCAGGCAATTTTTCGCGGATGGTTTGTTCGATCACTCGTTTGCCGGCAAAACCAATTTCTGCACCAGGCTCTGCAATGTGAATATCACCTAACATCGCATAAGATGCGGACACGCCACCTGTGGTCGGGTTGGTCAACACAACGATATATGGCAAACCAGCTTCTTTATGCATTTCCAAAGCAACAGTTGTGCGGGGTAACTGCATCAAGGACAAGATGCCTTCTTGCATACGTGCACCACCAGATGCGGGGAATAAAACAAGCGGACATTTCTCGCTAATTGCCCGTTCAAAGGCTTTGATAATCGCTTCACCCGCAGCCATGCCGAGCGAGCCACCAGCAAAGCTGAAATCATGCACACAAGCGACTAGCTTAACGCCATCAACATCACCAAGGCCGGAAACAATCGTGTCTTCCAGACCCGTTTTTGCGCGATAATCGCGCAGACGGTCAGGGTATTTTTTCACATCACGAAATTTGAGTGGATCTTGTACAACTTGCACATTTTCTAAAACCTCAAATTCACCATCAAACAAATGATTAAGGCGTGCGCCTGCTGTCATTTTCATGTGGTATTCAGAAGATGGCACGACAAAGTGGTTTTCTTCTAAGTCTTTGTGATAAACCATTTCACCGCTGGTCGGACATTTAATCCACAAATTGTCTGGCACATCACGGCGGCCCAACATTGAGCTAATTTTCGGTCTTACGTAATTGGTAATCCAGTTCACGGTTCAATACTCCAAGTCAGATAAGTTATATCTGGTAATTTTATGATGCGTTTTCAATACGCGCATCGGAAACACCTTTTGCAAGGTCAGTGATGAGTTTTGCAACATTGCCGATAAGTTCAGGTTTTGCAGCACCATTTTCATCAAGTGATCCAGCAATGATGGCCACAATGGCAGACCCAACAACAACGCCATCCGCATCGGCACCAATTGCTTTTGCTTGCTCTGCCGTTTTGACCCCAAAGCCAACACATACAGGCAATTCGGTGTGTGATTTAATGCGTTTAACAGCTTCTGAAACATCAGCTGTTTGCGTCAATGCCGACCCTGTTATGCCATTCATAGAGACATAATAAACAAAGCCAGATGTGTTTTGAAGCACTTTTGGCAATCGTTTATCATCAGTGGTCGGTGTGGCAAGACGGATAAAGTTGATACCTTTTTCCAATGCAGGAATACAAAGTTCATCATCCATTTCAGGTGGTAGATCAACAATGATCAAACCATCAATGCCAGCTTCCAATGCTGCATCCAAAAAACGATCCACGCCGTAGATATAAATTGGGTTATAATAGCCCATCAAAACGATTGGCGTATCTGCATCAAATTTGCGAAAATCTTTTGCAAGATCAATTGTTTTTTGAAGGTTTTGGCCACCTTTTAATGAGCGACGCGCTGCCATTTGAATAGCAGGGCCATCGGCCATAGGATCAGAAAATGGCATACCAAGCTCAATCACATCGGCACCAGATTTACTCAGTGTTTTCATGATCTCAAGCGAAGTATCATAATCGGGATCACCCGCCATGAAATAAGTAATAAGAGCCGGACGGCCTTGTACCTTTAGATCAGCAAAACGTTTATCCATACGTGCAGTCATTTACAGCTCCACACCCAAATGCTTACCCACAGTAAAGACATCTTTGTCTCCGCGGCCACATAGGTTCATAATAATAATTTGGTCTTTGTCCATTTTAGGTGCGCGCTTCATAACTTCCGCCAAAGCATGGCTTGGTTCGAGCGCGGGAATGATACCTTCAAGACGGGTCAGGAGCTGGAATGCTTCCAAAGCCTCGTAATCCATAATAGGGATATATTCAACTCGGCCCGTATCTTTAAGCCATGAATGCTCAGGACCAATGCCAGGATAATCAAGACCAGCTGAGATAGAATGACCTTCTTCAATCTGACCATCATCATCTTGCAATAGATATGTCCGGTTACCGTGCAATACGCCAGGCGTGCCAGCTGTGAGCGATGCACAATGCTCTTCGGTATCAAGACCTTTACCGCCAGCCTCAACACCGACAATTTCAACGCTTTCATCATCAAGGAACGGATGGAACAAGCCGATGGCATTTGATCCTCCTCCGACAGCAGCAACCAACATGTCAGGCAAACGGCCTTCACGCTCTAGCATTTGCTCGCGGGCTTCTTCGCCAATCACAGATTGGAAATCTCGAACCATTTCAGGATAAGGATGCGGACCTGCCGCTGTTCCGATAATATAATATGTTTCATCAACATTGGTGACCCAATCGCGCAATGCTTCGTTCATTGCATCTTTAAGCGTACCATTGCCTGCGGTTACCGGAATAACCTCAGCGCCCAAAAGCTTCATGCGAAATACGTTGGGTGCCTGACGTTCAACATCTTTTGCACCCATATAAACAACACATGGAAGACCAAAACGTGCGGCCACTGTTGCTGCGGCAACACCATGTTGACCAGCGCCAGTTTCAGCAATGATCCGTTTTTTAGCCATGCGTTTGGCAAGTAGGATTTGACCCAAGCAATTGTTGATCTTGTGGGAGCCGGTGTGATTAAGTTCGTCGCGTTTGAAGTAGATTTTCGCGCCGCCTAAATGTTCTGTTACACGCTCGGCAAAATAAAGCGGGCTAGGACGACCTGTATAATGCTTGTTGAGGTCATCAAGCTCTTCTTTAAACTTTGGATCTGTTTTGGCAAAATCCCAATGTTCTTGAAGATCAAGAATAAGCGGCATCAACGTTTCGGCGACAAAACGTCCGCCATAAATGCCAAAACGGCCGTCTTCGTCCGGGCCTGCCCGATAAGAATTGGGTTTATTCTTCTGGTTCACGTTTTTATCTCCTAAAGGCTTTTTGCTTTTGCCATCATTTGCGAACAATTGTGGATAGTTTTTATAAAACCATCCATCAAATCTTTATCTTTAATTCCAGGTGCGCTTTCAATGCCTGAAGATACATCCATGCCCATGGCATTTGTATTCTTAATGGCAGCGCCCACATTGTCGATATTCAACCCACCTGAAAGCATATACTGGACCTGCGGATCAAGTCCATCTAATAGGCTCCAATCAAATGAAATTCCATTGCCACCCGGAAGTTCAGATCCTTTGGGTGCTTTTGCATCAAATAGCATACGATCTGCATGACCAATATAGGGTGTAACCTTGGCTAAATCATCCCCATCGCGAATGGCAAATGCTTTCATAACGGGAAGATTGTAGCGCAATTTTACCTCATCCACGCGCTCAGGCGTTTCAGAACCATGCAATTGCAGCATATCGGGTTCAAGTATTTTAACAATTTCATCCAAATATTGGTCATCTGCATTGACAGTCACCGCAACAATTTCAGCTTTGTTGCGCGCAGGAATAGCAGCTAATGCCGCTTGCTCTGGGGTGACATGTCGGGGGCTTTTTTCAAAAAAGATGAAACCAATTTGATCCGCGCCATTCTTTACCGAATGAGCAACAATATCGGCTGATTTTAGCCCGCATGTTTTGATCATGATATCCATATCTGGCAAGTGCCATGATTGATCACAAATGTCGAGTTTTTTGATAAAAAACGTGGCCGAATCTGTGATCTTAGTTAAAATCTACGGCGTGCAACAAGCTGCCATTTTTTTTAAGCCAGCTTTTGGCCTCTTTGGTATGGGGGCATAGGTTTTCACAAACAGCCCAAAACTGGGGTTCATGGTTCATCTCAACCAAGTGGGCAACCTCATGGGCGGTCAAATAATCAAGCACAAACGGTGGCGCCATAATGATGCGCCATGAGTAAGATAATTTACCGTCTGATGAGCAAGACCCCCAACGGCTCCGCGTGTCGCGCAATGTGATAGATTTGAACTTTCGGCCAAGCTTTTGGGCATGATATTCGGTCGAGGTTTCTAAGTCTTTACGGGCTTCTTGCTTGAAAAAATCAGCAATCCGGCGCTTTAAATGCTCAACATCACCTGAAACACGCAAAATATGATCATCACCTTGCTGAATGGCGGATGTCATCCCTCGAATTTTACCCGTCCGTTCGATGACATGTTCAACGCCGCGTAGGGTGATATTTCCACCTTCTTGCAATCCGTCTTGTATTGGAAATTTTGCAATTTTGGTGAGAATCCAACCATGATATTTCTCAAGGAAGGCATCGATTTCGCACGTTGGCAATCCAAAAGGAACAGTGAGGCTAAGCGCACGTCCGCCGGGATCAATTCGTAATGTTATGCGCTTTGCACGGCTGTTGGGTTTAACTTTAAGCGGCAAGGATCGGCCACCGACATCCAAAGTCCGGCTCAAATCAACTTCAGTACGTTTGTTATTTAAAAAAGAGAACATATTGGTGTTTCTAATCTGATCATATGAAGGATAAGTTTAACTGATTCGCCTTGAAGCAACTAAGGTATTACATAACAAAAAACGGCGCCATAAGCGCCGCTTCGTCTTCGGTCATTCGATAATTTTAATTATCAAGTCTAGTCACCAGTTCTAGGGTCAGGGCTCGTTAAATCCACCATATGATGATAGCGGCGATGCAAATTGCGGAAAAGAATGT
>CAXBCW010000014.1:0-60758 GCA_963974325.1 uncultured Rhizobiaceae bacterium
CACTGAAAGCTGGCAAAATGGCGCAGACGAAGCCCTTAGACAAGCTCTTGTCAATCTTGAAGCCATTGCGGCCCCAGCTGGCACGATGGATGTTGTTTTGGGAGCTGGCTGGCCCGGCGTTATGTTGCACGAGGCTGTTGGTCATGGTCTTGAAGGTGATTTTAATCGCAAAAAAACATCAGCATTTGCAGGCCTTATGGGCGAGCAAGTTGCTGCCAAGGGCGTCACTGTTGTCGATGATGGCACCATTGAAGCGCGTCGTGGCTCATTGAGTGTTGATGATGAGGGCACACCAACCGCTTACAACGTGCTTATCGATGACGGTAAGCTTGTTGGTTATATGCAAGATCGTCAGAACGCACGTTTAATGGGTGTCAAAGCGACAGGCAACGGCCGCCGTCAATCTTATGCACACCAACCCATGCCGCGCATGACCAATACCTACATGCTGGGCGGTGACAAAGAGCCTGCAGAGATTATTGCGTCGGTTAAAAACGGTATCTACGCCGTATCATTTGGTGGTGGTCAGGTTGACATTACTTCAGGTAAATTTGTCTTTGGCTGTACCGAAGCCTACATGATTGAAGATGGCAAGATTGCTGCCCCTGTTAAGGGTGCTATGATGATTGGCAATGGTCCAGAAGCTATGCACCGCGTATCGATGGTGGGTAATGATATGGCGCTTGATACGGGCATTGGCATGTGCGGCAAACAGGGCCAAGGCGTGCCTGTTGGTGTCGGACAGCCACACTTGCGTATGGACCAAATGACAATTGGTGGGACACAAATCTAATTAAGTGGCGGCACAATTATGTGCTGCCTGATACAATCACATTGTCTTGAATAATAACTTCTTTATTGACGTTGATCGCTTGCGTTTTTGCTGGGTCATTGGCTATGACTTGGGCAAAGCACGGGCCTAAAACACGCAAAAAGTAATCAAATGATATGCATTTATCTTGATACAAGCCATACTGCCGATGCGTATCGTAAATTGATTTCTTCATTTTCCGATACCGCTTTAACACCATTGAATGCTTGAAATTCACACGGGAAATCTGATATCCCGACGGCGGTTTTCCGAGGTTTAGTATTTCGAAAACATCTGTTTTATAGAAATGTACAGGGTCATCCTTACATTGGAAATCGTGCCAAAATATCTCTTTAACTTCAAGTAGTTGCTTCATAATTTCGCGGAAAAAATCAGCCTGCCGCATGAGAGACAGCATGTTGATGAGCCCACCAAGCATTATGAATGTGACCCGTTTACCTTCCAATAGTTTTGGCCGTTGTTTTAAAGCGCGTGACAAAGCCATCGGACCCCACACTGAACCAAAACTTTGTCCCACAAATATAATCTCATCATAATCTTTGGCTTCTATTTCAGTAATCATAAGCTTGGCAAATGCGTCACAACGTGTCTCAGTTTTGATGCTTTTCTGAGCGGCAACATCTCTGGTATACCCCCAAAGCCCCATCGAGAGGGGATAATAGAATTTGTGCCCGGGCCAAATATATAGACCAAAGAAAATCAAAACCGATGAGATGGCGACACCTGTTGCATAAAACAAACCGCTTAGACCAACAAAGGTAAATAAGAAGCTCGACATGTAATATGCAAGTCCGGCAAATAGGGCTGTAAAACCAATTGGGAAGGTTAAAAACGATCCAAATAAAGTTGAATATCTGTAATATTTAAACAACGTTCCATCAAAGATAAAGCCAGCCAGTTTTACAATATTGCTGATGATGGTTTTGGGATCAAAGCGCTCATAATATGGCAATAATATATCTCCAAAAGAGGGTTGAATAAACCGTGTTTCAACAGCCCAATCTTCGCCTTCGGACAACAATATGTCGTCACTATAGCTATCATGTTCATGATGCTTGATCGCCGTGACATCCAATGAAATATCCCAAAGATCTGCGGTTTTCTGGGCGCAATAGTTGACGCGACCTAAAAGCATGTCCGAAGAGCTGCCTTCAAAACCCTGAAAATTAAACACCAATCTTGATTTAACAAGCGTATCCGACATTGAAATCCAATTCGTAATATTTGACCATTTTTAGCGTATTCGTTTTTCGACATATCACATGATAGATTGCTTGTCTGGACACCTATCCAATTTGATGTCTTATTACTTGTTTGGGTTTGCCTATAGAAACAAGATTATTTAACTCAAGTTCAACCAAATTTAACGTTATTAATGTAGAATGATTTAAATCATCAGCCCAAGGCAAAATCACCATGCAGCACCCTCTAACACTTGCGCTTCGCAGAATATTAAAAAAGCCCATTATTCATATGGGGTTAGAGGTAGTTTCGGTTGCATCTCACTTGAACTTAATCCCAAAATCGTCTGGAAAAGGTGTCGTTTTTACTCTGCACCGTGTTGAGCCTCAACCATCGCCATTGTTTAATCCAAGTGCGCATTTAAGCATTACGCCCGAGTTTTTAGAAAAAACTATTTTGGCTTTGAGGGCAGAAAATTATACGGCAATTTCATTGGGTGATGTACCGCAACATTTAGCAAACGAGCAATCTGCCGGCCCGATCATGGCCTTTACGCTAGATGATGGGTACCGCAATAATATGGAATATGCCCTTCCTATTTTTAAGAAACATAATATCCCATTTACAGTGTTTGCTTGCAGCGGTTTTATCAACCGAACACACACCATGTGGTGGGAAACGGTTGAGTACCTTACCAATAAAGTAGATCATCTCAAATTTGATTTAGGCCGTGGTATGCGTGACATGCCTGCCCGAACTTTAATTGAAAAATACGCCCTTTATGAAAATATAGGTCTTGATATTATGGCTGGAGATCAGACTGAAGCTATTGAACGGCTTGACAGCCTTGCAATGCAAAACGGTATTGACCCCAAACACATCGTAGATGATTTGATGATGAGCGCTCACGAGCTCAAGCTTTTTTCACAAGAGCCATTGGTTGACATTGGTGCCCACACGGTTAGCCATTGCAATCTTACTCAAATCAGTAATGAAGAGCTTCGTAATGAGCTAGACCAATCGCGTGATGACATTGAGCATATCGTTGGATATCGACCACGCCACTTTGCCTATCCTTATGGCAAAAACGATAACGCCTCTTCGCGAGAATTTATGATGGCCAAACAGCTTGGATTTGATTTAAGTGTGACCACTGAACCAGATGTTTTGAGCGAAAATGCCGGACAAGATCTACACGCTTTACATCGTATATCGCTGAACGGCTATTACCAAAAGCCACGCTATGTCAAAGCATTGGCTTCTGGATTAGCGTTCAAGCTCAAAAAGCTTTAGCGTTTAAACCCTAGCTTATGGATATAGGCGCTGGGTCACCCAAGTTCGAGCATCGGCCTCTGACTTTGCAAATGTCACGCGGTCATGCAGTCTAAACGGACGATCATGCCAAAATTCAATCATCTCTGGACTAAGCCGAAAGCCGGACCAATGTTTTGGCCGCGGAATGTCACCATCACCAAATTTTGCTTCATATTGAGCCACAGCATTTTCTAACTCACTTCGCTCACTTAATGGGCGCGATTGCTGGGATGCCCATGCACCAATGCGAGACCCGCGTGCGCGCGAATTATAATATTCATCAGCTTCTGTATCGCTGACCGTTGTGATAGCGCCCCTGACCCGCACTTGGCGACGCAATGATTTCCAGTGAAAACAAAGTGCCGCTTTTCCAGCGCTGAGCAGTTCCAACCCTTTTGCGCTTTCATAATTTGTATAAAACGTAAATCCATCGCTTGAAAAATCTTTAAGCAATACAATCCGCACATTTGGCAAACCGTCTTGATCAACCGTTGCCAATGACATGGCATTTGGGTCATTAAGCTCTGACTGACTTGCATCTTCCATCCAGGTTTCAAACAGTGTGTATGGGTCAGTTTCTTGCATAAAGTCACGACTTGTTAACTCTAGTTCGGTCATAATGATTTCCAATAACTTAATAGTATTGCGTAGATTTTAGGTATTTGTGATGTTTGACGTAACAAAAAAACAGGCTGTATCCAAGGGTGCATTATGCCACGTGGGTACAAAAGTGGGTTTGGCGCTGACATGTTTGGCTCTTGCTGGCTGCATGAATTCTGTTACGACCACAATGAATGCGACATCTGACGTCACATCTTATGCAATTGCAACGTTTGATAACCTTGATCTAAGTGATGAACTTATGGCTGATGCGATGACAATTCAACGCATTGTTGTGACATCTTCTCCGCGCCAAGCCACGGCCTCTTTAGCCAATGCTGATAGCGCAGATATTGCAGATCCGTTCCTATTGGACACCCAACCAGAAGGCCTTGAACAAGAACAAGGTTTGGCATGGTCGAATGATCTGACGGGTAGCCAAGGCGAAATTTCGTATATTTCAGAAAAGCCGTCAGGCAAAACGATTTGCCGGAAATTCAAAACATCGCGTTTAAGCTTTAAGGGTGTATCCCTTTACAAAGGTGTGAGTTGTCAATCATCTAGCGGCGGCTGGAAATTACAAAGTTTTTATCAAGTAAGCTAACACATAGCCAAAACCTAAAAATGACCATGTGATTTGATGGTTTTCTGGTTACTTGTGGTTAATATATGATTGCTACAGTGCCTATAGTATAGAGTAAAAGGTATTTGTAATGCGTAGCCCTTATGCGGTATTGGGTGTTTCCCAAGCAGCCCGAGACGATGATATTAAAGCCGCCTACCGGAAGCTTGCCAAACTTTGGCATCCTGATCAAAATCATGTTGACCCAAGCGCTCAAGATGTGTTCGCAGAGATTAATAACGCTTATCAACTCTTGAGCGATCAACCTCGTCGAAAACTCTTTGATACAGGCAAGATTGATGCCTCGGGCCGACGCAAGAAAAAACGTACGATTGTCAACACAGGATTTAATCCGTTTGCGAAAGCCAAAGAGGTTTTCACAACGCCATCAATCTTTCCTGACCTCAATCCAAAACCGGCGAAAAGCACAGTTGAGCAAAAGCCAAATGATGCAGCTCAAGTACGCGCCAAACCAAATGTGAAAAAACCTAATCCATCCCAGTCGCAAGCGCAGTCTCAAGTAAAGGCACAACACGCCTTTAAACGCGAACTTGGTCAAGACGGTGATTTTGATGGGCTGGTGAATGAGATTTTTGGAAGTGAGGCGGAACGTCTTGCGGCTGAAAAGCTGGCGAAACTGAAAGCTCAACAATCAGCCCCCTCCCCAAATCGCGATCAAGCTTCTGATTTCCAAAAAGTGCCAAGTTTCCATGATGAAGCTATGTCGGTGCTGGATGACGCATTTACAGAATTTGAAAAGCAGCGCGCAACATCTGTAACCCGAGCACCGGATCGCTTGTATCAGTTGGAAGTTGATTTGGCTGATATTTTCACAGGTACAACGCTTCCTGTTCAGCCGGGCAATAAGAACAGCCTCAATATTTACATTCCCGCAGGCACGCCAGACGGTGGGCAAGTTGTGATTGAGAAAATGGGTGGCTGCCGTAAAGGTGAAATCCCAGGCGATATTATTGTTAGTGTTAAATATAAATCCAACCAACAATTTTGGACGCTCAATGGTGAACTACACACCAATCTTGCTGTCGATTTAGCCGATGCTGTTTTAGGTGGTGAAGTGACCGCCCAATCGCCAGAGGGACCTGTTTCGTTTATGCTTCCCGATTGGACAAGCTCTAATCATGTGATCCGCATTCCAAAACGTGGGCTACCTAATCTTGTTGGCGAACGGGGTGATTTATGTGCAAATGTTTGCATTTTACTACCAGAAAAGCCAAATGAAGATCTCAAAAACGTCTTGAAAAAGACGCGTAAAACTTGGTTTATGTAATCGCGCCTCTGGCTCAGAACCATGAAAAGGCAAAAACTGTCATTTTTATAAGACAGTTTGTTGGAAAACCACAGGATTTACACCCATCTTATCATTACAAACATCATCAACGCTTGAATGCTTAGCATCGCTATGGCATATCAAAATAAACAGCGTAAAGACTTTAGTAAGCTTTGGGAGAGCGGCATGACAAATTCAAATGGCCTTATGAAAGGCAAACGTGGTCTGGTTATGGGCGTTGCCAATAATCGGTCCATTGCTTATGGCATTGCCAAGGCTTTATCAGATGCGGGTGCAGAAGTTGCGCTAACCTATCAAGGTGATGCATTGAAAAAACGCGTCGAGCCAATTGCAGCAGATTTAGGCGCAGTTGTTGCAGGTCATTGTGATGTAACCGATGAAGCATCAATTGATGCCGTATTTTCAAAACTTGAAGCTGACTGGGGCAAGATTGATTTCCTCGTTCATGCGATCGCGTTTTCTGACAAAGATGAATTGACAGGACGTTATGTCAATACAAGTCACGCCAATTTCATGAAAACTATGGACATATCAGTTTATTCCTTCACCGCTGTTGCTCAGCGTGCTGAAAAATTGATGACTGATGGCGGCTCAATGATCACACTGACATATTATGGTGCAGAGCGCGTTATGCCGCATTACAACGTTATGGGCGTTGCAAAAGCTGCGCTTGAAGCAAGTGTTCGTTATTTGGCGGTTGATTTGGGTAACAATAATATCCGTGTAAACGCGCTATCTGCTGGCCCGATCAAAACTTTGGCTGCATCAGGTATTGGCGATTTCCGTTATATCTTGAAATGGAACGAATATAACTCACCGCTTAAACGCACAGTTACAATTGATGAAGTTGGCAATAGCGCGCTTTATTTATTGTCTGATTTATCAACGGCTGTAACCGGCGAAGTTCACCATGTGGATTCTGGTTATCATGTTGTTGGCATGAAGGCGGTTGATGCGCCCGACATAAGTACGGTCTAAATAATTTTATAAAGGGGCCGCAAGGCCCTTTTTTTATGTGCAGATTTAGAGGATTAAATGGTTTTATACGTCGTTCGTCACGGACAAACAGATTACAATGCAGAAATGCGTTTCCAAGGTCGCTTGGATATTCCCCTTAATGCGCGCGGCGAAAATCAAGCCAAAGGCAATGGGCAAAAGCTGAAAGATCTTATTGGCGATCAAGCCGCAGATTTTGAATTTGTCTCCAGCCCCTTGGGCCGCACACGTCAAACCATGGAATTTGTCCGATCCGAGATGGGTTTGAGACCAAAAGACTATCAGCTTGATGATCTTTTGATCGAAATCTCATTTGGTGATTGGGAGGGCTTTACTGCCAAGGAACTTGAACGAAAGTTCCCTGATCTGTTTGCGGCGCGTGAACGGGATAAATGGAATTTCTCACCGCCTGGTAACCCAACAGAAAACTATGCGCAGGTTTCAGAACGTATTGGTGCTTTTTTGCGATCCGTTAAAAAACCAACAGTTTGCGTCTGCCATGGCGGCGTTATTCGAACCATGTTTCATCTGATTGGTAAAGTCGATACGGCAAAAGCTGCTATCGGGCCAATACCGCAAGATAAGATATTAAAAATAGAGCATAACAAGATCGGTTGGCTTTAGGTTCACCTTTCAGGTTAAACTTGGATTTTTTTGCTTCCTCAAAAAACTATTTCAAATCATCACGTTTTGGCATAAGACGGGTCAAGTTTAAATTGCCAGCTCAATCACGGATACTTCGATGTCACATAATACGTTTGGTCATATGTTTCGCGTCACCACTTGGGGTGAAAGCCACGGAATTGCTATTGGTTGTGTAGTTGATGGGTGCCCTCCAGGTATTCATTTCACCACCCAAGAGCTGCAACATTGGCTTGATAAACGAAAGCCCGGCCAGTCGCGCTTTGTAACCCAACGCCGCGAAGCCGATGAAGTTCGTGTGTTATCTGGTGTTCTGCCACAAGAAGATGGCTCTTTTATCTCAACGGGCACGCCGATTTCTCTGGAAATTCAAAACACCGATCAACGGTCCAAAGACTATTCTGAAATCTCAAAACGCTATCGCCCAGGTCACGCCGATTATACCTATGATGTCAAATATGGCGTGCGCGATTATCGCGGTGGTGGCAGATCATCAGCGCGGGAAACGGCAACGCGTGTTGCAGCTGGTGGCCTTGCGCGCAGAGTTGTGCCAAATTTGATTGTCCGCGCAGCGCTTGTGCAGATCGGCACCAAGAAAATTAATCGTGATAATTGGGATTGGTCCGAGACAGACAATAATCCGTTTTTTGCACCCGACAAAGAGATTGTCCCTGTTTGGGAAGACTATCTTGATGATATCCGCAAATCCGGTTCATCAGTTGGCGCGATTATCGAGGTTGTTGCCGAAAATGTGCCTGAAGGCTTGGGCGCTCCGATCTACGCCAAACTCGATACTGATATTGCGGCCAATTTGATGTCTATCAATGCCGTCAAAGGTGTTGAGATTGGCAATGGTTTTGAAGCTGCAATGATCACTGGCGAAGAAAACGCCGATGAGATGCGCATTGGTGCTGATGGAAAACCTGAATTTACATCCAATAAAGCGGGTGGCATTTTAGGTGGTATTTCCACAGGCATGCCGATTGTTGCGCGCTTTGCAGTCAAACCAACATCGTCGATTTTGAGCAATCGAAAAAGCATCGATAGCGACGGTCAAGAAGTGGATGTTCGCACCAAAGGTCGGCACGATCCTTGTGTGGGAATTCGCGCTGTTCCGATTGGCGAAGCCATGGTAGCGTGCGCGATAGCTGACCATTACATCCGCGATCGTGGCCAAACTGGTCGTCTTTCATAAAAAGTATTTGGCTTTAAAGGTATTTGGCCAAAAATGAAAATAAGAAACAGGAATTTGTAATGATGTCGTTTGATCAAGCCCGTGTTGTTGACGCTATCCGCGCGATTGAAAATGGCGAAATCGTTGTCGTCACGGATGATAATGATCGCGAAAACGAAGGCGACCTGATTATGGCTGCTGTCCATTGTAAGCCAGAACATATGGCCTTTATTGTGCGGCATACATCGGGCATTGTGTGCACACCGATGCCAAAGTCTGAGGCCAAACGCCTGAACTTGACGGCCATGGTTGCGGACAATGATGCACCACACGAAACGGCGTTTACAGTCACTGTTGATTATAAACACGGAACAACAACGGGCATATCAGCCGATGATCGTACGTTAACCGTTCGCAATCTTGCCAATCCCAATGCTGGTGCCGCCGATTTTGTCCGCCCTGGTCATATTTTCCCGCTTATGGCGCGTGAAGGTGGCGTATTGATGCGTTCTGGCCATACCGAAGCTGCGGTTGATCTATGTAAGCTTGCGGATCTGCCCCCTGTTGGTGTGATTTGTGAGTTGGTCAATGATGATGGCTCTGTGATGCGCGGCGAGCAAGTCAGCTCATTTGCGGAAACACACGGTTTGAAAGAAGTTTCGGTTGCCGATCTCATTGCCTATCGCCAACGTCAAGAAACACTTGTGGTGCGCAATGATACTTTCGATATCGAGACGCCAAGTGGGCCTGCGGTTGCGCATTCCTATTCACTCTCATGGGATCCTATGCAGCATCTTGCCGTTGTCTTTGGTGATGTGCGCGATGGTGTTGATATTCCTGTGCGCTTGCAGCTTGAATCTGTTGCCGATGATGTGTTTGGCAAAAAACCACCTTTGCAGCCAATATTGGATAAAATATCTGAGCATGGTCGCGGCATTATTGTTTATTTGCGCGAAGGCTCTGTTGGTGTTGGTCAACAAGCTGAACGTCGGTTGGAAGCAAACGGCCAAGAGGTGCATGTTGAAGCGCAAACCCGTGAAGAAGAATGGCTTGAAATTGGCCTCGGTGCGCAAATCCTCAAAGATCTTGGTACCAGTTCCATATTATTGTTAGCATCTCGTGAGAGACATTATGTTGGTCTTGAAGGCTTTGGCATCGAAATCACCAAAACCGAAATCGTTGAGACGTAGATCACTTTATGACAACAGAACTTTTCAGAAACCCGATATGCCTTGAACACATCACCCTGCCCGGTCACCCCGAACGGCCGGATAGATTGCGTGCTTTGGATCAGGTTTTTGAGCATGAAAATTTTGATAGTCTTGTCCGCCTTGAAGCCAAACTTGCAGACCCGCAAAGTGTTCTCTTAGCGCACCCGCAAAGCCATCTTGATAAAGTTCAAAACGCCATTCCCGAAACAGGCATTGTACAGGTCGATGGCGACACGACCATGTCACCGCTGAGTTTTAACGCTGCCATGGCCGCAATCGGCGGCGCGATGGAAGCTGTTGACCATGTGTTTGAAGGCAAAGCTGATAATGCCTTTGTTGCAACCCGTCCGCCGGGCCATCATGCCGAGCGTGAAACGGCAATGGGATTTTGCTTATTTAACCAAGCTGCAATCGCTGCCCGTCATGCGCAAAAAGTCCATGGCGCTGAACGCGTTGCCATTATCGATTTTGATGTGCATCATGGTAACGGAACGCAAGATATTTTCTTTGATGACCCAAGTGTCATCTATTGCTCGACGCACCAAATGCCGCTTTATCCGGGCACCGGGGCAAAATCTGAAACTGGCAAAGGCAATATTGTAAATGCGCCACTTGCTAGCAATGATGGCAGTGATCATTTTCGTGAGGCATTTAAAACGCGCATATTGCCAGCATTACGAGATGCCAGTGCAGATCTGATTATCATCTCAGCAGGATTTGATGCCCATCATCGTGACCCTTTGGCGCAAATCAACCTCGTTGCTGAGGATTTTGACTGGGCAACGGGTAAAATTATGGAAATAGCTGAGGGTTCTGCACAAAATCGCCTCGTCAGCCTGCTTGAAGGTGGTTATGATCTTCTAGGATTGGCCGAGTCGGCAGGTGCACATATTTATCGAATGATGAAGGGTTAGCAATGAGCGATCAAGACATTAAAAATTCAGACATTGAAAAAATGAGCTTTGAACAAGCTGTAGCTGAACTTGAAAATATTGTGACAAAGCTTGAAAGTGGCGATGTCGAACTGGAAAAATCTATCGATATTTATGAACGTGGCGAAGCTTTGAAAAAGCATAGCCAAAAGCTACTTGCCGCAGCTGAACACCGGATTGAGAAAATTCGCCTTGATCGCGCGGGAAATCCACAGGGCACAGATCCTTTAGACTCTGAATAACTAGTCTGGGTACAAGCCCAAATAAGAGCACAAAATCTTCTAAATTTGCTCTTAATTCGTGCTAAGTTGATTGTCATAAGCGTTTTTGACGCAGCAAATTGGCTTGATGATACTTTACACGCGATATAAGAGGCGTTAGGCCAAAGCAAGAATTGAAGGTTTATTTTGACGCAACCACCACACACACCTATCCTAGATAGAGTTCTCATACCTGCTGATTTAGACAAAGTGTCCGATGATGAACTACATGGTCTTGCCGCAGACGTCCGATCTGAAATGATTGATGCTGTCTCGCGCACGGGTGGACATTTGGGTGCGGGTCTTGGTGTTGTCGAACTTACCGTTGCAATCCACAAAGTCTTTAACACGCCGCATGATCGTTTGATTTTTGATGTGGGACACCAATGTTATCCGCATAAAATTCTAACAGGCCGTCGCGACCGCATTCGTACACTGCGTCAACAAGAGGGCCTGTCTGGCTTTACCAAACGCAGCGAGAGCGAATATGACCCGTTTGGCGCGGCTCATTCATCAACCTCTATTTCCGCTGGCCTTGGCATGGCTGTTGCAAGCGATATTCAAAACACACCGCGCAATGTCATCTCCGTGATTGGTGATGGTGCGATGAGCGCAGGCATGGCCTATGAAGCGCTGAATAATGCAGGCTCACTAGATGCACGTTTGATTGTGATCCTGAATGATAATGACATGTCCATTGCGCCGCCAACTGGTGCGATGAGCGCCTATTTAGCCCGTCTTGCTTCTGGCCGCACCTATATGGGAATGCGCGACATTGGCAAAAAAATGACCGCCTATCTTGGCCAAACTGTCGATAGAGCGATTACGCGTGCTTTTGAACATGCCCGTGGTTATGTAACCGGCGGCACAATGTTTGAAGAGCTAGGCTTTTACCATATTGGCCCGATTGATGGCCATAATTTGGATCATCTTTTGCCGGTTTTGCGCAATGTGCGTGATAATGCAAAAGGCCCTGTGATCATCCATGTTGTGACCCAAAAAGGCAAAGGCTATGCGCCTGCCGAAGCTGCCAATGATAAATATCATGGCGTTGGTAAATTTGATGTCATCACAGGCACCCAAGCCAAAGCCAAGCCCAATGCGCCTTCCTATACATCCGTGTTTGCAAAAGCATTGACCATTGAAGGTGAGCATGACGATAAGATTGTGGCGGTCACAGCCGCCATGCCATCAGGAACTGGACTTGATAAGTTTAATGACCAATTTCCAGGGCGTTGTTTTGATGTCGGGATTGCAGAACAACATGCTGTCACATTTGCCGCCGGAATGGCGACTGAAGGTTTAAAGCCTTTTGTGGCGCTCTATTCTACATTTTTGCAACGGGCTTATGACCAAGTTGTCCACGATGTGGCTATTCAAAAATTACCTGTTCGTTTTCCGATTGATCGCGCTGGATTTGTTGGCGCTGATGGTCCGACCCATGCTGGTAGCTTTGATACAACTTATCTTGCAACACTTCCTGACTTTGTTGTTATGGCAGCGGCGGATGAAGCTGAATTGATGCATATGACACGCACAGCTGCGGCCTTCGATGAAGGTCCGATCTCGTTCCGGTATCCTCGCGGCGAAGGTGTTGGTGTTGAATTGCCTGAGCGTGGTTCGATCTTAGAAATCGGCAAAGGTCGCATTATCAAAGAAGGCACGAAAGTTGCGCTTTTATCATTTGGTACGCGATTGGCTGATTGTTTGCTTGCCGCAGAAGATTTAGATGCTGCTGGCCTATCAACCACGGTTGCAGATGCCCGATTTGCAAAACCACTTGATGAAGATCTTATCCGCCGTTTGGCATCGGAACATGAAGTTTTGCTGACGGTTGAAGAAGGTGCCATAGGCGGCTTTGGCAGTCATGTCTCGCATTTCTTGTCCCATGCTGGTCTGCTTGATCATGGACTTAAATTTCGTCCACTTGTTATGCCAGATATTTATATGGATCAGGCAAGCCCTGACACAATGTACATGCAGGCAAAGCTTGATCGTGCTGGCATCTTAGATGTTGCTTTTAAAGCCTTGGGCACAGAGCGTTCTGTGCTTCCTTTTACAACAAAATAACATAGGAGATCCTGATCATGCGACTTGATCAGCATCTTGTCATAAAAGGTTTTTATCAAACCCGAGCACGCGCCCAAGATGCGATTGCGCGGGGTACAGTAAAAGTTGATGGCAGGCCTGCAAAAAAATCTGGACAGCCCGTTGAAGATGATGAGCTGATTGAGATTTCCGATCCTGCAAGCGCCTATGTCTCGCGCGCAGCATTAAAACTCAAGCAAGGTCTGGCACACTTTAAGTTTGGTCTTACTGGCAAAACAGCACTTGATATCGGTGCCTCCACAGGTGGGTTTACTCAAGTTCTTTTGGAACAAGGGTGCGAACACGTCGTGGCAATTGATGTGGGTCACGGACAATTGCACCCGAAGATTTCAACCGATCCACGGATTACCCAGATGGATGGGTGTAATGCCCGCTATCTGAAACGAGAAGATATTGGTGATCGATCTATTGATCTGGTGGTGAGCGATGTTAGTTTTATTTCGCTCAAGATTGCCCTGCCGCCTGCACTGTCTTTAGCTGCATCGGGTGCGGTGACTATATTGTTGGTCAAACCGCAATTTGAGGCGGGACGAAAGGCGCTTGGTAAAGGTGGGATCCTTAAAGATCCATCACAGGGCCCTGTAATTGCAAATGATTTGCTCAAATGGCTTGACGCGGAGCCCAATTGGTCTGCATTAGAAGCCATACCATCGCCGATCACAGGAAGTGACGGCAATATTGAATATTTAATCGGGGGCATCAAAGCTTGACCATACTTGAGTTAGACATCGACCTAGTTGGCGCACGCGGAGATGGCGTTGCAAGAACCGAGAACGGTACTGTCTTTGTACCCTTCGTCCTAAAAGGTGAAAAAATATCCGCCGAAGTTCATAAATCTCGCGGTGTTTTGATCGATATTATCAAGCCAAGCGATTATCGCGTCCCCGCGCAATGCAAACATTTTGCAGATAAAAACAACGCCTGTGGCGGTTGTTCAGTTCAGCACATGAATGAACAAAGCTATCAGGAGTGGAAGTTAGAAATTGCGCAACAAGCACTTCTAGCTGGTGGTATTGATCATAAAATTGATCGCTTAATGAGCTGCGAGGTTGGCGAACGTCGCCGTGTGGCACTGAATGTTTATCGCACAGATCAAGGCACGCAGATTGGTTATTATCAGGCAGGTTCTGATAAGCTGGTGCCGATTAGCCAATGTCCTGTGGCGCATCCAAAGATCATGGAAAACTTAGAACTGTTTAGAATAATGGCAGAGGTGTTCACACCTCACCTGAAGACATCTCAGCTGACGATTTTACTATGCGAAAATGGATTTGATGTGGCTGCAACTGGTGATTTTTCACTTAAAGATGCCACCATCCATGCCATTGCGCAAAAAGTAACGGCCAGCAAAGTTGTCAAACGCTTCTCATTTAACGATGAAGTTTTGGCTGAAACCGAAGCGCCATCGCTCACCTTCGGCGATACATTGATCAACGTGCCGACGGGTTGTTTTGTGCAAGCTAGCAAACGTGCCGAACTTGAAATGGCAAGCATTGTCACAAAGCACCTTAAAAGCTGCAAACGCGTTGTGGATTTATTTTCTGGTTGTGGAACTTTTACATTCCCTCTTGCACAAAAATCTGCTGTGCATGCGGTTGAAACCCACGGCCCTGCTTTGAACGCTATTGATCGTGGATTTCGTTCGCGCCAAGGGCTCAAGCCCATTAGCACAGAGCGCCGTGATTTATTTCGCAGCCCGCTCGTGCGTGAAGATTTAAAACCCTACCAAGGTGTGGTTTTTGATCCACCGCGTTCAGGTGCAGAAAGCCAAAGCAGACAATTGGCACGCGCGCTCAACATTAAAAAAGTCGCTGCGGTATCCTGCAATCCGGTATCCCTTGCGCGCGATCTTGATCTGTTGATCAAAGGTGGCTTTAAAATCAAATCAATTGTAGCGATTGATCAATTCTTGTGGTCGCCACATGTTGAAACGGTGGTTCTACTCGAACGATAGGCATTGCAGGAGCTATAAGACGTGAAAATGGCTGAGATCATTTCCATTGATACGGATAAAGAACGCGCAATCAAAACGGCGCTCGATCTTTTATCTTGTGGCAAACCCATCGCGATACCGACGGAAACTGTTTATGGATTGGCAGCAGACGCCACCGATGCCAAGGCCATCACGTCGATTTACACTACCAAAGGCCGACCGCAATTCAATCCACTGATCTGTCATATGGCCAGTTTAGACATGGCAAAGACCTATGCAATTTTTGATCCCATATCTGAAAAGCTTGGCAGATATTTTTGGCCCGGCGCTCTGACTATTGTTCTACCGCTTAAAACTGAAAATGATATCCATAAGCTCGCCACAGCGGGACTTGGAAGTGTTGGCATTCGGGTGCCCAAAGGTTTTTCGGCTGAGCTGATTGAGACATTTGGAAAGCCACTTGCGGCACCTAGTGCAAATAGCTCGGGCAAAATTAGCCCCACACGTGCTCAACATGTCGCGGATGATCTGGGCCCTAAAATTGAGCTTATCCTTGATCAAGGCACTTGCGATGTTGGTGTTGAATCTACCATTGTGAAAGTCGAGGATGGCAAAATTTACTTGCTTCGTCCGGGCGGCATATCTGTTGAGGATATTCAAGCCGCTATTGGTCAACCTGTGCTGCGCCTATCTGAAGAAACAAACCATAAGATTGAAGCACCTGGGATGATGACATCTCATTATGCACCGAATGCTAAAATGCGACTGAACGCAACATCTGTTCAAAAAAATGAAACACTGATTACGTTTGGACAGTTGGCAATCGATCATATTGAACATGCAAAAGCTGTGTTTAACCTCAGTATAGATGGCGATATTACCGAGGCTGCGCATAATCTTTTTGATATGTTGATCTTGGCGGATAAAACAGGTGCAGATATGATTTGCGTCAGTCCCATTCCAAACCACCAATTGGGTGAAGCCATAAATGATCGTTTGATGCGTGCTGCGGCACCACGGGGGGACCTTTAATGACAGATACACCGCTACAAAACTTGTCAGATGAGCTGATCGCAAAGTTTACTGATATTGTTGGCGCGAACTACGCCACAAGCGACCAATCCGTTATTGCCCCACATCTGGTTGAGCTTCGCGGATTGTATCAAGGCGCATCGCCGCTTTTGCTCAAGCCAAATTCGACAGAACAAGTCAGCGACATTTTAAAGCTCGCCCATGACAATAAACTCACCGTGGTGCCACAAGGTGGCAATACAGGATTGGTCGGCGGCCAAGTGCCAAATGGCGATATCATTATTTCACTCTCACGGATGAACAAGGTTCGTGAAGTGGATGTCTTGGGCAGCGTGATGGTGCTGGATGCAGGTGTTATTCTCGCAAATGCTCAAAAAGCTGCAGAAGAGCACAATTTATTGTTTCCGCTATCACTTGGATCTGAAGGCACGTGTCAAATTGGTGGCAATTTATCGTCCAATGCTGGCGGCACTGCCGTTGTTGCCTATGGCAATACGCGTGAATTGTGCATGGGGCTTGAAGTTGTCTTGCCCACTGGCGAGATTTGGCATGGTCTGCGCCGTTTGAAAAAAGATAATACCGGTTACGATCTGCGTGATTTGTTTATTGGTGCCGAAGGAACACTTGGTATCATCACAGGAGCGGTTCTAAAGCTCTTTCCACAACCGATTGGACGCGAGGTCATGTATGTGGGTTTAGACAGCCCAGACGCAGCCCTTGAGCTTTTTAACATCGCTCGCAATATGTGTGGCCCAAGCCTGACCGGATTTGAACTGATGCCACGGTTTGGCGTTGAGATCACGGTTAAAAACATTGATGGCTGCCGCGATCCGTTAGATACGCCTCACAATTGGTATGTACTTATTGAAATATCATCTGGACAATCTATCCAAGCTGCACGACAGATGATTGAAGACCTGTTTGAAAAAGCGTTTGATACAGGCATTACCAATGATGCTGTGTTGGCCGAAAGCGAAAGCCAACGCACAGCGTTTTGGCATATGCGCGAAAGCATGTCCGGAGCTCAGCGGCCAGAAGGTGGCTCGATCAAGCATGATATATCTGTACCAATTGCCAAAGTGCCCAAATTTTTGCGACAAGCCTCGATTGCTGTGAACGAATATATGCCAAATGTTCGCATTTGCGCCTTTGGTCATTTGGGCGATGGTAACATTCATTATAATATTTCTCAGCCAGTTGGTGCCGACAAACAAGAATTTTTGTCACATTGGCACAGCCTCAACAAAGTGGTTCACGCCATTGTTTTACAGATGAACGGCTCGATTTCGGCTGAACACGGCATTGGACAGCTCAAAAGAGATGAGTTGGCAAGCATCCGTGAACCGATAGAAATTGAATTAATGCAACGCATTAAGAGGAGTTTTGATCCCCATGGAATTATGAATCCTAACAAGCTTTTAAAGCGTTAATTTTGCCCTCAAAAGAACGGTAAACAAATCGCCAACCCCTTGGTTTACTTTTGATAACCATCTTGAGAACTCAGAGTTTCTTAACCTTACAATTTAAGTGGTTCGGAACAGCCCTCCTGTAGATTACAAATCAACGAGAGGGCAAAAGCCCCCGTATTTGAGAAGATCCAAAATGGGCACTCAAGAGTTTAAGAGGCAAAACAATGGCGACAACAATTAGAAAGCCCCAATGGGCTGATTGCGAACTACGTGTAACCCCGGGTCAACTCCCGCATCGCTTCAGCTTTTTGGCTATTGGCGATACAAAACACGTTGATGTGACGCTGAACGAACGCGGCGCAATGATCGATAAAGTATTGGAAAAGTCAGACCTTCCCATTTCATTAGCGCTCCCAGCTAATGCCTTTAAAGGGATTGCGGCTCGTGCGATTGATGATGGTAAAGGTAACTCAACGGTTACGCTTGAACTTCATCATGCAGATGCTGATCTTTGCATTCCATTGCTTGTTGATACTCAATTACACAATATTGCTGGCGATTGGCGCGCTTGGTCTGATCTATACAACATCCCGATGTTGATGATTGAGGCTGATGGTGTTGCACGTCCTTTGGATGAAGATATGGCCCAGATCACGCATGAACCTAGCGTTCGCGCTCAACCGGTTGTGACCAACCGTCGCCGACTTGCAAATGTTGCGGAACGTCGCCCGCGTTTCTTGGTTCGTCGCAAAACTGGTCCACTTGGTTGTCGTATGCTTTTGTCTGGTCGCGAGATTATTGCACGTACATAGATCTTTAAATTCTAAAGATGATTTAAAAGAGCGGGGCCATGCCTCGCTTTTTTGTTTTTTGTACTAAACAATTGATTTTCTTGAGGCCTTGGCTTCTAACAGCCCAATCAATGTTGCACTGACAATAATGAGAGCCATTCCTGCATATTGGCTAAGTGATAAAATCTCACCGATGACAAAGACCGCAAGTATGGTTGCCACTAATGGCTCAATCGTTGTTATCACTGTCGCGGTAGATGCTGAAATAAGCTTAAGACCGCGCATATAGAAGAAATTGATCAAGATCGTTCCCAACCAACTCACCGCTAAAAACGCACCCCAAACATGGATATCCGTCGATTGTGATAATTGCTCCATGCCTTGCCATGTTTGCGGAAAGAGCAAGACCAATGGGATTGAAAAAGTGAACGCTGAGAACATCAGCTGGTTTGCGCTCATTTTTGTCAAAGCGGTTTTTCCTAGCACTGCGTAAATTGCGTACCCAATTGCAGAACCAAACCCAATGAGCACACCGATAAATGAGAAATTTATCTCTTGTCCTTGGGTGTTTAAAATAAGAACCACACCCAAGACTGAACATAAAACCAACGCCCAGCGCATCATATTAGATTGCTCACCCAAGAAGATCTTGGCAAGTATCATCACCCAGATTGGGGCTGTGTACAAAAGCGCCACAGCCAATGTGATGCCCAAATATTCTGTTGCAATGAAAAAGCACATATTGAACCCAAAGACGCCGGCAATGGAATGCGGCAGCAATAGTTTCCAGTTTTGCCTCATCAACGTAAAACTGCCACGAAAAAACAATGGATAGAATGTGAGTAAGGTAAGGCATGTGATCAAAACGCGGATGGAAGCGACTTGAAAACCTGTAAATCCTGCTTGATTTAAAATGGTGCCAAAGGTGCCAAGTGTACCTGCTACCATGCCAAATATAGCGACAAAAACCACGCCTTTGATCATGATACAAACAATCCGATCACAAGACCGATAAAGATGACAAATCCAATTTTACTATTGAACTTAAACAAGCTCAAACATTGGTCCGGATCATCTATATCTAAGACTTTGATTTGCCATGTAAATAGCCCGAGGACCAATAGCAAAGTAATGTAGGGAACTATACCCATTCCCGATAAATAAAATGCCAATGCCAGACACCCCAAAGTGACTGCATATAATCCAACAAGCCAAGCCTTTGTATTTTCAGCAAACAATCGAGCAGTTGAGCGAACGCCGATCAACGCATCATCATCTTTATCTTGATGCGCGTAAATTGTGTCATACCCAATCGTCCAAGACACAGCTGCCACATATAAGCTCAGCGATGCAAAGCTTACCTCTTCAAAGACTGCCGACCAGCCCACCAATGCGCCCCATGAAAACGCAAGACCTAAGAAGAATTGCGGCCAATCGGTAAACCGTTTTGCAAATGGATAAATCGCGACCACACCAAGTGATGCGATGGCCAAAAAGATCGTGAACCAATTGAATTGCAACAGCACCAACGCACCAACACAAAGCTGGGTGATTATGAAGATTTTTGCATGTTTACGGCTGATACGTCCTGCCGGCAAAGGTCTTGAACGTGTGCGTTCAACCTTACCATCAAGTTCGTGATCGATCAGATCATTATAGGTGCAACCTGCGCCACGCATGGCTATTGCACCCAGGGTGAACAATACACAATGGAAAATGAAAATGGGCAATTTGTCTGATAGAGCAGCGTCATTTGCGTTGACTGCCATGGCTGCGGCCCAAAGGCACGGCCATAATAATAATTGCCAGCCAATTGGGCGATCCCAACGGGCAAGCTGTGCATGGGGCCAAGCTGATCGCGGCAGAACGCGATAAACCCAATTATCAGAGGGAGCATCGGCGACTTTGTCTTGCATCATATTTTCATTCATCATGCATTTGTGATGTCAGTCACATGATCAAAGGTCAAGATGTAGATATGTCACTGAGGTGATTTTACGCAAAGTAGTGGGAAAGCGTGTGCCAAGCCTTGACGTCTACCCGCGTTGAGATTACCCAATCAACTACGATTGATCAGGATCACTTTCATGAACATCTTTCTCATTGGCTCCGGCGGACGCGAACACGCTCTTGCTTGGAAAATCGCCCAATCCCCCCTTCTCTCAACCCTTTTTGCGGCCCCTGGAAACCCTGGGATTAAAGATCACGCAGAAATCGTTGATGTTGATATTAATGATCACAGTGCTGTTGTTGCATTTTGTAAATTGCAAAACATCCAGCTTGTTGTGGTGGGGCCTGAAGCACCGCTGGTTGATGGGATTACAGATACCTTAGAAGCTGCGGGAATATCCGTATTTGGCTCAAGCAAAGCTGCGTCTCAACTTGAGGGATCGAAAGGTTTTACCAAAGACCTGTGTGCAAAATATTCTATCCCCACAGGGGCTTACCAACGTTTTGACAACGCGTCTGACGCCAAAAAATACACCACAGAACAAGGCGCACCCATTGTTGTGAAAGCCGATGGCTTGGCCGCCGGTAAAGGGGTTACCGTTGCACATGAGCTTGATGAAGCTTTAGCTGCGATTGATAATTGTTTTGACGGTGCATTTGGCTCTGCGGGCGCAGAAGTTGTGATTGAAGCATTTTTGGATGGCGAAGAGGCAAGCTTTTTCTGTCTATGTGATGGCAAAATAGCGCTTCTCATGGCAACAGCACAAGATCACAAACGTGTCGGCGATGGTGATACGGGTCCAAATACTGGCGGTATGGGCGCTTATTCTCCCGCACCTGTGATGACCCAAGAGATGATCTCGCGCACCATGTCGGAAATCATCGATCCAACAATGTTGGGCATGGCCAAGGATGGTCATCCGTTCAAGGGTGTTTTGTTTGCCGGACTTATGATCACTAAAAAAGGCCCTGAGCTCATTGAATATAATGTTCGCTTTGGTGATCCTGAATGTCAGCTACTGATGTTGCGATTACAAAACGATATTGTGCCACTTCTTCTTGACGCCGCTGAAGGTGCTCTTGAAGGACAATCTATGTCTTGGGATAATAAGTCTGCATTAACGGTTGTTATGGCAGCAGACGGATATCCCGCATCTCCCAAAAAAGGCACTGAAATCAAAGGTGTTGACGCGATTAATTCGGCATCACTGGATAAAACTGGCACTAAAATTTTCCATGCAGGCACGAAAAGCTCTAGTGGTAAGTTACTGGCAAATGGCGGGCGTGTGTTGAACGTCACAGCCATTGGCGACGATATTATCCAAGCGCGAGATCGTGCTTATGTGGCGGTGAAAGCTGTCGACTGGCCAGAAGGCTTTTATCGCAGTGATATCGGTTGGCGTGCCATTGAACGCCTCAAAACCGACTAACAACACCTCAAACTCAATTACATATAAAAAATTGTGCTATTTTTGATAGGTTTCATCATTCGTAAACCATACCCACTCATCAAACTATAACTTCTAAATGCTACTTTATTTTCAAATGATCCCTTTTGGGGGATAAATCCGTTCTCCATGAGGATACAGAAAATGAAGAAGCTTTTAGTTTTAAGTGCAGTCATGACAGGCCTATCTTGTACAGTTGCCTTTGCATCTGATGACACAATTGTTCAATCTCAACAGCGCAGCATAATCTCTTTTGGTTGCACGACATGTGATAAAGGTATTGTCGACGACAAACCGAAGCTTGAGACGGGCAGTCAAATGCTGGAAAACTTTCAGGTAAACGGTGAAGACAAAGTTTACCGTACCGAAAATTGGCTTGGTGGCTCCCCAGTCTCATTTGTGCATTATCAACAAAAAAGCCAATCCAATGGTGCTGCTATGGCCAATCTTGATAAGCCTATGAAGACAGATGATGCGCTCATGATTGATGAAAGTGTTGTGAGTTCAATTGATGACAACTCAGACGATATCAAAGTTATGACGCCTGACATCGACATCATGATGGACACACAAATGGTGAAAAACCCTCTGATCGAAGAGCCTGCAATGGCAAAATTGGCAGATGAAACTAAGATGATGGATATGAATCCGGAACCAAAAATGATGGAAAAACCCATTATTGCGACAATGACCGAGACAACAAACTTTGATGTCGAACTTGATGTCAAACCGGAAGTCGATCTTGAAGTCGGTGCATTTGCATTACGTCTAAATTAGAACTTTAATTCAACATTTAAACCAACACACGAAAAAGCCGAGCGGATCGAAAGACTGCTCGGCTTTTTTGGTTGATTTGCTAAATGAGGACTGATTAACCAGAGATTTTTGAAAAATCAGCGACATCAGATATGTTTTTACGAATTTGAGCGAGCAACGCTAGACGATTGGCACGAGCAGCTTCATCATCGACATTGACCATCACATCATCAAAGAATGTATCGATTGGCGCGCGCAAGCTTCCAAGTGCTGTCATGGCTGCGCCATAGTTTTCGCTCTCAAGTGCTTTAGCGGAAATATCTTTGGCTGAGATCATAGCCTTGAATAGCTGGGCTTCCGCCTCACCTTCGAAAATATCTGGATTGATTTCAGATGATATCGTGGCGCCTTTTTTCTCTTCTGCTGCTAAAATATTTGTAGCACGACGGTATCCCGCAAAGAGGTTTTTCCCAACTTCACTTTCAAGCAGATCAGTTAGTGCAACAAGCTTATTGGTGAGCGCAACAAGATCGCCTGATTGATCTGTAAGCACCGCATCAATGAGGTCGTGACGTGCGCCTTTGTCTTTAAGATAGACTTTCAAACGATCATGGAAGAAGGATAAAAGGTCAGGCGTTTCCGTCAAATAAGTTTTCAAATTGCAACGTAAGTGGTTTTCCAAAATGATGCGAATGACACCCAGCGCTGCACGGCGCAAGGCATAGGGATCTTTTGACCCTGTTGGCTTTTCATCAATGGACCAAAAACCAACCAATGTATCGAGCTTATCTGCCAAGGCAACAGCTGCAGAGACAGCATCATTTGGCACAGCATCTGTTGGGCCTTGCGGTTTGTAATGTTCTTCAATTGCGGCGGCAACAGCTGGTGTTTCACCTTGCAATTGCGCATAGCGGCGGCCCATAAGGCCTTGAAGTTCAGGGAATTCACCCACAGCTTCGGTTTGCAAATCTGCTTTTGCTAGGTAAGAAGCACGTTTGACTTCATCAGAATTTGCACCGGTAACAGCGGCCAATTTTATAGCTAATTTTGCGATGCGTTCGACACGTTTGCCTTGGGAGCCAAGCTTTGCATGAAATGTCACATTCAGCCAATCTAAACGCGCCATGCGTTGATCAAGCGGCTTTGACATATCAAGTTCAAACGTGCTCGCAGATGCAGAAATCGCATCAAGATCAGGCAGGTCTGCTTGGTCAGTATTCCAAAAATACAGCGCATCAGATAATCTTGCCCGGACAACTTTTCCGTTGCCATAGGCAATTTCTTTGCCGCCATCTTGGGCTTCAATATTGGATGTCAGAATAAAGCGATTGGCCAAAGCGCCATCTTTACCCGCTAACACAAAACACTTTTGATTGGTTTTAATCGTCAAACGAATGACTTCATCAGGAATGGCGAGGAATTCTTCTTCAAATTCACCCATCAACACGACTGGCCATTCGACAAGACCTGAGACTTCATCCAAAAGACCTTCATCTTCAACCAATGTATAGCCTGATGCAAACACAAGATTTTGCGCATCGGAACGGATGATTTCTTTGCGACGATCTGCATCCAAAATCACTTTGGCTTTTTCAAGCGCCGATACATAATCATCAAAACGGCGAACTTTAATAGCATCTGGTGCATGGAAGCGGTGACCGTAGGTTATGTTGCTGGCCACTATGCCTGCGATCTCAAACGGGATGACAATCGGCTCTTCGGTTTCAGGACCAAAGGTACAGATGATGGACTGCAAAGGACGAACCCAACGCATTGCGCCCGGTTTGTTGGATGCTGCGCCCCAACGCATAGATTTTGGCCATGGGAAATTTTTGATAATGCCCGGCATAATATCTGAAATGATATCTTCAGCCTTGCGGCCCGGCTTTTCGATAATAGCGACGTAAAACTCGCCCTTTTTAGGGTCCGTAACTGTTTTAGCTTCATCAATTGACGATAAACCTGCGCCGCGCAAAAAACCTGCAAGTGCTTTTTCTGGTGCGCCAACTTTTGGCCCTTTGCGCTCTTCGCGAATATCGGCAGATTTAGCCGTTAAACCGCGCACATCAAGCGTTAAGCGTCTTGGCGTTGAATATTCACGCGCCGCCTCATAGGTTAAACCCGCCTCAACAAGCTGATCTGTAACGAGCTTTTTAAGATCGCTTGCAGCTTTTTTCTGCATACGAGCTGGGATTTCTTCAGAGCGGAGTTCTAATAATAAATCAGGCATGAGTTTTTACTTAATTTTGAGATCAATAATTTGATCCAGCCTTTAGCAAGCGTGGAGCGATATGTCACCATTAAACCCGTTTAAACTGGTCAAGATGCACCTGTTGACGCGTCTTTTATGAAATAATCGCAAGCTACTTGTTTGGGGTCTTGCTTAAAGCCCTTTATGGCTTCCATCGCAAAATGGCTGACCATCTGTTTGTTTGCAGCCACAGAAAAACTTTTTGCCGCTGGTTTCGGCTGTCCATTTCACCGGATTGAACTCTGTGCCTTTGTGGCTTCCATCACAAAAAGGCTGGTTGGCAGATTGGCCGCATGAACACCAAAAATAGTTCTTACCTTCTTCAACATCCACTGGAATAGGTGCTGTCGTTGCGATATTGCCTTTGGTCATAAAAGTCCCTTATTAATGTTACACATGTTGGTCCACCATAACTGGATTTCCATCGGGGTCAATCACCATAAAGCTTGCGGGGCCCGATGGGCCCTCATCCACTTCACCAATGATTTCAATACCTTTGGCTTTTAGCTGTTTTTGAATTTCGCAAATATCGATGTAATTATCCACCTCATTGCCAGAGGCATCCCACCCGGGATTAAAGGTCATGATATTTTTCTCGAACATGTCTTGGAACAATCCAATCACGGATTGACCATTTTTCATGATCGCCCAACCTTTTTCAGACTGATCGTGAAATATATCAAATCCAAGCTTTTGATAAAATTCTTTTGAAGCAGCTATATCTTTGACTGCTAAGCTTTGAGAAAAATTACCGAGTTCCAAATTATCACCTCCCTAAAGTTAGGAGATAGAATAAGCACTCATCTGAAAGAGGCAAGATTAATTTGAGAGAACTTGGCCAAAGGCAATATCGTGATCATCAAGAACAGAAATGCCAAATTCTAAAACGCCATAGTCTTTTTGGCCAAGATGGTAGTCAATCCCAGCGCCACTTTTGACCAATTCATCATACAACTTTTTGGCATCATCGACCCAAATATAACAACCCCATATCATATCTTGAACACGCCAATTTGGAACAATGACATGATCTTTTGGCTTCTGACTGATCATCAGATGGCAGTTATCACGATGTAATATGCAAAAATTGGTCGGTTCACCAAATTTTTGAGCGCTGAAACCAATTTTTTCCGTCCAATACAAAATACTCGCATCAATATCTGATACGAATAGAACTGGAGCCTGACTTGTTAGTTTCGCCTTAGTCATCGATTAAAGCGCCTCTATACCTGTGTTAGCCTTCAAATCCGCCAGCTTTGGTCAGCAAGAATGCCTCGCCACATTGGCGCGATAGATTGCGGACGCGCAAAATATAGCTTTGGCGTTCGGTCACCGAAATTACACCGCGCGCATCGAGCAGATTGAAGACGTGTGATGCTTTGATACATTGGTCATAGGCTGGCAAGACGCATTTGTGTGATTTGCCTTCATCTGGCGTTCCAGCTTTAAGCAATGCGGCACATTCGCCTTCTGCATCTTCAAAATGTTTGAGCAACATGTCCGTGTTGGCATATTCGAAATTGTAGCGGGAATATTCTTCCTCAGCTTGCAAAAAGACTTCGCCATAGGTGACTTTGTCGTCGCCTTCGCCGCCATTGAAGTTGAGGTCATAAACATTATCAACGCCTTGGACATACATCGCTAAACGCTCAAGTCCATAGGTTAGCTCACCGGATACAGGCGAACATTCGATGCCGCAAACCTGTTGGAAATAGGTAAACTGTGACACTTCCATGCCATCGCACCAACATTCCCAACCAAGCCCCCAAGCGCCAAGCGTTGGGCTTTCCCAATCATCTTCCACAAAACGCACATCGTGCACCAATGGATCAAGACCAATGGCTTTGAGCGAGCCTAAATATAGCTCCTGCAGATTGGATGGATTTGGCTTTAACAGCACCTGATATTGATAAAAATGCTGTAAGCGGTTTGGGTTTTCACCATAACGGCCATCCGATGGACGGCGTGAGGGTTGCACATAGGCTGCGTTCCATGGCTTTGGCCCCAGAGCGCGCATTGTTGTTGCCGGATGGAATGTCCCTGCGCCCACTTCCATATCGTAGGGCTGTAAAATGACACAGCCATATTCGGCCCAATAATTATGGAGCGTTAGGATCAATCCTTGGAATGATCGCGTAGGGTCTAGGTGCTTGGGAACAGATGTGGTCATTTGGGTCAACTTATGTGGCTAGGTTTTATAGCCGCTCAATGGCATGATGGTGGTGTGCGGTCAAGATATCAGCTTAATATAATAGGTTTGGAGACGAAAAAGGCCGGATGCTGAACATCCGGCCTTTAAGATAGTTAGATCTTGAAAAAGACTATTCAGCTGCTTCTTCTGGGATCACCAAGTTTAGAACAATGGCAATCACTGCTGCTGGCAATAGGCCAGATGTTAGCAAGATTTGCATTGTTTTAGGCATGTGGATTAATGCGTCTGGCACAAGCTGAAGGCCAAGACCAACGGAAAGCGCTGTTGCGAAGATCACCATGTTACGACGGTTCCAGATCACATCTGACAACATTGAAAGACCTGCTGCTGCGACCATGCCGAACATGACAATAACACCACCACCAAGAACGTTGATTGGCACTGTGTTGATAACCGCACCAATTTTTGGCACCAGACCACAAAGGATCAAGAAGATACCACCAATTGTCACAACATGACGGCTCATAACGCCAGTCATTGAGATCAAGCCAACGTTTTGTGAGAATGATGTATTTGGCAAACCACCGAACACACCAGCAATTGCAGTTCCAACACCATCAGCAAACGTAGCGCCTGTGATCTCTTTGTCTGTTGCTTCACGGCCTGCACCACCTTTTGTGATACCTGACACGTCACCAACAGTTTCAATCGCTGACACAAAAGCCATCAAACACATACCAATAATGATTGCCCAGTTAATCTGGAAACCATATTTGAACGGGTTTGGAAGACCGAATGCTGCAGCTTTTCCGATGTTACCAAAGTTTACTTGGCCCATAAAGAAAGACACAACGTAACCTGCAACAATGCCTAAAAGTACAGCGGCGACAGCTGTCATTCCGCGTGTGAAGAACTTAAGAACCAATGTGACAACGATCACAACCAAAGCTGGAACCCACATTGCAAGGGAACCAAATGCCATGCCTGAAAGATCACCGCCAGCAGCTTTAGCCGCCATCAGTTTACCCATCGCTGGAACGCCACCGGCTGCATATTGAATGCCAACTTTAACAAGTGCCAAACCAATCATCAAAACGATGAGGCCTGTGACAAGTGGCGGCAAAGCAAAACGGATACGGCCAATAAAGAAACCGATAAAGAAGTGGAAGATACCGCCGATGAGCACACCGGTGAACAATCCGCCAAGACCTGCCGTTCCCGCACCGATAACCGCAGGGATCATCACTGGCAAAAAGGCAAAACTTGTGCCTTGAACGATTGGTAATTTAGCGCCAACAGGGCCCATACCAATTGTTTGGATCAAAGTGGCGATACCAGCAAACAGCATCGACATTTGGATCATGTAATTCATATCTGGAAAACCAAGTGCGCCTTGGTCAGAGCCAAAACCAATACCGGCTGCGCCAGCAATGATAATTGCAGGTGTTACGTTACTCGCAAACATAGCAAGTACGTGTTGAATGCCTAATGGTACAGCTTTCGCTAGTGGCGGCATATAATTGGGGTCTTTAAGCTGTTCAGCTGTCCCTATTGATGTATCTGCCATTGTAATCCCTCCTAATGACGCCGCTTCTTTTGGCTTTACGTCATAAGTTAATATCCCCGGCCCCTCGCCGTGAAATTACTTTCACTGTATCGAGAGGGCTAAATGTCGCAAGGAGGATTGGGGTTGGAACCGATCAAAGTTCCAATTTACACACAGAAAAGTCCTGTTTTTTGTTATTATCAAATAAAACCTTATTCATCTTCGCGTTTTACACGATATTCACCTGTTTTAGGATCTTGGATCAAAGTGCCTTGAGCACCAGTTTTCTTTTCTTTTTCAGCACGGCGAACACGTTTTGAAACCTCGTCGGCTGCTTTGGTGAAATTTTTATAACCCCACCAGCCAATTGCCCCAACAACACCGAGCAATAATAATCCGTTCATTTAAAAACCCGCCCTTAATTTATATATCGATCTAAAGACCATATTGCGCCCAAAGCGCGCGTTCTTCAACCGTTGATGCAATGCCTTGTGCAAAACCTTGGCTAATATCTGCGCCAATATTGCCACCTGAATGACCAGAGGCAAATGAGCTGACCAACATAGAAATACCGGGGGCAGATTTACCGCCGAACATGCCACGTTTAGCTGAGATCAATTTAAGCTCAGTTTTGTCGCCAAATTTCTCTTTCAAAACAGAGCGCATATCGCCAATATCATCGACAAGGCCAAGTTCTTTGCCTTCATAACCTGTCCAGAATGCACCCGTAAATGTTTCGTCAGTTTCTTTTAGCCGCTCACCGCGGGATGCTTTGACCATATCGATAAACACTTGATGGATCTCAAGTTGAAGTTTTTTCAATCGATCAATATCGGCTTTCTTTTCTGGCATAAATGGATCAAGCGTCGCTTTGTTTTTTCCAGCTGTATAGACACGGCGTTCAACACCAATCTTTTTGAGTAAGCCTGGGAAACCAAATCCGCCGGACACGACACCAATGGACCCAACAATTGATGATGGGTCGACATAAATCTCATCACCCGCACAGGCGATCATGTATCCGCCGGATGCGGCAACATCTTCGACGAACATAAAGACTTTTTTGTCTTTTTCTTCCGCAAGCTGGCGAATACGATTGTGAATTTGGCGCGATTGAACAGGCGAGCCGCCCGGTGAATTGATCGAAAACGCGACAGCCGGTGCCGATTTATCTGCAAATGCTTTTTCGAGTAAGCTTGCAACATTTGCAAGATTAAGGTTTTGGCTGAATTGATTGCCACCTGACATGATTGTGCCGTGTAACCGCACAACAGGAATTTCAACGCTCGTATTACGGAATTTCTTGGGTAGGTATTTTTTCAAACGGCGCATTCGGGCACTCCAATAATATGTATCTTTGACCCCATGTAAGCGTTTTTAATCCAAAAACAATGGCATTAGTCGCCACGCGGCCAAAAAACCTTACCGTTGATCAATCCATCTGCCAGCTCAGTGTACGTGCTTTTATTGTCGTCTTTATGTTTATTTTCCAAGCTATTTGCCCCAGTTTTGGGATGCATAATAATCGCAGGGCGAAGATTGAGCCGTGCTTTGCTGCCTTTAATACCTGTCACCAAAATACGGATTGCATCTTCATCTGCTCTTGGCTGAACATTGGTAATTTCCAATCCACCAAATCGCCCTGCAAATGCATTGATGATTTTGCCCAGCGAAGATGGGCGCGCAATTAATGACAATTGTCCTTGCGCCTTTGATATTGCAGCTGCAGTTTTTACCCATTTTTCAAAAAAATCATCACCAGATATCGCATGCGCTTTGGCTTTGAGGAGATCGGGCGTTGTGCGATCGCCTACTTCATTAAACGGCGGGTTCATGATCACATGATCAAAGTGGTTGTCTTGTAACCCAGCGTGAACACGGGCTTGACCCGCAAGCTCAACATCCGCATTGAGGACTGACACGCGATCTGCAAATGTGACATTTTCTGGAAGGTTGCGCGATTTTTCGGCACATTCTGCCATCTCCAAAACAGTTTCAACAAGAACCACATCAATGTCGTTTCGATAAGCGACCGCCAACCCCGCGGCGCCAGCGCCTGCGCCAAGATCTGCTAAGTAACCTGTTGCGCCTTTATCAACAAGTGCTGCCAATAACATGGCATCCACACCAGAGCGATGACCGCGATTTTTTGGTTGGGCAAGGAAGAAACCACCCTTGTGGAAAGCATCAATGCTGAATGTGGTTGGGCTAAACGTGGTCGGACTGAATGTCTTCGATTGATCACTCTTAGAAGACATATTTATGCGTCTCGCAATTCATCACCCAAGCCTGCATCTTTCATCAAACGGCGCGCACGAATAATTTCATCCGCATCGACCAAAAGACGCTTTGGCAGTAGCCCAATGGACCCCTCCAAAATACTCATATTTTCATCCGCTAGAAAATGACCAATTCCAGCATCCTTCAGCAGGGTTTTGGCCAATGACAAAACAACTGCATTATTGGTTCTTATTAACTCGTCCAAAGGCCATCCCCATTCTTATTTTGCCGTTCTTACCAGCCTATATAGGTACATTTTTCCAGATTCGATAATCTTTTAACAAATGATGTTGTATCTGACGCTAACCGCGCCAATTCGCCACTTGCTCACACGTCGATAGACATTTATGATCTATTTAATTCAAGATATCAGGAGAGCAGTCAAGTGGGCGTTGTTATTTCACTGGAAGAAAACAAAAAACCAAAAGCTTCCGTTAAGCCGCTTGTCGACCTGACGAAATCAGATATGGATTTGGTCAATGCATTGATCTTGTCCAAAGCTGGATCTGATGTTGAAATGATTCCTGAAGTTGCCGAACATTTGATCTCCTCTGGCGGCAAGAGATTGCGCCCGATGTTGACAATTGCTGCGGCCAATATGCTCGGTTACAAGGGCGGCGGGCATATCCAACTTGCCACGAGTGTTGAATTTATGCACACGGCGACGCTTTTGCATGATGATGTTGTGGATGAAAGTGATCTTCGTCGCGGTAAGTCTACCGCTCGGATGATCTGGGGCAATCAAGCCAGTGTTTTGGTTGGCGACTTTTTGCTTGGCCAAGCGTTTAAAATGATGGTTGATGTGGGCTCTATGGAAGCTCTTGATGTGCTGGCCACTGCGGCCACTGTGATTGCCGAAGGTGAAGTCTTACAATTATCCGTCGCTAAAAATATGGAAACGACTGAGGATGATTATCTTCAAGTTATTCGTGCAAAAACTGCGGCGCTGTTTTCTGCTGCTGCCGAAGTTGGTCCCATTATTGCGCAAAGCCCAAAATCAGATCGCGATGCCTTGCGTTCATTTGGCACCAATTTGGGTCTTGCCTTCCAGATGGTTGATGATGCGCTAGATTATGGCGGCTCGGCTGATGCTTTGGGCAAAAATACAGGCGATGATTTCCGTGAAGGCAAAATCACGCTTCCGGTTATTCTAGCCTATCGCCGTGGCACTGATGACGAACGTGTTTTTTGGAAGACTGCCATTGAAGACGGTCAGACCGATGATGCAGCGCTTGTCAAAGCAACAGCGCTGATCGCAAAATATTCTGGTATTGAAGATACCATTGCCCGCGCTGAACATTATAGTGCAATGGCGCGCGATGCTTTGGCGCCACTACCTGAGACACCTGAGAAAGCAGCGCTTTTGGAAGTTGTTGATTTCTGCCTCAGCCGCGTGAACTAACACCCATCGAATTCTAGAAATTTACTGCCTAAAATTGCGACGAAAAGGCTGATAAATGCAGCATTTTCGGGCTTTTTCGATTATTTTACACTCCAAGCAATATTTATCTGCAAATCGCCATGATTTGTGCATAATATCATTGAATTGATCCGATACATTGGTCAAATCGTTAAGTTGTAAAGGTAATTTAATGCGCAGGTTGTTTGCTTCGTCTTCATTTTTTAGATCCTCATTTTCGCGTCCCCTTTTTGCTTGTGTTTTAATGGCAGGTGTTTCGGGCACAGCTTTGATGGCGCCGCACCATGCGATTGCCCAAGAAAACAAGGTGACAATTGAACAAGAGAGCGCAACGGATGCAGACAGCGTCTTTGATGCCAGCAGAATTCCAACATTTACAGGTGCCTATCTTTCCGGCCAAATTGCTGAATCTGATAGTGAGATTGACGAAGCCATTGCCTTTTACAAACGCGCACTCTTATTTGCGCCAGATAATTTGGAAACTCGGCGTAGATTGTTCAACTCGCTTTTGATTTCTGGCAAATATGAAGAAGCCATTGTGATTGCCGATAGTTTGAAAGAAGATGCTGAGCTTGCTGAACTTTCAGAACGTGCGCTTGCGGTGCAAACCATTCGCAAACGGGAATACCGCTCAACAGATCGCTATCTGAACCTTGAAGAGCAAAACCCGGTTGATAATTTGGTCAATCAGCTTTTATCGGCATGGGCAAAATTTGGTGCCAATAAAACCGATGATGCCATCACGCAAATTACAGGCCTAGCTGGCCCACAATGGTATGAGCCCTTTAAAGATTTTAACATGGGCATGATGTCGGCAGCTTCTGGCGATAGAGACGCAGCGATCACGTATTTTGAAAAAGTTATCGCCAGCGATGACGCTATTCAAATTACGCCCGATACATATCTTATGTCCATTATGACGCTTGCGACAATCCATGCACAAGCGGGCGATAAAGATAAAGCTGCAAGTATTTTATACGATGGCCGAAATATTCAAGCCGCCTACCCGCCCGCCAATGCGCTGGGCAAGAAAATTGATAATGGCACAGAACTTGTGTTCCCTGTAAAAAATGCACAAGAAGGTGCATCTGCTGCGCTTTATTCCATTGGTGGCGCTTTAAACCGCGACGGCAATGAAGATATTGTTGCGTTATATTTACAGTTTGCGCGCGCGCTTAATCCCAACAATGCCGAAGCACTTGTGATGCTTGGTGGTATTCAAGAACAGCTTGGTAAATCTAAAAAATCTATCGAGATTTATCGCTCTGTACCCGAGACGTCTCCAATGCGCCGTTTGTCTGAATTGCAGCTTGGATTGAACTTGGCTGATATTGGCCAGATTGATGAAGCGCTGGAACATCTGGCGGCGCTGATCCTTGAGCATCCAAAAGATATCCGTGCCTATCAAGGTTATGGTAGCATTTTATCTCGAGAGAAAAGATATCAAGACGTTTCTGATAATTTTGAAGCTGGCATAAAGGCTGTTGGCCCAATCCATAATCGCTCTCACTGGAACTTGTTTTATCAACTGGGCATTAGCAATGAGCGCCTTAAACAATGGGACAAAGCAGAAGCTGCATTTTTGCGCGCGCTTGAGCTTTCACCAAATGAACCGCAGGTTTTAAACTATCTTGGCTATTCTTGGATTGATATGAATATCAATTTGGAAGAAGGCATGGATATGATCCGGACGGCCGTCGAGTTGCGCCCTAATGATGGTTATATCGTTGATTCACTTGGTTGGGCACATTTCCGTCAGGGCCAGTATGAGGAAGCTGTGCGCCAGTTAGAACGCGCGATTGAGCTTCGCCCATCTGACCCGACAATCAATGACCATTTGGGGGATGCCTATTGGCGTGTGGGCCGCACGACAGAAGCAAGTTTTCAGTGGAAACGCGCATTGACCAATATGGCAGATTTTGATGAAAGCCTTGTTCCTGTGCTTGAAAAGAAAATCAAAGAAGGCCTTTCTGACGATAAAACGACCGATGGCTAATCTTGTTTTGACAGAACATGCGCCAGCCAAAATAAATCTGGCATTGCATGTCACGGGGCAACGCCATGATGGTTATCATCTGTTGGATAGTTTGGTGGTCTTTAGTCGTTTTGGCGATCAGATCTCAGGCTATATGAGTGATGAAAACGCGTTGGTCATAAAGGGCCAGTTTGCTGTAGAACTTGGTGATGGCGATCACAGTGATAATCTTATCCTCAAAGCCAGAAATATTTTAGCAGATTATGCCAAGCAAAATGGTATCTCGGTTTCACCTGTCCATTTAACGTGTGAGAAGAACATCCCCATTGCATCGGGCCTTGGTGGAGGTTCTGCCGATGCTGCCGCAACGTTTCGGTTGCTGATTGATTTATGGAAGCTGGATATTCCATCATCTGATCTATCGGATATGGCGTTGCAACTTGGCGCAGATGTTCCCATGTGTCTTTTGAGCAATCCACTGATTGCACGAGGGATTGGTGAGGATATCACACCGATCAACATCGTAACAGATTGCTATATGATTTTAGCAAACCCACTGGTTGCTGTGTCCACGCCAGAAGTTTTTAACCTACTTGCATCCAAAGATAATTCCGCACTCACATGTGCATCCCAGATTACAGAGCAAGCGCAATTGATCGACATTATGGTACACTCACGCAATGATCTTGAGCTGCCTGCAAAGATTATAAGCCCAGATATTCAAATTTGCATTGATGAGCTTATATCGACAAAACCGCTTTTTGCACGAATGTCAGGGTCTGGTGCGAGCTGTTTTGCGCTATATAATGATCACGACCAAATGAATGGCGCATTGAAAACACTTCGGCAAAATCGCCCTGATTGGTTTGTTGTCGCAACGGAACTGAAAGAACAAACATGAACTTAATAGATGAAACGCGCGAGTTTATTCCGATCAAAATTGCTGTTCTTACGGTCTCTGACAGCCGCACGCTTGATGATGATAAATCTGGTCTCACGCTTGCCAATCGCATTAAAGATGCGGGACACATTCTTAGCGATAGAGATATTGTGACCGATGATAAAGAGCTGATTGCAGCTCGCGTTCGGTCATGGTCCGAGGATCCATCTATCAATGTGGTGATCACAACGGGTGGCACTGGTTTTACCGGCCGTGATGTGACCCCCGATGCGCTTGAGCATATTTTTGAAAAACGCATGGATGGGTTTTCACATCTGTTCCATTCCATATCAAAAGACATTATCGGCACATCAACCATTCAATCACGTGCAACGGCGGGCTTGCTCAATGCGACATTTGTCTTTGTACTGCCCGGATCGCCCGGCGCTTGCAAAGATGCATGGGATGGAATTTTAAAACACCAACTCGATTATCGTCATAAACCGTGTAATTTTGTTGAGATCATGCCGCGACTGGATGAGCATTTAAAACGCAGATCAAGCAAACCGTAAACCTTATCTACGACTTAAGCATTCGCATAGGAGGCTGGGACTATTTCACATTTAAGCTGGATGGTTTTTACACCTTTTGCAATATCTGCAAGAGATGCGCCCGTCTTTGCTCTTGCGACAAACTCACGTTTGGGCATGATACAGCCATATTCCAGTGATGATTTTTGACTAAGAACACGTTTTACAAATGGTAATTTGTAACTTCGTGATGGCGAAAATCTTGCGCTTTTATCCGCGATTGAAACATGCTCTCCCAAACCTTCGATCCAACCACTTAGTGGCTTTGCGCCAGGTTCGATTAAAAACACCCATTCGCCCCGAAGTGACTTGCTCATAGCCTCAATGTCTGCCGCTTTATAATAATGACAACCAGCTGCGTCTGCGACTTTCATCGTGTCATCATCTGAGCCAGAATCCAGCACAGTTACATCACTCACCAAACCTTCCACAGCGCCTGCAACCAGCGCAGATAAAGACCTTGCAAGTTCGACTTCCTGATTTTGGCACTGGAGGATAACAGATATCATGTTTTTTGTTTTATCCGATCATGGTTCAAAATTCCATATTACTATTGAATATTTTTTGTTCTTGCTTTGTTCTGGTTTACTTGATAGGAATATATTCAACAAGACGCCGGATATACTAAGCGTCGGGAGTTAGAAAAATGAACGAGCACATCAATAGTGACAATGGAAGTGCTGCTCATCATGGTTCAGGTTTTGCGTCAACCATGCTTGCAGATCCAAGCATTCAAGTAAATGAAGATAGACGTCGTGGACGCGGCGCAGGTCTTAATCCAAGTGGACGGTTTGAGCTTCAATCCCGCCATGTGTTTGATGATGGCTGGGATAGTTTAGAATCATTAGAGCCGTTTAAAACCGATGTTCAGGTTGAGCGCACAACCACCATTATAACCCGCAACACATCACCTGACATTTCATTTGATCGCTCGATTAATCCCTATCGCGGATGCGAGCATGGCTGTGTTTATTGTTATGCACGACCAAGCCACGCTTATATGGGCTTGTCGGCGGGTGTTGATTTTGAATCCAAACTGTTTGCAAAACCCGATGCTGCGCGTCAGCTCAAACGTGAAATATCTAAAAAGGGTTATATGCCGAAAAGCATTGCGATTGGCACCAACACAGATCCTTATCAGCCGATTGAAAAAGACATGCGCATTATGCGTCAAGTTCTTGAAGTCTTGGCAGAAGCCAAACATCCTGTTGGTATCATAACCAAATCGGCGCTCATCCTGCGCGACCTTGATATTTTGTCACTAATGGAAAGGGATGGCCTTGTTCGTGTTGCTCTTTCGATCACAACAATTGACCGCAAGCTTGCACGCGCGATGGAGCCACGAGCCTCCTCACCTTCCAAGCGATTGGAGGCTATGCGCACATTATCGGAGGCTGGTATTCCAACGTCGGTGATGGTCGCACCTATTATACCGGGTCTTAATGATTTTGAGATTGAGTGTATTTTGGATAGTGCCCATAATGCAGGTGCTCAACAAGCGGGCTATGTCCTATTGCGTTTACCGCGTGAAGTTAGTCCTATTTTCGCGATTGGTTGTTGCGCCATTACCCAGACCGCTACCGTCATGTCATGTCGCTGATCCGCTCAATGCGAGATGGCAAAGACTATGATGCCGAATTTGGCAAACGTATGAGCGGTACAGGTCCCTATGCGTGGCAGATTAGTCGCCGTTTTAACATGACATGCAAACGACTTGGCTTATCAAAACGCTCGGTGTCCCTGCGGTCTGATTTGTTCAACCCACCAGAAGGAGAAAATGTTCAATTATCGCTTTTGTAGAGTATCTACAAAAATGGACGCATGAACGACAGTGATGTTTTGCCGCCAATGAGCCTTGCTTATTCGTTACATCGCTGATGCGTCTTTCCCCAGATCGTTTTATCCCCTGCAAACGATCTTCGCCTCACAGTCAAAGACCCCCATAAATGGACTGTCTTCAATCAGTTTTAACACGCCGCTTTTTCTGATTTGATTATGACTGTGAGGCCCTTCTTGTATTACCCAATGGATATGACTTAGATAAGCAATATCTAATTGCTATCTAAGGCTACCCGAATCAATGCCAAAAACCACCTATGATTTTGACCTTACAAAGGGTCCTGATTTTGAAACTGAACTTGCGTTAAAAGCGCAAGGAATTTGGCCGATTGCAGGGACTGATGAAGCTGGCCGCGGACCGCTTGCAGGCCCTGTTGTTGCAGCAGCTGTGATACTGGATGCGGATAATATTCCTGATGGTTTGAACGATAGTAAGAAACTAACCGTGAAAAAACGTGATCTGTTGTTTGATCAAATCATGGCAAATGCTCATGTCGCAATTTCTTCCAACTCCGCACGTCATATCGATCAAAGTGATATTCGAAAAGCCAGCCTTGATGCTATGCGCAAATCATTGGAAGCACTATCTGTCAAAGCGCAGTATTTGTTGGTTGATGGGCGTGATATACCTCAAGGTCTAACAATAAATGCAACTGCGATGATCAAGGGCGACGGGCGATCGGTCTCCATTGCGGCCGCATCGATCATTGCAAAGGTAACACGTGATCGTATGATGCAGCGCGCGGGTCTGGTCTATCCAGAATATGGTTTTGAAAAGCATGCAGGTTATGGCACCAAACAACATCGCGATGCTATTGCAGAGTTTGGTCCCTGCCCCATTCATCGTATGAGCTTTCGACCGATACGACAAGATTAGCAGAAATTAAATTCGCTATTTGTTTTTCTGATAAACATTGCCATCAATTTCCAAAGCATCGACACTAAATGTATCCACCTCAGGAAATTCTCTCATAACATTATCTAACAAAGCTTTTGTGATTTCAGCTTTACGCACCCTGGAGCGGCCTTCTAACAAATGTGCTGTGACGTGAATAAAGCTGGTTGCACCATTGCCATAATAGGCATTTACAACGGGATGTGCGCGAATTTTAACAGCTTCTGGACGGATACAATCAAACCCACAACAGACATCAAATGTTGATTTCAGCGCTTTATCCAATTGCTCGTGATTAAGCGTGTCTGCAGAATATTCGATAACGATATGAGGCATGGTGTTCTCCGTTTATAAATAAAGCCCGCAGGATATATTCCAACGGGCTTTATTTATATCAAAACAATATGGCTATGAAGCGCATATTATCAATCTAGTTTAGACGTTCTTTAACTTCAGAAATTGATGATTTAAACAAATCTGATTTTGTTGTCGCTGTTACCTTAGCACCGATTAGCTTTTCAGCAGCTGCAATTGCAACTTCAACAGCTGACGCACGAACAGCGCTCACTGCATCAACTTCGGCTTGAGCAATCTTTTGATCAGCTAGTGCTTCACGACGGGCCACAAACTCTTCAGTTTTCACTTTCGCGTCAACTTTAAGTGCTTCAGCTTCTCTTTTGGCTGCAGCCACAATGCCTTCAGCTTCTTCTTCAGCTTCTTTGCGTTTGCGCTGATATTCAGCCATTAATTGCTGAGCTTCTTCGCGAAGACGTTTTGCTTCTTCAAGCTCGTCACGAATTTTGTTAGCTCGATCATCAAGAGATCCTACAATCTTTGCAGGAACCTTAACGTAAAAGATAATGCCTAGAAAAATGATGAGGCCGACTAATGCCCAAAATGTTGCATCCATGTCTGGTCTCCCTATTTCAAAGCGTCACGCACAGCGGCGGTGACTTCAGCTTTTGTTACTTTTGAGCCCAAGAGCTGTTCAACAATCGCTTGTGTAGTCTCACCAGCAATGCCATCCACTTCAGCCAAAGCTTTTGCTTTAACTTCTGCAACATGTGCTTCGCTTTCAGCCAAACGTTTGTTCAAAGCTTCTTCGTGCTTAGTACGTTCTGCAATTGATTCTGCTTTTGCCTTCTCGCGAGAAGCCAAGGCAACTTCGTTTGCATTTTGACGTGCTTCAGCCAATTTCTGCTCATAAGCTGCGACAGCTGCATCAGATTCATCTTTAAGGCGATTAGCCTCATCCAAATCTTCTGCAATTCGATCATGCCGATCTTCCAATATTCCACCGATTCTTGGTGCAATAACTTTAGATACGAGCAAATAGAAAATGCCAAATGTGATCGCAAGCCACAATAGCTGTGAAGCATATGTGCTTGATTCAAATGGTGGGAAATTACCACCAGCTGCTTGTCCGTCACCATGACCGGCAACTTCTGTATTAGCAGTTTGGTCCGTATTGGACTGCGCATGTGCGGCGGTCACAAACATATCTCATCTCCAAATGGTACGGTCACGCCGCTAAGCGTGACCAAACATTTCTTCGTGTTAAACTTAAACAGCGAAGAGAAGGAGAAGTGCAACTAGCAATGAGAAAATGCCCAAAGCTTCTGTCACAGCAAAACCGAAAATCAAACGACCAAATTGGCCATCAGCTGCTGAAGGATTGCGAAGTGCACCTGCAAGATAGTTACCGAAAATTGTACCAAGACCAATACCTGCGCCGCCCATTCCAAGACAAGCGATACCTGCACCGATGTATTTTGCTGCTTCTGCTTCCATAATTAAACTCCTTAGAATTATGTATATCTATTTAACTTCTTCAAGCGAGCGACATGCCCACCGATTTATTACCAAGCTGCCCTCAGCTTTAGTGTCCAGGATGCAAGGCATCATTGAGATACATACAAGTCAGTACCGCAAAGACATATGCCTGCAAGAAGGCAACAAGGAATTCCAAGCCAGTCAGTGCAACAGTCATGACAAGCGGAAGAACCGCTCCGCCGATACCAATGGCACCGTACGTTCCGAGTGAAACAACAAATCCGGCAAAAACTTTAAGTGTAATGTGACCTGCAAGCATGTTTGCGAACAAACGAACCGACAGTGAGATAGGACGTGAAAGGAACGAGATAACCTCGATCATAACAACCAACGGCATCAACAGCCCCGGCACACCTTGCGGCACGAACAATTTCAAGAACCCTAGACCGTGCTTAGCAAAGCCGTAAACAACCACAGTACTGATAACCAACATTGCAAGTGCAAAGGTTACAATCAGATGACTTGTGATCGTGAAGAAATATGGGAACATGCCAATCAAGTTGGCAATGAGAATGAACATGAAGAGCGAGAACACGAGCGGGAAAAAGCGCATGCCTTGAGCACCGGCGCCATCTCGCAGCATAGACGCTACAAATTCGTATGACATCTCCGAAAGCGACTGAAGCTTTGATGGAATCAAGCCGCGATTAGCAGTTGTCATCATCAAGAACCCAGCAGCGACGACAAGTGTCACCACCATGAATAATGATGAATTTGTAAAGGAAAAATCCAGACCGCCAATTTCTATTGGCACGAGTTTAGTGATCTGGAACTGGTGGATAGGATCGTTTGCCACCTTATGCCTCTCTCTTTTTCCGAGCTTGGCTCGGATTAACATTATGCCTTGCGGCCTTTAACTTTGCAAAAAAGCGTCTCAGCTTTTATCTTTAGTCTTTGAATAACCAACTGCTGGTTTTTCAACTGCGCCTATCGAGCGCAAAACGTTTAACACAGCAGCTGCAAAACCCAACATAAGAAGAATTATCATTCCCCAAGGTGCAGTACCAACATATTTATCAAATAAATACCCCAAAAACGCACCGACAAAGATTGCAGCTATAAATTCGCTAGAGAGTTTGACTGCTAAGGCATAGCCCTGTCGCTCTCCAGAATTATCAGCTGCCTTGTCGTCGTCTGCCAACTTTTTAGCCGAAAGCTTAGCTTCCAACTGTCGGCGACGGGTCTCAAGACTATCTACCATTAAACCTCATATTCGCTCATCGGTGTGGGCGGGGCCCTTTAAAAACACGCTTGATAAACTTAATCTCGCGTTCTTTTAACACACAAAAAGCAGCCTGCAAGGCCGTTTCCAATTCGGCCGCAACATAGTTTTACATTCTTTGATAGTCAAGGCGTAGTTGTTTGCAAAGGTATAATAGATTTATTCAATAAAAACAGACCCTTACGATATAAGGGCCTGTTTTGATCGTCATTGGTGCTTATTCTTTAAACAATTGCGACAAGGTTACACAGCATATAGTGCCATTTGGAGGGATAGATTTAGCTCCAACCACCGCCATAGGTCACATAAAAGATGTGTAAACCGATTCGTCCGACACGGCGCATCGACTTTGCCCATTTAGGACGAACGTAAGTTGCGTGATAGTGGGTTGATGATCCAACTTGCTTGAACCAAATTTTTCCAGCGGTTGTCGCAAGCGCGATTTCTTCAGCCATATCCCAATGTTTGGGAGACTTTACACGATCTTTGATCCCATCACATGCGAATGAAAATTGGCAACGATTACGCCAATGTTTGTTTTGATACACAACATTGCAAATTGTATTTGGATAGGTTGGGTTGCGAACGCGGTTTAAGATCACCTGTGCAACAGCTGCCTGCCCTGATAATTTTTCGCCGCGTGCTTCAAAATAGATACCAGCGGCTAAACATCTTTGTTCATTGGCAGAAAAGACTGCAGGCGGCAAAGGTGCTGCCGCCCATTCATGATCACCTTTTTCGATCGGTGGTCTAAATCGTCCGCGTTTGGTTTCTTCATTCAAGATAGAAGCAAACGGCGATTGCTTGGCATAGTCTGGCGGTGGCGGCGCATAAGCTGTTGCCAGTATATCCGCATTATTGTTGGTCACTAAACTCGCCAACATTGATGGCACTTGTTTTGACACGGCTGGTTTTTCATTTTTGTAAAACGCCGATGCCACTTGAATTTCCATACCTTGGATCTTTGATTTTTCAAAAACCATAGCGATATTTTCGCCCGTTTTTGGAATTTCCATGGCGCTTTGTTTGCCGATGATCGATCCGGCGGAGAAGTTTTTCGGCGGCTGTGAAGGGGCTACCGAAATCACACGGCCCATTTTACGTGTTCGCGTAACGCGCTCTTCATCAGGAGTGATGGAAGCGCCCTCAAGTTTTGTATCAAGGCTTGCAACATCAATAGAACCTTTATCAATGCGCGATCCGTTTGAAATAGAACCTGTTGAGATAGGATCAGCAAATATGACTTTTGATTTGGTGATCTTATCTGCTTGGGCTGCGGTGAATTGCACATTCCAGCTATCTTGTTGATCCGCCAATCCATCAAGAATTGATGTGATATCAGAATGGGACACAACAGTGGGCGTTAAAATAAAGCCGGATAATCCGAACAGCACAGGTGCGGACATCGCGCTCAAACCGCCAAAAAAACGGCGAGCTAAAGAACTCTTCTTACTCAAAACTCTACTCCAACAAATACAGATACGCATTACATTACTAAGTTTGATCATAAGCTGTTAACCTTGACGAAGAGTTAATGGGCCGCCCAGCCAGCGCTTGTTGAAAACAGATTTTGTGGCAGAAAAAGGTCAGGAAGCACGTTTTACAACGTTTTTTGACACGTTTGGTGGCGTTTTGTGGTTTTTCAGTGCTGATGTTTTCAAATATATAGCTTCCAAGAGATTGCGCATTTGAGTTTAAAAGCGCATGGTCCCTTAAATGGATAATACTCTTTAAGGATCCTTCCATTTCAAATTCACATCAAAATGACACCCAAACTGATGTCGCAGTTACCGAGCCTATGGCTGATGCATCCACCTCGATGCGTGGCATTGCGTTTATGGCAATGGGCATGTTTTTGTTTGCTGCGGCCGATACAATTGCCAAGTTTCTCACCAGCGACTTTCATCCTATCCAGATCATGTGGTCACGACAATCGGGCCTTATTCTTGGTGTTCTCATTCTTATCGGTTTTAAAGGTTTTTCCATTTTTGCTTCCGCCCATCCGCGCTTGCAGATCACGCGGGGGATTGCAGCTGCAGGTTCGGGCACATTGTTTATTTTTGCCGTTTCCTATGTGCCCTTAGCCGATGCTATGGCTGTGAGTTTTGTCGCACCCTTCATGGTGACAATCATGGGCGCTGTATTTTTGGCAGAAAAGGTTGGTGTTCGACGTTGGACAGCTATCTCAATCGGCTTTATCGGCACGCTGATTGTTATTCGCCCAGGATTGGGGGCAATGCACCCAGCCGTCTTTTTAGTCATCATAGCCGCATCCCTGTTTGCACTTCGTCAAATCCTGTCGCGCGCCTTGAACAAAGATAAAACCACAACAACCATTGCTTATACCGCACTGGTCAGTGGAGCGCTTTTAACTATTCCATTGCCTTTTGTGTGGAACACGCCTGAATTTGGCGTTGAGACCCTGTTATTCTTATCCTTAGCCTGTGTGGCAGCAACGGCCGAGATATGCGTCATCAAAGCATTAGAATATGCCCAAGCCGTTATTGTGGCGCCTGTTCATTACAGCCTTATCTTATGGGGCAGTCTATACGGGTTCTTTGTGTTTGGAGATTTTCCCGATTATTGGACATGGGTTGGTGCGGCGATTATTACCGCAACCGGTATTTATACATTGCACCGAGAGCATTTGGTTGCCAAAAAAAGGCGCAAAGATGCGCAAAATATTAAACTCCAATAAGAGTATTGCAAATGAAAACTGTGGTTCCAAAACTTGTTATTTTTGATTGTGATGGTGTGGTTGTTGATAGTGTCGGCGCGCATTCAGAGGTTATGTCAGCAAATTTTGCTAAATACGGTTTGGATCTTACGCCAGATGAGTGCACGACAAAATTAGGGGCGGGCAAAATGGCCTATATAGGCGAAGCTGCCAAAAAGCTTGGCGCTGATCTGCCTGATGATTGGCTTGATGAAATTTATGCAGAGATTTTTGCACGGTTAGAACAAGGTGTTTCGCTGATTGAGGGTGTTGAAGATGTGGTTCAACAACTCCAAGCTCGCAAAATACCCTTTTGTTTGGCATCCAATGGCAGCAAAGCCAAGATGGAGATCATGTTACGACCTAGCGGTATTCTAGAATATTTTCAGAATAATGTATTTTCCGCCCATGATGTTGGCCATTGGAAACCAGAGCCAGATCTCTTTTTCCATGCTGCCAATGCCATAGGTGTTGCGCCCAAAGATTGCGTGATTATTGAGGATAGCGAAACAGGTGCAATGGGCGCGCAACGTGCGGGGATAAAGTGCTTTGGCTATGCAGCTGATACAGATCCTGCAGAATTGAGCGCACATGATGCGATCATCTTTAAGTCTATGTCGGAATTGCCATCACTTTTAGGACTTTAAAGACCTCACGAAACAAGGTTATACCCATGGCCACATTCATTTTTTCTGTTGGATAAAGATATGCCAAGACCCCAAATATACGGCCATCTGGCAAGTCTGTTATTCTCATTACTTGTCGCAGGTTCATTTAGTCTTGGCGGGATTGTTGCCAATTTGGTGCCGCCCGAAGTTGTCACAGCGCTTCGTTTTTCGATTGCAGCTCTGATTGTGGGCTTTATCGCACTTGTCACGGGCAAGCTGAAGATTAGCCAATTTTCAAAAACGGGATTGATGTCCTCATGGCGATTTCTCGTTCTTGGCGTGTTGTTTGCGATTTATTTCGTCAGTATGTTTGAGGGATTAAAAACCGCCTCCCCTATCTCAACATCTGCCGTGTTCACCCTTGCACCGCCATTATCTGCTGTGTTTGGATATTTTCTCCTCAAACAAGTCACCACGTCTCGCATGGCATTTGCGCTTATTGTTGGTGCTTTTGGGGCTTTGTGGGTTATTTTTCGTGCTGACTTACAAGCCGTCTTGAATTTTAATGTTGGACGCGGTGAAGCGATCTTTTTTGTCGGGGTCATTTGTCATGCGTTTTACATACCCCTATTCCGCAAGTTTAATCGTGGTGAACCCGTGATTGTCTCAACACTTGGCGTTCTTATTGGCGGGATGATTGTGTTGTGGCTGTATAGTTTTGACAAAGCTTTGCAGGTGGATTGGGTAAGCCTGCCAGCCATATTTTGGTGGACAATTGCCTATATCTCGATTTTCGCCAGCGCGATGACGTTCTTTTTGCTGCAATATTCAGCCATGCAATTGGCATCAGCCAAAGCTATGGCTTATACCTATTTGATCCCAACTTGGGTTATCATTTGGGAATGGGCACTGGGCAATGGCCTGCCATCTTTGGCCATTGGCATTGGTATTGCGCTGACGATTGTAGCGCTGATTATTTTGCTTAAAAACGAAGAATAGAACGTTGTATTTAGTTCTTACTCTTTAGTTTCTGCTCTTTAATTCTTACTCTTTAGTTCTTGCGGCGCTTTTTACCTTCAAACGGATTGTCACCAGATTTAAAATGCAGCCGAATAGGCACAGCAGGCATATCAAAGTCTTCACGCATCTTATTCACTAGATAACGGGAATAACTCGTAGGTAGCGAATCTGGACGCGTACAAGACACCATAAAGCCTGGTGGGCGAGATTTAACCTGCGTCATGTATTTGAGTTTCAAACGACGACCAGATACAGCTGGCGGCGGGTGTTGGGCTGTTGCCATATTGAGCCAACGGTTCAAACGAGCGGTTGGAATACGTCTGTTCCAAACTCGGTGCGTTTCGATCACCGCATCCATAAGCTTATCAAGACCATCGCCTAAACGACCAGAAATCGGCACAGCTAATAGTCCGCGTACTTGTGGTAGAAGACGCGTTGTTTCTTCACGTAGATATTTTAGCACATCTTGGCGATCTTCGACCAAATCCCACTTGTTAAACGCAATCACCAATGCACGGCCCTCGCGCACAACCAGATCGGCAATGTGCAAATCTTGTTTTTCAAACGGGATCGTTGCATCAAGAACAATCACTACAACTTCGGCAAACCGAATAGCACGCAGTGCATCAGCAACTGAAAGTCTCTCTAGTTTTTCCTGCACACGGGCGCGTTTACGCATTCCGGCAGTATCAAACATCTTGATCTTACGATCATTATATTCCCATTCAACCGAGATAGAATCGCGCGTTATGCCCGCTTCTGGCCCAGTGAGTAATCGGTCTTCACCAATATATTCGTTGATCAAGGTAGATTTACCGGCATTTGGTCGGCCAACAATGGCGACGCGCAATGGACGGCTGGTATCAATTTCGGGTTCGATTTCGGCATCATCACCTTCAAAGTCATCATCAAACACATCGACATCGGTGATGGCTTCGTCAAATTCGTCTTCATCTTCTGGGAACGCAATATGCTCGCCCACAAGTTCAACCAACGCATCGCGAAGATCCAACATGCCTTCGCCGTGTTCAGCTGAAATTGGGCAAGGCTCGCCAAAGCCCAAACGATAGGCATCTAAAAAGCCAGAATCAGCACCTTTTGCTTCAGATTTATTCGCAACGAGCAAAACAGGTTTGCCTTTTTTGCGTAAGATCACGGCAAGTGTTGAATCTGCAGGAGTAATACCCTCTTTGGCATCAACCACAAACAAAGACACATCGGCTTCATCAATCGCAAGTTCGGTCTGCTCGCGCATCCGACCTTCAAGCGTATTTGGGCCTTTTTCTTCAAGACCGGCTGTATCGATCATCCGAAATCTAAGATCAATCAGTTTTGCGTCACCTGGACGACGATCACGTGTCACTCCGGGCGTATCATCAACAAGCGCAAGCTTGCGTCCGGCCAAACGGTTGAACAACGTGGATTTACCCACATTAGGACGGCCGACAATTGCAATGGAAAAGCTCATTATGCTATCGCCTTAAGGTATGCGTGGTCGCTACGATGTGCTCGTACGGCCCGCAATCAGATCTAAAATAACTTGTGCACGTGCTGCCAATTGTTGCGGCGAAGCATTATCTTCAACCACAAGCTGGAACCATTCTTTCGAACGGGTGAAGTCTTTTGCTTTATAAGCTGCAAGACCCAAAATTTCACGCGCTGAATGACGCATCGGGTTTGATGTATTGGTCAAAACTTCGACTTCTGCCGACACTTCATCGTAGGTGCCAACATCAACAAGCAAATATCCTGCACGGATTTTTGCGACATCTTTAATGGCATCAGGAACTGAATTATCGCTGGAAACCGCTTGGAACTCTGCAATAGCCTCAGCCATTTTGCCTTGATCTGCGAGTACTGTTGCAGACCGCATTTTTGCCAGAACCGGATAAGCACCATAACCATCTGCTTTTAGCTCATCAAATGAAGCTAATGCATCATCTTGACGGCCTTCGCGGGCATGGGTCAAACCTTGCAAGAAGATATCGCCGGATGCGCCAGCTTTGCCAGTAATGTAGTTTTTATAACCCACATTGCCTGCAACACCCAGCACAATGGCCACAGCACCGCCGATAATTAACTTACCGTACTTTTTCCAAATCGCGTTGGCTGCATCAGAACGTAGTTCTTCATTCACTTCGCGGATAAAACTGTCGTCTTCGTTGCTCATCTAAGAACCCAATTGATAATTGAATAAAAATAATTTCTATGCCGCCTTCTAAACCATTTTGGCAAAGTTAAAAGGTCTTTTTATCTTCAACCTCATCTCAAACGTGTCTAAAGGCCCAAATTGTGGTAAAATTGTCGAGAGAATGTAGGTTTTGGATAGCTTGAGTGGGATGTTGATCGGATGTTTGGAAATTGACCCAATGGCTGGACGATGTTTGCCTTGGGTTGAATAAAAGCTGGAGAGGCTCATATTTAGCCTTGGGCTTGCAGCAATTCTTTTGATAATGTGGTTTATCAAATATCAATATTTTTTGAAAGTTTTGCCGTGCGCGCCTTGTCATATCTTTTGTTGTCTACCTGTCTCTCTCACCTTTTAACCGCTGATGGGTTTGCGCGAGAAAAAGCGCAACAAACTAAGGACAAACAAATAGTCCTCATTTCATTTGATGGCGCTCGCAATAATGCCCTTTGGGACAAAAGCCGCGATATGGCCACCAAGAGCACGGCGAAATTCACTTATTTTCTATCTTGTGCATATCTTATGCAGAGAAAAGATGCGCAAACGCTCTACGATCCGGCACAAAGCCGCAAAGGCACGTCCAATATTGGCTTTGGAACAAGTCAAAATGAGATTACCACGCGGCTGAATAATATCTGGCAAGCCCGCGCGGAAGGTCACGAGATGGGAAACCATGCTTGCGGCCATTATGATGGCAAGAGCTGGACCGCGAATCATTGGAACGCAGAATTTGATCAATTTCGCGATATTGTTTCAAGTGCATGGATGCGCAATGGTGTAGGTGAGCAAGAACCAGAGGGCTGGCAAGATTTTGCCGCCAATGATCTCAAAGGTTTTCGGGCACCTTATTTATCAACGGGTAAAGGCCTGTTTAAAGCGCTTGAAGTAAATGGCTTTGATTATGACGCAAGCACTGTGTCCAACGGACCGCAGATGCCTGATCTATCAGAAAAAGTTGTAAAATTTGCATTGCCACTGATACCAGAAGGTCCATCAAGCAGACGTATTATTGCAATGGATTATAATTTATATGTTCGCCATTCAAAGGCAGAAGAGATGCCTGAAAAGTCTGAGCTGTTTGAAGCGCGAACTTTGGCGGCATTTAACGCAGCCTTTGATAAACAATATAATGGCAAACGCATTCCTTTGCAGATTGGGTTTCACTTTGTTGAGATGAATGCCGGTGCCTATTAGCGGGCGCTTGAAACATTTGTGATAGATGTATGCACCAAGCCGGATGTCGATTGCATCACCTATCAAGAGGCATTATCGCGCATGAAAAAGGGGCGCCAAACGGCACCCCAATCTGTAAAATCATCATTTTAGTTTTCTATTGTTCTATTCAGCAGGAACAAAAACAGTTGAAGCATCTTCATCTTGATAAATAACATTTTCAAATGAGATGAGACGTTTGTAGATCGAAATCAAATCAATAATCGTTGTCCAAACATTGGCAAAGAATTTGAAGCTTTCTTCCACACGATCAAAAGCATTGTTTATCTGTGTGAAAATACCAAGCGTAATTGTGCCTGATACAATTGTTGGACCCAGCGCCACAAGCGGAATAAAGCTAGAGCCTTGCAAATAAGCGAACCGCGCCACGTTGAAATAAAGATAATTGAAATAGAGACGATAATAGTTTTTACGAACACCTTCATATAATTCTTTAACCGTGGCTGGCTCTGCACGGTCTGCACTATCTTCGCCATAGACCAACTCTTTACGATAGGCAGCTTCTACTTTTTGATTATTAAACTCAAGACCAGGAAGCTTGATACCAACAACGGCAAGTAGCACGGTACCCAAGAGAGCGGACATGATAGCCACATAGACCATTGAACCATCAACAGCGCCGATGAATGGCAACTCGGTTACGTTTTGCGATAGAGTATAAAGAAGCGGCAAGAAGGCAATCAATGTCATCATTGAGCGCACAAATGAAACACCCAATCCTTCGACGATACGGGCAAATCTTTGCGTATCTTCTTGCACACGTTGGGCGGCACCTTCGATGTGGCGAAGCTTTGGCCAATATTGCATGAAGTAGTTGTTCATGGCTGTACGCCAACGGAATACATAGTGAGAGACAAAGAAATCAAGCAATACAAGAACAGTGATATTGACCAGTAAAATTGGAGCAACGGTCATTAACTCACCGAAAAACTCATCCAAAGTCACTGAGCCTTTTTCAGATAGTGCTTTTTGCAATAGATCGTAGAACCCGCCATACCAATCATTTAAGAACACTGAGAGCTGAACATTATAATAGGTAATCAATATAATGATTGTTGAGCCTAAAACGGACCATCTGGACCATTTGTTTTTATCCAAAAACATCCAAGCAATCGCAAAGCCAAAGCCTGCGAACAACATATAGATATAGATCAATATTTTATCTGGCGTTAAGAACGGCGGGCGTTCACCTTCTACTGCAATTGGCGCATAGGCAGACAAGGCTTCCAGCATCGAGGTATTGCCTTCAAAAAAGCTAAACCAAATCGCGATTGCGATGGCAGTCCAAATAATGGCGGACCAGAAGAATAGTTTGGGGTTGGGAAAAAACGATCTAAACAATGTTTGTACCTTCTTATATATTATCAGCAAATGACATGTTTTGCCCTTGCCGCGACTCGCCCACGAATTAGCTAAGCTTTATAAAGACTTGCTAATCATTGAACAAGCTACAATCGCGTGAGCTGAATTGGACTGACAATAACGTTTAATTGATGGTTCTGCCTTTTCATTTACGATAAAAGCTTGTAAATGCTGCATTGCAACATGATATATAGGGAAATGCGCTTCAAAAAGGATCACGTCATGACGAAAACTGTAATTATAACCGGCTCCACCTCTGGGATCGGCCTTGGCATTGCGAAAGTTTTTGCAAAAGCCAATATGAATGTCGTGATCAATGGACTGGGTTCTGCAGACGATAATGAACCTGTTCGCGCAGACGTTGATACACTTGGCTCTGGTGCGACCTTGTTCCATGGCGCAAATATGATGAACCCTGAGCAAATTGAAGAGCTTGTCACATCAACCGAGGCAAAATTTGGTACAGTCGACATTATTATCAATAATGCTGGTATTCAGTTTGTTGAAAAAGTTGAAGATTTCCCGATTAGCAAATGGGATGCGATTATCGCGATTAATATGTCGAGCGCGTTTCACACCTCCCGCGCCGCCTTTGCTGGCATGAAAGAGCGTGGTTTTGGTCGTATCATCAATATCGGTTCCGTTCACAGCTTGATCGCCTCACCTTATAAAAGCGCCTATGTAACAGCCAAACACGGCATTTTGGGGTTGACGAAAACGCTGGCACTTGAAGGCGCAGAACATGGTGTCACAGCCAATGCTATTTGCCCAGGTTATGTGGAAACACCGCTTGTTACTGGCCAAATTGCCGATACCGCAAAAGCGCGTGGTATGAGCGAAGAAGACGTGATTAAAAACGTGATCTTAAAAGCCCAAGCGACAAAGCAATTTGTATCCATTGATCAAATTGCAGCCCTTGCGCTTTATCTATCCTCTGATGATGCGGCCCAAATCACTGGCACAGCTTTGCCAGTTGATGGTGGTTGGTCAGCACAATAATGGCAAAAACATCAGAACCTCAGAAAATCATTAATCTTGCACTTCAAGGTGGCGGCTCCCACGGCGCCTTCACTTGGGGTGTTTTGGATCGTTTGCTCGAAGATGGCCGCATTGACCTTGAAGGTCTGTCAGGCACGAGTGCTGGCGCGGTCAATGCCGTACTGCTCGCTCATGGTTTGCAATTGGGCGGCAAAGAAGGTGCGCGCGCGAAGCTTGAAGAGTTTTGGAAGGCATCCAGCAAAGCCGGTGATAAGTTTTCACCTATGAAATCATCACCGCTTGATGACATGATCGGATCTGCCTTTGGTGGAATGGGGCCAATGGCAAAAGCCACCTATAACGCATTTGATGCGATCACAAGAACCATTTCGCCCTATGAATTCAATCCCTTTGACATTAATCCTTTAAGAGATACGTTGGCTGAATGTATCGATTTTGAACAGCTGTCCCGCTGTTCTGATGTTAAATTATTCATCAATGCGACCAATGTGAAAACCGGTAAAGCGCGTATTTTTGAAACCAAAGACGTCTCCCTTGATGCGGTCATGGCTTCTGCTTGTTTGCCTAACCTTTTTAAAGCTGTTGAAATTGATGGGGAATCCTATTGGGATGGCGGCTTTGCCGGAAACCCTGCAATTTTTCCATTCTTTTATAAATGCGACAGCCAAGATGTCATGATCGTTCACATCAATCCGATGTTGCGCGACAATGTGCCAAAAACAGCACCTGAAATTATGAACCGGATTAATGAGATCTCATTTAATTCAACACTCATTGCCGAATTACGCGCCATCAAATTTGCCAGCAAACTGGTTCAAAATGATTGGCTCAAAGACGAATATCACAATAAAATTCGTGATGTTTTTGTGCATTCCATCTGCGCAGATGACGCTTTGGAAGACCTCAATGTTGCATCAAAATTTGATGTCAGCTGGTCATTCTTAACGATGCTGAAAGACCGTGGACGCGATGTTGCTGATCAATGGCTTGGGCAAAATTTTGATGCAATTGGGCAGAAATCATCAGTAGATTTGGATCACGAGTTCTTACACATCTCAAATATATCAGAATAAAACAAAGAAATAACTTAATAAAAACATTAGGTTAACCTAACTCACACTTGTTTGTTAAGGAAGTGTTAACTATGTTAAGTGCACACTATATCCTTAGGATATTCTCCTTCGAGAGCTGCGCGAGCACGGATGTACTGCCGCATAGCTAATTTTTTAGAAGAAATTCATCTTGTGTTTCCGCCCGCTTTGCTTTTGCAAGGTGGGGCGGTATCCTAAAACTATCTGGCACTTTGGTTGTGCTTTCTCCAAATATATATTCAAGCGCAACGTCAGCCATTTTATGTGCAACGCCAAATGTGATTTTAAATCCACTTGTCGAAATAATAACGTTTGGATTATCTGGCATACAATCAATCAGCGGATCTCGACCAATGGCACGCGGACGTAAACCCGCCCAACGTTCGGTCACCTCTGCGTCTTTTAAAATCGGGCAATACTCGCGGGCACGCGCAATTAGATCTTCTAGATTTTGATCTGTTGAAAAAGGTTCGTCAAACTCAACTTCGCTTGTGCTGCCAATGGCAACTTGGCCAGCCCCGTGGGAAATCACATACAGACCTGCATCAAACATAATCGGCCAATTTGCATCCGTATCTGCTGCCATCATCGCCGCCTGCCCTTTTACGGGTTTACCCAGCGCTGCCGTTTTGACAGACAATTGCGGCGCTATGAACCCAAAACTTTGTGGTCCATTTGCCAAAACAATATGGGAAAACCTGACATCGGTTTGATCCGTTAAGGTCGCAGTATTGAGTGCGCCATCAAAGCTTACCAGCCCCAGACCTTCGCAAACGGAAATATTGTTATCTTTCAGCATCGCCGCTTTAAGCGCTTTTAAGACGCCACGGGGATTAATCCGCGCCGATAAGGTATCAAGCACAAAACCATGGCTTGCTTTGGATGCGATCGGCCAATCAGGCACGGGAGATTGATTAATAATGTTCCAGTGGTAATGACCCAACCAATAGGTGTCGACATCAGCGCTGTGGCCCTGCATTTGGCCGCGTTTGGTCTCGTTCATCAATGGAGCTAAGCGTCCACATTGAAGATAACCGCAAGATATGCCAGTTTCTTGTTCAAGATTATAAATTTCAGTTTTCAAATCGTGCAAAGCTTCAAATTGAAACTGCTTTTTGCCGTCCCAACGTTCTGGCATATGAGGCATGAGTGCCCCCAAAAGCCCACCACTTGCGCCAGCGCCGATTTTTTCGCGCTCGATCAACAGTGTTTTCAAGCCACGTTTTCCTGCCTTATAGGCAGTCCAGCAGCCGATAATTCCGCCACCTACGACCAAAAGATCATATTCTGTTTGACGCTTGATACTTACAGCGTTATCGCCTGAGCCCATGAGCAAAAATTCCGATGACAAATTGACAGAAATTGAAACAAACAACCAAATCCAATGGCGCGAGGGTGATATGCCCTATTCCACGCAATTTAGCGATACATATTATTCAAAAGATGATGGCCGATTAGAATGCGATCATGTTTTCATCAAAGGTAATGGACTTGATCAGCGTTTTGTTGAATGTGGGCATTTTGTTCTCGCCGAGCTTGGATTTGGTACAGGGCTCAATTTTCTGGAAACAATGCGCCAGTTTAGAAATCTTGCAACAAGCGGATCAAAATTGCATTTTCATAGCTTTGAGATGCACCCGCTTTCTGGCGATAATATACAAAGAGCGCTTGTGCCTTGGCCGGAAATTTCTGATGAGGCACAGGCACTTATCGAGCATTGGCCGTTATTGACAGCGGAGTTTCAACCCTATCATATGTTTCAATTCGGTGATGATGTGCAATTGCACCTTCATATTGGCGATGCAAATAAAACTATATTGAACACTGATTTTATAGCTGATGCATGGTATTTTGATGGGTTTACGCCAGCAAAAAACCAAGCTCTGTGGTCGCTTGATTTGATGCAGCAGGTCGCCAAACGCACGGCAGATAGCGGCACATTTGCAAGCTATACGGCGGCAGGCTGGGTGCGCAGAAATCTGGTTGAGGCTGGGTTTAATGTCGAAAAATGTGGTGGATTTGCAGGCAAGCGGGATATGATTAAAGGCGTAAAAGTCTCAATCTAATCAATAAAAGGTCTCAAGCCTATCAGAATATGGACTTTACGCCGCTTTTTTGGTGAGTGTTGAACCAAGTTGCTTGCTTGAAAGAGGATGGCATATTGGCAATAGTGATTTGACTTTCTCTGTCATCACATCTGGGCTTACTGGTTTTGAAATGTAATCATCCATACCAGCTGCAATGCAATCTTCTTTATCGCCACGCAAAGCATGGGCTGTGATAGCACAAATTGGCGTGCGGTAAGATCGACCTTCTTCTAAACGCCTGATTTCGCGGGTTGCTTCATGGCCATTCATAACAGGCATGGACACGTCCATCAGCACCAAGGCTGGCGAAAGCTCCTGCCAATATTTCACGGCTTCTTCGCCATTATTTGCGATTTTAAATTCGACACCAAGATCAAGCAGGATCTGTGTAAACACAATCTGATTAACCTCATTATCTTCAGCAATCAAAACATCAACACCAAATTCTGGCATGTCAGCCATATCATTCTGTGACTGATCCGACGGAGTTGATTTTTCTAAAAGCTTAGAAACAGTTTTTTCCAGTTGAGATGGTGCACAGGGTTTTGTCAGCTTAATTTGAATTTCATGATCAAACTCTTCCAATTCATTTATGATGAACGAGTTTGGACCAATGGCTAGAAAAGGAAGATTATCGCCTGTGTGGGTGCTGCGAACGTCATATATGAACGTTTCAAGCTCAGCACTGGCTTCATCTTGATCAAGAACGACCAAATTCACTGGTTTACCGATCTCAGAAGACATTTGAATAACTTTGAGTGCTTCAACATAACAACGAGTTGCGCAAGCATCCATGCCCCAGTGTTTGAACTGGTCTAAATAAATTTCTCGGTCCAGTTCTTGCTTACCAACAACTAAAACGCGATTATTTTCTATTTCAGGATTTAACAAGTTTGATCTCTATTCACACTCAACATTGGACGCACTAGACTGTGTTACAAACAAAATGCGAGAAATGAGTAAAAAGAATATTAATTCTTGTACCAATAATTACCTGTTTAAAATCGCTATTTCTAATATTGAGACAATTTAGAGCGGGGACGTCCTCTCCCCACCCTGTTATTTATCATGACAGAGAAACACATTTACTCCTCTATCAGAGATAGTATCCCTTAAGAATAGTTGATGATTTCAAACTCAATTTGATCGTGATCTTCAAAGTAAAATCTACGGCCAGGCTCATAATCGGCATGGCTTTTCGGCTCGTACCCCATTGCCTTGACCTTAATCTCCATGGCATCTAAATCGTCAACCACGATGCCAATATGATTCATGCTACCAATTGTTTTGTGGGTATTTTCTTGACCCGTTTTGACCTCTGGCGCTTTGTAAATTGCAAGATAACTATCCTTCCCGCCCACATGTACCGTTTCGCCGCCCTCTATGGACGCGCCACGCCAGCGAATAGTCCAGCCGAATAGCTCGCACAGCAAGTTAGCTGTTTTGTCCAAATCGCTGACGGTTAAATTGATATGTTCGAGATAAGCTTTTCCATAAATGTCTCCAATTCATTTTCTATTTGATTTCTCGATCGTAATTGCTCAAGTTAACTTGAGGTCAAGCGTTTTTTGGAGGTCCCATGAAAAAAGTTGCAACGACTCTATCGATTGGAATGGTCGCAAAAAGAACAGGATTAGCTTTGTCCGCCATCCGCTATTATGAAGAACAAGGCCTTGTGCAGTCCGAACGTAATCATGGAGGACAAAGGCGATTTTTGCGCTCTGACATCCGGCGTTTGTCGTTCGTTTTGATCGCTCAAGATTTAGGATTTACGCTTAGTCAGATTAAAGATCAGCTTGAACATTTGCCGCAAGGACGCACACCCACCAATGGTGATTGGGAGGTATTGAGCACCAGTTTTCGCAAACATCTTGATGCGAAAATCAAGAGTTTGGAAACATTGCGAGACAAGCTAGATGGATGCATTGGGTGCGGTTGTTTATCTCTAGACAAATGCCAATTATACAACAAAGATGATCGCGCAGCTCACAAGGGTTCGGGGCCACGTTATCTGATGGGCGATGTTGCTGAACTTAGTTAAACCGTCAAATGTGCACGCACATCAGGCCTATCCAAGCTCTCAGCATTACCTTCGTGCACCACTTCGCCGCGGTCCATAATATATAGATGATCTGCAAGCTCGCGGCAGAAATCTAAATATTGCTCAACCAACAAAATCGCAATTCCCTGACTATCGCGGAGAAATGTTATCGCCCTGCCAATATCTTTGATAATGGAGGGTTGAATACCCTCAGTTGGTTCATCCAACACCAAAAGTTTTGGCCGTGAAACCAGCGCTCGACCGATGGCCAATTGTTGCTGTTGTCCGCCCGATAAATCGCCACCACGACGGGATAACATATCTTGTAGAACAGGAAATAATTCGAAGACATATTCAGGGATATGTCGATCTTTGCGGGCTAATCCAGCATAACCCGTTTCAAGGTTTTCTTTGACGGCAAGAAGCGGGAAAACTTCGCGGCCTTGCGGTACATAGCCAATCCCAGCACGTGCGCGATCATAGGATGGCTTTTGGTTTTTCATCACTTTTCCGTCAAATGAAATCTGCCCATCGCTTAATGGATAATGACCGACAATTGCACGCATAAGGCTTGATTTACCAACGCCGTTTCGCCCCAAAACGCACGTAATTTTGGCAGGTTCCACGCGCATATTCACACCGCGAAGTGCCTCGGCTGCGCCATAGTGAAGAACTGCATTTTCAACATTTAACATAACAATTCCCCTAGCGACCTAAATAAACTTCAACTACACGTGGGTCGGCGGAAACATGGTCTAATGAACCTTCTGACAACACATGACCTTCGTGCAAACATGTCACTTTAACATCCAAATCTCGGACAAAATCCATGTCATGCTCGACCACAATGACGGAGTGATCTTGTGCAATTTCACGCAACAATTTGGACGTTTCTTCCGTTTCAGCATCGGTCATTCCGGCAACGGGTTCATCGACCAATAAAAGCTTTGGATCTTGTGCCAATAACATGCCAATTTCGAGCCATTGTTTTTGCCCATGGCTCAGGTTTTCAGCCAAATCGGTGCGTAAATGTGTCAGGCGCACCTTATCCAAAATACCAGTAATTCGACTTTTGGTTTCAGCATTGGGCCTGAAAAACAACGTATTGAGAACATTACGGGGGCCTGAAAGCGCCAGCGCAATATTGTCTTCTACCGTGTGACTTTCAAACACTGTTGGTTTTTGAAATTTGCGACCAATGCCCATTGTGGCAATGTCCGCTTCATCAAATTGGGTCAGGTCTATGGTTTCATTAAAGAAAACTTCGCCTTTATCGGGCCGTGTTTTACCGGTAATAATGTCCATCATTGTGGTTTTACCAGCGCCATTTGGGCCAATAATTGCCCGCATTTCACCCTTTCGAAGCACAAGCGAGAGTTCATTAATGGCTTTAAACCCATCAAAGGACACGCTGACACCATCAAGATAAAGCAATGTTTCTTTGCGCTTGCTCATTATGCTTTCTCCGCTGAATTTTCGGCTGCATTTTCGGCTGCATTTTCGGGTACTTGCTCAGTTTCTGGCTGGATATCATCTGGAGTCTGTTTTTTAGTTTCTGCGGCTTTATCGCTGCGTAATTTCCATTTTTCTTGAATGGTCCCCACAATGCCTTTTGGCAGATAGAGCGTGACAAAAATAAACAATCCACCCAACACAAACAGCCAATATTCAGGCAAAATTCCTGTGAAAATACTTTTCCCAGCGTTCACAGTAAAAGCCCCAATGATAGGACCGATGATCGTGCCTCGACCGCCGACAGCTGTCCAAATCACCACTTCAATAGAATTAGCTGGAGAGAATTCGCCCGGATTAATGATACCCACTTGTGGAACGTAGAGCGCACCGGCAACCCCTGCCATAACTGCGGATAGAACAAAGACAAACAGTTTTACTTTTTCTGGTCGATAGCCCAAAAAGCGGGTCCGACTTTCGGCATCACGCACCGCGATCAACAGCTTGCCCAAATGTGAGGCGGTCACACTGGCGGCAATGGCCACACCAATGGTAAGCGCAACAGCACTTGCAAAAAATAATGCTGCGCGTGTTTCATTGGTTTGGATATTATAGCCTAAAATGTCTTTGAAATCTGTCAGACCATTATTGCCGCCAAAGCCCATATCGTTGCGGAAAAAAGCGAGCAACAAGGCATAGGTCATGGCCTGTGTAATGATGGAAAGATAAACGCCCGTCACGCGTGATTTAAATGCAAACCAGCCGAATACAAAAGCGAGTAGTCCCGGCACAAACATTACCATGAGTGCTGCAAACCAGAACTGATCAAATCCGTACCAATACCAAGGCAGTTCTTGCCAGTTCAAAAACACCATGAAATCTGGCAATATCGGATTGCCATAGGATCCACGATCACCGATTTGGCGCATTAAATACATGCCCATGGCATAGCCACCAAGCGCAAAAAACGCACCATGACCGAGCGATAAAATACCGCAAAAACCCCATACCAAATCAAGCGCAAGTGCGAGCAACGCATAGGTAAGATATTTCCCCATCAGCGCAACGACATAGCTTGGCACGTGAAATGGATTATCCTCTGGTAGGTAAAGATTGGACAGCGGCACTAAAACGCCAACCGTCATAATGACGATAAGAGTAATTGAGATGCGGCGATCAAGTCCGTTTTTTAAAAGATGGGTGAATATCATTGGTCAACACTCCTTCCTTTAAGCGCAAACAGGCCGCGAGGCCTCTTTTGGATAAAGAGAATGATGAACACCAAGACAAAGACTTTACCGAGCACTGCACCTGCATAGGGCTCTAAAAACTTATTGACGATCCCCAAAGATAGCGCACCCACAAGCGTGCCCCACAAATTACCGACGCCGCCAAAAACGACAACCATGAAGCTATCAATAATGTAGCCTTGGCCGAGATTTGGCGACACGTTGTCGACTTGGCTGAGGGCCACGCCGGCAATGCCAGCAATACCAGACCCCAACCCGAAGGTGAGCGCATCGACCCATGGAGTTTTAATACCCATGGATGACGCCATGCGGCGATTTTGGGTCACTGCGCGCATTTGCAAACCCATAGATGTTTTATTGAGCGCCCATAAAAGAACTGCAAAAACCACCAATGCAAAGATAACGATATACATACGGTTCCATGTGATCGACATTTGCCCCAATTCAAAGGCACCAGACATCCAGCTCGGGTTGGAAACTTCTTTGTTGGTTGGGCCAAAAATTGTGCGAACCGCTTGTTGCAACACAAGCGATACGCCCCATGTTGCCAAAAGTGTTTCCAGCGGTCTGCCATAAAGATGGCGAATAATGCTGCGCTCCATCGCCATGCCAACAGCGCCGGAGATTAAAAATGCGAGCGGCAATGCTATTGCAAGCGACCAATCGAGCAACCAAGGCGCTGAACCTCGGATCACCTCTTGGACCATAAATGTTGTATAGGCTCCCAACATCACGATCTCGCCATGAGCCATATTGATCACTCCCATCACGCCGAAGGTAATGGCCAAACCAATTGCGGCCAGTAATAAGATCGAGCCCAAAGATAATCCGAACAAAATAGTTTGCCCGAAATCCCAAAGCTTCAACGATGATTTGATTTCCGCAGTTGCAGCTTCTGCTTTGGTCTTTAAGTCGCCTTCAGTTTGGGCGGTAAACTTGCCTAACAAGGCCAGTACTTCGCGCGAACCAGTGGCGGCAATATCATCAATTGCTGCGCGTTTTATATCATCTGATTGTTTGGAAAATAAAATGGATGCCAGTCGGGCAATTTCAAACTTTTGTTTCACATTGGCATCTTGTTCAATCGCAATGGCAGCCTCCAGAGCTGGCACCATGTTACCATCAGGATTTGCGATCAATGTTTGTGCGGCGCTCATACGATCATCAGGATCCTTTGCTGCCAATGTGAGATTGCCAATAATGCCTCTAATCTGACGACGAAGCTTGTTATTAACTCTGACTTTTTTAAGATTTTTGGATTGGTCCTGACCTTTAGCCTCTGCGGTGATGGGGTCGAAAATATTGTAAAGCTTGCCCTCTTTCACA